>NZ_JAVREI010000011.1:0-142396 GCF_031845325.1 Blastococcus goldschmidtiae | reverse complement strand
CCGCTGCGCTGGGTCAGCTCGAGTTCGACCTGGTCATCTGCGGCGCCGAGGCGACCGACAGCCAGATGAGCGTCATGCCGGCGCTGCTGGCCGAGCGGCTGGGTCTCCCGCAGCTCTCCGGCGCTCGACGCACTTCCGGACCCGGGAAGCGAAGTCATCGCCGGGGACCGGGAAGCAGGGACGCCCGGGCGTGGTTGGGCCGTTCGTGGACGGGACCGCCGAGCCGAGCATCTGGGACGCCGGCCATCGCCGCACCACGATCGGCCTGCTGACCCTCGTCACGCTCGTGGCCTTCGAGGCGATGGCGGTGGGGACGGCGATGCCCAGCGCCGTCGCCGAGCTCGACGGCGTCGCCTGGTACGCCTGGCCCTTCAGCGCCTTCCTGGTCACCTCGGTCGTCGGCATGGTCGTCGGGGGAGAGGTCGGTGACCGGCGGTCCCCCCGGCCGGGCGTGCTCGCCGGTGTCCTGGTGTTCGCCACCGGGCTGCTGATCGCCGGCATCGCCCAGCACATGGCCGTGCTGATCCTCGGCCGGGCGGTGCAGGGTCTGGGCGCCGGCGTCGTCATCGTGCTGCTGTACGTGATCGCCGGTCAGGCGTACTCCTCGGATCTCCGCCCCCGGCTCTTCGGCGCCTTCGCCGCCGGGTGGGTGCTGCCCGCCCTCATCGGCCCGCTGGCCGCGGGGCTGATCACCACCCACGTGGGCTGGCGCGGGGTGTTCCTGTTCCTGCTGCCGCTGGTCGGCGCCGGCCTCGTGCTGCTCCTCACCGCCGGGTCGGACGACGCCCCCGCACGGGAGCGGGCCGACCACCCTCGCAGCAAGGCTCCGTACGCCCTCCTCGCCGGCGCCGGCATCGCCGGCCTGCAGTACGCCGCCCAGCGCCTCGATCTCGCCTCCGTCGCCCTCGTGGTGGTCGGCGCCGCCGCCCTGGCGGTGGGTCTGCGCCGGCTGCTGCCCCGCGGCACCGTCCGGGCCCGGCCCGGGATCCCGGCGGTGATCGCCAGCCGTGGGCTGCTGGCCGGTGCCTTCTTCGGCATGGACGTCCTGCTGCCGTTCGTCCTCACCGAGCAGCACGGGTGGAGCGCCGCCACCGCCGGGCTCCCGCTGACCGCCGGGGCCGTCGGCTGGGTGGTCGCCGCCCAGCTGCAGGGGCGCCGTCCGGACGTGCCGCGCCAGCGGGTGCTGCGCGCCGGGTTCCTGCTGCTGGCCCTGGGACTGGCGGCCACCGCCACCACGGCGGTGCCCGCCCTCGGCGGCTGGCCCGCCTACTTGACGTGGGCGGTGGCCGGCGTGGGCATGGGGCTGGGCATGCCCAGCGTCGGTGTGCTGCTGCTCGACCAGTCGCCCGAGGCCGAGCGCGGGGCCAACTCGGCCGCCTTCCAGATCTCCGACGTGACCGCATCGGCACTGTGCATCGGCCTCTCGGGCGTGCTCGTGGCCGGGGCGGCGGACGGCACGGGCGAGCTCTGGCCGGCGGTGCTCGCCGCGGTGGGCGTCCTGTCGATCCCCGCGCTCCTCGGTGCCCGGGTGGCCGGGCGCACCGTCCCGCCGGGCCAGGCGGCCCCGGCCCCCGCGACTACCCTGGCGGCGACATGACGTATCTGGACCACGCGGCGACGACGCCGATGCTGCCCGAGGTGCTGGCGGCGATGACCGGGCAGCTGGCCCGCGTCGGCAACGCCTCGTCGCTGCACGCCAGCGGCCGGGCGGCCCGCCGGGTGGCCGAGCAGTCGCGCGAGCGGCTCGCCGACGCCCTCGGCGCCCGCCCGTCGGAGGTGCTGTTCACCGGCGGCGGCACCGAGAGCGACAACCTCGCGGTCAAGGGCCTGTTCTGGGCGCGGCGGGCGGCCGACACCCGGCGTCGCCGGCTGGTGGTGAGCCCGGCGGAGCACCACGCCGTGCTGGACAGCGTCGAGTGGCTGGTCAAGCACGACGGCGCCGAGGTGACCTGGCTACCGGTCGAGCCCAGCGGCCGGATCCGGCCCGAGGCGCTGGCCGAGGCGCTCGGGGACGGCCGGGACGTCGCGGTGGCCAGCGTCATGTGGGCGAACAACGAGATCGGCACGGTGAGCGACATCGCCGCCCTGGCCGCGACGGCGCACGCCGTCGGCGTCCCGCTGCACACCGACGCGGTCCAGGCCGTCGGGCAGGTGCCGGTCGACTTCGGTGCCAGCGGGGTGGACGCCCTCACCATGACCGGGCACAAGCTGGGCGGGCCGATGGGTGCGGGCGTCCTGCTGCTGCGCCGGGACGCCGAGTGCACCCCGCTGCTGCACGGCGGCGGCCAGGAGCGGGACGTGCGCTCGGGCACCCTCGACGTCGCCGCGATCGTCGGCCTGGCCGTCGCGACGGAGGCCGCGGTGGGCCGCCGCGAGGAGCGCGCGGAGCAGGTGGGCGCCCTGCGCGACCGGCTGGTCCGCGGGGTGACCGCCGAGGTCCCCGACGCCCGGCTCAACGGCGCCGCGCTGGACGACGTGCTGGCCGGTGGCCCCGGCCGACTGCCCGGCAACGCGCACCTGTCCTTCCCGGGCGCCGAGGGCGACGCGCTGCTCATGCTGCTCGACGCCCGGGGCATCGAGTGCTCGACGGGCTCGGCGTGCAGCGCCGGCGTGGCCCGCCCCAGCCACGTGCTGCTGGCGGTGGGCGCCGACGGCGAGCGCGCCCGCAGCTCGCTTCGGTTCAGCCTCGGGCACACCTCGACCGACGCCGACGTCGACGCCGTCCTCGAGGTGATCGGCCCGGTCGTGGAGCGGGCCCGCCGGGCGGGTCTGGGCCGTCGATGAGGGCCGCGTCGTGAGGGTGCTCGCCGCGATGAGCGGTGGCGTGGACTCCGCCGTGGCCGCCGCGCTGGCCGTGGACGCCGGGCACGACGTCACCGGCGTGCACTTGGCGCTGTCGCAGAACCGGCAGACCCTGCGCAGCGGCTCCCGCGGCTGCTGCAGCGTGGAGGACTCCCACGACGCCCGCCGGGTGGCCGACGAGCTGGGCATCCCGTTCTACGTCTGGGACCTGGCCGAGCGGTTCACGGAGGACGTCGTCGACGACTTCGTGGCCGAGTACGCGGCGGGGCGCACCCCCAACCCGTGCCTGCGCTGCAACGAGAAGATCAAGTTCTCCGCGGTGCTCGACCGGGCCCTCTCGCTGGGCTTCGACGCCGTCGTCACCGGGCACCACGCGCGGCTCGCGGACGGCGAACTGCGTCGCTCGGTCGACACCGCCAAGGACCAGTCCTACGTGCTCGGCGTCCTGACCCCGGACCAGCTGGCCGCGGCGTGGTTCCCGCTGGGGGGCATGACCAAGGACCGGGTGCGCGCGATCGCCGCCGCGCGCGGGTTCGCCGTGGCGGGCAAGCCCGACTCCCACGACATCTGCTTCATCCCCGACGGCGACACCCGGGGCTTCCTGGCCCGGCGGCTCGGCAGCCGCCCCGGCCCGGTGGTCGACGCGGGAACGGGCCGGACGGTGGGTGAGCACGACGGCACCTACGGGTTCACGATCGGCCAGCGGCGCGGCCTGGGCGTGAGCGTCGGTGACTCGGCGCCGCGGTACGTGCTGGGCATCGAGCCGGTCAGCCGCACGGTCACCATCGGCACCGCCGAGCAGGCCACGGTCGACGAGGTGCGCACCGGCGCCGCCACCTGGACGGGCGCGGCACCGGCGCTGCCCGCCCGCTTCGAGGTGCAGCTCCGGGCGCACGGCGTCCCCACGCCCTGCGAGGTGGCCGCCGAGGACGGCGGCCTGCGCATCGCCCTCGCGCAGTCGCAGCGCGGCGTCGCCCCCGGGCAGTCCGCCGTCCTGTACGAGCCGGACGCACAGCGCGGGGACCGGGTCGTCGGCCAGGCCGCGGTGACGTCCGCCGGCTGAACCGGACCGCTCCTCCGCGCGTCACCCGATGGTGGACCGGGTACCGGCTCGGTTCGTGCCTCCTGTCATCCCGTGGTGGGCTGGTCGACCGACGGTCCGGGAGGACGAGGGTGCGCAGCTGGAGCGGAGTGACCGGGGCCTGCCTGGTCACGCTGGCGCTGACCGCTGCCGCGTGCACGGGCGGGCAGACCTCGGTGCACGAGGACCCGGTGGTGGAGGCGGCCGCGCCGCGCGAGCCGGTGGCCACGCCGGTGCAGATCCTCGCGATGAACGACCTGCACGGCCGGATCGCACCACCACCGGACGACGAGGCCGTCGCGGTCGTGGACGACGGCCCGGGCCCCGACGGGCTCCCGGGCACCGCGGACGACGGCACCGCCGTGCTGGGCGGAGCCGCACACCTCGCCGCAACGGTGCAGCGGGTCCGCGCCGACTTCGGGGGGCCGGAGGAGGACAGCCTGCTCGTCTCCGCCGGTGACCTCGTGGGCGCCTCGATCTGGGCGTCGGCGACGTATGCGGACGAGCCGACGATCGAGGTCCTGGACGCGCTGGGGCTGGTCGCGTCCGCGGCCGGGAACCACGAGTTCGACAGCGGCCAGGACGAGCTGTTCCGGCTCTCCGGCGCGACCGACGGCACGTACCTCGACGACGTGGGCGCGTGCGACGACGTCGGCACGGCCGGCGGGAGCTGCTTCCGGAACAGCGCGGGGGAGCGGTTCGCGGGCGCGGGCTTCCCCTACCTGGCGGCCAACGTCGTCGACCGCGACAGCGGCAGGCCGGCGCTGCCGCCGTACGAGGTCGTGACGACCAGCACCGGCGCGCGGATCGGGTTCATCGGCGTGGTCACCACCGACACCGAGCTGTTCGTGCGGCCCTCGGGCCTGACCGGGCTCGAGGTCGAGGAGCCCGTGGCGGCGGCGAACCGGTACGTGTCCGAGCTCCAGGAACGGGGTGTCGAGGCGATCGTCCTGCTCGCCCACGAGGGCGGCCGGCAGAGGCCGGGCGGACGGCTGGACTCCTGCGCCGGGGACCTGGCCGGGAGCCCCATGGGAGAGCTCAACGCGGGGCTGTCGCCGGCCGTGGACGCCGTCGTCGGCGGGCACACGCACAGCCCCTACACCTGCCTGCTGCCCGACCCGGCCGGGCAGCTGCGCCCGGTCACCCAGGCGCTGACCTCCGGGCGTTCGCTCACCGACCTGCGCTTCGTGGTGCGGTCGGACGGCGACGTCGACCGGTCGTCGGTCACGGTGACCGCGGTCCCGGTCACCCGGGAGGCGGAGGACGAGCGGATCGCCGGGGTCGTCGACCACTGGGTGCAGCGGGCCGCGGCCCGGGGTGACCGGCCGGTCGCCACGCTCGTCGAGGACGTGCGGGAGGAGCGGGCGCCGGACGGGCCCCTGGGGGTCCTGGTGGCCGACGCCCTCCTCGCCGCCGTGCGAGGGCCCGAGTTCGGCGATCCGGTCCTGGCCTTCATGAACCACGGGATGCTGCGCAGCGACCTCCTGCGCGAGAGCAGCGGTCCGGGCGATCCCGACGGCGCGGTGACCCAGCGGGAGGTGTTCCGGGTCATGCCGATGCGGTTCCCGGTGGAGGTCGTGACGGTGTCCGGCGCCGACATCCGCGCGACCCTGGAACAGCAGTTCACCGGTGCGCCGGCCCTCCGGCTCAGCACGTCCCAGGGGCTCTCGTACCGCTACGACCCGGCCCGGCCGGCCGGTGACCGGGTGGACCCGTGTTCGCTGACCCTCGACGGAGCCCGCATCGATCCGGCCGGCAGCTACCGCGTCGCCATGACCGCGTACCTGCGCGAGGGCGGTGACGGGTACACCTTCTTCGCCGACGGGACGGACCTCGCCTCGCACACCACCGGCACCGACGCCCTCGCCGCTCACCTGGCCGCGGCGTCGCCGGTGAACGCGCCGGCCGGCGGGGCGCTGCCCACCGCGGAGCGGCTCTCCTGCTGAGGTGGGACCCGCCCGGTGGACCGGGACGGCTACCGTCGCCCCCGTGACCACCCCCGATGACCCCGCAGGCCTGCCGAGCGGGGCCGGCGGTGCGTCTCCGGCGGTGACGTGGGGCCCGGCCACCGGCGTCGGATCCCTCCCGGGGACCGACCCGGCCGAGGCGCTGCGGCTGGTCCTCGGCGAGCTGCCCGGGATGCCGCACCTGCCCGAGCTCCCCGGACGGGGCGCCGGTGCGGACATGATCGGCCGGACCGCGAGCCTGCTCGTGGATCTCGCCGTGGACATCACGCCGGCCGGCTGGCGGCTCGTGCCGCGCTCCGGCGTCGACCAGCGACGTGCTCAGGAGTTCCTGGCCCGCGACCTGGACGCGCTGCACGAGCAGGCCGAGGGCTACGCGGGGCCGTTCAAGCTGCAGGTCGCCGGCCCCTGGACGCTGGCCGCCGCCCTGGAGCGGACCCGCGGGGAGCGGGCGGTCGTCGATCCGGGCGCGCGCCGCGACCTGGCGCAGTCGCTCACCGAGGGGCTGCGGGCGCACGTGGCCGGGATCGGCGCGCGGCTGCCGGGTGCGCGCCTCGTCGTGCAGCTGGACGAGCCGAGCGTGCCCGCGGCGCTGCAGGGCGGGCTGCCCACGGCGACCGGTTTCGGCCGCCTCCCGGCCGTTCCCGCCGAGGCCGTCGAGCAGGAGCTGCGGGCGGTCGTGGCGGCGGTGCCGGTGCCGGTGGTCGTGCACTGCTGCGCGCCGCGGATGCCGCTGACCCTGTTCCGCGCCGCCGGTGCCGCCGGGCTGTCCTTCGACCTGTCGCTCGTGCAGGACCTCGACGCCGTGGGGGAGGCCGTCGACGCCGGCGTCCACCTGCTGGCCGGCGTCGTCCCGGGCACCGACGCGCCGCTGCCGGCCGCCCGGGCCACCGCGTCGCGGGTGCAGGGCTGGTGGCGCGAGCTCGGGTTCGGGGCCGAGCAGCTGCCCGACGTCGTCACCCTCACGCCGTCGTGCGGTCTCGCCGGGGCCACGCCCGGCTACGCCCGCGCCGCGATGACCCACCTGAGCGAGGCCGCGAGGTACCTCCAGCCGGAGTGACGGCGACGACACGTGCGGTCATCCGCGCCGGGCGGCGGGAACGGCCCTACCCTGCGCCGGTGCACGAGACGCTGATCGACGGGATCCCGGCCTTCCTGGTGGAGGGCCCCGTCCCCACCACCGTCGGGCTGGTGTTCGGGGTCGGCCGCGCCGACGAGACATTCGTCCGGGGTGGGCTGACCCACCTCGTCGAGCACCTGGTCATGAGCGCGGTGGGCCGGACGGCGTACGACTCGAACGCGTCGGTCGACCTGAACCGGACGGAGTTCACCGCGTCGGGGACGCCGGAGCAGGTCCGCGACTTCCTGACCCGCGTCTGCCGGGCCCTGGGGGATCTCCCGGTCGACCGGCTGCGCGTGGAGGCCGACGTGCTCCGGACCGAGGGCGCCGCCGCGGCACCACCGGCGGTCGGGATCCTGCTCGCCGAGCGGTACGGCACGGAGGGTCCCGGGCTCGCCGGCGTACGCGAACCGGCCATCCGGTCGCTGACGGCGGAGGACGTGCAGGGCTGGGTGCGCACCTGGTTCACCCGGCAGAACGCGGCGCTCTGGCTCAGCGGTCCCGTGCCCGAGCGGCTGGTGCTGCCCCTGACCGAGGGAGCGCCACCGGCCCGGCGCCCGCTGCGGCGCGCGGAGGTGCCGACGCCGGGGTGGCTGGAGACGCCGATGGAGGGGGCCGTCGCGCTGGGGGGCGAGCTGCCGCCCGGGGTCGCGGGCCCGATGACCCTCGAGCTGCTGCGCCGCCGGCTCGAGGACGAGCTGCGGCACCGCCGCGGGGTCGCGTACGCGGTGGGAGCCGACCGGTTCGCCTTGGACGCGGAAACCCGGTTCGGCGTCGTCGTCACCGACGTGCGGCCGGGCCAGGAGGACCTCGTCGTCCGCGTGCTCTGGCGGGAGGTGCAGCGGCTGGCCGACGAGGGGCCCACCGCCGAGGAGCTGGAGGTGGAGCGGCGGACGATCCTCGCCGACCTGGACGACGGTCGCGGCGACGCGGGCGAGGCCGCCTCCCTCGCCGAGGCCCGCGTCACCGGGGTGCCCGCCTACGACCGAGTCGAGCTGCGCCGGCAGCTGTCCGGGGTGACCACCGCGGAGATCCGGCAGACCGCGGCACGACTGCGGAACGGCGCCCTGCTCGCCGTCCCGGGACCGCTCGATCCGGACCCGGCGGGAGTTCCCCGGATCCCGGGCTGGTCCCGGGACGCCGTGCAGGGAAGGACGTTCCGGCGGCGGCGGCGGCGCACCGGCGTCCCGAAGGGGGCAACGCTGGTCGTCGGGGACGACGGCGTGAGCGCGGTGCTCGAGGAGGGCGCGATCACCGTCCGCTGGGCCGACGCGGTCGGGCTCGTCCGCCAGGGGCCGGGGGAGTACCAGCTCCTCGGCCGCGACGGGTTCGCCCTGCCGCTGTCGGCGGCCGACTGGCGGGACGGCGAGGAGGCCGTCGCCCTGGTCCGGGCCGCGGTGCCCGACGAGCTTCAGGTGGACGACGACGACGTCGAGGAGACCGCCGGGCTGTTGCTCATCCGGTCGCCGGAGCACCGCGTGCGCGAGGCGATCGCGATGTCGGACCACGGCGCCACCGTGATCGCGAACGCGGAGTGGACCGCGGTCGTGGCCGACGACGCCCCGGACTTCCTCGTGCGGCAGGCGGAGCTGACGGCAGCGCCGGGACGCAGCCCGGTGTCGCTGGTGCTGCGACAGACCCACGCCGACCTCGAGTACGTCCTCTACCGGGGGTACAAGGAGATCGCCCGCCACCGGTGGGGCATCGCTCCCGCGGATCCACGGCTGCTGGCCGAGGCGGTGCAGCGGGCCGAGGAGTCGGTCAGCCGGCTGCACCGCGCCGGAGGCACCCCGCGTGACATCGCCGAGGAGGCGGTGGCCGCGCTGGGGCTGCCGCCCCAGGTGCCGGCGCTGCTGGCCGGCGAGCCGGCGGTCGGCGGACAGCGGGTCGAGGGGGCGGGAGCCTTCGGCGGCTTCAAAGCGTCGCTGCGCGGCGACTTCGTCCCGGAACAGGGGAAGAGGACGCGCCTCGAGCGCTACCAACGACTGGCCCACCGGCGACCGCCGTGGTTCCGCGCGCTCAACGCCGCCGGGGTCCTGGTGTACGGACTGCTCGTCTGGGGCCTGGTGTCCTGGCGGGAGCACCTCGACGGCTGGCAGTTCTGGCTGCTGCTCGCGCTGTGCGGAGCCAGCCTGCTCAACGCGGTCTGGGACGCACGACCCCTGCGGCGGCCTGCGGGCACCGACCCCGCCGGCACCGGGCCCGCCCCGTCCGAGCCGGGCCGGACCCCGACCGGGTGAGGACCGGTTCGCCGTCGTACCTGCCGGATAACGTTCCCGCGTGAGCACCGACCCCGCTGCGCTGGACGAGCCGGTCGTCGAGGCCGCGACCGACCGGGAGGACCTCACCGAGGTCCCCGACGACGCGCGCACCCGGCACCGGGACCTCTCGGAGGAACTGGACCGGTACGCCTTTGCGTACTACGTGCGCGACGAGCCGCTGGTCAGCGACGGTCAGTACGACGAGCTGATGGGCGAGCTCAGGGCGCTCGAGGCCGCGCACCCGGCGCTGCTCACACCCGACTCGCCCAGCCAGAAGGTCAACGGCGGGTTCACCGCCACCTTCGCGCCGGTCCAGCACCTGGAGCGGATGCAGAGCCTGGACAACGCGTTCAGCAGCGACGAGCTGTCGGCCTGGGCCGCGCGGGTGGAGCGCGAGGGCGCGGCCGGTGCCAGCTACCTGTGCGAGCTGAAGGTCGATGGCGTCGCCGTGGCCATCGTCTACGAGAGGGGCGGCATGGTCCGGGCAGCGACCCGGGGCGACGGGACGACCGGTGAGGACGTCACCGCCAACGTCCGCACCATGGCGAACGTCCCGCAGCAGCTGACCGGTGCCGACGTCCCGGAACTGCTGGAGGTCCGCGGCGAGATCTACTTCCCGGTCGCCGGTTTCGCCGACGTCAACGCCGGTCTGGTCGAGGCGGGCAAGGCGCCGTTCGCCAACCCGCGCAACGCCGCGGCCGGGTCGCTGCGGCAGAAGGACCCGAAGATCACCGCCTCGCGCCCGCTGCGCCTCGTGGTGCACGGCGTCGGCGCGCACCGCGGCTTCGACGTGGACCGGCAGTCCGCCGCCTACGACCGGCTGCGCGAGCTGGGGCTGCCGGTGAGCGACCGGTACGAGGTGGTGGGCGACCTGGAGGCCGTGTGGGCCTACATCGAGCGGACCCGGGAGCAGCGGCACTCGGTGGAGCACGAGATCGACGGGGTCGTCGTGAAGGTGGACCAGTACGCACTCCAGCGGCGGCTCGGCTCCACCTCGCGGGCGCCCCGCTGGGCGATCGCGTTCAAGTACCCGCCGGAAGAGGCGACCACCACGCTCCTCGACATCAAGGTCAACGTGGGCCGCACCGGGCGGGTGACGCCGTTCGCGTACATGGAGCCGGTGAAGGTCGCCGGGTCGACCGTGCAGATGGCCACGCTGCACAACGCGTCGGAGGTGAAGCGCAAGGGCGTGCTCATCGGCGACACGGTCGTGATCCGGAAGGCCGGTGACGTCATCCCGGAGGTGCTCGGCCCGGTGGTCGCCGCACGGGACGGTTCCGAGGTCGAGTTCGTCATGCCCTCGCACTGCCCGGAGTGCGGCACCGAGCTCCGGCCGGAGAAGGAGGGCGACGCCGACATCCGCTGCCCCAACTCCCGGTCGTGCCCCGCGCAGCTGCGGGAGCGGGTCTTCCACGTCGCCGGACGCGGCGCCTTCGACATCGAGAACCTCGGCTACGAGGCGGCGACCGCGCTGTTGCAGAGCTCCCTCCTGCAGGACGAGGGCGACGTCTTCTTCCTCGACGCCGAGCAGCTGCAGCGGTCGTCGTTCTTCACCAAGAAGGACGGCGCCCTGAGCGCCAACGGCGCGAAGCTCCTGAGCAACCTGCAGAGCCGAAAGGACGTCCCGCTCTGGCGCGTGCTGGTGGCGCTCTCCATCAGGCACGTCGGGCCGACCGCCGCCCAGGCACTGGCCCGGGACTTCCGTTCGCTCGACCGCATCATCGAGGCGTCCGAGGAGGAGCTGGCCGCGGCCGACGGGGTGGGGCCGACGATCGCGACGTCGATCCGCGACTGGTTCGCCGTCGACTGGCACCGCGAGCTCGTGGAGAAGTGGCGCTCGGCCGGGGTGCGCATGGCCGACGAGGGCGAGGACGCCGGCCCCGGTCCGCTCACGGGTGTCACCGTCGTCGTCACCGGCTCGCTGCGCGACTACAGCCGGGACGAGGCGACGGCGGCGATCCAGGAGCGCGGCGGCAAGGTCACCGGCTCGGTGTCGAAGAAGACCGGCTTCGTCGTCGTGGGCGCGGACCCGGGCAGCAAGTACGACAAGGCCGTGCAGGTCAAGGCGCCCATCCTGGACGACGACGGCTTCTCGGTGCTGCTCGAGGAGGGTCCCGACGCCGCGCGAGCGGTTGCGACCATCGGGGAGTAGTCAGCTGGCCCGTATCGACGCCGTGGCGACGGCCGTGGCGACCGTTCGGCCCTCTGCGTCGAGGAGTTCCCCGGCCAGGAAGGCGACAGATCCGCCGCGTCGCACGACCCGGCCGTGACCCTTGATCGGGCCGGGGAGAGCCGGCCGGTGGAACTGCACGTGCAGATCCGTGGTGGGGGCCCACTGGCCGGCGTCGAGCGTCGCGACCAGCGCCGGACCCATGGTGTCGTCGAGCATCGCGGCGAGCATCCCGCCTTGGATGTGGCCGGCCGGGTTGAGGAACGCCTTGGTGGCGGTGAACCCGGTCTCGATGGTCATGGCCTGCGGATCGACGTGCATCAGACGGAAGCCCAGCAACCGCGCCACCGGTGGTGGCTCCGCTCGGCCCTCGACGACGTCCCAGAACGACGCTGTATCCATGCGCGGCAGGCTAGGGCCGGGCACCGACGATCCGTGATCCGACGAAGGTCCACCGGGTGTTCAGAACGGTGGTGGGGCCGTGGTCGCGATCAGGCCGGTCGGGGTCGCGACCGTCAGCGTGCCGTCGGCGGCCAGGTGGTGTCGCCATCCGGGCGCCTGGTGCTTGCCCCGGTGGTGCCCGGTGCAGTAGCCGACGAGGTTGCCGGCACTGGTCGGCCCCTCCGGCCACGGGCGGTCGTGGTCGAGTTCCCCGCCGCGAGGCACCCGCCGGCGGCAGCCGGGGAACCGGCAGCGCGGGTCGCGGGCGCGGACGAACCGGTCGAGTGCCGCGCCTGGGCGGTAGCCGTCGGTCGGGGCGGGTGCTCCGAGGCCGGGACGGCCGCTCAGGTCGTGGTCGCAGCGAGCTGGGTCGCGGCGGCAGCGGCGGGCACCGCAGGTGGCGTGCCGGCGCAGCTCGTCGCTGTCGGTGAGGCAGAGCAGCGCGCCGGTGAGCTCGTCGACGACGGCGATGCGCGGGCGGTCGACGAGTCCGCGGCCCGCGCCCCGGTCCAGCAGGTGCGCAAGTGCCTGCCGCTGTTCGTCGGCGAGGGCGTGGAGGCGGTCCAGGGTGCTCGCCGCGGTGCTCGGCCGCCCGGCCGCGCTGTCCTGCCACGCCTCCACGTCGTCCGCATCGGCACGGCGGGCGCCGTCGACCGCCCGGCCGGCGCTGTGCATCGCGCGCTGCAGATCCAGGAGGATCGCGCCGGCCTCGTCCACCGCGCGGTCCGCGTCCGCCCAGCTGCCAGTGCCAGGGGCCGGGGACGCCTCGTCGTCCGGTCCGTCCCCGACCGGCGGGGTCGGTGCGCTGTCCGGTGAGGGAAGTGTCGTCGCCGAGCTTCCCGGCGAGGGAGGTGCCGGCAGCGCGCTTTCCGGTGCGGGAGGAGTCGTCGGCGCTCGTCCCGGCTGTGCTCGTCCTGTCGGGGGTGGCGCGGTCGGTGCTGCCTGTCCTGTCGGGGGCGGCGCGATCGGTGGCGCGACCGGTGGTGCGGTTCGGGACAGCTGGTCCCGTGCGGACTCGAGGGCCCACCATCGTTCCAGCTCGTCCGGCGGAGGATCGTCCGCTCCACCCCAGTCACCGCGCAGTGCCCGCGCCTCGACCTCGGCCCACCACCGCTCGTCGGCGGACCGCATCGCGGCGGTCCACGTCTCGACGGGAGGTTCGTCCGGGGACAGATCGTGCGCAGGGAAGGACGCGGCGGGCGGGCTCGAAGGCGCACCGGGGAGGAGGCCGAGCGCCCGGGCCAGTGCACGCACCATCTCGGCGGGCACCGGCTCGCCGCCGATCTCGCCCGGAGCGGCCCCGCCGGCCAACGTCGGCACGCCGGCGACCAGCGTCAGGCGGGCCTGCACGGCGGCGTGGTCGTGCTCTCCGGGACGCAGCACCAGGTCGAGCAGGCAGTCGGCCATCTTCTGGCCGCGGCTCCGGGTGTCCCCGGGCTCGTCGATCGCGTCGGCGTACTGCCCCAGCGCGTCCAGGAGCGCCTGCGCCTCCGGGAGGGCCAGCAGCGCCTCGAACACCGCCATGCCCTCGCGTTGGTCCGGGCGGACGGAGACGCCACGTTTGCGCAGCGCCGTCAGCAGTCGCTGCGCGGCCGCTTCGGCGTCGTGTCGCAGCACGGATCGCCGCACCTTCCCGGCCAGCTGCGGGGGAGTGGTGACCGACCGGCCGACCACCCAGTCGAGCACCTCCTGCTCGACGCGCGCGCGGGTCGTCAGGTCGGGAATGGGCCCGACCTTCTCCAGCAGGTGCCACAGGTGCCCGTCATGGATCACCCCGCACTCGAGCGCCACCAGTGTGCGCGGCAGCCGGTGCACGAGCGTCAGTGAGCGTTCGAGCAGGTTCTCGGCCGCGGTGGTGGTGCGGGACAGCGCCACGGCCAGTTCGTGCGCCGCCCACTCGCTGACCTCGGCGAGCACCTCCGGTCGGGCCGCTCGGCGTTCGGCGCTCATGGCGCCCGGGGTGCCGGCCGGGCGGTCGGCCCAGGCGGGGCGGGTCGCGGCGAACTCGGCGACAGCGCGGGCCCGGATCGCCGTCTGCTTGCTGATCTCGCGCTCCGCGGCCTGGACCGCGCCGAGCGGACCCGAGGCCCACCCCACCGACGGCGCACCCGCAGGCGCACCAGGCAGAGAAGCGGTGTCGAACACGGATCGATCGTATGTTCGACCACTGACAATTCCGGGCGACGCCGGAAAGACGGGAGTGCGGGTTCGCCCGGTGGCACGGGTCCGACGGAACTCAGGCAGGCGGCAGGTGCGTGACGGTCGCTGCGATGCCGGTCAGGTGCACCAGGCGCAGGAGCTCGGACCGGCGGAACGCCGGCCCGCCGGACCGGCCGACGACGACCGCGCGGGCCTCGCCACCGAAGGGCGTCGCCATCATCTCGATAGCCATCTCCTGCCAGCGCTCGGGCAGCCAGTCGTCGTCGCTGGGCAGCAGCCGGGGAGCCGTCATCGGCATCCACGGCAGCGCCACGCCCTCGAACGCGGGCGCCGCCTCCGATGCGGCACGGACTTCCGCGGTCCGGCCCGGAGTGCCGTCGAGCACCACGGCCCACCCGCTGTGGAACACCCGCGGCAGCTCGGCGGCCAGCAGCTTCTCCGCCGTGCCGCCACCGGCGTGGGCCAGCGCGTCGAGCAGCTCCAGTTCGCGGTGGGTGTCCAGCGGCCCGGCGAAGGGGCGCAACGACTCCACCCGCACGTCGGGCACGCTCTGCGCGACGGTGATCAGGCTGTCGGGCAGCCGGTCGGGCGGGAGGTCGACCACGACGTCGTCGACGGCCACGCCGGTGCCGCGCTCGAGCACGTCCAGGGACACGATGTCGATGCCCGCGGTGCCCAGCGCGGTGGCCACCGCACCCAGGATGCCGGGACGGTCGGGCATGACCAGACGCAGGAGAAAAGACACGGTTCCTCCGAGAATCGTTTCCGGCCCCCTGCAGGGTCCCGGTGCGAGCGCGCGAGCACGGGGGGGCAGGGGGTCCTTCATCGATCTCCGTTGATCGCAGGCGAGGGCAGCTTCTCACGGTGACGACCGGGTCAGACCCCCCACGTACAGTGCAAAGGTCCGGTCCCGGCCCCAGACCACGGTGGTCGGCGCCGACCGTCGCCCCCCCCGAAGTGGAGTTCCGACCCGCATGAGCACGCCGTCCCGCAAGGCCCGACTCACCCGTGACGAGGTGGCGCACCTGGCGCACCTGTCGCGGCTGGCCGTGACCGACGAGGAGCTCGACCTCTTCGCCGGCCAGCTGGGCGCGGTGCTGGACGCCGTGGCCCAGGTGGGCAAGGCCGACGTGGCCGACGTGCCGCCCACCACGCACGCCGTGCCGATGACCAACGTCTTCCGCGAGGACGTCGTCCGGCCCAGCCTGCCCCGCGACGTCGTCCTGGCCGGTGCCCCGGCCGCCGAGGACGGCCGGATCCGCGTGCCCCGCATCCTGGGGGAGGAGGCGTGAGCGAGCTCGCGAGCTCACCGGAGAACACGGCACCGCCGGGCACGCGTGTCGACGAGCGCCAGCGAGGAGCACGCGTGACCGAGCTGACCACCACCGACGCCGCCGAGCTCGGCCGGCTGCTCGCCGCCGGCGAGGTGACCGCCGCCGAGGTGACCCGCGCCTACCTGGACCGCATCGAGGCCGAGGACGGCGCGCTGGGCGCCTACCTGCACGTCGACGCCGAGGCCGCGCTGCGCTCCGCGGAGCAGGTCGACGCCGCCCGTGCCCAGGGTGGGGAGCTCGGCCCGCTGGCCGGGGTGCCGCTGGCGCTCAAGGACGTCGTCGTCACCGAGGGCGTCCCGACGACGAGCGGGTCGAAGATCCTCGAGGGGTGGCGCCCGCCGTACGACGCGACGCTGGCCGCCCGGCTCAAGACCGCCGGCACCGTGCTGCTCGGCAAGACCAACATGGACGAGTTCGCGATGGGCTCCTCCACCGAGAACTCCGCCTACCGGGTCACCCGCAACCCCTGGGACCACGACCGCATCCCGGGTGGGTCCTCCGGTGGCTCCTCGGCCGCGGTCGCCGGCGGGCTGGCGCCGTGGGCGATCGGCACCGACACCGGTGGCTCGATCCGGCAGCCCGCCGCCGTCACCGGACTTGTCGGCCACAAGCCCACCTACGGCTCGGTCTCGCGCTACGGGCTCATCGCCTTCTCCTCCAGCCTCGACCAGGCCGGCCCCATGGCGCGCACCGTCCTGGACGCCGCGCTGCTGCACGAGGCGATCGCCGGCCACGACCCGCTGGACTCCACCAGCATCGACTTCCCGGTGCCGGTCCTGGCCGAGGCGGCGCGCCGCGGTGCCGAGGGCGACCTGGCCGGCCTGCGGGTCGGCGTCGTCACCGAGCTCGGTGGCGACGGGCACACCGACGGCTACGACCAGGGCGTGCTCGCCCGCACCGCCGAGACGGTGGCCCTGCTGGAGAGCCTGGGCGCGGAGGTGCGCCCGGTGTCCTGTCCGGCCTTCGATCTGGCGCTCCCGGCCTACTACCTGATCGCCCCCAGCGAGGCGTCGTCCAACCTGGCCCGTTTCGACGGCGTCCGGTACGGCCTGCGGGTCGGCGACGACGGCAACCGCGACCTGGACGAGGTCATGGCGCTCACCCGCGAGCAGGGCTTCGGTCCCGAGGTGAAGCGCCGGATCATCCTGGGCACCTACGCGCTGTCCAGCGGCTACTACGACGCCTACTACGGGCAGGCGCAGAAGGTCCGCACGCTCATCACCCGGGACTTCACCACCGCCTGGGACGACGTGGACGTGCTGGTCAGCCCGACCAGCCCGACCGTCGCCTGGCCGGTGGGCGCCCGCGTGGACGACCCGATCGCCATGTACGCCGCGGACCTCTGCACGCTGCCGGCCAGCCTCGCCGGGGTCCCCGCGATCTCGGTGCCCTGCGGTCTCTCCGAGGGGCTGCCGGTCGGCTTCCAGATCATGGCGCCGGCGCTGGCCGACGACCGCTGCTACCGGGTCGCCGCAGCCCTCGAGGCGGCCCAGGACGCCGCCCGCGGCTCGCGGTTCCTCGGCCAGCTGCCCGTGCGGAGCGCCGCATGAGCGCCCCGCTGAAGGCCGCCTGGGCCCTCACCGCGTTCGTCATCGTCGCCGGCATCGTCGGCTGGGTGGTCACCGACCGCGCCGTCTTCGCCGTCTTCCTCGTCCTGGGCGTGCTGACCGCCGTCGGTGCCGTGATCACCGGCCGTGCCGAGCGTGCCGCGACCAGGTCGGCCGCCCCCAAGGAGGGCCCCACCCCGTGAGCACCACCACCGACCGGCTCGTCGACTTCGACGAGGTCCTCACCCGCTACGAGCCGGTGATGGGCCTGGAGACCCACGTCGAGCTGGGCACCGCGTCCAAGATGTTCTGCGGCTGCTCCACCACGTTCGGCGCCGAGCCCAACACCCAGACCTGCCCGACCTGCCTCGGCCTGCCCGGCTCGCTGCCGGCGGCCAACGCCGCCGCCATCGAGTCGACGATCCTCATCGGCCTGGCGCTGGGCTG
Source organism: Blastococcus goldschmidtiae (assembly GCF_031845325.1). NCBI lineage: Bacteria > Bacillati > Actinomycetota > Actinomycetes > Geodermatophilales > Geodermatophilaceae > Blastococcus > Blastococcus goldschmidtiae. Next base: position 125,069 of record NZ_JAVREI010000011.1, on the reverse strand, counting down.
CCGCATCGCCACCTGGGCGCGGTTCTCCCGGAAGAACTACTTCTACCCGGACATCCCCAAGGGTTTCCAGACGACGCAGTACGACGAGCCGCTGTGCACCGCCGGGCACCTGGACGTCGAGGTCGACGGCGAGACCTACCGCGTGGAGATCGAGCGGGTGCACCTCGAGGAGGACACCGGCAAGAACCTGCACGTCGGTGGCTCGACCGGTCGCATCCACGGCGCCGACCACTCGCTGATCGACTACAACCGCGCCGGCATCCCGCTGGTCGAGATCGTCACCCGGCCCATCCCCGGCGCCGGCGCGAAGGCCCCCGAGGTCGCCAAGGCCTACGTCACCGAGCTCCGCGAGATCCTGGTGACCCTCGGCGTCTCCGAGGTCCGCATGGAGCAGGGCAACCTGCGCTGCGACGTGAACACCTCCCTGGCGCCGATCGGCAGCCTGGAGTGGGGCACCCGCACCGAGACCAAGAACGTCAACTCGCTGCGCTCGGTCGAGCGGGCGGTGCGCTTCGAGATGCGGCGGCAGGCCGCCGTGCTCGACGCGGGCGGCACGATCACGCAGGAGACCCGGCACTTCCACGAGGACACCGGCTCCACCTCGCCCGGCCGCAGCAAGGAGGAGGCGACCGACTACCGGTACTTCCCCGAGCCCGACCTGGTGCCGGTCGCGCCCGACGAGGAGTGGGTCGCCACGCTGCTGGCCGGACTGCCCGAGCTGCCGGCCGCCCGCCGCACGCGGCTGTCCGACGAGTGGGGCATCTCGCCGACGGAGATGGCCTGGCTGGTCAACGCCGGCGCCGTCGAGCTGGTCAGCGACACCGTCGCCGCGGGCGCCTCGCCCGCCGAAGCCCGCAAGTGGTGGCTGGGCGATCTCGCCCGCCGCGCCAACGACTCCGGCACCGAACTCGGCGAGCTGGCCGTCACGCCGGCGCAGGTGGCCGAGCTGATCGGGCTGATCTCCGCCGGCACGATCAACGACCAGCTGGCCCGGCAGGCGCTCGACGGCGTGCTCGCCGGCGAGGGGAACCCCGCTGCCGTGGTCCAGGCGCGCGGGCTGGCCGTCATGGGCGAGTCCGACGAGCTGGTCAGCGCCGTCGACGCCGCGATCGAGGGCAACCCCGACGTCGCCGAGAAGGTGCGCGGCGGCAAGGTGCAGGCCATCGGCGCGCTGGTGGGTGCGGTCATGAAGACGACCCGCGGCAAGGCCGACGCCGCCACCGTCAAGCGGATGCTCGAGGAGCGACTGGTCAGCTCGTAGGTCCCGGGGGCACAGTTCACGCGTGCCCGCCGACGAGCCGACCGGCCAGCCGGTCTTCCGCGCGCTGCTCCGCCCGAGGCCCCTGTCGACGGCGGAGCGGCGGCTGCTGTCCTGGCTCACGGCGCAGGTGGACGCGGATGCGACGGCGCAGGTGGCCGACGCGACCGTGGTGGGGGAGTGCGCCTGCGGCTGCTCCTCGGTCCGGCTGTCCCCGTCGGGCTGGGTGGACGGGAACGGGCACAGCGAGGTCAGGGCGAGCGCGCGGGCCGCGGACGGCGCCCCGGTCGCCGTCGTGCTGCACCTGCTCGGTGGCCGGCTGCACGAGCTCGAGGTCTTCGACACAGCAGCCGGCGAGGGCGTCGCCGTCGACCTCGCTGCGCTGACCGCGCTCGAGCTGGGCGGCTGAGCCGTGGAACTTCCCGCGGTCGAGCTGCGGCCGGTGCGTCGCGCGGACTTCCCGCTGGTCTGCCGCTGGCTGGCCGATCCGCTGGTCGCCCGGTGGTGGGACGACGACAGCTCTCCGGATGCGGTGGAGGCGCACTACGGCCCCGCCGTCGACGGCGCGGACACCACCGCCGTCTACCTCGGGATGCACGAGGGGCGGGTCTTCGGCCTCGTCCAGGTCTACCGGTTCGACGACGAGCCGGAGTCCCTGGCCGAGCTCTCGACGGTGTGCCCCGTGCCTCCCGGCGCGCTGAGCATCGACTACCTCGTGGGGGAGCCGGACGCCCGGGGCCGCGGTCTCGGCGCGGGGATGATCGCGGCGGCCGTGGCGCGCGGCTTCGCCGACCACCCGGACGCCGGGGAGGTGCTGGTCCCGGTCGTGGCCGCTAACGAGGCGTCGTGGCGGGCGCTGGAGCGGGCCGGGGGCGTCCGGTACGCCACCGGGGAGCTGACCCCGGACAACCCGGTCGACTCCCGCGAGCACGTCGTCCACCGGTTCGCGCGACCGCAGGGCGGAGGAGCGTCCCTGCCTGGACGGCGAACCTCTACAGCGGGGAGCCGCCGGCGGCGGACGGCGGGTTGATCCGCAGCACCTTGTCGTCGTCCTCGGCCGGGGTGCCCACCCCGTCGCGGTTCGACGTGGTGATCCACAGCGCACCCTGGGCATCGGCCACGACGGTCCGCAGCCGCCCGTACTCCCCGCCGAGGAACTCCTCGAGCTCGCCGGCGACCATGTTCGCCTCGTCGACGGGGACGGCGTGCACCCGCTGGCCGTCGAGCGCGCCGAGGAAGACCGCGTCGCCCAGGACGGCGCACCCGCCCAGCCCGTCCTCGCCCGGCGGGATCTCGACCACCGCGCCGGTCGCACCGGTGTAGTCGCCGCCCTCGACCAGCGCGTTGAGCTCGTCGGCCCCCTCGCGTGCGGCGTCGGCGGCGAACACCCGGTCCTCCGCGCCGAGGCACACGGCGGTGACGTCGCGGTGCCCGCTGGTGAAGACCGGTCCCGCCCCCACGGGTCCGCCGAACACGTCGATCCGCAGCACCTTCCCCGCCAGCGAGAGCGGGTCGGTCGCGAGCGCCGGGTTGCCGATGTCGCCGGTGCCGACGTACAGGGTCCCGTCGATGCCGAACGCCAGGCCGCCGCCGTTGTGCACCTCGCCCCGCGGGATGCCGGTCAGCACCGCGTTCGGCGTCCCACCGATCGGGAAGCGCACCACGCGGTTGTCCAGCGCCGTGGACAGGTAGGCGTAGAGCAGCCCGTCCTCGGCGTACGTGGGGGAGACGGCGAGGCCGAGGAGGCCGCCGTCGCCGGCGGTGTCCACGCCCGGCACGGTCATCAGCTCGCGGGCGGGGGAGCGGTCGGGGAAGACCTGCAGGATGCGGCCGGTGTCGCGTTCCCCGACGACCGCGGTGCCGTCGGGGAGCAGGGCCAGGCCCGTGGGCACGGCCAGCCCGGTGGCGACGACGTTCGGATCGCCGGCGTCCTGCTCGGCACCCGGCTCGGCCGGGCGACCGGGGACCGGCGCGGACGACGGGGGAGGACCCACCTCCGGCGGCGCTCCTTCGGGCAGTGGACGGAAAGGCCCGGAGGGCTCGTACCCGTCGTCGCCGCAGCCGGACAGCAGGACCGCGGTCACGAGCAGCGCACCTGCCCAGACCCGTCGCATGTCCTCCACAGTACGTGCGCTGCCTGGGCGGGGCGGGCGGTTGCGCCTACTGTCAGCGCTCGTGATCGAACCGCTGGTCGGCCCCGACGAGGTGCTCGACGTCCTGGTCCCCTCCCGTGCGCTCGCGGCCGCCGCCGAGGCGGTCTCGCCGCGCGTGCGTGCCCACCGCTGGGCGCCGGCCGACGGCCCGCCCACGGGCGAGGCCGCCCGCGCGAAGGTCTGGGTGCCGCGTTCCGGCGGCGCGCCGCACCCCGGCGACGAGTTCTTCGCCGCGCTGCCCGACCTGCGCGTCGTCCAGCTGCTCAGCGCGGGCGCGGAGCGCTTCGCCGGGCGGCTCCCCGACGGCGTGGCCCTCTGCAACGCCCGGGGGGCGCACACGCCCTCGACCGCCGAGTGGGCGGTGGCCGCCACGCTGGCCGCCCAGCGGGGGCTGCCCTTCTTCGTCCGCGAGCAGGAGGCGGGGCGCTGGACGCCCCGCACCCACGCCACGCTCGTCGGCGCGAGGGTCCTGGTCGTCGGCGCGGGTGACATCGGGCGCCGCATCGGCCGGATGCTCGAGGGCTTCGACGTCGAGCTGACCTTCGTGGCCCGCACCGCGCGCGAGGACGTCCGGCCGACCAGCGACCTGCCCGAGCTGCTGCCGCAGGCCGACGTCGTCATCGTGATCGTGCCCGTGACCGACGAGACCATCGGGCTGGTCGACGCCGGGTTCCTCGCCGCCATGCGCGACGGCGCGCTGCTGGTCAACGCGGCCCGCGGTGTCGTCGTCGACACCGACGCCCTGCTCGCCGAGCTGACCGCCGGCCGGCTCCGTGCCGCGGTCGACGTGACCGAGCCGGAGCCGCTGCCCGAGGGTCACCCGCTCTGGACGGCGCCCGGCCTGCTGATCACCCCGCACGTCGGCGGGGACGTGCCCGGCACGAACGAGCGCGCCGCCGCCGCGGTGTCCGACCAGCTCCGCCGGATCCTGGCCGGCGAGCCGCTGGTCAACGTGGTCGACCGCTACTGACCGTCCGGCAGCTCGGGGACGGGGATGCGGCCGCCGGACGCCCGCCCGATGGCCGGCAGGTCGCGGGCGCGCACCGCCGGGAGCCGCACCTCCGTCCCGCCGGTGGTGACCAGCCAGAGGTCGCCGCGCTCGCCGATCCGGACGCCCGCCACCTCCGACCACGGCACGCGGCGCCGGCCGAGCAGGGAGTGGACGGTGACGGCGTCCCCGGTGACGTCGAAGCCCGTGCGCAGCACCCAGGCGGCCAGCACGGCGGGAACGACCAGGAGCAGCAGGAACCAGGGCGAGGCCGCCGTCAGCGTGGTGAGGCACAGGGCGAACACCAGGACGGCCAGCAGGGTGGCGCGGTTCGTGCCGAAGCGGGCCGGGGTGTCCACGAGGGCCGATCCTCCCAGACGGGTCAGGCGGCCAGCCGTGCCAGCTTGGCCGCGGTGTCCGTCTCTGCGGCGGTGTAGACGACCAGCTGGAGCCCGGGAGCGTCGGCGGGGGTGAGCTGGTGGTGCTCCAGCACCAGGGTGCCGACCGCCGGGTGCTCGAACCGTCGCTCGGTGGAGGTGAACCGGTCGACGTCGTGGCTGGCCCACCCCTCGCGGAAGGAGGGGCTGGCCGCCTGCAGCCGGGTCACGAGGTCCACGACCTCGGGATCGGCCAGGCGCGGGCCCACCTCGGCGCGGAACTGGGTGAGGAAGCGGCGGCTGTCGGCATCCCAGTCGCCCAGGAGCGCGCGGACGGCGGGATCGGTGAAGACGACCCAGAGCAGGTTGCGCTCCCCGGCGGGCAGCTCCGCCACCCCCGGGTAGAGGCGCTCGTAGGCGGCGTTCCAGCCGACGATCGACCAGCTCGAGGTGATCGCGTAGGCGGGGGAGGAGCCGAGCGCGTCCATCAGCCCCTGCAGGTGTGCCGGCAGCGCCTCCACGCGGTCGTCCGCACGCACCGGGTCGTTGCCGGAGAGCCGGAGGACGTACTCGCGCTCGGCCGCGGACAGCTGCAGCGTCCGGGCCAGGGCGTCCATCACCTGGTGGGACGGCCGGATGTCCCGGCCCTGCTCGAGCCACGTGTACCAGGTGTGGCTCACCCCGGCGAGGAGCGCGACCTCCTCCCGCCGGAGCCCGGGGGTGCGCCGGTTGGTCCCCGCCGGCAGGCCGACCGTGCTCGGCGCGAGCTGGCGGCGACGGGAGCCGAGGAAGTCGGCCAGCTCGCGGCGGGCGGAGGCGGTCACGGAGCTCCTCGGTCGGTGGTGGTACCGGTACTAGTACCACCGCAGCCTCGGGGATGTCGCCCGTCGGGCCTAGCATTCCGAACCGTGACGATCGGCGAGGACCTCATCCCAGGCAACGACTCCGCCAGCGCGACGCGCAGCCCGATGAAGCCGCGCAGCTACGAGGTGACCGACGGCGACGCCAAGGCGCCCGCCCGCGCCATGCTCCGCGCCGTCGGCATGGGCGACGAGGACATGGTCAAGCCGCAGATCGGCGTCGCCTCGTCCTGGAACGAGATCACCCCGTGCAACCTCTCGCTGGACCGGCTGGCCAAGCGCGCCAAGGACGGCGTCCGCGCCGCCGGTGGCTTCCCCATGGAGTTCGGCACCATCTCGGTCTCCGACGGCATCTCCATGGGCCACGAGGGGATGCGCGCCTCGCTCGTCTCCCGCGAGGTCATCGCCGACTCCGTCGAGACCGTCATGTTCGCCGAGCGGCTGGACGGCTCGGTGCTGCTCGCCGGCTGCGACAAGTCGCTCCCCGGCATGCTCATGGCCGCAGCGAGGCTCGACCTGGCCAGCGTCTTCCTCTACTCCGGCTCGACGATGCCCGGCAAGCTCGGCGACCGCGACCTCACGATCATCGACGTGTTCGAGGCCGTCGGGGCGTGCGCCCGCGGCCTCATCACCCGCGACGAGCTGGTCGCCATCGAGAAGGCCGCCTGCCCGGGGCAGGGGTCGTGCGGCGGCATGTACACCGCCAACACGATGGCCAGCGTCGCCGAGGCCCTCGGCATGGCGCTGCCCGGGAGCGCCGCCCCGCCGGCCCCCGACAGCCGCCGCGACGACTACGCGGTCGCCTCGGGCGAGGCGGTCGTGAACCTGCTGCGCCAGGGCATCACGGCGCGGCAGATCATGACGAAGAAGGCGTTCGAGAACGCGATCACCGTCGTCATGGCGCTGGGCGGCTCGACCAACGCCGTCCTGCACCTCATGGCCATCGCGCACGAGGCGCAGGTCGACCTCGAGCTCGAGGACTTCAACCGGATCGGCGACCGCACCCCGCTGCTGGCCGACGTGAAGCCGTTCGGCCGGTTCGTCATGACCGACGTCGACCGCATCGGCGGCGTCCCGGTCGTGCTTCGCGCGCTGCTCGACGCCGGGCTCCTGCACGGCGACGTGCTCACCGTGACCGGGAAGACGATGGCCGAGAACCTGGCCGAGATCGCCCCGCCGGACCCCGACGGCGCGATCATCCACGCGATGAGCGACCCGATCCACCGGACCGGGGGGCTCTCGGTCCTCCGCGGCTCGCTGGCCCCCGAGGGCGCGGTCGTGAAGTCGGCCGGTTTCGACTCGGAGACCTTCGAGGGCACCGCCCGGGTCTTCGACGGCGAGCAGGGCGCCATGGACGCCGTCACCGAGGGCACCCTGAAGCCCGGCGACGTCGTCGTCATCCGGTACGAGGGACCACGCGGCGGACCGGGCATGCGCGAGATGCTCGCCGTCACCGGCGCGATCAAGGGCGCCGGCCTCGGCAAGGACGTGCTCCTGCTGACCGACGGCCGCTTCTCCGGCGGCACGACCGGCCTGTGCATCGGGCACGTGGCGCCCGAGGCGACCGACGGCGGCCCGATCGCCTTCGTCCGCGACGGCGACCGGATCCGGCTGGACCTGACCACCCGCACGCTCGACCTGCTGGTCGACGCCGACGAGCTGGCCCGCCGGGCCGAGGGCTGGGAGCCGCTGCCCCCGCGCTACACCACCGGGGTGCTCGGGAAGTACGCCAAGCTCGTCGGATCGGCCGCCCAGGGCGCGATCTGCGGCTGATCGAGGGGGTGGACCACCCCCCTCCCAAGGGGTGAGGTCCGCCCCGCACGGCTTGGCCGGGCCCCGTTCGGTGCCGAGACAGCTGATGTGGACCTGCGCCGTTGGTGGTTGCTCGCGGTGGCCGCGCCGGCGTTCTTCGCCTGCGCTGCCGCCGCCACGACGCCTGCCTTCCGTGACCTGGGCGACGTCGCCGTCGTCCTCGTCGGCCTGATCACGTCGGCCGTCCTCTGGGTCGCAAGCCGCCGCCCGGGCCGGCCACCGGCCTGGCGGTTGTTCGCGATCGCGCCGCTGTTCCCGGTGCTCGGCGCCTTCCTGGCGTCCGTGGTCGACGCCGCCGATGCGCTGGACAGGGTGGTCGTCCGCTGGGTGCCGACGGTGCCCGGCTACGTGATCGCCATCGTGGCGCTGCTCGGGCTGGCCGGCCGGTCCCGCCTGCTCTGCGGACGCCGCGCGGCCACGGAGGTCGCGCTCTTCCTGACCTCCTGCCTCGTCGCGGTCCGGCTGCTCGTCACCGGCCCGGTCGGCGCCTGGTCCGGGATGGACCTGCCCGAGCAGGTCGTCCTCGGCGCCGCCGTCGTCGTCACCTCGGCGACCATGACCGCCGCTCTCCTCCTGCTCGGCGTCGTCGAGCCGGCCCGCCGGCGCATGGCCGTCGTGCTCCTGGCCGGTACGGCGCTGCTCACCAGCGGCCGCGGGCTGGGCACCTCCGCCGTGCTCTCGGACAGCGTCGCCTCCAGCGCGATCGCCCGCTTCCTGGTCGTGGGCGGGCTGCTCCTGCTCGCCCTCGCCGTCCTGCTCGACCCCGGCTGGAGCACGTCGGCGCCGTCCGCGAGCGGTCTGCGCCGCTCCGTGGACGTGGGCCAGCTGCTGCCGATGGGCGCCCTGCTCGTGGCCGTCGCGGCCGCGGGCGTGGTCCGGCTGCTCGGCTCGCAGCTGGACCTGCTCACCTGGGTCGGGCTCCTCCTCGCGGTCCTGCTCGCCGTGGTGCACCGCTGGACCACCGCGTGCCAGGAGCACCACCTCACGGCACGGCTGCGGCGCAGCGAGGCCTACTTCCGGTCGCTGGTCCACTCCGGTGTCGACGCCGTCGTGATCCTCGACGACGCCCTGCGGGTCACCTGGGCCTCCCCGGCCCTGGAACGGGCCCTCGGGCCAGCCGCAGGGCAGCTCGTCGGCCGCCCCCTGCTGGACGCCGTGCACCCCGAGGACCTGGCGGCCGTCGCCGACGTGCTGTCGGCCGACGCGGAGGCACCCGCCCTCGTGGGCCTGCGGCTGCGCGACGCCGACGGGGTGTGGCGCTGCCTGGAGGCCGGCATCGCCGACCTCCGCGGTGACCCCGACGTCGGTGCCGTCGTCGTGCAGTGCCGGGACATGACCGAGCGGCAGGCCCGCGAGCGCTCGCTGCAGAGCGTCGCCTACACCGATCCGATGACCGGGCTGCCCAACCGCGCCGGCATGCTGCGGCTCCTCGAGGAGCGGCTGGCCTCGCCGGCGGTCGACGAGGAGCGCGGCACCCTGCTGATGGTCGAGCTCGACGGCATCCTGGCGGCCCGGCAGCACGCCGGCCGTGACGTGGTCAGCGCGGTGGTGGCCGAGGTCGGCCGCCGGCTGCGGGCCACGGTGCGTGGAGAGGACGTCGTGGCGCGTCTGGGTGGCGGGGCCTTCGCCGTGGTGGCCACGGGCCGCGGCGCCGATGCCGACCAGCTGGCCGACCGGATCCTCTCGGTCGTCGAACAGCCGATCCTGACCGCCGCCGGCATCGTGGACCTCAGCGCCTGCGTGGGCCTGGTCGAGCTCGAGGCCGGTCTCGCCGTCGAGGACGTCCTCGCCCGGACCGACCTGGCCCTGCGCGCGGCGAGCGATGCCGGTGCCGGCATGGCGCAGTCCTACCGGCCCGCTCTGGGTGAGGCGGCCGCGCGCCGCGAGCAGCTGCGCGAGGATCTCCGTTCGGCGCGTGCCCGCGGTGAGCTGTTCCTCCTGTTCCAGCCCGTGGTGTCCCTCACCGACCAGAGCGTGGCCGGGGTGGAGGCGTTGCTGCGCTGGCGCCACCCGACCCTGGGGGAGGTCCCGCCGGCGGAGTTCCTTCCGCTGGCCGAGCAGTCCGGCCTGATCGGTGAGCTGCAGCGGTTCGCCCTCGAGGAGGCGGCTCGCGCCGGCGCCGCCATGCCCGAGTCGGCCGCCGACGTGCGCATCGGGATCGACGCGCCCGCCGGGTACGTCGCCACCGGCGCGATGGTCGCCGACGTGGAGGCCGCGCTGCGCGCCTCGGGGCTCGCCCCCGAGCGGCTGGTGCTCGAGATCGGCGACGGCACCGTGACCTCCAGCGAGGAGCGCGACGGGCTCGACGTCTCCACGCTGCGGCTCATGGGCGTGCACGTGGCCCTGGCCGGCTTCGGTGGCGACTCCTCCATGCTCACCCACCTGACCAAGCTGCCCATCGACATGGTCAAGCTCGACCGGACCTTCGTGTCGCGGATCGACCGGGACCCCAAGACCCGCGCGCTCTGCGAGTCGATCGTCGGCATCGGGCGGGCACTGGGCATGGCGGTCGTGGCCGAGGGCGTGGAGACCTCCGCGCAGCTGGCCGTCCTGAGCGGCTTCGGCTGCCACTTCGCGCAGGGCTTCCTGCTGGCCCGGCCGATGCCGCTGGAGCAGCTGATGGCGCTGCTCTCCGACGCGGCGAGTCCGGCGTGGCCCGGCCTGGTCGGCTCCCGCTGACGAGCAGCGCGCGGTGACCGCGGTGCCGGGTGCGGACCGGCCGCGGCGCCGCGTGCTGCTCGTGCCGACCGTGGATGCAGCGGAAATGGACACGCGAGTCCACCCAGTGGGACACGTCGGTTGACGACCGGGCCGATCGGGGCGCACAGTGTGCAGGTGCCCCACGCCTGCCTGCTCGTCGACGGCTGCCACCGCAGCCTCCTCGTAGTTCCCTAGCGCGCCGGTCGTTTCCCGCGACCGACGCGCTGACCCCTCCGTGCCTGTGGCACGAGGGGTTTTTTGTTGCCCGACAGCTGTCGACGACCCGCCGGCACCCGCACTCGTCCCGCACGGCCCAGGAGAGACGCCGAGATGACCACCAGCCAGAGCGAGTCCGCCACCCGCGAGGCCGCCGCCGCCCTCACCGGCGTCGAGACCACGGCCCGCTCCCTCGAGGAGGCCGCGGTCGAGCCGGCCGCGGGCATCACCGGGGCGCAGAGCCTCGTCCGCTCCCTGGAGGCCATGGGCGTCGACGTCGTCTTCGGCATCCCGGGCGGCGCGATCCTGCCGCTCTACGACCCCCTGTTCGACTCGAAGGTGCGCCACGTGCTCGTGCGCCACGAGCAGGGCGCCGGTCACGCGGCCACGGGCTACGCCCAGGCCACCGGCCGCGTCGGCGTCTGCATGGCCACCTCCGGCCCGGGCGCGACGAACCTGGTCACCCCGCTGGCCGACGCCTACATGGACTCGGTCCCGATCGTGGCCATCACCGGCCAGGTGCCCAGCGGCTCGATCGGCACCGACGCCTTCCAGGAGGCCGACATCCGCGGCATCACGATGCCGATCACGAAGCACAACTTCCTGGTCACCGACGCGGCCGACATCCCGCAGCGGATCGCCGAGGCATTCCACCTGGCCTCCACCGGACGTCCCGGCCCGGTTCTGGTCGACGTCCCCAAGGACGTCCTGCAGGCGACGACGGACTTCGCCTGGCCGCCGCGGATGGACCTGCCCGGCTACCGGCCCACCACCCGGCCGCACGGCAAGCAGGTGCGCGAGGCCGCCGCGATGATCGCCGCGGCCCGCCGCCCGGTGCTCTACGTGGGCGGCGGCGTGCTCAAGGCCGGCGCCACCGAGGAGCTGGCCGAGCTGGCCGCCCTCACCGGGGCCCCGGTGGTCACCACGCTGATGGCCCGCGGTGCGTTCCCCGACAGCAGCCCCCAGCACCTGGGCATGCCGGGCATGCACGGCACCGTCGCCGCGGTGACCGCGCTGCAGAAGTCCGACGTCCTCGTCGCCCTCGGCGCCCGCTTCGACGACCGGGTGACCGGTCAGCTGGCGACCTTCGCGCCCGACGCCCTGGTCGTGCACGCCGACATCGACCCCGCCGAGATCGGCAAGAACCGCAAGGCCGACGTGCCGATCGTGGGCGACGCCAAGGAGACGATCGGCCAGCTGGTCACCGCGCTGCGGGCCGAGCACGAGGCCGGGCGGACCCCCGACCTGGCCGACTGGTGGGAGCAGCTCGACGACTGGCGCGACCGGTACCCGCTGGGCTACGACGAGCCCGAGGACGGCGCGCTGTCGCCGCAGTACGTCATCGAGCGGCTCGGCGCGATCGCCGGCCCCGACGCCATCTACACCTCCGGCGTGGGCCAGCACCAGATGTGGGCGGCGCAGTTCATCAAGTACGAGAAGCCCGGCACCTGGCTCAACAGCGGCGGGCTCGGGACGATGGGCTACGCCGTCCCCGCGGCGATGGGCGCCAAGCAGGGCTGTCCGGACACCACCGTGTGGGCCATCGACGGCGACGGCTGCTTCCAGATGACCAACCAGGAGCTGGCCACCTGCGCCATCGAGGGCATCCCGATCAAGGTCGCCGTCATCAACAACGGCAACCTCGGCATGGTCCGGCAGTGGCAGACCCTGTTCTACGAGGGCCGCTACTCCAGCACCAAGCTGCACGCGCAGAATCCGGACGGGACGCCCAAGCCGGTGCGCATCCCCGACTTCGTGACGCTGGCCGAAGCGCTGGGATGCGTGGGCCTGCGGTGCGAGAGCAAGGACGACGTCGACGCCGTGATCGAGAAGGCCATGGCGATCACCGACGCCCCGGTCGTCATCGACTTCATCGTCGGCTCCGACGCCCAGGTGTGGCCGATGGTCGCTGCCGGCGCGAGCAACGACGACATCCTGGCCGCCCGCGACGTGCGGCCCGTCTTCGGAGAGGGTCAGGTCTGATGCCCCGCCACACGCTGTCCGTGCTGGTCGAGAACAAGTCCGGTGTCCTGGCCCGCGTCTCGGCGCTGTTCAGCCGCCGCGCCTTCAACATCGAGTCGCTCGCCGTCGGGCCGACCGAGAACCCCGGCCTGTCGCGCATGACGATCGTCGTGGACGCCGAGGCGTCTCCGCTGGAGCAGATCACCAAGCAGCTGAACAAGCTGATCGAGGTGATCAAGATCGTGGAGCTGGAGACCGGGGCCGCGGTGCAGCGCGAGCTGCTCCTGGTCAAGGTGCGCGCGCCCCTGGCCGAGCGCACCCAGGTGCTCCAGACCGCGGAGCTCTTCCGGGCCCGGGTCATCGACGTCAACCCCGAGACGGTGACGCTCGAGGCCACCGGCACCCCGGACAAGCTGCAGGCGCTGCTGGCCGTCCTGGCTCCGCTGGGCATCAAGGAGATGGCCCAGTCGGGCACCGTGGCCCTGGGCCGCGGGCCGAGGTCCATGTCCGGCACCGGTACCTTGCGCCCGGTCGAGCGCACCGCCTAGCCCGAGATTTCGCACCACCAACCGAAGGGAACCGCACACAGCATGGCTGCCGAGATCTTCTACGACGACGACGCCGACCTCTCGATCATCCAGGGGCGCACCGTCGCCGTCCTGGGTTACGGCAGCCAGGGGCACGCGCACGCGCTGTCCCTGCGCGACTCGGGCGTCGACGTCCGCGTCGGCCTGCCCGAGGGCAGCAAGAGCCGGGCCAAGGCCGAGGCCGAGGGCCTGCGCGTGGTGACGCCCGCCGAGGCGTCCGCCGAGGCCGACCTGATCATGATCCTGGCGCCGGACCACGTGCAGCGGACCCTCTACACCGAGTCGGTGGAGCCCAACCTGCAGGACGGCGACGCGCTGTTCTTCGGCCACGGCTTCAACATCCGGTTCGGCTACATCCAGCCCCCGGCCGGCGTCGACGTCGCCATGGTCGCCCCCAAGGGCCCGGGCCACCTGGTGCGCCGCGAGTTCGAGAACGGCAAGGGCGTGCCCTGCCTCATCGCCGTCGAGCAGGACGCCAGCGGCAGCGCCCAGGCCCTCGCGCTCTCCTACGCCAAGGCCATCGGCGGCTCGCGCGCCGGCGTCATCAAGACGACCTTCGCCGAGGAGACCGAGACCGACCTCTTCGGTGAGCAGGCCGTGCTCTGCGGTGGCGCGAGCGCGCTGATCGCCGCCGGGTTCGAGACCCTCACCGAGGCCGGCTACCAGCCCGAGGTCGCCTACTTCGAGTGCCTGCACGAGTTGAAGCTGATCGTCGACCTCATGTACGAGGGCGGCATCGCCAAGCAGCGCTGGTCGGTGTCCGACACCGCCGAGTACGGCGACTACACCTCCGGCCCGAAGGTCATCGACGCCCGCGTCAAGGACTCCATGAAGGACGTCCTCACCGCCATCCAGGACGGCTCGTGGGCCGCGGCCTTCATCGCCGACCAGGACGCCGGCGCCCCGGACTTCAAGGCCAAGCGCGCCGCCGCCGAGGCGCACCCCATCGAGGAGACCGGGCGCAAGCTGCGCGGCCTCATGAGCTGGGTGTCGGCCTCCGACGACTACACCGGCACCGCCGCGCGCTGACCCGCGCACACGGAACGGGCCCCGTCACCTCGCGGTGACGGGGCCCGTTCGCTGTGCTGGGGTCAGTAGCCGCCGGCCGCCTGGTACTTCGGCGATGGGCCGTGCTGGTTGGGGCCGGGGTGCCCGTCCAGGGCCCAGAGCACGATCAGCACGATGATGCCGATGCCAGTCAGCCAGATCAGCTGCCACCAGCCGGACTTGCCCGTGTCGTGCAGCCGCCGCGCGCCGACCGCCAGGCTCGGGATCAGCAGGGCGAGGGAGAGCAGCAGGCTGAAGATGCCCGTGCCGGCGTACACCTCGCTCCCGATTGCAACGTCGATGACCGACGTGACGATCGAGGCGAGGAACGAGGCCAGGACGAACCACCAGAACTCCGAGCGGCGGGCCCGGCCGGTGAAGACGGCGTACTGCGTCAGGACGCTGCGCACCGCCGTGCCGATGTCCATCATCGGGGTGGCGGCGGCCGGGGCGTCGTAGCCGGGGGCCGACGGGTAGGGCTGGCCGTAGCCGGGCTGCTGACCGTAGGCCGGCTGCTGGCCGTAGCCGGGCTGCGCGGGAGGGGTGCCCCAGCCGGGCTGGTCCTCGGGAGGCAGGTTCGACCCGCTGCCGGGTGGGTTGGTCACGAGGCATCATCCTTGTGGTCAGGGGGCCCCACCGAGTCGGCGGAGCACTGGCGCGCGGAGTCTAGGGCGCCGGAGCGAGCGGCACGGGCGTCGTCGCCGAACCGCAACCCGCTCGTGTGGCCAAAGGGCCTGCTCCCTAGGCTGTTTTCCCGTGACAGCCACCGTGCCGGGGACCGCGCCCGTCGTCCTGATCGCCGAGGAGCTGGCCCCGAGCGTGCTCGAGGTGCTCGGGACCGACGTCGAGATCCGGCACGTCGACGGGGCCGACCGGTCCGCGCTGCTGCCCGCACTCGCCGACGCGGCCGCGGTGATGATCCGCAGCGCCACCCGGATCGACGCCGAGGCCCTGGCAGCCGCGTCGAACCTCAAGGTCGTGGCCCGGGCCGGCATCGGCCTGGACAACGTCGACGTCGCCGCCGCCACGGAGCGCGGCGTGATGGTCGTCAACGCGCCGACGTCGAACATCGTCAGCGCCGCCGAGCACGCCGTCGCCCTGCTGCTCGCCGCCGCCCGCCAGATCCCCGCCGCCGACGCGACCCTGCGCGAGGGCCAGTGGAAGCGGTCGACGTTCATGGGCGTCGAGGTCACCGAGAAGACCGTCGGCGTCGTCGGCCTCGGCCGGATCGGCGTGCTGTTCGCCCAGCGGCTGGCGGCCTTCGGCGTCGAGCTCATCGCCTACGACCCCTACATCCAGCCCGGTCGCGCCGCCCAGCTCGGTGTCCGCCTGGTCTCGCTGGAGGAGCTGCTGCGCGAGTCGGACTTCATCTCCATCCACCTCCCCAAGACTCCCGAGACCCTGGGCCTGATCGGGGCCGAGCAGCTGGCCATGACCAAGCGCGGCGTGATCATCGTGAACGCCGCGCGCGGCGGGCTGGTCGACGAGGCGGCGCTGGCCGACGCCCTGCGGTCGGGTCAGGTCGGTGCCGCCGGCCTCGACGTCTACGCGACGGAGCCCTGCACCGACAGCCCGCTGTTCGGGCTGCCGAACACCGTCGTCACCCCGCACCTGGGCGCCTCCACCACCGAGGCCCAGGACAAGGCCGGCACCGCAGTGGCGCGCTCGGTGCGGCTGGCGCTGCAGGGCGAGTTCGTGCCCGACGCGGTGAACGTCCAGGCCGGCGGCGTCGTCTCGGAGGACGTGCGCCCGGGCCTCCCGCTGGCGGAGAAGCTCGGCCGGGTCTTCACCGCCGTGGCCGGCGGCCTGGCCCAGTCGGTCACCGTCGACGTGCGCGGCAAGCTCGCTGAGTTCGACGTCGCGGTCCTGCAGCTCGCCGTGCTCAAGGGTGTCTTCTCCGACGTGATCGAGGAGCAGGTCACCTACGTCAACGCGCCGCTGTTCGCCGAGCAGCGCGGCCTCGAGGTGGCGCTGAGCAGCGACCCGGAGAGCCCGACCTACCGCAACCTGGTCACCGTGTGCGGCGCCATGGCCGACGGCCGCCAGGTCACGGTCTCCGGCACGCTCTACGGCAAGAACCAGGTCCCGCGCCTCACCGAGGTGGCCGGTTTCGAGATCGACCTGGCCGCCTCCGGCCGGCTGCTGTTCTTCACCTACGCCGACCGCCCGGGCGTCGTCGGCGCCGTGGGCGCGGCACTGGGAGAGGCCGGGATCAACATCGCCGGCGCGCAGGTCAGCCGGACCACCGAGGGCGGCGAAGCGCTCATGGCGGTGACCGTGGACAGCCCGGTCAGCCCCGAGCTGCTCGAGGACATCGCCGGCCGCATCGGCGCCCGGGAGGCCCGCGCCGCGGACCTCGACACCCTCTGACCTAGGGTCGATCCTCATGCGCCTGGCAGTGATTTCCGGAGACGGCATCGGCCCCGAGGTCGTGGCGGAGGGGCTCAAGGTCCTCCGCGAGGTCGCCCCCGACCTCGAGACGACGCCCTACGACCTGGGGGCGGCCCGGTGGCAGCGCACCGGTGAGCTCCTGCCCGACACGGTGCTCGACGAGTTGCGCGGCCACGACGCGATCCTGCTCGGCGCCATCGGCGACCCCAGCGTGCCGCCGGGCATCCTGGAGCGCGGCCTGCTGCTGCGGCTGCGCTTCGAGCTCGACCACCACGTGAACCTGCGGCCGGCCCGGCTGTTCGACGGCGTCCGGGGGCCGCTCGCGGCCGAGGGCCCCATCGACATGCTGTGCGTCCGCGAGGGCACCGAGGGCCCCTACGTCGGCAACGGCGGCGTGCTCCGCAAGGACACCCCGCAGGAGGTCGCGACCGAGGTCAGCCTCAACACCGCCTTCGGCGTCGAGCGCGTGGTCCGCTACGCCTTCGAGCGGGCGGTCGCGCGGCCGCGCAAGCACCTGACGCTGATCCACAAGACCAACGTGCTCACCCACGCCGGTGGCCTGTGGTCGCGGATCGTGGAGGAGCTCTCCTCGGAGTTCCCGGACGTCACCGTGGCCTACCAGCACGTCGACGCCGCCTCGATGTTCTTCATCACCGACCCGGCCCGCTACGACGTGATCGTCACCGACAACCTGTTCGGCGACATCGTCACCGACATCGCCGCCGCCGTGACCGGTGGCATCGGGCTGGCCGCCAGCGGCAACCTCGACGCCTCGGGCACGAACCCGAGCATGTTCGAGCCGGTGCACGGCTCGGCTCCCGACATCGCCGGCCAGGGCATCGCCGACCCGACCGCCACGGTGCTGTCGGTCGGGTTGCTGCTGGAGCACCTCGGGCGCTCCGAGCAGGCGAGGAAGGTCAACGCCGCCGTCGCCTTCGACCTCTCGACGCGGGACCCGCAGCAGCAGATCCGCACGGCCCAGGTCGGCGACCGGCTCGCCGCGCTCGCGTCCGGCTGAGCCGCCGGGCGCGGCTGCCCGGCGCTACGGTTCCGTTGTGCAGCAGCGGGTGGTCGCTCTCGGCGCGGAGTGCGACCTGCTGACGGAGCAGGAGGCCCGGGCGGAGCTGCTCGCGCAGGCCCCGCCGGCCGACGCCCCCGCCACGGTCGGCTGGGCGCCGTACGTGCCCGTTCCCGAGGTCCTGGTCCTGGACCCTCGGGCGGTCTCCTTCCGGGTGGCCGAGTTCGCCGACCTCTCCGACGGACGGCGGATACGGCTGCACGCCGAGCGCGGTTTCACGATCGGCGGGGGTCCCGACCCGTGGGCGGGCCTGACGCTCGACCAGCTGACCGACGACGTCCTGAACACCGTGCTCCCCGATGACGCCGAGGACACCGGCGAGGACCACCCCTGGTCGTGGCTGGCCGAGCTGTTGCGCGTGCAGGGCGTCGATGCCGGGCCCGAGGACCTCCGGGGCCTGCCGTACGCCGTCGAGTTCAGCAACCGGCTGCGCGCGCGGGTCCTCGACCGGCCGTAGCGGGGTTCAGCCCTCCGGCGGTTGCTCGCGCAGCAGGTCGCCGACCGGCACGGGCAGGACGGCGCGGCCGGTCTCACCCGGCGCGGGCCACTCCGGGCGGACCGTGCAGCCGGTGGGGCAGGACTCGACCAGCACCACCGGCTGCCAGACCCAGTCCTGGCCCGGTTCGCCGGCCGGAAGGAGTCCCGGCGGCAGCAGGTCCGCAGCCTCGGCCTCGGCGCCGGCCGGCGCGAGCTGCGTGCCGGTGAGCAGCAGCGGCAGCACCCGGCCGCTGCCGCCGTCCGGGGCCAGCCAGCCCACCTGCTCGCCGTCGGCGCGGCGCACGGGCGTCCAGTCGGTCGGCATCACGGTGCGGCAGCCTGCCAGGGCAGGCGGGCGACGGCGCGTGCTTTACTCGTCGGCGATGTACGCCACCGGCACGATCATCATCATCTAGCGCGCAGTCCCCTCCTCGACTGCGCGCAGACCTCCCGTACCCGGGGGGTCTTTTTCGTGTTCGGGCCGGCAGCACCTCCCGGGAGAGACCGTGACCACCAGCGAGACCGACTTCCACGTCTTCGACACGACGCTGCGCGACGGCGCCCAGCGCGAGGGCGTCAGCTACTCCGTGGCGGACAAGCTCGCCGTCGCCCGGCTGCTGGACGAGATCGGGGTCGGGTTCATCGAGGGCGGCTGGCCCGGGGCGCTGCCCAAGGACACGGAGTTCTTCTCCCGCGCCCGCACCGAGCTCAAGCTGCGGCACGCCCTGCTGGTGGCCTTCGGGTCCACCCGCAAGGCCGGGGTGCGGGTGGAGGACGACGCCCAGGTGCGCGCGCTGCTGGACGCCGAGACGCCGGTCGTGTGCCTGGTCGCCAAGTCCGACGTCCGGCACGTCCGCGAGGCGCTGAGGACGACGCTGGAGGAGAACCTCGCGATGGTCGGCGACACCGTCGCCTTCTTCGTGTCCCGCGGCCGGCGGGTGTTCCTCGACTGCGAGCACTTCTTCGACGGCTACGCCGCCGACCGCGACTACGGGGTGCGGGTGCTGCAGGCGGCGTTCGACGCCGGAGCCGAGGTCGGGGTCCTCTGCGACACCAACGGCGGCATGCTGCCCATGGGCGTGGGGCGGGTCGTGGCCGACGTGCGGGCGCGGGTGAGCGGGAAGCTCGGCATCCACTGCCAGGACGACACCGGCTGCGCGGTGGCCAACACCCTCGCCGCCGTCGAGGCCGGCGTCACCCACGTGCAGGGGACCGCCAACGGCTACGGCGAGCGGGCCGGCAACGCCGACACGTTCGCGCTCATCGGGAACCTGGTCACCAAGATGGGGCTGCCCGTGGTGCCGGCCGAGTGCCTGCCCGAGCTGCAGCGGGTCAGCCATGCGATCGCGGAGCTGGCCAACATCGCACCCGACGAGCACCAGCCCTTCGTCGGGGCCTCGGCGTTCGCGCACAAGGCCGGCCTGCACGCCAGCGCCATCAAGGTGAGCCCGGAGCTCTACAACCACCTCGACCCCGCCGTCGTCGGCAACGACATGCGCATCCTGGTCACCGAGATGGCCGGCCGGGCGTCGGTGGAGCTCAAGGGCCGCGAGCTGGGCGTCGACCTCACCGGTCAGTCCGAGGCCATCGGACGGGTGGTGGACCGGGTCAAGGTGCTCGAGGCCGACGGGTGGTCGTTCGAGGCGGCCGACGCCTCCTTCGAGCTGCTGCTGCGCGGCCAGCTGCCCGACGCCCCCGCGCCGCTGTTCGAGCTGGAGAGCTACAAGACCTCCGTCGAGCACTGGGGCAACGGCGTCGTGGTCAGCGAGGCGACGGTCAAGGTGCACGTCGACGGCGAGCGGGTCATCAGCACCGCCGAGGGGAACGGGCCGGTCAACGCCCTGGACAACGCGCTGCGGCAGGCGCTGGTGAACCGCCATCCGCAGCTGGCCGACGTCGCCCTGGCCGACTACAAGGTCCGCATCCTGGGCTGGCGCGGCGGCACGAGCGCGACCACGCGGGTGCTCATCGACACCACCGACGGGGTGGGGGAGTGGACCACGGTCGGGGTCCACGCCAACATCGTCGAGGCCTCGTGGCACGCGCTGGTCGATGCGCTCACCTACGCCGTCCTGCGCCGTCCCGCCTCGGCCGGCTGAGCGCTCAGCGCGGCTGGATCTCGCCCATCGGGCCCCAGCCGGATACGTCGGGGGCGTCGACGTAGATGATCTGCGGCTGCGCGGCGACGAGATCCGGCGCCTGCTCGACGAAGCGCTTGAACGCCTCCGTGCCGACGTGGGCCGCGCCGGCCTCGGAGTCGCGGAAGCCCTCGACGCAGACGAAGGTCCCCGGCTCCTCGAGGCTGCGCGACCACTCGAAGAACAGCGAGCCCTCCTCGGCGTTCACCGAGCGGGCGTAGTCGGCGGCCAGCGCGGTCCACTCGTCGGCGCGCTCGGGACGGACGGGGAACTTCACGACGATGAGGATCACCACGACATCCTCGCCCTCCGGACCGGAGCGCTGCATCCCCCCGCGCAGCGGCGTCCTCCCTCACCATGTGGCGTCCTCCCTCACCGTGGGACGTGAGGGAGGACGCTCGGGGATCAGGTCACCTGATCCCGGCGGGCTCTACAGCGGGTCGAGGCGGGTGCGCAGCAGGCAGAACTCGTTGCCCTCGGGGTCGGCGAGCACGTGCCAGTTCTCCTCGCCGGTCTGGCCCACGTCGGCGGGGACGGCGCCCAGGTCGAGCAGGCGCTGCAGCTCGGCGTCCTGGTCGCGGTCGGTCGGGTTGAGGTCGATGTGCAGGCGGCGCCGCCCGGGGGTGGGGTCGGCCACCGGTCCGAAGATCAGCGTCGGGGCCGCCCCGCCGAAGCCCTCGGCCGGGCCGATCTCGATGCTGCCGTCGTCCTCGCGGCCGAGCACCTGGTAGTCCAGCACCGCGGCCCAGAAGGCGGCCAGCGCCTCGGGGTCGCGGCTGTTGACGACGAGCTCGGAGAAGCGGCAGGCCATGGCGTGACCCTAGGGCCGTCCTGTGCGTGGTGCTCTGTCGTGCCGAGTGGGGCCCGAAGGGTCCCGCGCAGGCGCGACGCAGCGGCTCAGCGTGAACGGGGGACGGCAATTGGTCGCGGTGTCGGCCGGAGGCCGGCGGTGTCATAGCCTCCTAGCGTGCGCATCGTCCGTTTCGCCTCACCCCAGGGCATGTCCTTCGGCGTCCTCGACGGAGACGGCCAGGTGGCCCAGATCGAGGGCCATCCCTTCGGCCAGATCTCGTTCACCGGCGCCCGCTACGCGCAGGCCGACATCCGGCTCCTGTCGCCGATCCTGCCCAGCAAGGTGGTCTGCGTCGGCAAGAACTACGCCGACCACATCGCGGAAATGAAGGGGCAGACCGGCGACGCCCCGAAGGAGCCGCTGCTGTTCCTCAAGCCGTCGACGTCGGTGATCGGACCGGGCGACGCCATCCGCATCCCCTCGGGCAGCACGAACGTGCACCACGAGGCCGAGCTGGCGGTCGTCATCGGCGCCCGCGGCGCCCGCAACGTCTCCCCGGAGCAGGCCCTGGCCAGCGTCTTCGGCTACACGATCGGCAACGACGTCACCGAGCGGGACATGCAGAAGAGCGACGGGCAGTGGACCCGCGCCAAGGGCTTCGACTCGTTCTGCCCGCTGGGGCCCTGGATCGAGACCGACCTCCCGGGCGTGGGGCTGGACGCCGCCGACCTCGAGGTGACCTGCACCGTCGACGGCGAGCGCCGCCAGCACGGCCGCACCAGCTCGCTGATCTTCGGCATCCCGACGCTGATCTCCTACATCTCCCGCGTGATGACGCTGCTGCCCGGCGACGTCGTCCTCACCGGCACCCCTGCCGGCGTCGGCCCGATCCGCGCCGGTCAGCGGGTGGAGTGCACCATCGAGGGGCTGGGCACGCTGGCCAACTCGGTCACCGATGCCGACGCCGTCTCCACCGCCGGCGGCGCCCGATGACGGCGGCTACGGCTGTCCTGACCACCGCCCCGACGACCCCGGTGCGCACCCGGTTCTGCCCCTCGCCGACCGGTCTGGTGCACGTCGGGCTCATCCGGACCGCGCTGTTCAACTGGGCGCACGCGCGGCACACCGGGGGCACGTTCGTCTTCCGCATCGAGGACACCGACGCCGCGCGCGACTCCGAGGAGTCCTACCGGCACCTGCTGGACTGCCTGCGCTGGCTCGGGCTGGACTGGGACGAGGGCCCCGAGGCCGGCGGTCCCTTCGGCCCCTACCGCCAGTCGGAGCGCTCCGAGATCTACCGCGACGTCGCGTCGAAGCTGCTCGAGTCCGGCCACGCCTACGAGTCCTTCTCGACCAACGAGGAGGTCGACGCCCGCCGCCGCGCCGCGGGGCAGGACCCCAAGCTCGGCTACGACAACCACGACCGGTTCCTGACCGACGCGCAGAAGGCCGCCTTCCGCGACGAGGGGCGCTCCCCGGTGCTCCGCCTCCGGATGCCCGACGAGGACCTGGTGTGGACGGACCTGGTGCGCGGCGAGGTGCGATTCGCCGCCGGGGCGGTGCCCGACTTCGTGCTGGTGCGCGGCAACGGTGCGCCGCTGTACCCCTTCGTCAACCCGGTCGACGACGCCCTCATGCAGATCACCGACGTGCTGCGCGGTGAGGACCTGCTGCCCTCGACGCCCCGCCAGCTGGCGCTCTACGCCGCGCTCACCGACATCGGCGTCGCCCGGGGCACCCCCCGCTTCGGTCACCTGCCGCTGGTCACCGGCGAGGGCACGAAGAAGCTTTCCAAGCGGGACCCCACGTCCAACCTCGACGTCTACCGCGACCGCGGCTTCCTGCCCGAGGGCCTGGTCAACTACCTGGCGCTGCTGGGTTGGTCGATCGCCGAGGACCGCGACATCTTCTCCGTGGCCGAGATGGTCGAGGCCTTCGACGTCAGCCGGGTCAGCGCCAACCCGGCGCGCTTCGACCTGAAGAAGGCCGAGGCGATCAACGCCACCCACCTGCGGGCGCTCCCGGTCGAGGAGTTCAGCGAGCGGGTCGTGCCGTACCTGGCCGCAGCCGGCCTCGTGGCCGAGCCGCCGACGGCGGAGCAGCAGCAGACGCTGGCCGCCATCGCGCCGATGGCGCAGGAGCGCATGATCGTGCTCTCGGAGGCCGTCGGGCTGCTGGGCTTCCTCTTCGTCGACGACGTCGAGATCGACCCGGCCGCCGCCGACAAGCAGCTCTCCGGCGAGAACGCGGTCGCCGTGCTCGACGCGGCCACCGCGGCGCTGCGCGAGCTGGGGGAGTGGAGCACCCCGGAGATCGAGGGGGCGCTGAAGTCCGCGCTCGTCGAGGGCCTGGGCATCAAGCCGCGGCAGGCCTTCGGGCCCGTGCGGGTGGCCGTGAGCGGGCGCACCGTCTCGCCGCCGCTCTACGAGTCGATGGAGCTGCTCGGGCGCGAGCGCACCCTGGCCCGGCTCACCGCGGCGCGCGCGGTCGCCGGCGGATGACCGTTCGGGCCCTGGAGGGGACGGCCCCGGAGGAGGCCTACGCCGGCCCACCGCCCACGGTGCGGCCGGCAGCGGACCAGCCCGTCCCGGGTCCGCCGCGGCAGGAGGCGCCCGCGGAGCAGCCGGAGCCGGCCCCGCCGACGCCGTACCTGCTCGCGATGCGCACGGTCGGGTGGGCGTGGTGGCGACCGGTGGCGGGGTTCGCGCTGATCGCCTTCCTCCTGGCCGTCGGTTTCGTGCTGACCCGCATCGCCGACCTGCTCACCGGCACCGGCGCCGACCTGGACCCGGTGCCGCTGACCTGGCGCGGCCTGCTGGTCACCGGCCTCCTCCTCGCCCTCGCGCTGCCCGCGGTGCTGCTGGCCTGGCCGCTGGTGCACGGCGTCGGCCCGGGGCGCGGCCTCTCGGTCGCCGGACGGCTCCGCTGGCCGTTGCTGGGACGATCCACCGTCCTCGCGCTCGCCACCGTGGGCGTAGCCGTGGCGCTGGGTGTGGCGGGCGCCGTGCTCCTCGCCGGCCGGGAGGTCCCCGGGCCCGTGCCGGAGCTGCCGTGGGTCCTGGTCGTCGGGCTGCTCACCGCGCCGCTGCGGGCCGCCGGGGAGGAGCTGCTGTTCCGGGGCTACCTCAGCCAGGCGGTGGCCGGCTGGATCGGCCGCCCACGGGTGGGGGCCGCCGTCGCCGCGCTCGTCAGCGCGGTGCTGTGGGCCGCGCTGTACGGCACGGACGACCTCGCCGGTTTCGTCGGCCGGGTCGCTCTCGGGCTGGCCGCGTCGGCCGTGGTGCTGCTGACCGGCGGTATCGAGGCGGCCGTCGCCCTGCACGCCGTCTGCGGCGTCGTGGTGCTCGTGCTCGGGGCGGTCCTGGGAGAGGGCGCGGTGCCCGGTCTCGTGCCGGGCGGGCCGGGTGCGGTGTTCGTGCTCGTCGCAGCCCTGGGCCTGGCCGCGTTCGTCGGTCTGGTCGCCCGCCGGGGCACGCGGAGCTAGAGGGGGGTGCGCCGACCCCGGGGCACGTCGGGTATCGTTCTCTGCGGCGCCGTGAGAACGGCCCATGGGGTATGGGGTAATTGGCAGCCCGACGGTTTCTGGTTCCGTTAGTCTAGGTTCGAGTCCTGGTACCCCAGCGAGGAAGCGCCAGCTCCTCCGCTGCAGCACCATCGCGGCACTGCACGGCCCCGTCGTCTAGCGGCCCAGGACGCCGCCCTCTCACGGCGGTAGCGAGGGTTCGAATCCCTTCGGGGCTACGCACACGAGAGCCCCCGACCGGCAACGGTCGGGGGCTCTCGCTCATCACGCCCCCCTGTGCGGGGCGATGCACGGGCCGTGGCAGAATGTCGGTGTCCGGCCCCGTCGTCTAGCGGCCCAGGACGCCGCCCTCTCACGGCGGTAGCGAGGGTTCGAATCCCTTCGGGGCTACAACGCTCGAGAGCCCCCGACCGGCAACGGTCGGGGGCTCTCGGCGTTCCGGGGACTCAGGCGTCCAGGACGAGGGTCGCCTCCAGCGGGAGCTCCACGGCGCTCGTGCCCACCCGCAGCCGGTGGTCGCCCGGCTCGTACTGCCAGCCGTCGGCCCAGTACGCCAGCAGGCGGGTGGGGACGGCGACCTCCACCCGCGCGGTCTCCCCGGCCGGCACGCGCACCGGAGCGGAGCCGACCAGCCAGCGGACCGGGCGGTCGACGGCGGATTCGGGGCGCTCGGCGTACACCTGCACGACCTGCTTGCCCGCGCGCTCGCCGCGGTTGGCCACGGTCACGGTGACGGTCACGACCTCGCCCGGGCGGGCCGCCGGCGGGACGTCGACGGCGGTCACGTCGATCCGGGTGTAGCCGCGGCCGCTGCCGAACCAGTAGGCCGGTGCGGCCTCCTGCCGCAGCCACGCCCGGTAGCCGATGTGCACGCCCTCGGCGTACTCGACGACGCCGTCGGCCGGGGTGCAGGACAGCACCGGCACGTCGGCCTCCGCCGCCGGCCACGTGGTCGGCAGCCGACCGCCGGGCTCGGCTCCGCCGAGCACGACCTCGGCGACGGCGTTGCCGAACTCCTGCCCGCCGAACCAGCCGACGAGCAGAGCGGCGACGTCGTCCCGCCACGGCATGAGCACCGGGGAGCCGGCGTTGACCAGGACCACCGTGCGCGGGTTGGCGGCGGCGACGGCGCGGACCAGGTCGTCCTGCCGGCCCGGCAGGGCCAGCGTCCGGCGGTCGTAGCCCTCGGACTCGACGATCGAGTTGGTGCCGACGACGACCAGCGCGACGTCGGCCGCGGCGGCCGCCTCCGCCGCCCCGGCGATCAGCGCGTCCGCGTCGACGTCGGCCGGCTCGGTCCCCAGCCGCAGCGACATGGCGCGCGCGTTGAACCCGCGGCGTCGGCGCAGGTCGTACACCAGGCGGAGGTCGACCGGGGTCCCGGCGGTGAGCCGGACCTGTGCCGACGCGGTGGGCGGGTTGGTGAACGCCGCCCCCAGGGCCTCCGCGCTCGGCCGGAGCTTCTCGTCGACGAGCAGCTCGCCGTCCACGTACAGCCGGGCGGAGCCCACCAGCGCGACGCCGAGCCGGACGACGCCGGTGTCGGAGGGGGTCAGCCGCGTGGTCAGCTCGAACTCCGCCGCCGCCTCGATGGGGGCGTCGCCGCCGAAGTAGACGAGGTTGCTGGAGCGGCGGTCCTCGGCGAGCAGCTCGGTGCCGTCCTCGTCGACGAACCGCGCGCGCAGGCCGCGCTCCCCGGTGACCGGGTTGGTCAGCTCGTCCAGCGGCAGCTCCACGACGCCGTCCTGGACGACGGCGCCGACGGAGTAGGTGACCTCGACGCCGGGCAGCGCGCTGCGCAGGCCCGCCAGCGGGGAGACGGTGTACTCTGGGACGACGGTGGCGCTGCCGCCGCCCTGGGTGCGCGCCGCCGCGGCGTTGTTGCCGATCACGGCGACCGACCGCAGGGTCGCGGCGTCCCACGGCAGCTCGCCGCGGTTCTCCAGCAGGACGGTGCCCTCGGCGGCGGCCTCGCGCGCCAGCGTCACGCCGTCCTCGACCCAGACCGGGTCGGCGGGCGCCGTGCCCGGGAGCGCGCCCACCCGCTGCGCCAGCCGGAGGATGCGCAGCACCTTGCGGTCGACGTCGGCCTCGTCGATCTCGCCGTCGCGCACGGCCGCGACCAGCGCGTCGCCCCACGGCCCGGTCGGGCCGGGCATGACCAGGTCCTGCGACGCCTTCGCGGCCTCCAGGCTGCGCACGCCGGTCCAGTCGCTGATGACGACGCCGTCGAACCCCCACTCGCTGTTCAGCGGCGTCTCGAGCAGGTCGTTCTCGCTCGCGGTGGCGCCGTTGATCGAGTTGTAGGAGCTCATGACGAGCCAGGCCCGCGCCTCGGTGACCGCCTTCTCGAACGCCAGGAGGTACAGCTCACGCAGCGTCCGGTCGTCGGCGCGGACGTCGACCGTGAAGCGGTCGGTCTCGAAGTCGTTGGCGATGTAGTGCTTGGGGGTGGCGCCCACGCCGTTGTCCTGCACGCCGGTCACGTAGGCGGCGGCGAGTTCCGCGGTCAGCACCGGGTCCTCGCTGAAGCACTCGAAGTGCCGGCCGCCGAGCGGCGAGCGGTGCAGGTTGATCGTGGGGCCGAGCACGACGTCGACGCCCTTGCGCCGGGCCTCGACGGCCGCCGCCGCACCGTAGCGGCGGGCGATGTCGGGATCCCACGCCGCGGCCAGGGCGGTGGCCGAGGGCAGGTTCAGCGACGGATCCCGCTCGTCCCACACCTCGCCCCGGACGCCCGAGGGACCGTCGGACACGAGGATGCGCCGGAGGCCGATCTTCTCGATCGGCCAGGTGGTCCAGAAGTCCCGCCCGGTGAGCAGCTGCACCTTCTCCTCGAGGGTCAGCGCGGCGAGGGCGTCGGTGAGCTGGATGTCCGTCGATGCGGCGGAGTGCGTCATGGGTCCGTTCTCGTCGGTCGGTGACGGTGAGCTGGGGCACACCGTAGAGGGAAAACCGAGCGACCACTAGGTTTTGCCCCGCGGCCCCGGCCTAGGGTGGCGGCATGACGGAGTCCGCCGCGAGGTCGCGCGGCGCGTACGCCAAGACCGCGGCGCGGCGGCAGCGGATCGTCACCGCGGCGGTGGAGGTCTTCGCCGCGTCCGGCTACCACAAGGGCTCCCTGCGGGACGTCGCAGAACGCGCGGGTCTGAGCCAGGCGGGCCTGCTGCACCACTTCCCGAGCAAGGTGCACGTGATCCAGGCCGTGGTCGAGTGGCACGACGAGCAGTCCGCCCGGGTCATCGCCGACGCCGTCGCCGGTGGGCTCGACCCGCTGGGTGCCCTGGTCGTGCTGCTCGAGCACAACGAACGGAATCCCGAGCTGGTCGGGCTCTACGTGCTGCTCTCCGCCGAGGCGACGGCGCCGGACCACCCGTTGCACGACTACTTCGTCCGGCGCTATGCGGGCGCGGTCGCCCGCCTGCAGGCCAGGCTGGAGGGCGCCGCCGGGTCGGGCCGGCTGCGCCCCGGTGTCGACCCCGCGGGGGTGGCGCGGGCCCTGACGGCCCTCATGGACGGGCTGCAGGTGCAGTGGCTGTACGACCGCGGGTCGGTGGACATGGCGGCGGAGCTCCGCCGATACCTCGCGCCGCTGCTCGTCGCCGATCCCTAGACCGGCGCGGCCTGCGGCTGCGGGTCAGCGCGCGGCCCGGGCGATCGCGGCGGCGGCGTCGAGGACCGCGCCGACCACCTCGGGGGCCGGCCGCCGGCCGAGCCGCTCGACCGGCCCGGAGATGGAGACCGCGCCCAGGACCGCGCCGGAGCCGTCGCGGACCGGCGCCGAGAGCGAGGCGACACCGGGCTCGCGCTCGGCGACGCTGTGCGCCCAGCCGCGGCGGCGCACGTCGAGCAGCGTGCGCCCGGTGAAGCTGGCAGACGGCAGCAGGCGGGTGACCTCGTCGGCCGGCGTGAACGCCAGGAGCGCGTGCGCGGCGGAGCCCGCGGTCATCGGCAGGCGCGCGCCGACCGGGACGGTGTCGCGCAGGCCGCTGGTCCGCTCGGCGGCGGCGACGCAGACCCGGCTGGCGCCGTCCCGGACGTAGAACTGGGCGCTCTCCCCGGTGACGTCCCGCAGGGTGACCAGGTGCCGGCCGGCGACGTCACCGAGGTCGGCCGACCCGCGGCCCAGTTCGGCCAGCGCGGGGCCCGGGGCCCAGGTGCCGGTGTCGGTGCGCCGGACGAGCCGGTGTCCCTCCAGCGCGACCGCCAGCCGGTGCGCCGTGGCGCGCGGCAGCCCGGTGCGGGCCACGAGCTCCGCCAGGGTGGCCGGCTCGTCGGCGACGGCACGGAGGATCGCGACCGCTTTGTCCAGAACGGCGACGGGGTTAGGCTGTCCCACACAGCAATACTTGCATCTCACACAGTGAGAAACAAGCGCGACCAGCCGGGAGACCCCCGGTGAGAGGACGGACCCGTGCCCAAGACCCTGGCCCAGAAGGTCTACGACGCCCACGTGGTGCGCAGCGCCGCCGGAGAGCCCGACCTGCTCTACATCGATCTGCACCTCGTGCACGAGGTCACCAGCCCGCAGGCCTTCGACGGCCTGCGCGCCGCGGGGCGCACGGTGCGCCGTCCCGACCTCACCATGGCCACCGAGGACCACAACGTCCCGACGCTGGACATCCTCAGCCCCATCGCCGACCCGGTCAGCCGGGCCCAGGTGGACGCGCTGCGCCGGAACACCGCCGAGTTCGGCATCCGGCTGGCCCCGATGGGCGACCGCGACCAGGGCATCGTGCACGTCATCGGCCCGCAGCTGGGGCTCACCCAGCCGGGCATGACCATCGTCTGCGGCGACAGCCACACCTCCACCCACGGCGCGTTCGGCGCACTGGCCTTCGGCATCGGCACCAGCGAGGTCGAGCACGTCCTGGCCACCCAGACGCTGCCCCAGTACAAGCCCAAGCAGATGGCGGTCACCGTCGACGGCGAGCTGCCCCCGGGCGTCTCGGCCAAGGACGTGATCCTCGCCGTCATCGCGCAGATCGGCACCGGCGGCGGTCAGGGCTACGTCATCGAGTACCGCGGCAGCGCCATCGAGAAGCTTTCGATGGAGGCCCGGATGACCATCTGCAACATGTCCATCGAGGCCGGCGCCAAGGCGGGCCTGATCGCTCCCGACCAGACCACCTTCGACTTCCTGCAGGGCCGCCCGCACGCCCCGCAGGGTGCGGACTGGGACGCCGCCGTCGCCCACTGGTCGACGCTGCGCACCGACGAGGACGCGGTCTTCGACGCCGAGGTGGTCATCGACGCCGCGAGCCTCACCCCCTTCGTCACCTGGGGCACCAACCCCGGCCAGGGCCTGCCCATCGACGCGAGCGTGCCCGACCCGGCCGACTTCGCCGACGAGGGCGACCGTCGCGCCGCCGAGCAGGCGCTGGAGTACATGGGCCTCACCCCCGGGACCCCGCTCCGCGAGATCGAGGTCGACACCGTCTTCCTCGGCTCCTGCACCAACGGCCGGATCGAGGACCTGCGGGTCGCCGCCGAGCTGCTGCGTGGCAAGCGGATCGACGGCGACACCCGGATGCTCGTCGTCCCCGGGTCGGTGGCGGTCAAGGCGCAGGCCGAGACCGAGGGCCTGGACCAGGTGTTCCTCGACGCCGGCGCCGAGTGGCGCGGCGCCGGGTGCTCCATGTGCCTGGGCATGAACCCCGACCAGCTCAAGCCGGGGGAGCGCTCGGCCTCCACCAGCAACCGCAACTTCCAGGGTCGCCAGGGCAAGGGCGGGCGCACCCACCTGGTGAGCCCGGCCGTCGCCGCGGCGACCGCGCTGACCGGCCGCCTGACCGCCCCCGCCGACCTGATCGGAGCTTGAGCCATGGACGCCTTCACCACGCACACCGGTACCGCCGCGCCGCTGCGCCGGACCAACGTCGACACCGACCAGATCATCCCGGCCGAGTACCTCAAGCGGATCACCCGCACCGGCTTCGAGGACGGCCTGTTCGTCGCCTGGCGGACCAACGAGCCCGACTTCGTGCTCAACCGGCCCGAGTACGCGAACGCCTCGATCCTCGTCTCGGGTCCGGACTTCGGCACCGGCTCCTCCCGCGAGCACGCCAACTGGGCGCTGCTGGACGGCGGATTCCGGGTGGTCATCAGCCCGCGGTTCGCCGACATCTTCCGGAACAACTCGACCAAGGCGGGGCTGCTCACCGTCGTCCTGCCCGAGGCCGACGTCGAGGCGCTGTGGGCCGCGATCGAGGCCGACCCGGCGCTCCCGGTCACGGTCGACCTGCAGGCCGAGCAGGTCACCTACTCCCCGGCGGGCGGGCAGAGCACGACGGTGCCGTTCCAGATCGACCCCTACACGCGCTGGCGGCTGCTCGAGGGGCTCGACGACGTCGGCCTGACCGAGCGCCACCTCGACGACGTCGAGGCGTTCGAGGCAGGCCGGCCCGCCTGGCTGCCGAAGGCCCTGCCGACGGTGTGACTCAGGGGCGGGCGTCCGGATCGGGGTCGAGGTCCCGGTAGTAGTCGGCGACCAGTGCTCCCGGCCGGCCGCCCAGGGCCCAGACGCTGCCCTTGGCGGCCGGCGGGAGCAGCCCGGTCACCCCGTGACCGTGCACGCCCAGCGCCTGCAGCACCGACGGCATGGCCCCGCCCTGGCTGCAGACGACGGTGACGCCGGCATCGGCCCGCGGGACCATGAGCCGCTCGATCGCGGTGAGCCCCCGCTGCGGGTCATCCGAGAAGCCCTCCTCGCCCAGCTCCGGGAGGTCGTGGACGCCGACGCCGATCAGCTGTGCGAGCGGCTGCACGGTCTGCCGGCAGCGCAGCGGCGGTGCGGACGCGACCGCGTCGGGGGAGAAGTGCGGCAGCACCTCGGCCAGCCGCTGGGCCTGCCGCCGACCCTTGCCGTCCAACGGCCGCAGGTCGTCGGGGCCGTCGAACTCCTGTTTGCTCCCGGCGCGCCCGTGTCGGACCAGCAGCACCGTCACCTCGCGCGGCAGGTCGGGCCGGGCGGCGTCGGCGATCACCAGCCGGTCGTGGTCGTGCGTGACCAGCGCCGCCGCGTCGTCCGGCGGGAGCCACCGGAGCTCGTCGCACTCGTCGTTGGCGACGAACGACCCGCCGATCCAGCGCATGAGCCAGTAGTCGACCCGCTTCGGCACGTCGTCGACGGCGTAGCCGGTCGTGGGGGCGCGGCGTCCAGCCACCACCTCCAGGCCGGTCTCCTCGCACACCTCGCGGACCGCGGCCTGCAGGGCGTGCTCGCCGGCGTCGAGCTTCCCCTTGGGCAGCGACCAGTCGTCGTAGCGCGGCCGGTGGACGACGGCGATCTCGATGGCCCCGCCCTGCCCGCCGTGCCCGCCGCCGTCGGCCGGCCGCCAGACGACGCCGCCCGCGGCGGCGATCACCCGGCCGTCAGCCCGCGAGCTCATGCATGCGCCCCATGAGGTCGGCCTGGTAGTCCCGCCCCTCGTGGTGCTCCCAGCTGCCGTCGCTGCGCAGCTCCCAGCACCGGACGCCGGGCGCCATGGCCGGGGCCAGGGTCCGCTCCAGCTGGGTGCGCGCCCGCTCGTCGCAGACCCGCATGAGCACCTCCACGCGGCGGTCGAGGTTGCGGTGCATGAGGTCGGCGCTGCCGAGCCACCACTCGTCCTCCCCGCCGTTCACGAACGAGATCACGCGGGAGTGCTCGAGGAACCGGCCGACGATCGAGCGCACCCGGATGTTCTCCGACAGCCCGGGCACGCCGGGCCGCAGCGCGCAGATCCCGCGCACGAAGAGCTCGACCTTGACGCCGGCCCGGGACGCCTCGTAGAGCGCGTCGATGATCTTCTCGTCGACGATGGAGTTGGCCTTGATGCGGATGCCGGCGGGACGGTCCTCGGCGGCGTGCCGGATCTCGCGGCGGATCTTCTCGATCAGGCCGTTGCGGATGCCGTGCGGCGCCACCATCAGCGTGCGGTAGTTCGTCTGCCGCGAGTAGCCGGTGAGCACGTTGAACAGGTCGGTGAGGTCCGCGCCCACCCGCGGGTCGGCGGTGAGGACGCCCAGGTCCTCGTAGATCCGCGCCGTCTTCGGGTTGTAGTTGCCCGTGCCGATGTGGCAGTAGCGGCGGATGACGCCCTGCTCCCGGCGCACGACCAGCGCCGTCTTGCAGTGGGTCTTCAGCCCGACCAGTCCGTAGACGACGTGGCAGCCGGCCCGCTCCAGCGAGCGCGCCCAGCTGATGTTGGCCTCCTCGTCGAACCGGGCCTTGATCTCGACCAGGACCACGACCTGCTTGCCCGCTTCGGCCGCCTCGATCAGCGCGTTGACGATGGGGGAGTCGCCGGAGGTCCGGTAGAGCGTCTGCTTGATCGCCAGAACGTTCGGGTCGGCCGCGGCCTGCT
Source organism: Blastococcus goldschmidtiae (assembly GCF_031845325.1). Classification (NCBI taxonomy): domain Bacteria; kingdom Bacillati; phylum Actinomycetota; class Actinomycetes; order Geodermatophilales; family Geodermatophilaceae; genus Blastococcus; species Blastococcus goldschmidtiae. The sequence goes on along the minus strand of NZ_JAVREI010000011.1, from coordinate 92,361 downwards.
CGATGAAGCGCTGCACGCTGGTGGCGAACGAGTGGTAGGGGTGGTGCACCAGCACGTCACCCTCGCGCAGGGTCGCGAAGACGCTCTTCGGCGTCTCGCCCTCGCTCAGCCGCGGATGGGTGGTCGGGACGAACGGCTCGTCCTTGAGCTCCGGCCGGTCCAGGTCGTACAGGGCCATGAGCGAGGCCAGGTCGAGCAGCCCCGGCACGTGCACGACGTCGGCCGGCGAGACCTCGAGCTCGGAGACGAGCACGTCGAGGATCCGCGGGTCCATCGGCTCGGCGACCTCCAGCCGCACCGCGGGACCGAAGCGACGGCGGGCCAGCTCGCGTTCCAGGGCCTGCAGCAGGTCCTCGTCCCGGTCCTCCTCCACCTCGACGTCGGCGTTGCGGGTGACCCGGAAGAAGTGGTGGTCCAGCACGTCCAGGCCCGGGAAGAGCTGGTTGAGGTGCGCGGCGATGAGGTCCTCGAGCGGCAGGAAGACCGCCGTGCCGGTGGACTCGTGCGCCATGCCGGCCCCGACCGGCACGAACCGCGGCACGTTGTTGGGCACCTTGAGCCGGGCGAAGCGGGGTGCGTTCGTGTCGGGGTCGTGCACCGACACCGCGAGGTTCAGCGACAGGCCGCTGATGTACGGGAAGGGGTGCGCCGGGTCGACCGCGAGCGGGGTGAGGACGGGGAAGACCTGGTCGCGGAAGTACTCGCGCAGGCGCAACGCAGCATGCTCCTCCAGCTGGTCCCAGCGGACGATCCGGATGCCGCTGTCCTCCAGGCGCGGCAGCACGTCCTTGTTGAAGACGTCGGAGTGCCGCTGCACGAGCTCCTGGGTGCGCGCGGTGATCCGCTCCAGCTGCTCCCGGATGGTGAGCCCGTCGGGCGAGCGGACCGTGAGCCCGGTGCTCTGCCGGCGCTTCAGCCCGGCGATGCGGACCATGTAGAACTCGTCGAGGTTGCTGGCGAAGATGGCCAGGAACTTCACCCGCTCCAGCAGGGGCAGCGTGTCGTCCTCGGCCAGCTCGAGCACCCGGGCGTTGAAGTCCAGCCAGGACAGCTCGCGGTTCAGGAAGCGGTCGGCCGGCAGCGGGGCGTCGTCGGGGGAAGGCACACGATCATCGTGCCGCACCCAGCTGAACGGCGAGAGTCGGAGAGGTGGCCAGGAGGTCCGCCGTGTGCGCGCCCACCCCCAGTGCGAGGGCTGCCCGCAGGTCGTCGAGGGCGTCGACGTCGCGGAGCAGCCCGGGCCAGTCCCCGGTGAGAGTGAGGGCGCCGTCGTCCCGGTGGGCCTGCGCCGATGCCGTGCCGAACCGCGGCCGCAGCGGTGTGCCGACCGCGGTCAGCAGCGTGGTCCCCGTGCCGTGCACGTCGGGCACGAAGCAGCGCGGCGCGCCCGCCGCGGCTTCGAGCGCGGCGGCGAGTTCCGCGGGCCGCAGCGCCGGCAGGTCCGAGGAGAGGGCCGCGACCGCGTCGCCGGCGGCCGTCCGGGCGCCGTGGTCCAGGGCGGCGTTGAGCCCGCCATCCGGCTCGTCGCCCACCGTCCGGGCGCCCAGGCGCCGCACCAGCGACGCCGCGGCCGGCTCGTCGGTGACCACCACGACCTCGCCCACCGGCGGGCAGGCCAGGGCGGCGGCCACCGTGTCGGCCAGCAGCGCCAGCACCAGGGCGTCGTGGGCGGTCGCGGGACGGTCGGCGCGGTCGGTCAGCGGCCGCAGCCGGGTCTTGGCCACGGCGAGCCGCTTCGCCGGGACGACGACCGACCAGGCAGGCACGGCGACCATGTGAACACACGCGCGCCCGGAGTGGTCCACGCCTCCGGGACCCGGTGCTCCATCCGGGGCGGGGATGGGTCGATCATGGGGCACATCACAGCGACGGGGAGGCGATCCATGGCGGAGGCGAGGTCCTGGGCGGACCCGGCGTCGGCCGGTGCTCCTCCGGCGGAGCGGCCGGGCAGCCGCCGGCCGGGCAAGTGGGCCACCCGCGGCCGCATCGGCTGGGCCTTCTGGCTGTGCATCCTCGTGGTGTTCCCGGCCTCCACGCTGATGTTCCGCATCCGCTACCGCCACGGCGAGCGGTTCCCCCGCCGCGGTCCGGTGCTGCTCGTGGCCAACCACGTCTCGATCCTCGACCCCCTCGCCTGCGCCCGGCTGGTGTTCGACCACGGCCGGATGCCGCACTTCCTGGCCAAGGAGGCGGTGTTCAAGGGGCTGGCCGGGTCGATCCTGCGGTCGGCCGGGCAGATCCCGGTCGCCCGGTACTCGTCCGACGCGCAGGGCGCCCTCGCCGCCGCCCAGCAGGATCTCGCCGTCGGCAACGTCGTGGTCATCTACCCCGAGGGCTCGGTCACCCGCGATCCGCACTGGTGGCCGATGGAGGCGCGCACGGGGGCGGCGCGGCTGGCGCTGACCACCGACGCCGTCGTGCTGCCCGTCGCCCAGTGGGGCCCGCAGCGCCTGCACGACTACCACGCCCGGAAGCTGCACCTGCGGCTGCGCACACCCACCGACTACCTCGTCGGCGAGCCGATCGACCTGTCCGACCTCCGCGCCCAGCTGCGGGCCGGGCGACCGCTCACCGCGGAGCTGCTGAAGGAGACCACCGATCTGATGATGGGCCGCGTGCGCGACCAGCTGGCCGAACTGCGCGGGGAACCGGCGCCCGCGCTGTTCCACCCGCGCCCGCGGCGCGAGCTCCCCGGTGACCTGCCCGGAGGTGTGGCGTGAAGCGCGCCGCCGTCCTGGGCGCCGGCTCCTGGGGGACGACGTTCGCCAAGGTCCTCGCCGACGCCGGGTGCGACGTCGCCCTGCACGCGCGGCGTCCCGAGCTCGTGCAGGCCATCACCGACTCCGGGGAGAACAGCGACTACCTGCCCGGCATCCGGCTGCCGTCGGCCGTGCGGGCGACCGCCGACGCCGCCGAGGCGCTGGCGGACGCCGACGTCGTCGTGCTCGCGGTCCCCTCGCAGTCACTACGGGAGAACCTCACCGCGTGGTCGCCGCTGCTGCCGGCCGACGCCACCCTGCTCAGCCTCATGAAGGGCATCGAGCTCGGGACGACGAAGCGGATGAGCCAGGTCATCTGCGAGGTGACCGGCGCCGGCCCGGACCGCGTGGCCGCGCTCTCCGGGCCGAACCTGGCGCGCGAGATCGCCGAGGAGCAGCCCGCCGCGACCGTGATCGCCTGCACCGACGCCGACCGGGCCGCGGCGCTGCAGGTGGCCTGCCACACCCGCTACTTCCGGCCCTACACGAACGCCGACCTGGTGGGCTGCGAGCTGGGCGGAGCGGTGAAGAACGTCATCGCGCTGGCCTGCGGCATCGCGGAGGGGCTCGGCTTCGGTGACAACACGCGGGCCTCGCTGATCACCCGGGGCCTGGCCGAGACCGCCCGGCTGGGCCTCGCGCTGGGCGCCGAGCTGACCACGTTCGCCGGTCTCGCGGGCCTCGGCGACCTGGTCGCCACCTGCAGCTCGCCGCTGTCGCGCAACCGGACCTTCGGCGAGAAGCTCGGCCGCGGGATGTCGGTGGAGCAGGTCCAGGAGAGCACCCGGCAGACCGCGGAGGGCGTGAAGAGCTGCCGGTCGGTGCTCGACCTGGCCCGCGCGCACGGCGTCGACGTCCCGATCACCGAGGCCGTCGTCCGCGTGTGCCACGAGGGCGAGGCGCCGGCGCGGATGGTGAAGGAGATCATGTCGCGCGAGGCGAAGCCCGAATGAGCGGGAGCTCCTGGGGCGACGGCACGCGGTCGGTGCGGGCGGGGGAGCAGCCCGCCGTGCCGGGTGCTCCGCTGCGGCCCTCGCCGGTGTTCGCCGCACCCTTCCACCTCGGGGACCTGCCACCGCGCGCCGGCGGCGCCGACGCCTACGCCCGGACCGAACAGCCCACCCTGCGCGACTTCGAGGCCGCCGTCGGCGAGCTCGACGGCGGCCGGTGCCTGTCCTTCGCCACCGGCATGGCCGCGCTCACCGCGGCGGTGCTGGCCTGTGCCGGCAGCGGCGACCGGGTGGTCCTGCCCTCGGACGGCTACTACGCGACCCGGCTGCTGGGAGCCGAGGAGCTGACCCGCTTCGGCATCGAGGTCGCCCAGGTGGCCACGCCGGACGTCGAGCGGTTCGCCGCCGAGGGCGGGCTCGACGGCGTCCGCATGGTGCTGCTGGAGACGCCCAGCAACCCGCAGCTCGACGTCTGCGACATCGCCTCGGTGGCCCGCGCCGCGCGGGCGGCCGGTGCGCTGGTCGCCGTCGACAACACCACCGCGACGCCGCTGGGCCAGCGGCCGCTGGCCCTCGGCGCGCACCTCACCGTCGGCAGCGACACCAAGGCGCTGACCGGCCACAGCGACGTCCTCCTGGGCCACGTCAGCACCGCCGACGACGAGCTGTACGCACGGCTCAAGGGCTTCCGCGACCGCACCGGCAGCACCCCTGGGCCGTTCGAGGCGTGGCTCGGGCACCGGTCGATGAGCACCCTGGACCTGCGGCTGGCCCGTCAGGCGGAGAACGCCGCGGCGGTCGCGGACCTGCTGGCGTCCTCGCCGGCCGTCACCGGGCTGCGCTGGCCCTGGCGGGCGGGCGACCCGTCGTCCGCCCTCGCCGCGCGGCAGATGCTCCGGCCGAACGGCGTGCTGTCCTGCGAGCTCCCCGACGAGGGCGCCGTGCGCCGGCTGCTGGGCGCCACCCGGCTGTGGGCGGCCGCGACCAGCTTCGGCGGGGTGCACAGCACCATCGACCGCCGGGCCCAGTGGGGTGGCGACGCGGTGCCGTCGGGGTTCGTGCGGCTGTCCTGCGGCATCGAGGACACCGCCGACCTGGTCGAGGACCTAGGCCGCGGTCTGGCCGCCCTGGGGTGAACGGGCCCGCTGCCGGCTGCCCGCCACCGTGAGCCACACACTGATGGCCGTGTAGTAGACGGGGTAGGCCAGGCTCAGGGCCACGGCCACCGGGTGCGGATCGGGGTACTGCAGGACCAGCACGGCGACCGAGACCAGCCAGACGGTCGCCAGCGCCATGTTGAGCCCGAGCAGCAGCGGGGTGCGCGAGGGGTAGACGTACTTGATCGGCACGAACACCAGCACGGTCAGGACCACCAGCGTGACGGCGACCGCGGTGGTGCCGAAGTCCAGGACGATCGCGTAGAGGGCGACGATGTTCCAGTAGCTCGGGAAGCCGAGGAAGTAGTGGTCCTCGGTCTTCGCGTCGACCCGGCAGAACTGGTAGCAGGACGCCAGCAGGGGCAGGGCGGCCACCACCCAGCCGACCGCGCCGTCGGGCAGCCGGTCGTCGGCCCAGAGCAGCACGACCGCGACGAAGGTGAAGGTCAGGTAGTCGACGATGTTGTCGAGCAGGGCGCCGTCGAACCAGGGGATCGTCTCCTTGACCCGCGCGCGGCGGGCCAGCATCCCGTCGGTGCCGTCGACCAGCAGCGTGACGATCACCAGCCACAGCGCGACCTCGATCTCGCCCTCGAGGGCCGCCAGCACGGTGAGCAGCCCGAGGACCGCGCCGGAGGCGGTGTACAGGTGCACGGCCCAGCCGGCGAGCCGCTGCCGCCGCGAGAACACCTCCGCCGTGGGAGCTTGCTGATCGTGCATCAGTCGAGGCTGCCACACCCGGAGCGGTCCGGCCCGGACGGCGCAGGGCCCGGGCACCGGCAGCTAGGGTCGTCCCGATGAGCGCGCAGGGGAGCAAGGTGCGGGTCGCAGTCGTGTTCGGGGGCCGCAGCGCCGAGCACGCCATCTCCTGCATCTCGGCCGGGAGCGTGATGGCGGCGCTGGACCCCGAGCGCTACGAGGTGGTGCCGGTCGGCATCGCCCGGGACGGCCGCTGGGTCCTGACCGGTCCCGACCAGCGGCTGGCCATCACCGAGGGCGAGCTCCCCGAGGTCTCCGGCGGGACGGCGGTCTCCCTGGTCGGCGACCCCGACGGACGCGGGCTGGCCGTGCTGGAGCCCGGGGAGGCGGTCGGCCGGGCGCTCACCGAGGTCGATGTCGTCTTCCCCGTACTGCACGGGGCCTACGGCGAGGACGGCACGATCCAGGGCCTGCTGGAGATGACCGGGCTGCCCTACGTGGGCTCGGGGGTGTTCGCCAGCGCCGCCTCGATGGACAAGGAGTTCACCAAGAAGCTCCTGGCCGCCGCCGGCCTGCCGCAGGGCGAGCACGTCGTCCTGCGCGACGCGCACGGCGCGATCTGCGCCGATCCGGCGGTGCTGGACGAGGCCGCCCGCGAGCGGCTCGGCCTGCCGGTGTTCGTCAAGCCGGCCCGCGCCGGCTCCAGCATCGGCATCACCCGGGTCACCGACTGGGCGCAGTTCCCGGCCGCGGTCGCGGAGGCCGCCGCCCACGACGCCAAGGTGATCGTCGAGGCCGCCGTCCCCGGCCGGGAGATCGAGTGCGGCGTGCTCGCCGCGCGGAGGAGCGGCCTGCCCGAGGCCAGCCTGCCGGCCGAGATCCGGCTGCACGCGGGGGTCGACTGGTACGACTTCGCCGCCAAGTACCTCGACGACGCCGCCGAGTTCGACATCCCCGCCGACCTCACGCCCAAGCAGACCGCGGCCGTGCAGGCGGCCGCGCGCCGCGCCTACCTGGCCCTGGACTGCCGGGGTCTGGCGCGGGTCGACTTCTTCCTCGGCACCGACCCCGGCGGGCGCGACCGGCTGGTCATCAACGAGGTGAACACCATGCCCGGGTTCACCCCGATCTCGATGTTCGCCCGCATGTGGGCCGCCACCGGCGTGGACTTCGCCGAGCTGGTCGACCGGCTCGTGACCGGCGCCCTGGCCCCACGGTGAAGTCCGGACGGTGCTCCCGCGCGCAGCGGGTCGCCGTCCTGCTCCTGCTCGTCCCCGTCCTGACCGCCGCCTCCGGGTGCGCGCGGGAGGGCGAGGGTGCGGTCGCCGCCGCACCGTCCCCGTCCGGGCCGGCCACCCCGGAGGAGCTCGAGCGGCTGGTCGTCGACGAGGTGCCCTCGGGCCTGCCACGGCTGCCGGACGAGGCGATCGAGCCGCCGGCGGGCGCGAAGCGGGTGGAGGACGTGGCCGGCTACTCCGACGACCCGGCGCGCGAGCGGGCAGTCCTCGAGGACTACGGCTACCGCTACGGCTGGGAGCGGTTCTGGGGCACCGGAACGGGGGAGGGGCCGCAGACCGGGGTCTTCATCGACCACTTCGAGGGTGCCGAGGGTGCCGTCGCCTACGCCGAGGACCTGGCGCGCAACGACGCCGAGCACTACGGCGGTCTGCTCAGCGAGGGGGCGCCGGGCCTGCCCGAGGGCTGCCGGCGCCTGGTCGTCGACGAGCCCGGTCCCGAGGCGGAGCTGTCGGGTCCGGCTGCCTTCGCGTGGTGCACGCGCGGACCGTTCAGCGTCTCGGTCAGCGCCGTCGCCGACTCGCTCGACGCCGCCAACGAGGAGGTCAGCGCGGTCGTGGCCGACCAGCTGGACCGGCTGCCCGCCGGGTGACCGGGCTCCTCACCGGCTCACTCGCCCGGGACGGGCTCCCGGTAGGGCAGCGCCTCCGCCAGCGCCGGGGTCAGCGCCGTCACGGGGGCGCTGTCGACACCGGCCGGCAGGCTGACCTCCACGTACACCGGCCGGTCCACGGTGGTCCAGACCGTGCTGTCCGGATCGCTGGTGTCGACGTGCCACTGGACGCCGTTGATCTGGATGGCCGACGCCCCCACGACCCAGCCGGCCGGCCGGTCGACGCCGCAGACGAGGACGACCGGCGGCTCGCCCCACGCGTAGGCGAACGGCGAGTCGGACTCGACCGGACGCGACTGCTCACCGGCCAGCTCCAGGGGCAGGGTGCGCATGACGGCCGGGCAGAACTCGTCGGCCTCGGGGGTCACCGGCGGTACCTCCACCGGCAGCGGGGGCAGGTCGGCGCGCTCGGGCGCGGCCGTGCCCTCGATCTCGGCGGGGTTCCGCGCCTCGGCGTCGTCGTCCCCGGTGTCCCCGCCGAGCACGTTGGCCAGGATCACCAGGGCGATCACCACCGGGACCAGGACGGCGGTCGCGATCAGGGCGATCCGCCGCAACGGGTCGGCGGGGCGGTCCGGCGGGGGCTCGGTCAGGGCGTCAGCGCTCGCAGGGGTGGGGTCGGACGGCCGTCAGATGTTGACGACGGGACAGGTCAGCGTGCGCGTGATGCCGTCGACCGACTGCACGCGGGCGACCACGAGGCGACCCAGGTCGTCGACGGTCTCCGCTTCGGCGCGGACGATCACGTCGTAGGGACCGGTGACGTCCTCCGCCCGGGTCACGCCGCTGATCTCGCTGATCGTGGCGGCGACCTGGGCGGCCTTGCCGACCTCGGTCTGGATGAGGATGTAGGCGTGGACCACGGGAGATCCTTCCTCCGGCAACTCGGCCGATACGTCGTCCCCGCCGGGTGGCGGACAGTTCGGCAACCTACCCCAGTGACCGGAGGCACCTCGTGACTCGGCCCCGCCCCCTCGTGCCGCGCCCGGACCAGACCGACAGCGTCCGGGCGGTGGGCGAGTTCGGCGTCATCGCCCGCGTCGTGGCCCGGGGCGGCGCCGCGGCCCTCACCGAGGTCGGGCCCGGTGACGACGCCGCGGTGCTGGCGACGCCCGACGGCCGGGTGGTCGCGACCACGGATGTGCTGGTCGAGGGCCGCCACTTCCGGCGGGACTGGTCGTCGGCCGAGGACGTCGGGCACAAGGCGGCCGCGGCGAACCTGGCCGACGTCGCCGCGATGGGCGGCACGACCACCGCGCTGCTGGTCGGTGTCGCCTGCCCGGCGGACACGCCCACGAGCTGGCTCGAGGGCGTCGCGACCGGGCTGGCCGAGGAGTGCGCCCCGCTCGGTGCCGCCGTCGTGGGCGGTGACACCGTCGCGGCCGCGCCCGGCAGCGAGGCCGTCGTCCTGTCGGTCACGGCGCTGGGCGACCTGGGCGGGCGCCGGCCGGTGCTGCGGTCGGGGGCCCGGCCCGGCGACGTCGTCGCGCTCGCCGGCCGGCTGGGCTGGTCGGCGTGCGGTCTGGCGGTGCTGCGCCGCGGGTTCAGTAGTCCGCTGGCCGCCGTCGCCGCACACCGCCGTCCGTCACCGCCCTACGCGGCCGGGCCGGCCGCGGCCGAGGCCGGCGCGACCGCCATGTGCGACGTGAGCGACGGCCTGCTGGCCGACACCGGGCACATCGCGACCGCGAGCGGCGTGGTCCTCGACCTGGACCGCGCCGCGCTGGTCGCAGCCTGCCTGGTCCCGGACGGCCCGCTGCAGCAGGTGGGTGCGGCGCTGGGCGCCGACCCGCTGGCGTGGGTGCTCACCGGCGGTGAGGACCATGCCCTCGTGGCGACGTTCCCGGCAGGCACCCCGCTGCCCGCCGGGTGGACCACGATCGGCGTCGTGCGCCCGACCGGGACGGCGCCCGGCGTGCTGGTGGACGGTGAGCCCGCCGAGGCGGTGGCCCGGGCGGTCGGCGCGGAAGGGACCGGGCATGCGCACTTCGGCTGAGCCGCTGCCCGACGGCGCGACGCTGCGGCTGCGCGCGCTGCCCTACGACGACCCGGTCGCCCAGTACCTGGTCGAGCAGGTCCAGCAGGAGTACGTGCAGCGCTACGGCGGGCGGGATGACGCCGTCGTGGCGCCCGCCGACTTCACGCCGCCGGCCGGCCTGTTCCTCGTCGCCGAGGTGGACGGGGTGCCCGCCGGGTGCGGCGCGTGGCGGGTCCTGCCCTCGGGCGCGGTGGAGATCAAGCGGGTCTACGTCGAACCGCCCTTCCGGCGCAGGGGGCTGGCGCGTCGGCTCATGGCCGCGCTGGAGGACAGCGTCTCCCGGGCCGGGCACCGCTCGGTGGTGCTCAACACCGGGCAGGAGCAGCCCGAGGCGTTGGCTCTCTACGACCGGCTGGGCTACCGGCCGGTACGGGGCTACGGGGTGTACGCATGTGCGCCGGACGCGGTGTTCCTGGGCAGGGAGCTCGAGCAGCGCGACGAGACCACCGGCGGGACGAGGGGGAACTCATGGGCGTCGTGACGCTGTCGGCTGCCTACGGGGCGGGCGGTCCGGAGATCGCGCCGGCCGTCGCCGGGCACCTGCACCTGCCGTTCCACGACCGGATGATCCCGGCGCAGGTCGCCGGCCGGCTGGGGGTGCCGGTCGAGGAGGCCGAGGCCAACGACGAGACCGTCGTCGGGGGGCTGTGGCGGCTGGTGGCGGGCCTGGGCACCATGCCCGACACGGTGGGCGGGGTCATGCCGGGCCCGGGCATACCCGACGCCCGCGCGTTCCGCGAGCAGACCGAGCGGGTGCTCACCGAGATCGCCTCACCGGCCGGCGTCGGTGGCGTGGTGCTGGGCCGGGCGGCGGCGATGGTGCTGGGCGACCGGCCCGACGTGCTGCACGTGCGCCTCGGGGGACCGCGGCAACGGCGCCTGGAGGTCGCCGTGGCGCGCTACGGCCGGGCACCCAGGGAGATCCGCCGCGAGATGGACGCCAACGACCGCGCCCGCGAGGCCTACGTCCGGCACTTCTACCGGGCCGACGCGTCCTCGCCCAAGCACTACCACCTGGTGATCGACAGCACGGCCCTGTCGGTGGACACCGTCGTCGACCTGGTCGTGACGGCGGCCCGGAGCCGGGGGATCGGCGCGGACTGAGCCCGGAGCCGGGCACGCACGACGAACCCCGGAGGTCCGAGGACCTCCGGGGTTCGCGGTGACGTGATGGAACGGCCCCCTTCAGGGTCCCGCGCCGAGCATGCGAGGCGTGGGGGGAAGGGGGTCCTTCGTCAGGCGCGCACGACCTTGCCCGCGCGGATGCACGAGGTGCAGGCGTTGATGCGCCGGCGGTTGCCGGGGGCGATCAGCGCCCGCACGGACTGGATGTTCGGGTTCCAACGGCGCGGCGTGCGGCGGTGCGAGTGAGACACCGACATACCGAAACCGGGGCCCTTGCCACAGACATCGCACACGGCAGCCACGGTGGATCACTCCCAGACTAAATAATTCACAGACGGATCGTTCACAGACGGCGGGGCAAGGAAGCACCCGCAACAAGACCGTCCATGAGTCTAACCGCTCCCGGGACCGCGTGCCGCCACTGCCCCCACCCGGGGTCGTGGCCACCGGCGCTGTCGTGCTCCACGGGTACCCTCCGGCCGTGCTGGAGGCCCTGGACGAGGCCGCGGTCGGTCGATGGTGCCGCACCGCGGTCGACGCGCTGTCCGGAGCACGCGGCCGCCTCGACGAGATGAACGTCTTCCCGGTGCCCGACGGGGACACCGGCACCAACCTGCTGCTCACCGCCCAGGCGGCGCTCGCCGCCCTCGAGCGGGAGGGTGACCGCACCACCGAGCCCTCGTGGTCGGTGCTCTCCCGGGGCGCGGTGCTGGGCGCCCGCGGCAACTCCGGCACGATCCTCGCCCAGCTGCTGCGCGGCCTCGCCGACCAGCTCGCCGGCCAGCCCCCGGCCGACGGTCCGGCGCTCGCCGCGGCGTTGCAGAAGGCCGCCGACACCGCCTACACCGCCGTGGCCGACCCGGAGGAGGGCACGTTCCTCAGCGTGGCCCGGGGCGCGGCCGAGGCAGCGGTGGCGCAGGTCGGGGCGGGCCGCGGCACGCTGGCCGACGTCGTCACCGGAGCGGCAGACGGCGCACGGGTGGCGCTCGACCGCACCCCTGGTCAGCTGGCGGCGCTGCGGGACGCCGGCGTGGTCGACGCCGGCGGTGCCGGCCTGTGCCTGGTGCTCGATGCCCTGGTGACCACCGTGACCGGGATCGAGCCGGCCCGCCCGCCGCTGGCCACCCGTCGCGCGGCCGGTCACCTGCACGCCCACCGCCCCGACCCCCGGCACCTCCCGCACCAGCCCCCGCCCGGGCCCGGCAGCGAGGTGCAGTACCTGCTCGCCGACGCCGACCAGGACTCCGTCGCCCGGTTGCACGCCCGCCTCGCCGCGCTGGGGGACAGCCTCGTCGTCGTCGGTGTGGACACACCGACCGGGCGGGAGTGGAACGTGCACGTGCACGTCTCCGACGTCGGCGCGGCGATCGAGGCCGGCATCGAGGCCGGCCGCCCCTACCGGATCTCGGTAACGCCGCTCGCGCCCGTCCTCCCGCCCGCGCCGGAGGCCGGCACGCGGGCGCTGGTCGCCGTCGTGTCCAGCGACGGGCTGGCGGAGCTGTTCGGCGCCGCGGGCGTCCGGGTGGTCACCTGCGGCCCCGACGGCGTGACCGAGGACGACGTCCTCGACGAGATCGTCGGCTCCGCCGCGCACGAGGTGGCCGTGCTGCCCAACGACGGCGACCTGCTGCCGGTCGCCGCGCGCGCCGCCGCCCGGGCCCGGGAGCTGGGCCGCGAGGTCGGCGTCGTCCCGACCCGCTCACCGGTCCAGGGCCTGGCCGCCTGCGCCGTCGGCGACCCCGGCCGGCGCTTCGGGGACGACGTGATCGCCATGGCGGAGGCCGCCGCGGCCACCCGCTGGGCCGAGGTCACCCTCGCCGAGCAGGAGGCGCTCACCTCGGCCGGCCGCTGCCAGCCGGGGGACGTGCTGGGGTCGGCCGAGGGCGACGTGGTCGTCATCGGCCAGGACCTCGCCGACGTGGCCCGCGACCTGCTCGACCGCCTGCTCTCCGCCGGCGGGGAGATGGCCACGCTGCTCGTCGGCCCGGACGAGGAACTCGGCGACGCCATCTGCGGCCACCTGGCCTCGCGGCACCCCACCATCGAGGTGATGCGCTACGGCGGTGGACCCGCCGCGATCCCCCTGCAGGTGGGCGTCGAGTGAGCCGGCGAGGCTGACGTGGCCGTGACCATGCGGACGCCGCTGGCCCGCGTGCTGGGCCCCAAGACGGCCACCGGCATGAGCGAGCAGCTGGGCTTGGAGACGGTGGGCGACCTGCTCCGGCACTACCCGCGCCGCTACGCCAGCCGCGGCGAGCAGGCCGACCTCGCCGACGTCCAGGTGGGCGATCGGGTGACCGTGCTGGCCCAGGTCCGGAGCGTGAGCACCCGGCCGATGCGCAACCGGCGGGGTTCGCTCACCGAGGTGGTGGTCGGTGACGGCAGCGGGCGCATGAAGCTGGTGTTCTTCAACCACCGGCACGCGCAGCTGAAGCCCGGCGCCTGGGGCATGTTCGCCGGCACCGTGGGGGAGTGGCGCGGCGAGAAGCAGTTCGCGCACCCCGACATGCACCTGCTGGACGGGGCCGACGACGAGGACGACTGGGCGCGGGCCCTGGTGCCGATCTACCCGGCCAGCAAGGACGTCTCCAGCTGGGTGATCCAGAAGTCGGTGAAGCTGCTGCTGGGCGCGTCCGGAGAGCTGGGCGACATCGTCGTCGACCCGCTGCCCGAGGAGATCCGGTCCCGCCACGGGCTGCTCCCGCTGCCCGACGCGCTGCTGGACATCCACCGGCCCACCACGATGGAGGACGTCGAGCGCGCGGCGTCCCGGCTGAAGTGGGACGAGGCGCTGGTCCTGCAGCTCACCCTCGCCGCCCGGCGCCGCGCGGCCGCGCTCGAGCCCGGCATCGCGCGGCCGCGCCGGTCCGGTGGGCTGCTCGACGCCGTCGACGCCGCCCTGCCCTTCGCGCTCACCGAGGGGCAGCGCGAGGTGGGGGAGGAGCTCGCCGCCGAGCTCGACCGGGACCAGCCGATGCACCGGCTGCTGCAGGGCGAGGTCGGCTCCGGCAAGACGGTGGTGGCGCTGCGGGCGATGGCCCAGGTGGTCGACGCCGGCGGCCAGGCCGCGCTGCTCGCGCCGACCGAGGTGCTCGCCGCCCAGCACGCCCGCGGCATCCGCCAGCTGCTGGGATCTCTCGGCCGCGCCGGCGAGCTGGACGGCGACCCCGCCGGCACCCGGGTCACCCTGCTCACCGGCTCGCTCAAGGCGGCGGCGAGGCGGCAGGCGCTGACCGAGGTCGCCGACGGCAGCGCCGGCATCGTGATCGGCACGCACGCGCTGCTGCAGCAGACCGTCGAGTTCGCCGACCTCGGTCTGGTCGTCGTCGACGAGCAGCACCGCTTCGGCGTCGAGCAGCGCGACGCGCTGCGGGCCAAGGGCAGCCGTCCGCCGCACGTGCTGGTCATGACCGCCACCCCGATCCCGCGCACCGTCGCCATGACCGTCTACGGCGACCTGGAGATCTCCACGCTGCGGCAGCTGCCCAGCGGCCGCGGCGGCGTCTCCAGCTCCGTCGTGCCGGCGGTGGAGAAGCCCGGCTGGGTCGACCGCGCGTGGGCGCGGCTGCGCGAGGAGGTCGGCGCCGGGCGGCAGGCCTACGTCGTCTGCCCGCGCATCGGCGACGTCCCCGGCGAGGACGAGCCCGAGGACGCCGACGGCGCCCCGGCCGAGGACGACGGCGCACGCACCGACCGCCGTCCACCGCTGGCCGTCCTCGACGTCGCCGAGCTCCTCCGCAGCGGTCCGCTGGCCGGGCTGCGGCTGGACGTCCTGCACGGCCGGATGACACCGGAGGAGAAGGACGCCAGCATGCGCGCCTTCGCCGCCGGTGAGACCCAGGTGCTGGTGGCCACCACCGTCGTCGAGGTCGGGGTCGACGTGCCCAACGCCACCGTCATGGTGGTCATGGACGCCGACCGGTTCGGGGTCAGCCAGCTGCACCAGCTGCGCGGCCGCGTCGCCCGGGGTGCGCACCCGGGCCTCTGCCTGCTGGTCACCGAGGCGCCCACCTCGTCCCCGACCGGCCAGCGGCTGGACGCCGTCGCCGCGACCTCCGACGGGTTCGAGCTGGCCCGGCTGGACCTGGAGACCCGCCGGGAGGGGGACGTGCTGGGTGCGGCCCAGTCCGGCCGGCGCTCGGGCATCCGGCTGCTCTCCCTGCTGGAGGACGAGGAGCTCATCAGCTCCGCCCGCACCGAGGCCACCGCCCTCCTCGGCACCGACCGCGGCCTCGCCGACCACCCCGGGCTCGCCGCCGAGGTCGCCGCGCTGGCCACCGACGAGCGCGCCGAATGGCTGGAGAAGGCATGAAGAAGGACCCCCGTGCCCCCCGCCACTCGCAGGCTCGCGGCGGGCCCCTGCACGAGGGCCGTTCCGATCGGACGACGTCATGACCCGTGTGATCTCCGGGCTCGCCGGGGGGCGGCGGCTGGCCGTCCCGCGCGCGGGGGTGCGGCCGACCGGCGACAAGGCCCGGGGAGCGCTGTTCAACAGCCTCGGCGCGATGCTGGAGCTGGAGGGGGCTGCCGTCCTGGACCTCTACGCCGGCTCCGGCGCGCTCGGCCTCGAGGCGCTGAGCCGCGGAGCGCGCTCGGTCCTGTTCGTGGAGAACGGCGGCGGGGTGCTGCCGGTCCTGCGCGCCAACCTCTCGACCGTCGGACTCCCCGGTGGCCGGGTGCAGGCCGGCTCCGTGCCCACCGTCGTCGCCGGCCCACCGCCGGAGCGCTTCGACCTCGTCCTCGCCGATCCGCCGTACGCGACGCCGGCCGAGGAGGTGCTCGCGGTCCTCGGATCGCTGGTCTCGGGCGGCTGGCTGGCGCCCGACGCGGTGCTGGTCGTCGAGCGCGGCCGACGTGACGAGCCCTGGGAATGGCCGACACCCCTAACCGGAGTGCGCGATCGGCGCTACGGGGAGGCCCTGCTCCGGTACGGTCGGCTGTCGTGAGACGCGCCGTGTGCCCCGGATCGTTCGACCCGGTCACCAACGGCCACGTCGACGTCATCGACCGCGCCGCGGCGCTGTACGACGAACTCGTCGTCGCGGTGCTGGTGAACCCGGGCAAGGCGGGGTTCTTCCCGGTCGAGGAGCGCATGGAGCTGCTGCGCGAGGCCGTCGGCCACCTGCCGAACGTCACCGTCGACAGCTTCTCCGGCCTGCTGGTCGACTACTGCGGCGCCCACGACATCCCCGTGATCGTCAAGGGCCTGCGCGCGGTCAGCGACTTCGAGTACGAGTTGCAGATGGCGCAGATGAACCGCGAGCTGGCCGCCATCGAGACCCTGTTCGTCCCGACCGCCCCGCAGGTGGGCCACCTGTCCTCGAGCCTGGTCAAGCAGATCGCGACCTTCGGTGGCGACGTGTCGCGGCTGGTGCCGAAGGTCGTGAACGACCGGCTGCGCGCGCGGGCCGGCCGCGAGGGGGCGTCGTGACCGAGCTCGCGAGGTCACGCATGAGCGCAGCACGCCCCGGCACGCGGACGACGAGTGCCAGCGAGGAGGAAGCGTGACGCGCCCTGGGCGCATGAACACCACCGAGGTCGTCTACCGCCTCTACGAGACCGTCGACGAGCTCACCACCGTCATCGAGAACGCCCGCAGCGTCCCCATGTCGAGCTCCTGCATGGTCCCGCGCGACCACGTCCTGGATCTCCTCGACGACCTGCGGGAGTCCCTGCCCGAGGACGTGCAGGCCGCCGGCGCCATCGTCGAGCAGCGCACCGAGATCCTGCAGCAGGCCCAGGCCGAGGCGGAGCGGGTGACCACCCGCACCCGCGAGGAGGCCGAGCGGCTGCTCGAGGCGGGGCGGCGGCAGCGCGACGAGCTGCTGGGCACCGCGCGCCGGCAGCGGGACGAGCTCCTCGCCCAGGCGCAGGCCGACGCCGAGGCGCTGATCGCCGAGGGCGAGGCCGAGGCGCTGATCGCCGACGGCCGGCGCAGGCGCGAGGCGATGATCGCCGAGGCGCAGGCCGAGCACGAGCGGCTCATCACCGAGACCGAGGTCTACCGCACCGCGGTGGACCGGGCCGACGAGCTCGGCGCCCAGGCGCACACCGAGGCCGCGCGCATGCGCGTCGAGGTCGACGAGTACGTCGACACCCGGCTGGCCGACTTCGGCACGACGCTCGAGCGGATGCTGCGCTCGGTGGAGAAGGCCCGCACCACCCTGCGCGAGTAGCTGGCGTGGCCCCCGACCTCCCGCTCGCGGAGTTCGACGGGCAGTCGCCTGCCCTGTTCGACCCCTCGCCCGCCGTCACCACCGGGGAGGTGCCCGAGCGTGCGGTGGTGTGCTTCTTCCGCGACGTGATCGACGAGGTCTGCGGGGACGGCCGCGCCGACGTCGTGGCCGAGACGACGTGGGAGAGCGGTGTGCACCGCCTGTACCGCCTGCCCGTCGAGGGGGGCCACGTCGGGGTCTTCCACCCCGGGGTCGGTGCCCCGCTCACCAGCGGTGTCCTCGAGGAGATGATCGCGACCGGCTGCCGCACGTTCGTGGCCTGCGGCGGTGCGGGCGCGGTGATCCCCGGTCTGGCACTGGGGCACGTCGTCGTCCCGGATTCGGCGGTCCGGGACGAGGGGACCTCGTACCACTACCTCCCGGCCAGCCGGGAGGTGGCCGCGGACCCGGCCGTGACCGCCGTCCTCTCCGCAGTGCTGGCGGAGCGCGACATCCCGCACGTCGTGGGGAAGACGTGGACGACGGATGCCCCCTACCGGGAGACCCAGGCCAAGATCGCCGCACGCCGGGCCGAGGGGTGCCTGACGGTGGAGATGGAGGCCGCGGCCTTCTTCGCGGTCGCCCGTCACCGGTCGGTGACGTTCGGCCAGTACCTCTACGCCGGCGACGACGTCAGCGGAGAGGTGTGGGACAGCCGCCAGTGGCAGACGTCGTCCGCCCGGCGCGATCTGTTCTGGCTGGCCGTCGCGGCGGTCATGCGGCTGTAGTCCCGCGTCCCGCGCCCTGTCGCAGGGGGGTCCCCTCACCGGCCCCTGCGTGCTGTCGCCGGTCGGGTAGGCTGGCGTCTCGGTTCGAGTCCCGGTGGTTCCGCCCCGGGTCGGGCCCCTCCCCACTACCTACCGCGAGTACTGACATGCCTGCCGCTCCTGCGCCCCGCCGTGACGCCGCCCGCACCTCGGGCCGGCGTCCCTCCGCCAACCCCTGGCGGCTCGACCTCCGGGAGCTCGGTCGGCGTGCGGGCGCGATGCAGGAGCTCGAGCGCACGGCGTCCGCTCCCGAGGAGTGGAAGGTCGAGCTCATCGGCGTGCCGGCCGGCGCCGACGTGCACCTGCGGCTGCGCCTGGAGTCGGTGATGGAGGGCGTGCTGGTCTCCGGGGAGATCCAGGTGCCGCTCGTCGGTTCCTGCGCCCGCTGCCTCGAGCCGATCGAGGACACGCTCACCCTCGACGTCCAGGAGCTCTACGCCTACGAGGGCAGCACGACCGAGGCGACCAGCGAGGAGGACGAGGTCCGCCTCGTCGACGGCGACTTCCTCGACCTCGAGCCCCTGGCCCGCGACACCGTCGTCCTCAGCCTGCCGCTCTCGCCGGTGTGCACCGAGGACTGCGCCGGGCTGTGCGTCGACTGCGGGCAGCGGCTCGACGACCTGCCCGCCGACCACACCCACGAGATCACCGACCCGCGCTGGGCCGGCCTCGCCGATCGATTCGCCTCCTCACCGGACACCCCCGGTGACGACACCACCAAGGAGAACTGATGGCCGTCCCGAAGCGGAAGATGTCCCGCGCCAACACCCGCATGCGCCGCTCGCAGTGGAAGGCCGTCGCCCCCACGCTCGCGCCCTGCCCCAACCGCGCCTGCGGTGAGCTCAAGCCGCCGCACATCGCCTGCCCGAACTGCGGTCAGCACGCCGGCCGTCAGGTCCTGTCGGTCTGATCGACGACCGCATCGCCGGGAGGAGGGCGGCCGCTGTGACGCACCCCGAGCAGGGGAGCACCGCCGGCCGTCCCCCGGGCGGCCCGGAGCACGCCGCGCGCGCCGCCGCGTGGGCGCGGGCCGCCCTCGGCGTGGAGCTGCCCGACGGGCTGCTCGACCTGGCCCTGACCCACCGGTCGTTCGCGTACGAGAACGGCGGTCTGCCGACCAACGAGCGCCTCGAGTTCCTCGGCGACTCGGTGCTCGGCCTCGTCGTGACCGACGAGCTCTACCGCAGCCAGCCGGACCTGCCCGAGGGGCAGCTGGCCAAGCTGCGCGCCTCGGTCGTGAACATGACCTCGCTGGCCGGCGTGGCCCGGCGGCTCGGCGACGGCGGAGTCGGACCGCACCTGCTCCTCGGTCGTGGCGAGGAGACCACGGGGGGCCGCGAGAAGGACTCGATCCTCGCCGACGCGGTCGAGGCGCTGATCGGCGCGGTGCACCTCGGCTGCGGGCTGGACACCGCCTCGGCCCTCGTGCACCGGTTGTTCGACCCGCTGCTGGTCGAGTCCGCGACCCGCGGCGCCGGCCTGGACTGGAAGACCAGCCTCCAGGAGCTCGGTGCGGCGCTCGGTCTGGGCGCCCCGAGCTACGAGACCCAGGACGAGGGTCCCGACCACGCGAAGACCTTCACCGCCGCCGTCCTGCTGGCCGGCACCGTCCGGGGCCGGGGCCGGGGGCGCACCAAGAAGGCGGCCGAGCAGGAGGCCGCCGAGGTGGCCTGGCGAGCGCTGTCCACCGAGGCCTGACCCCGTGCCCGAACTTCCCGAGGTCGAGGTCGTACGGCGGGGTCTGGAGCAGTGGGTCGCCGGTCGTACGGTGGCCTCCGTGCAGGTGCACCACCCGCGCGCGATCCGCCGGCACCTCGAGGGCGCCGACTCCTTCGTCCAGGCGCTGACCGGCCGGACGCTGACTGCCGCCCACCGCCGCGGCAAGTACCTCTGGCTGCCCGTCGCCGAGCCCGGAGGCGCGCCGACCGGGCGTGCGCTCGTCGCCCACCTGGGCATGAGCGGGCAGCTGCTGGTCGAGAAGCCGTCCGCGCCCGACGAGACCCACCTGCGCGCCCGGTTCACCTTCACCGACCGCGGCCGCGAGCTGCGCTTCGTCGACCAGCGCACGTTCGGCGGGCTCGCGGTGGAGGAGCTGGGCGCGGGGGACTCCGTGCCGCCGCGCCTGGCGCACATCGCGATCGACCCGCTCGACGAGGCCTTCGACGTGGACGCCTTCTCCGCGGCGCTCCGCCGCCGGCGCACCGAGGTCAAGCGCGCCCTGCTCGACCAGACCCTGATCGGCGGCGTCGGCAACATCTACGCCGACGAGGCGCTGTGGCGGGCGCGGCTGCACGGGGCCCGGCCCACCGACAAGCTCACCCGCGCCCAGGTCGCCGATCTCCTCGAGGGGGTCCGGGACGTGCTGGGGGAGGCGCTGGCCCAGGGCGGCACGTCCTTCGACTCGCTCTACGTGGACGTCAACGGGCAGAGCGGCTACTTCTCCCGCTTCCTCGCCGTCTACGGGCAGCTCGACCGGCCCTGCCCCCGCTGCGGGACGCCGATCCGCCGCGAGTCGTTCATGAACCGCTCCAGCTACAGCTGCCCGGTCTGCCAGCCCCGCCCTCGGGCGTCGTCGGCCTCGG
Source organism: Blastococcus goldschmidtiae (assembly GCF_031845325.1). NCBI lineage: Bacteria > Bacillati > Actinomycetota > Actinomycetes > Geodermatophilales > Geodermatophilaceae > Blastococcus > Blastococcus goldschmidtiae. The sequence goes on along the minus strand of NZ_JAVREI010000011.1, from coordinate 72,160 downwards.
CGCGCCGGCCCTGAGCTTCACCGCAGAGTGACGAAAACGACATCCCCCGGACACGGTGAGCGAGCATCGTCGCCGTTGACCTGCGTCTGCGGGCCTGTCACCCTGGCAATACCACAGCCGCGCCGACCGCAGTCCGGGGCGCCGGCTCACCCTCTCGCTGTCTGAAAGGCCGTTCCAGCCATGGCCAAGGCCCTGTTCGGTCACGTCGTCGCCCCCGCGCAGCTGCGCATGGTCGAGGAGAACGCCGTCCTCCGCGCGAAGGTGCGGCGGCTGGAGCTGGAGCTGGAGGAGCTGCGATCGCAGCGCGACGCCGCCATCGCCCACGAGTTGCTCTCGCTGACCGGCTCGAGCGAGCCCGCTCTCGCCTGAGCCGTCACACCCGCACCACCGGTCACGATCTGCCCCTGCCGGGCGGCCGGCGACAGTAAGCTCCCCGTCCCGTGCACCTCTCCAGCCTGACGCTCAAGGGCTTCAAGTCCTTCGCGTCCGCGACGACGCTCCGGCTGGAGCCCGGCATCACCGCCGTCGTCGGCCCCAACGGGTCGGGCAAGTCCAACGTCGTCGACGCCATCGCCTGGGTCCTCGGCGAGCAGGGCGCGAAGAGCCTGCGCGGCGGCAAGATGGAGGACGTCATCTTCGCCGGCACCGCCGGGCGGCCGGCGCTGGGCCGCGCCGAGGTGACGCTGACCATCGACAACACCGACGGCGCGCTGCCGATCGCGTACACCGAGGTCTCGATCACCCGCCGCATGTACCGCTCCGGGGAGAGCGAGTACGAGATCAACGGCGACAAGGTGCGGCTGCTCGACGTGCAGGAGCTGCTCAGCGACTCGGGAATCGGCCGCGAGATGCACGTCATCGTCGGCCAGGGCCAGCTCGACGCCGTCCTGTCCGGCCGTCCCGAGGACCGCCGCGCCTTCATCGAGGAGGCCGCCGGCGTCCTCAAGCACCGCAAGCGCAAGGAGAAGGCGCTCCGCAAGCTCGACGGGATGCAGGCCAACCTCGACCGGCTGGCCGACCTCACCGCCGAGCTGCGCCGCCAGCTCAAGCCGTTGGGCCGGCAGGCGGAGGTCGCCCGGCGCGCCGCCGGCGTGCAGGCCGACCTCCGCGACGCCCGGCTCCGGCTGCTCGCCGACGACCTCGTGCAGCTGCGCGACGCCCTCGACAAGGACGTCGCCGACGAGGACGCCGCCCGCGCGCGCCGCTCGGAGGTCGAGCAGATCCTCTCGATCGTCTCCCGGCGCGAGGCCGAGCTCGAGTCGGGCCTGGCGGAGAGCGCACCGAGGCTCGCCGCGGCCTCGGACACCTGGTACCGGCTCTCCGCCCTGACCGAGCGGTTCCGTGGCGTGGCCTCGCTGGCCGCCGAGCGGTCCCGTCACCTCTCGGCCGCCGGTCCGGCCGCGACGGCGGGACGCGATCCCGACCAGCTGGACGCCGAGTCCGACCGCGTCGCCGCGAACGAGGCCGAGCTGGCCGCCGGCCTGGAGGCCGAGCGGAGCCGGCTGGGCGGCGTCGTCGCGGAGCGCGGCCGGCTGGAGTCCGCGCTCGCCGAGGCGGAGGCGGCCTGGGTCACCGCTGCGCGTGCGCTGGCCGACCGCCGCGAAGGGCTGGCCCGGCTCTCCGGCGAGGTCGCGGCCGCGCGCTCCCGGGTCACCGCGGGACAGGCCGAGATCGAGCGTCTGGCCCTGGCCGCGGCCGAGGCCACCGAGCGCGCCGAGGCCGCAGCGGACCGGCTCGCCGACCGGCGCGCCGGGGTGGCCGAGCAGGAGGACGCCGACGTCGCCCTGGTCACCGCGCACCAGGACGCCGTCGCCGCGCACGCCGCCGCCGCCACCGCGGTCACCGAGCTGACCGCCGCCGAGCGCGCCGCCGAGCGCGACCGCGCGTCCTGGCAGGCCCGTCGCGACGCCCTGGCCCTCGGCCTCACCCCGGCCGACGGCGCGGCCGCCGTGCTGGGGGCCGGGCTGCCCGGCGTCCTGGGGCCGGTCGCCGAGCGGCTCACCGTCCACCCCGGCGACGAGGTGGCGCTGGCCGCCGCGCTGGGCGGGATGGCCGACGCCGTCGTCGTGGCGGGGGTGGCCGACGCCGCCGCCGCCCTGACCCACCTGAGCGCCACCGAAGGAGGCCGGACGGGGCTGCTCGTCACCGGCGGACTGCCGCCGGTGCCCCGGGACGGCTGGCCGGAGCTGCCGGCCGGTGCCCGCTGGGCGCTGGACGTGGTGGAGGCACCGGAGGAGCTGCGGCCCGCGCTGGCCCGCACCCTCGAGCGGGTGGCCGTCGTCCCCGACCTCGCCGCGGCGGTCGAGCTGGTCGGCACCCACCCGCGGATCCGCGCCGTCACCGCCGAGGGCGACCTGCTCGGCGCCGACTGGGCGCAGGGAGGTCAGCGGGATGCGCCGTCCAACCTGGAGGTCCGCGCCCGGGTCGACGACGCCGAGCGCGAGCTGCGCGCCGCGATCGAGCGCGCCGCCGGTCTCGCCGACGAGCTGGCGGCCGCGCGGGACGCCGCCCGCGCCCGCTCCGCCGAGGTGGACGAGACCCAGGCGGCGCGGCAGGCGGCCGATCGCGGCCGGTCGAAGGTGGCCGCGGAGCTGGCCGAGCTGGGTGCCGCTGCGCGCTCGGCGGCCGCCGAGGCCGAGCGGCACGAGAGCGCACGGGTCCGCGCCGAGGGGGCGCTGGAGGCGGCGCAGCTCGCGCTCGGCGGCCTGGAGTCCAGGCTCGCCGAGGCCGAGGCGGCGCCGGTCGAGGAGGAGCCGCCCACCGAGGAGCGCGACCAGCTGCGCGCCGAGGTCGCGGCGGCCCGGCAGGGGGAGACCGAGGCCCGGCTCGCGGTGCGCACCGCCGAGGAGCGCGCGCGGGCCCTGCAGGGCCGCGCGGAGTCGCTGCGCCGCCAGGCCCGGCAGGAACGCGCCGCCCGCGAACGCGCGGCCGAGGCCCGGGCCGCGCGCCGGCGCGGCGCCGCCGTGGCCGAGCGGGTCCGTGCCGATGCCGAGCGGGCGCTGGTCGCCCTGACCGCGTCACTGGCGCGGGCGGCCGCCGAGCGGGACGCGCTCGCCACCGGCCGGGCGGCTGCCGAGGCCGAGCTGCTCGAGGTCCGCGGGCGGGTGCGTGCCGCGACCGCCGAGCTGGACCGGCTCACCGACGAGGTGCACCGCGACGAGGTCGCACGGGCCGAGCAGCGGCTGCGCATCGAGGCGCTCGAGGGCCGGGCCGCCGAGGAGTACGGCGTCGACCTGCCGACGCTGGTCGCCGAGTACGGGCCGGCCGCCCCCGTTCCGCCGTCCCCGGCCGAGGAGGCCGCGGCGGAGGCCGCCGGCGAGGAGCCTCCGGCGCCCAGCCCCTACGACCGGGCCGTGCAGGAGCGGCGCGCGGCCCGCGCCGAGCGCGACCTGGCCACGCTGGGCAAGGTCAACCCGCTCGCCCTGGAGGAGTTCGCGGCGCTCGAGGAGCGGCACACGTTCCTCGCCACCCAGCTCGAGGACCTCAAGAGCACCCGCCGCGACCTGCTCACCGTCGTCCGCGAGGTGGACAACCGGATCCACGACGTCTTCGCCGCGGCCTTCGCCGACGTCGCCCGGGAGTTCGAGGGCGTCTTCGCCACGCTGTTCCCGGGCGGGCAGGGCCGGCTCGTGCTCACCGAGCCCGACAGCATGCTCACCACCGGCATCGAGGTCGAGGCGCGCCCGCCGGGCAAGAAGGTCAAGCGGCTCTCCCTGCTCTCCGGTGGCGAGCGGTCCCTGACCGCCGTCGCGCTGCTCGTGGCGATCTTCCGCGCCCGGCCCTCGCCGTTCTACGTCCTCGACGAGGTCGAGGCGGCGCTGGACGACGTCAACCTGGGCCGGCTGCTCACGCTGGTCGAGCAGCTGCGGTCGACCTCGCAGCTGATCGTCATCACCCACCAGAAGCGGACGATGGAGATCGCCGACGCGCTCTACGGCGTGAGCATGCGCGGCGACGGCATCACCGGGGTGATCAGCCAGCGGCTGCGGGAGCTCCCGGCCGCCTGATCCGGCCCCGGTGCTGCCAGGATCGGCCGATGACATGGGCACCCGGGGACGTCGTCGTGCACCAGGAGGTCTGGCGGGACCGCGTCTGGGCGGCCCGCCCGCTCGTCGTCGTGGAGGACTCGCCGGACCGCATGCTGTTCTGGCTCCCGGCCGGCACGGTGCGGAAGGTGCCCATGACCCCGCCGCACCGGGAGGATCCCGGGGAACGGACGGCCAGGGTCATCGATCTGCTCGAACGCGGCGACTGGGTCCACGTGGACCACGTGTGGGACGTCTCGTGCCTGTGGATCCTCCGGCCCGGCGACTGGCACGCGGTGTGGGCCAGCTGGCTGCCGACCGGCGAGCGGTACGGCTGGTACGTCAACCTGCAGCGCCCGTTCCGCCGGACGGCCATCGGGATCGAGTCGATGGACCTGGCGCTCGATGTCGTCGCCACGCCCGACCGGGTCTGGTGGTGGAAGGACGCCGACGAGTTCGACCAGCTCGTGGACCGCGGGATCTTCGACGCGGTGACCGGGGAGCGCGTGCGCGCGGAGGCGGCCGACGTCATCCGCCGGCTCGAGGCGAACGAGCTGCCGTTCGGGGAGGACTGGGACAGCTGGCGTCCCGACCCGGCGTGGGGCGTGCCGCGGCTGCCGGCCGGCTGGGACGACGCCGAGGCGGGTGGCGCCGGCACCTGACGGCGGCGCGTGCGCACCACCGGCCGTCAGTCCGGGATCTCGCGGACGCTGGGCGCGACCGGGCCGTTCCACCGGAAGAGCACGAGGTGCCAGAGGTGCGGCTGCCTGCGCGACGGATCGATCAGGCCGTGCGCGCCCCGCCGTTCGAGCGCCTCGCGGACCCGCCACGACGGGGGCGAGCCGCCGGCCGCGACGATCTCCTGCCAGTCGGCGGCGGCGTCCGCGGGATCGATGCCGGCCGACCGCAGCGCCTCGTGCGCGCGCAGGTCGACGATCCGGTCGGCCGCCACCGCGAACGCCGGCACGTCCAGCGCCGGGATCCGCGCACCGGTGTGGGCGAGCATCGCGGCGGCGACACCCTCCCGCGATGCGCTGAGGTACAGCGTCGGTACGTCCGCCGGGGAGTAGCGGCCGGCCGACCGCGAGCCGGCGAGCGCGGCCGCGCGGTGGGCCGGGTCCACGGCGCGGTAGAACGTCCCGCTGACGGTGCGCGCCAGTGGATCGTCCCCGGCGACGAGCGCAGGCACGGGTCTCAGACGCCGGAGGGGATCCGCAGGTCGACCACGAACGGCAGGTGGTCCGACGCCCCGTCGGCATCGAGGACCCGCGCCGCGGCGACCGTGACGCCGGAGGAGACCCAGGCCTGGTCGATGCGCCGGTGCGGCGAGTGCGCCGGGTGGGTGTGCCCCTCGTCCCGCTGCCAGAAGCGCCAGCCGGCCTGGTCGCCGCGGTCCTCGGCCAGCTCCCAGGCATCGGTGAAGCGCTCCCGCAGCGGGTGCAGCTCCGGAGCGTCGGGCCGGGCGTTGAAGTCACCCACGAGCACGCCGGACGCCATCTCCGCGGTGTGCAGCGCGGCGAGGGCGCCGACCTGATCGGCCCGTTCGGCGGCCGACCGGGTGGTCAGGTGCGTGGCGGTCACCCACAGGGTCCCGCCGTCGAGCTCGAGCATGGTGCGCAGGGCGCTACGGGGCTCGCCCGTGCCGGGCAGCCGGTGGACGTCGCTGATCAGGATCGGCAGCCGGGAGAGCAGCGCGTTGCCGTACTGGCGGCGCGGCCGGTCGCCCGGGTGCGGCTCGTCGATGGCCGGCCCCCAGGCCAGCTGCATGTCCAGCGCGCGGGAGAGCAGCAGCGCCTGGTCGACGTCCTCACTGCGCTCGCCGAACCAGCGGTCGACCTCCTGCAGGCAGATGACGTCGGCGTCGGCGTCGGCCAGCACCTTGGCCAGCCGCGGCAGGTCGTGCCGGTCGTCGTCCCCGACCCCGTGGTGGGTGTTGAAGGTGACCAGCCGGACGGGGATGGGCGGCTGGTCGGGCCCGGGTGCGGGTCGGATGCCGAATGCGTCGGTCACCGCGCCAGCTTCTCAGGCATCGGACAACCGGGCGTCGAGCACCTCGCGCAGGGACTCGTCGCCGATCTCCGAGACCGACAGCAGGAAACGCGCCTCCCGGCCGTCCAGCACCAGCTCACCGATCTGGTTGCCGAAGAACGGGCCGGCCTGCTTGTCCCACTGCAGTGCCGTGGGCTCGGACTTGGCCAGGCGTGCCAGGCGCGCGGTCCAGCGACGCGCGGCCCGGCTCCAGCCGATCTTGAAGCCGATGCGGATCGGGTGCGGCGCCTGGTTGTGCAGCGGTGAGACGGTGAGCTGGTGCACCCGGGCCTTCAGGCCGCCCGGACGCACCAGCTCGGCGGCGTAGGCGTGGTGGACGTCGCCGGAGAGGACCAGTGCCGTGGCCGGCGCCCGGCCGTGCTCGCCCCGGGCGACCGCCGTCAGCGCCGCACCCAGCCGCTCGAAGGAGTGGCCGAACGCCGACCAGTGCTCCAGGTCGGCGGCCTGCCGGATCTTCTCGGAGAGCCGGCCGCGCCAGCGGGTGTGGTGCCGGATGTTGAGCGTCTCGTTCCACCGCTCGATGTTGTGGATGGCGTGCGGCAGCAGCCAGGGCAGCGAGGTGCCGACGATCAGGTGCTCGACGCCCTCGTCGACGGCGCGGCGCATCGCGGCCTCGACCCAGGCGAACTCGTCCTCGTCGAGCATCCGGCGGTGCTGCTCCTCCAGGACGCGGCCGGCCCGGCTGTCGATCATGATCAGCCGCGCGTCGCCCCAGTGCCGCACGTAGCTCCACCGGATGGTCGCGGGCTCGGCGTCGGCCAGCTCGGCCATCCCGCGCAGCAGCGGCTCGGCGTCGCGGAGGGGGTCGTCGGCGCTCAGGTCCCGGATCGCCTGCCAGGTCTCGTTCGCCGCCAGCTCCTGCGGGCTGAGGTTGCCCAGGTGCTGGTAGACCCAGTAGCTGACCAGCCCGCCGGTGATCCGGCCCTGCCACCAGGGCTCCTGCGAGGCCGTCGCCCGCCAGGCCGCCGAGGTGTTCCAGTCGTCGATCATCTCGTGGTCGTCGAAGATCATCGACGACGGGATCGTCGACAGCAGCCACCGCACCTGGGGGTCCTGCCACGACTCGTAGTAGAGTCGGGTGTACTCCTCGAAGTCCGCGACCTGGTCGTCCGGCGACTGGTGCTGGGCGTGCCGGTCGCGCCGGCGGTGGAGCAGCGACGTCGTGTGCTCCGTGAGCTCGTCGGCGTAGACCTGGTCGCCCAGGAGCACCAGGGCGTCGGGCCACCGGTCCTCGGGCTGCGCGACGATCCGCTGGGCGTAGAGGTCGAGCGCGTCGGGCGGGATGCCCTCGCTCTCCTCGACCGTGCGCGGGCTGGCGTAGCGGCAGGAGCCGAACGCCAGCCGGAAGGGGCCGGGACCCCCCGGCGTCCGGATCCGGCTGGCCGGGAACTCCGAGCCCTGCGGCGGCCAGACCCGGACGTCGTCGAGCCGGACCTCGTAGGGCGTGGTGCTGCCCGGCTCCAGGCCCTCCACGACGACCAGCGCGTAGTGGTGGCCGGCGACGCGGAAGGTGCGTGCGCTGCGACCCAGGACGTCGACCTCGCAGGGCCGGTCGGTCTCCACCCAGACGGTCGCCGAGACCGGGTCGACGTGCCGCAGGAGGGGGCCGAGCAGGAGGGCGGGCGAGCTCGGTCGGGTCGGCTGCATGGGGTCCAGCCTGGCCTACCGAGCTGGGAGCCGCCCGGGGCCGGGAGCCGCCTCGGCGGTGCCGGTCAGGACTGGAAGACTCGCGGTATGGAATTCGTGCTGATCGCGATCGGGATCCTCGTCGTCGCGCTGATCGCCGGGATCGGCCTGCTCGTCAACGCGGGGCGGCGCACCACCCGCCTCGACGACGACGCCGCCGCCGGCACCACGCTGACCCGCCCGCGGCCGGCGGACACCGAGGCGCCACCCGCCCGCACGGGCTCGACCGCGTCCGGCCTGGGCCTTCCCCCCGAGACGGTCGAGCTGCCGCCGGCGCAGGCCGAGCCGGGCCTGGTCTTCGAGACGCCGCCGCCGTCGGCCGGCCGGCTCGTGCGGCTGCGCTCCCGGCTGGCGCGCTCGCAGTCCTCCCTGGGGCGCGGCCTGCTCACCGTCCTGGCCCGCGAGAAGCTGACCGAGGACGACTGGGAGGAGATCGAGGAGACCCTCCTCGCCGCCGACATCGGCATCGCGGCCACCACGCAGATCGTGCAGCGCCTGCGCACGCAGTCGATGGTCTTGGCGACCGCGTCGGCCACCGAGCTGCGGGAGCTGGTCGTCGACGAGCTCACCGCCGTCCTCGGGCCCGAGCTGGACCGCACCCTGGGCACCGACCGGCACGAGGGACGCCCCGGCGTGGTGCTGGTCGTGGGGGTCAACGGCGCCGGCAAGACGACGACGGTCGGCAAGATCGCCCGGGCGCTGGTGGGCGACGGCAAGAGCGTGATCCTCGGTGCGGCCGACACCTTCCGCGCCGCGGCCGCCGACCAGCTGGAGACGTGGGGCGAGCGGGTCGGCGTGCTCACCGTGCGCGGCAGGGAGGGCGGCGACCCGGCGTCGGTCGCGTTCGAGGCCGTGCGCACCGGCATGGAGGCCGAAGCGGACACCGTCGTCGTCGACACGGCGGGCCGGCTGCACACCAAGTCGGGGCTGATGGACGAGCTCGGCAAGGTGAAGCGGGTCGTGGAGAAGCAGGCGCCGGTCACCGAGGTGCTGCTGGTGCTGGACGCCACGACCGGGCAGAACGGCGTCGTCCAGGCGCGGGTGTTCACCGAGGCCGTCGAGGTGACCGGCGTGGTGCTCACCAAGCTCGACGGCACCGCGAAGGGCGGCATCGTCGTCCGCGTGCAGCAGGAGCTGGGCATCCCGGTCAAGCTGATCGGACTGGGGGAGGGGGCCGACGACCTGGCGCCGTTCGAGCCGCGGGCCTTCGCGGAGGCGATCGTCGGCTGACGCCGGCGGGAGCATCGCAGCGAGCGCCAGCGAGCGAGGAGCGGACCGGGGGCGGAAGCCGACCCGTGCCCTCGTCGGCTGACGCCGGCGGGAGCATCGCAGCGAGCGCCAGCGAGCGAGGAGCGGACCGGGGGCGGAAGCCGACCCGTGCCCTCGTTGGCTGACGCCGGCGGGTGCATCGCAGCGAGCGCCAGCGAGCGAGGAGCGGACCGGGGGCGGAAGCCGACCCGTGTCCTCGTCGGCTGAGGTCCCCCCGAGGGGGTGCGCGCAACACGCCCGCAACGTGGGGGGCCGACACGCGGTGCGGAGTTCACCGCCGCGAAACAGCGGCGCGCTGCCGGCAGAAACACGTCCCCGGCACGGTGAACGCCACGTCGCCCTCACCCCGCAGGGACCGGCGCCACCGACCGGCCGCCCGGCCGACGACCCCCACAGGAGGTTGCCGTGGTCAACACCGGCGACACCGCCTGGATCCTCACCAGCGCGGCGCTCGTGCTGCTGATGACCCCAGGCCTCGCGTTCTTCTACGGCGGCATGGTCCGTGCGAAGAGCGTGCTGAACATGATGATGATGAGCTTCGGGGCGCTGGCGCTGATCAGCGTGCTCTGGGTGCTCTACGGCTATTCGATCGCGTTCGGCGACAGCGTCGGCGGCGCCGGGATCCTCGGCAACCCGGGTGAGTTCTTGGGGCTGAACGGGCTGATGGAGGACACCACCAGCACCGACGGTGGGCTGCCGGTCATGGCGTTCGTCGGCTTCCAGGCCGTCTTCGCCATCATCACCGTGGCCCTGATCTCCGGCGCCATCGCCGACCGGGCGAAGTTCGGCTCCTGGATGGTGTTCGCCGGCGTCTGGGCGACCATCGTCTACTTCCCCGTCGCGCACTGGGTGTTCGCGTTCGACGCCGACGACGTGGTGGGCGGCTGGATCGCCAACGACCTGGCGGCCCTCGACTTCGCCGGTGGCACCGCGGTGCACATCAACGCCGGTGCGGCCGGCCTGGCGCTGGCCCTCGTGCTCGGGAAGCGCCGCGGGTTCGGCCGCGAGGCGATGCGCCCGCACAACCTGCCCCTGGTCATGATCGGTGCCGGGCTGCTGTGGTTCGGCTGGTTCGGCTTCAACGCCGGCTCCGCGCTCGCCGCGAACAACACCGCGTCGGTGGCCTGGGTCAACACCCTGGTCGCGACCGGTGCCGCCATCCTCGGCTGGCTGCTCGTCGAGAAGATGCGCGACGGCCACTCCACGTCGCTGGGTGGCGCCTCCGGCGTGGTCGCGGGCCTGGTCGCCATCACCCCGGCCTGCAACGCGGTCACGCCCATCGGCGCGATCCTCATCGGCGTCATCGCCGGCGCCCTGTGCGCGCTGGCCGTGGGCCTGAAGTACAAGCTCGGCTACGACGACTCCCTCGACGTCGTCGGCGTGCACCTCGTCGGTGGCCTGTGGGGGACCATCGCCATCGGCTTCCTCGGCTCCGCGGCCGCCCCGTCGGGCATCGACGGCCTCTTCTACGGTGGAGGCGTCGACCAGCTCTGGCGCCAGGTCGTCGGCGCCGTCGCGGTGCTCGCGTTCTCCTTCGTGGCGACGCTGATCATCGGCTGGGTGATCCAGAAGACGATCGGCTTCCGGATCAGCGAGGATGACGAGGTCACCGGCATCGACACCGTCGTGCACGCGGAGTCGGGCTACGACTTCGCCTCGCTCGGCAGCAGCGGCTCCACCGCACCACTGGCCGGCCAGGCGCGTGCCACGTCCACCGACGGTCTGGCCCGCAACACCGAGAGGACCATGGCATGAAGCTCGTCACCGCGATCGTCAAGCCCTTCAAGCTCGACGACGTCAAGAACGCTCTGGAGCTGATCGGCGTCGCCGGTCTCACCGTGAGCGAGGTCCAGGGCTTCGGCCGCCAGCGCGGTCACACCGAGGTCTACCGCGGCGCGGAGTACCAGGTGGACTTCGTGCCGAAGGTCCGCATCGAGGTCGTCGTCAGCGAGCTGGACGCCGCCCGCGTGGTGGACGCCGTCGTGGAGGCCGCCTCGACCGGGCAGATCGGCGACGGCAAGGTGTGGGTGACCACCATCGACGAGATCGTGCGCGTCCGCACCGGCGAGCGCGGGGACGACGCTCTGTAGAAGGACCCCGGCCCCCTGCAGGGGCCCACGGCGAGCGTGCGAGCTGTGGGGGGCAGGGGGTCCTTCTGCCACCGCCCCGGCCGACGCACCACCTGGGCGAGGCCGTCACCGGAGGGGAACGCGTGCTGGACACCGAGGCGCTGCCAGGACTGACCCGCGCGGAGCGCGTGCGGGCCGTCGACGCCTGGCTCGCCGGGCTGCTGGACGACGCAGTCGCCGGCACCCCGCCGCCGCTGCCGCGTCGCGGCGGCTCCCCTCCCCGGACCGGTACCGACGGGCTGGCGCTCATGGCGGTGGGCAGCCTCGGGCGCCGGGAGCTGCCGCCCTACGGCGACCTGGACCTGGTGCTCGTCCACGACGGCCGCCCCGAGATCGCCGCCCTCGCCGACGCGCTCTGGTACCCCGTCTGGGACGCGGGGCTGCGGCTGGACCACTCCGTGCGCTCGGTGCCCGAGGCCGTGTCGGTCGCCTCCAGCGACGTCAAGGCCGGGCTCGGACTGCTGGACGCCCGGCTCGTGGCCGGCGACCCCGAACTGGCCGGCCGGCTGCGCACCGCCACGCTGAGCAGCTGGCGACAGACGGGCTCCCGGCTGCTGCCGGCGCTGCGCGACCTGCGACGCGGGCGCGCACGCCAGGCCGGCGAGCTGGCGTTCCTGCTCGAACCCGACCTCAAGGAGGCCTACGGCGGGCTGCGCGAGGGCCAGGTGCTGCGGGCCGTGGCCGCCGCGCAGCTCGCCGACGAGCCCACGTCGGAGGTCGAGGCCGCCTACTCCTTCCTGCTCGACGTGCGCGACGAGCTCCGGCGGCGCAGCGGCCGGCCCACCGACGTCCTGGTGCGCCAGGAGCAGCGGCCCGTCGCCGTCGCCCTCGGCCTGTCCGGGGAGGACGCGCTCCTGCGCGAGGTGAGCCTGGCCGGTCGCCGGCTGGCCTTCGTCGCCGACGAGACGTGGCGGCGCGTCGAGGCGGCCCTCGTCCGGCCTCCCCGGAGCCGGTACCGGCGGGTGCGCCGCGAGCCACTGGCCGACGGCGTCGTCCGCCAGGGCGACGAGGTCGTGCTCGCCCGCGACGCCCGCCCGGCCGCCGATCCGGGCCTGCTCCTGCGGGCCGCGGCCGCTGCGGCCCGGGTGGACCTGCTGCTGTCGCCCTACACGCTCAAGGTGCTCGCCGTGCACAGCCAGCAGCTGCCCGAGCCCTGGCCGCCGGAGGTGCGCTGGTCGTTCCTGCGCCTGCTGGCCAGCGGCCGCTCCGCCGTCCCGGTGCTCGAGCAGCTGGACCAGGAGGGCCTGCTGTCCCGCCTGATCCCGGAGTGGGACCGCGTCCGTTCGCTGCCGCAGCGCCACCCGTGGCACCGGTTCACCGTGGACCGCCACCTGGTCGAGGCCGCGGCCGCCGCGGCGGAGCTGACCCGGGACGTCGACCGCCCCGACCTGCTGCTGGTGGCTGCGCTGCTGCACGACATCGGCAAGGGCTGGCCCGGCGACCATAGCGAGGTCGGGGAGCCGATCGCCGCCGCCATCGTGACCCGCATGGGCTTCGCCGAGGCCGACGTGGCGGTGATCGCCACGCTGGTGCGCCACCACCTCCTGCTCCCGGCGACCGCGACCCGCCGCGACATCGACGACCCCGCGACGATCGACCGGGTGGCGGCCACCATCGGCGCCGACACCGCCGTCCTCCAGCTCCTGCACGCGCTGGCGCAGGCCGACGGCGCCGCCACGAGCACCTCGGCCTGGTCCCCGTGGAAGGCCCACCTCGTGGCGGCGCTGGTGGCTCGGGTGCAGGGCAAGCTCGCCGGGACCCCCACCGGCGAGGCCAGCCCGGTGCTGCACCCCGTCACCCCGCAGGCGACCGCCACCATGCCCGACGTCCTCGGGTGGACCGGCCGGGTGACCGTCGGGATCGAGGACGTGGCCGACGGTCAGCAGGTGACCATCGGAGCGCCCGACCGGCCGGGTCTGCTGAGCACCTGCGCCGGCGTGCTCGCGCTCAACCAGCTGGACGTGCGGGCGGCGAAGATCACCGTGGCGGACTCCTACGCCGTGAGCGTGTTCGCCGTGCGGCCCCGGTTCGGCCGGGCCCCCGTCCCGGAGATCCTGGCAGACGGCGTGCGTGCCGCGCTGGAGGGCAGCCTGCCGCTGGCCGGCCGCCTCCGGCAGCGGGAGGTCGACTACCGCGAGGACGGGGTGCGGTCCGCGCCGCCGCGGATCTCCTGGCACAACAGCGAGGTCAGCGGTGCGGCGACCGGCATCGTCGAGGTCCGGGCCGGTGACCGCGCCGGGCTGCTGTACCGGCTGACGGCGGCGATCGCGGGGGAGGGGCTCGACGTCACCTCGGCCCGCATCGAGACCCTCGGCGCGGACGCGGTCGACTGCTTCTACGTGTGCAACCCCTCCGGCGACCCCGTCGACCCGGAGCAGCGGCAGCGGGTGGACGCCGCGCTGACCGGGGCGATGCGCCCGGCGGTCGAGGCGCCGCGGACCGGGGCCCCCTGACCCGCGGGCCGGCGACACGCCGCCGCGCGTGCGGAAACCTGTCGGTGGCACGTGCGACGGTCGGCACCGAGCGGGACGGAACGGTCCCACCGGGGGAAGGACGCGGCGTGGACAGCCAGTTCTGGCACTGCTCCGACTGCGGCGACGAGCGCGAGTTCGTGCAGCCGTCGTGCATCGACGGGCACACCGAGGACGGCGGGCTGTGCCCGGAGTGGGCCTGCGTGGACTGCGGTGCCGCGCTGGTCACCGGTGTCCCCGTCGGGGACCTCGTCGGGTCGGGCCTGACGCACGCCGCCTAGTCCGTCGATACCCTCGGGACGGACGGCGCGACGTGTCTCGCGCCCGTGACTGCTGAGGACGTGTTGTGTTCGAGACCCTCTCCGACCGCCTGGACAAGGTCTTCACCGGCCTGCGGGGCAAGGGTCGGCTGACCGACGCCGACATCGACGCCACCGCGCGCGAGATCCGCATCGCGCTGCTCGAGGCCGATGTCGCCCTGCCTGCCGTGCGGGCCTTCATCGATGCCGTGAAGCAGCGCGCCCGCGGCTCGGAGGTCTCCCAGGCCCTCAACCCGGCGCAGCAGGTCATCAAGATCGTCAACGAGGAGCTCATCGGGATCCTCGGCGGAGAGACCCGCCGCATCCGGCTGGCCAAGCAGTCGCCGACGGTGATCATGCTGGCCGGTCTGCAGGGTGCCGGTAAGACCACCCTCGCCGGCAAGCTCGGCCGCTGGCTCAAGGAGCAGGGGCACACCCCGCTGCTCGTGGCCTGCGACCTGCAGCGCCCCAACGCGGTCAACCAGCTGTCCATCGTCGCCGGCCAGGCGGGGGTCGACGTCTACGCCCCGGAGCCGGGCAACGGGGTCGGCAACCCGGTGCAGGTGGCCCGCGACTCGATCGACCACGCCCGTCGCACCATGCACGACGTCGTCGTCGTCGACACCGCCGGGCGGCTGGGCATCGACGCGGAGCTGATGCAGCAGGCCGCGGACATCCGCGACGCCGTGCAGCCGGACGAGACGCTGTTCGTCGTCGACGCGATGATCGGTCAGGACGCCGTGACCACGGCGCAGGCGTTCCAGGACGGGGTCGGCTTCAGCGGCGTCGTCCTCACCAAGCTCGACGGCGACGCCCGCGGTGGTGCGGCGTTGTCGGTCCGGCACGTGACCGGGCAGCCGATCATGTTCGCCTCCACCGGCGAGAAGCTGACCGACTTCGACGTCTTCCACCCCGAGCGGATGGCCTCGCGCATCCTCGGCATGGGCGACGTCCTCACGCTGATCGAGCAGGCCGAGAAGACGTTCGACGCCGATCAGGCCGAGCGCATGGCGGGCAAGCTCGCCTCTCGCGAGGGGTTCACCCTCGAGGACTTCCTCGAGCAGATGCTGGCCATCCGGAAGATGGGGCCGATCGCCAACCTGCTCGGCATGCTGCCCGGTGCCGGGCAGATGAAGGAGCAGCTCAAGCAGGTCGACGACCGCGACCTGGACCGGACGACGGCGATCATCCGGTCGATGACGCCGCAGGAGCGGGTCAACTCCAAGATCATCAACGCCTCGCGGCGGGTGCGCATCGCCAACGGCTCCGGCGTGACCGTCAGCGAGGTCAACAGCCTGCTGGAACGCTTCGCGCAGGCGCAGAAGATGATGGGGCAGATGGCCGGCAGCATGGGCATGCCCGGCATGGGGCCGATGTCGAAGAAGGCCCGCGGCCGGCAGATGCAGGCGCAGTCGAAGAAGGGCAAGAAGGGCAAGGGCGGCAAGGGCAAGGGCGGTCCCGCCCGCCGGCCGGTCGGGGCGCCCGGGCTGCCTCCGGGCGCCGGCAACCCCTTCGGCGGCCTCCCCGGCGGGATGCCGAACCTGCCCCCGGGCCAGGGGATGCCGGACCTCACCAAGCTGAACTTCGACCAGTTCAAGGACGGCAACGGGCGGTGAGCGAGCCGCTGCCCCCGCTGCACCTGTCCGGTGTGGTGCTGCCCGCCGGTGAGCACCGCGACGTCTGGGTGCGCGAGGGCCGGTTCACCTTCGAGCCGGTGCCGGGTGCGGAGACGGTGAGCCGGGGCGGCTGGCTGGTCCCCGGGCTGGTCGACGCCCACTGCCACGTCGGCATCCTGCGCGGCGGCGGGCACGCGGAGGACCTCACCGAGGCCCGCGCCCAGGCGCTCACCGAGCGGGACGCCGGGGTGCTGGCGCTGCGCGACTGCGGGTCGCCCGTGGACACGCGGGCGCTGGACGACGACCCGGACCTGCCGACGATCATCCGCGCCGGGCGGCACATCGCCCGCACCCGCCGCTACATCCCGGGACTGGGCATCGAGATCGAGCCCGAGGACCTCGTCGAGCAGACCCGCGTGCAGGCCCGGCGGGGCGACGGCTGGGTCAAGCTGGTGGGCGACTGGATCGACCGCTCGGTCGGCGACCTCGCCCCCGAGTGGCCCGCCGACGTGGTGGCCGCGGCGATCGCGGCGGCCCACGAGGAGGGCGCGCGGGTCACCGCGCACACGTTCGGCACCGACGCGCTCCCGGCGCTCATCGCGGCCGGCATCGACTGCATCGAGCACGGCACCGGCCTGACCGAGGAGCTCATCGGCGAGATGGCCGCCCGCGGCACCGCCGTCGTGCCGACGCTGGTCAACGTGGAGAACTTCCCCGGGTTCGCCGCGGCGGGGGAGAACAAGTTCCCCACCTACGCGAGCACGATGCGGCGGCTGTACGCGAACTCCGGCGCCGTCGTGCGGGCCGCCTTCGAGGCCGGCGTGCCGGTGTTCGCCGGCACCGACGCCGGTGGCGGCATCGACCACGGCGTCATCGCCGACGAGATCCGCGCGCTGTGCGAGGCGGGCATCCCGGCCGAGGACGCGCTGGCGGCCGGCTCGTGGAAGGCGCGCGAGTGGCTCGGGCTGCGCGGTATCGAGGAGGGCGCCGTCGCCGACGTCGTCGTCTACGCGAACGACCCTCGCGCCGACCTGGGCACGTTGCAGACGCCGCAGCGGACGGTGCTGCGCGGCCGCGTCGTCGCCTGACCACCGCGGCGGATGCTGAAGCACGGCACGTCGTCGGTGTTCGTGTTCGCGCGAGTGGAGGGGGCCTGGCGGCTGGGGATGATCGCTCACCCGCGGTTGTCGATGGCGATGATCCCCGGTGGGCACGTCGAGGACGACGAGACGGCCGCGCACGCAGCGTGGCGTGAGGTGCTTGAGGAGACCGGCCTCCGGGTGCGCCCCGTCCGCCCGCCGTCGGCCGAGCTGCCGCCGAGCTATCCGCACCCGGTCATGGAGCAACCGTGGTGGATCACCGAGCTGCCGGTGCCGCCCGACAGGCACGAGGCCAGGGACCACGTCCACGTCGACCACGTCTTCGTGGCGATCGCCGAGAGCATCGAGCCGCTGGCCGAACCCGAGCACCCATTCGGCTGGTGGTCCCTGGAGGACGTGCTGCGGTCCGAGGTCGTCTTCGAGGACACCGAGGTGCTCGCGCAGCAGCTGTTCGCGCGGATCGGGGAGCTCGCCGGCCCGCCCTGCCGGATGACGCCGGTCGGCCGCCGCGCAGGGGGACGGATTCGCGGTGGCGGGGCCTGGGAGACTCGACCCGTGCTGCTCCGGATGTCGACCCTGTTCCTGCGGACCCTGCGTGACGACCCGGCCGACGCCGAGGTCGCCAGCCACCGCCTCCTGGCCCGTGGCGGCTACATCCGGCGGGCCGCGCCGGGCGGGTTCACCTGGCTGCCGCTGGGCTACCGGGTCTTCCGCAACGTCGAGCGCATCATCCGCGAGGAGATGGACGCGATGGGCGCCCAGGAGGTGGCCTTCCCCTCGCTGCTGCCCCGTGAGCCGTACGAGGCGACCGGCCGGTGGACGGAGTACGGCCCCAACCTCTTCCGCCTGCAGGACCGTCGCGGCAACGACTTCCTGCTCGGCCCTACGCACGAGGAGATGTTCACGCTCCTGGTGAAGGACCTCTACGGCTCCTACAAGGACCTGCCGGTCTCGCTGTACCAGATCCAGACCAAGTTCCGGGACGAGGCTCGGCCCCGCGCGGGGCTGTTCCGCGGCCGCGAGTTCACCATGAAGGACAGCTACTCCTTCGACGTCGACGACGCGGGCCTGGACAAGAGCTACGCCCTGCATCGCGACGCCTACATCCGGATCTTCGACCGGCTGGGGCTGGAGTACGTGATCGTCTCGGCGATGTCGGGTGCGATGGGCGGCTCCAGGAGCGAGGAGTTCCTGCACCCGACCGCGATCGGCGAGGACACCTTCGTCCGCTCGCCCGGGGGCTACGCGGCCAACGTCGAGGCGGTCACCACCGTCGTCCCCGACGAGATCCCGTTCGACGGGCTGCCCGAGGCGCACGTCGAGGACACCCCCGACACCCCGACCATCGAGACGCTGGTCGCGGTCGCGCAGCAGTTGTTCCCCGACGCCGGCTACACCGCCGCCTCGACGCTGAAGAACGTCGTCGTCACCCTCGTGCACCCCGACGGCACCCGCGAGCCGCTGGTCATCGGCCTGCCCGGAGACCGGGACGTCGACGCCAAGCGCCTCGAGGCCCAGTTCGCCCCGGCCGAGGTCGAGCCGTTCACCGACTTCGCGGGCAATCCGGCGCTGGTGAAGGGCTACATCGGCCCGCAGGTGCTGGGTGCGGAGAGCGAGTCGAAGATCCGCTACCTGGTCGACCCGCGCGTGGTCGCCGGCACCCGGTGGATCACCGGCGCCAACGAGGCGGGCAAGCACGTCTTCGACCTCGTCGCCGGCCGCGACTTCACCTGGGACGGCGTCATCGAGGCCGCCGAGGTGCTGCCCGGCGATCCCGCGCCCGACGGCTCCGGCCCGCTGGAGCTCGCCCGCGGCGTCGAGATGGGCCACATCTTCCAGCTCGGCCGCAAGTACGCCGAGGCGCTGGACCTCACGGTGCTCGACGAGAACGGCAAGCTCGTCACGGTCACCATGGGCTCCTACGGCATCGGGGTCTCCCGTGCCGTCGCTGCGATCGCCGAGTCCACCCACGACGAGCTGGGCCTGGTCTGGCCGCGCGAGGTCGCCCCGGCCGACGTGCACGTCGTCGCCACGGGCAAGGACGCCGCCGTCTTCGAGGCCGCTGAGGCGCTGGCCGCCGAGCTGGTGGCCGCCGGACTGACGGTGCTCTACGACGACCGGCCCAAGGTCAGCCCCGGCGTGAAGTTCAAGGACGCCGAGCTGCTCGGGATGCCCACCATCGTCACCGTCGGCCGGGGCCTGGCCGAGGGCGTCATCGAGGTGCGCGACCGCAGGACCGGCGAGCGCGAGGAGGTGCTGGTCGCTGAGGCCGGCGCCCGCGTGCTGGCCGCCACCCGCGGCTGATCACAACCCGGGCTGGGATCAGGTGACCTGATCCCAGCGCGTCCTCCCTCACGGTGCGCGGTGGGGGAGGACGCGCTGCGGTGAGGGAGGACGGCGTCGGCCGGTGCTGGCGACGGCGCCCCGTCCGCGATCTGGCATCATGGGCGCTCGAACACGGCGGTGGCGGCCCTCTCACCGTTTCCGGCCGTGTCCATCGCTCCGCCCCGGCGTACCCCCACGCGTCCGGCCGGCGAGCAACCACACAGCGTTCGAGGAGAACACCACACACCGTGGCCACCAAGATCAAGCTCATGCGCCTGGGCAAGATGCGCGCGCCGTACTACCGCATCGTCGTCGCCGACGCCCGCACCAAGCGTGACGGCCGTTCGATCGAGACGATCGGCAAGTACCACCCGAAGGAGGACCCCTCCTTCATCGAGGTCGACGCCGAGCGCGCCGCCTACTGGCTCGGTGTCGGCGCGCAGCCGACCGAGGCCGTCACCGCCATCCTCCGGGTGACCGGCGACTGGCAGAAGTTCAAGGGCGAGGCCGCGCCGCCGCCCATGCGGGTCGCCGAGCCCAAGCCGGACAAGAAGGCCCTCTACGAGGCTGCCGTCCGCTCCGGTATGGACGAGCCGACCACCGACGCGACGACCGCCAAGAAGAAGGCGGCGCCGAAGAAGGCCGCCGCTGCCGACGAGGCACCCGCCGCCGAGGCTCCTGCTGCAGAGGCCACCGACGTCGAGGCCGCCATCGTCGACGCCCCGGCTCCCGCGCCCGAGGGCGCGGACGCCGTCCCGGCCGAGAAGACCGCCGAGTAAGACGTGCTCGAAGACGCGCTCGAGCACCTGGTCAAGGGCATCGTCGACCACCCGGAGGACGTGGCGGTCGACCTGCTCACCAACCGTCGTGGCAAGACCCTCGAGATCCGGGTGCACCCGGACGACCTCGGCAAGGTCATCGGCCGCGGCGGTCGTACCGCCAAGGCGCTGCGCCAGGTGATGACCGGTGTCGGTGGACGCGGCCTGCGGGTCGACGTCGTCGACACCGACGGGCGCTGAGCACTGCCTCCCACCCACCCGAGCCCACCCATGCCGGGAACCCCGCACGACGACGACACCGTGGTGGTCGGCCGCATCGGCCGGCCCCACGGTGTCCGTGGGTTGGCGACCGTCGAGGTCCGCACCGACGACCCCGACCTCCGCTTCGCACCGGGCACCGTGCTGCGCACCGACCCGGCCGAGCGAGGCCCGCTGACCGTCGTCGACAAGCGCTGGCACAGCGGCACCCTGCTGCTCCAGCTGGCCGCCCCCTCCGGGGAGGTCTACGAGTCCCGCGAGACCGTCGACTCGCTGCGCAACACCATGCTGCTGGTGCCGGTGGCAGAGCTCCCCGAGATCGAGGAGCCCGATTCGTTCTACGACCACCAGCTGGTCGGCCTGAGCGCGCGGCTGCCCGACGACTCGGTGATCGGGCAGGTCACCGGCGTCCGGCACGAGGCGCAGGACCTCCTCGTGGTGCGCCGCGCCGAGGGCGGTGAGGCGCTGATCCCATTCGTCGCGGCGATCGTGCCGATGGTCGACGTGGCCGGCGGCTACCTCGTCGTCGACCCGCCCGAGGGGCTGCTCGACCTGTGAGCGGCGCCTTCCGCATCGACGTCGTCACGATCTTCCCCGAGTACCTGGCGCCGCTGCGCCAGTCGCTGCTGGGCAAGGCCGCCGAACGTGGCCTGGTCAGCATCGGGGTGCACGACCTGCGGCAGTGGACCGACGACGTGCACCGCACCGTCGACGACGCCCCGTACGGCGGCGGCCCCGGCATGGTGATGAAGCCCGAGCCGTGGGCGCTGGCCCTGGAGGCGGTGCGGCCGCCGGGCACCCGCCTGGTCGTCCCCACCCCGGCCGGTCGCCCGTTCACCCAGGCGCTGGCGGCGGAGTGGGCGGCGGAGCCCGGGCTGGTGTTCGCCTGCGGCCGGTACGAGGGCATCGACCAGCGGGTCGCCGACTGGGCCGCCGACGCCGGGCCGGTGTCCGAGGTCTCGATCGGCGACTACGTGCTGGCCGGCGGGGAGTCGGCCGTGCTGGTCATGGTGGAGGCGGTCACCCGGCTGCTCCCCGGCGTCGTGGGCAACCGCGAGTCGGTGGAGTTCGACTCGCACGCCGACGGCCTGCTCGAAGGGCCCTCCTACACCCGGCCGGCCACCTGGCGGGGTCACGAGGTGCCCACCGTGCTGCTGTCCGGGGACCACGCCGCGATCGACCGCTGGCGCCGCGCCGAGTCCCTGCGGCGCACCGCGGAGCGCCGTCCCGACCTGCTGGCGGCGCTGCCCGACGGCGCGCTGGGCGACGTCGACCGCGCGGCGCTCGAGGGTCGCTGAGCGGCGTGCCCGGCAAGGCGCTGGTGCGGCCGTCGGCCCGCGTCGTCGTCCTGGACCCTGCCGGCCGCGTCCTGCTGCTCGGCTCCCGGCTGACCGCCCTCGACGTGCCGCCCGGCGACGTCCTGTTCTGGTACACCCCCGGCGGGGGCGTGGAGGCGGGCGAGTCGCTGCGCACCGCCGCGGTGCGGGAGCTCGCCGAGGAGATCGGCCTGGAGGCCGACCCGGCCGCGCTGGAGGGGCCGGTGTGGTTCCGGCGCTTCGTGGGTCCCTTCGACGGCGTCGACTACGACAACCGCGAGACGTACTTCGTGCTCCGGGACGTCGTGCACCAGGTCGACGCGCGAGGCCGCACGGAGCTCGAGGTGCTGGGCGACGAGCCGCACCGCTGGTGGACGGCCGACGAGATCGCGGCCACCACCGAGGAGTTCGCCCCGCGCGAGCTGGCCGGGCTGCTCCCGGCGCTGCTCACCGGTCGGTGGACCGGGGTGCCGCGCATCGTCAGCTGAGGATGTGGCATAGTAGAGGACTGCTGCGCACCGTCGGCTGGGCCGACGGGGGAGTTCCGCCGAGGAGCCCCGCAGCTCCCGGGAACGGACAGCCGGGGCGCTCCGCTGTCCGCACCGCCTACGAGCCACTGCCAGAACATGAGGACTGCCGAGATGAACACCCTGGACGCACTCGACGCCGATTCGTTGCGCGACGACATCCCGACGTTCCGCCCGGGTGACACCGTCAAGGTGCACGTCCGCGTGGTCGAGGGGAACCGCTCGCGCATCCAGGTCTTCCAGGGCGTCATCATCCGCCGCCAGGGCGGCGGCATCCGCGAGACCTTCACCGTCCGCAAGGTCAGCTTCGGCGTCGGCGTGGAGCGCACCTTCCCGGTGCACACGCCGGTGGTGGAGAAGATCGAGGTCCTCACCCGCGGTGACGTCCGTCGCGCCAAGCTGTACTACCTGCGCGAGCTCCGCGGCAAGGCCGCCAAGATCAAGGAGAAGCGCGAGGTCGTCACGCGCTGACCCGCGCTGACATCCCGGGCGGCTGCTCCGCCCGTCTGCGTCTCCGGCGGGCCCTCCGCGCCGTACGCTGCTCCTGATGAGCAGCCAACGGCCCGGGGGGCCCGCCGACGTCGATCCGGGGGAGCCCGACCCGCAGCGCGATGCCCGTACCGGTGCGGCGGACGAGCAGGCGGACGAGCCGGCGGGCCGTGCGGCGCGCCGGAACCGCCGTGCCGACGCGAAGAAGGGCTCGCTGCTGCGCGAGCTGCCGGTGCTGCTCGTCGTGGCCTTCGTGCTCGCCCTGGTGGTCAAGACCTTCTTCGTGCAGGCGTTCTTCATCCCGTCCGGGTCGATGGAGCAGACCCTGCACGGCTGCCCGGGCTGCACCGGTGACCGGGTGCTGGTGAACAAGGTCCCGTACTGGTTCGGGGAACCTCAACCCGGCGACGTCGTCGTGTTCGAAGGGCCGGACACGTGGAGCCCGGAGGTCTCGGTCGCCGAGCCCGCGAACTGGTTCACCGGCGCCATGCTGTGGCTCGGCCGCACCGTGGGCGTCGCCCCGCCCAGCGAGGACGACTACGTCAAGCGGGTGATCGCCGTGGGTGGGCAGACGGTGGAGTGCTGTGACGTCGAGGGCCGGGTGACCGTCGACGGGGAACCGCTCGACGAGCCCTACATCTTCGAGAACACCCCCATCGAGTTGCGGGGCTTCGGCCCGGTGACCGTGCCCGAGGGGCGGCTGTGGGTCATGGGCGACCATCGCTCGGCCTCGGCGGACTCCAAGGCGAAGATTGGCGATCGCTACTCGGGCACCATCGCGGTGGACGACGTCATCGGCAAGGCCGCGGTCATCGTCTGGCCGGTGAGCCGCTGGGGGCTGGTCGGCTCACCCGACATCCAGGACGTCGGAGCCGCAGCGGCGGGGGTCGAGGGTGGCGCGACCGGCGTGCGGCCCGACGTCGTCGCCTCCTCCGCACTGGGTCTGGCCGGCGCCGTGCCGCTCGTGGCCTGGCGCCGGCACCGGCGTCGCTGACCCGTCCCTCTCCTCTCGGAGGCGCACCGTGCCACGGTGCGCCTCCGACGTCGTTCCGCCACCGCCATTTCCGGAATGGGCCGCACGGTGACCGTCGGTGCATTGCTGTCGTTACGCGTGTGACGGGGGTCGCAAGAATGGGTGACGCGGGAACCAATCAGAAAAATGTCGGCGAAGTGTTCAAGTAATCGTTTCACCCGTCCGATGGAGGTTGTGCAAGCAATTCGGAGTGAAACGGAGTCTGTTGTGTCTGCACCTATGGCGAGCACCGCCCGCGGGGTCACCCGCGTGCTCCTCCTCGCCGACGCGCCCGTCCTGCGTCGTGGCCTGGTCAGCATGATCAACGAGACCGCGGGCATGCAGTCCGTCGGCACCCCCGGCGAGCTGCGCCGCGCGATGACGCTGGCCGAGACGGCCCGTCCCGACGCCGTCGTGGTCGAGCTGGGCTCCGGCCGCGCCGCCACCCTGAACGCCTGCCGCGACCTGCGCCGCCGCTTCCCCCGGGTCGCCATCGTCGCCCTGGCCACCTCCGAGGACCCGGCCGTGGTGAACGAGGCGCTCGCCGCCGGTGTCGGTGGCTACCTCATGATCAACACGTCGCCGACCCTGCTGGGCTGGGCCATCCTGGCCGCCCGCGCCGGCCGGACCGTCGTCGACCCGCAGATCCGCCGGGTCGAGCCCTCCGCCACCCCTGCTGCCAAGCCCTTCACGCCCGAGGTGCCCCTCACCCGGCGTGAGCAGGACGTGCTGGACGAGCTGCTGCAGGGCCAGTCCAACCGGCAGATCGGCCGGAACCTGTTCATCAGCGAGGACACCGTCAAGAGCCACGTCAAGGCCATCCTGCGCAAGCTGGGTGCCCGCGACCGTGCGCACGCCGTCTCCCTGGTGCTGTCCTCGCGCAACCCGGTGTGCAGCTGCGGCGCCCACGGCGCCGTGCGCGCCGAGGAGCCCGAGGTTCCCGTCGAGCTGTGACGTCCAGGGGCGTTCGCGCCCCCTCCGAGTGTTCCTCCGCGCGCAGGGCCGGCCCTTCCCAGGGCCGGCCCTGCGTGTGTCGTGCGCCTGCCGGTGTCCGGTCCCCGGATGCGTTCCCCGGGGTCGTAGGGTCGGTGCCCGATGGCTGCTCGACCCGTTCACTCCACCGCCGCACCGGTGCCCCGCGGCCGCCGGCCGGTCGCCGGCGAGCAGCGCCCCGACGCGCTCTGGGACATGGAGCGCTCGCTGCGCCGCCGCGGGTTCTCGGCCGTGGCCGGTGCCGACGAGGCCGGCCGCGGCGCGTGCGCCGGGCCGCTGGTCGCCGCCGCCTGCGTGCTGCCCGCCGGGAAGCGGGGGCGGGTGCCCGGACTCGCCGACTCGAAACTGCTCACCGCCGCCGCCCGCGAGCGCGTCCACGCCGAGATCCTCGACCGGGCCGTGTCCTGGTCGGTCGTGCAGATCCCGGTAGAGGAGCTGGACGCCCGCGGCATGCACGTCACCAACCTCGAAGCCCTGCGCCGGGCGGTCTGCACCCTGGACCCCGAACCCGACTACGTGCTCACCGACGGTTTCCCGGTGCCGGGCCTCGCCCGGCCCGGCCTCGCCGTGTGGAAGGGCGACCGGGTGGCGGCGTGCGTCGCCGCGGCGTCGGTGCTGGCGAAGGTGGCCCGGGACCGCGTGATGGTGGAGCTGCACGAGCGGTGGCCGGAGTACGACTTCGCCGGCCACAAGGGCTACATCACCGACGTGCACACCGCCGCCCTGGAGCGGCACGGGCCCTGCCCGGCGCACCGGATGCGCTTCGTCAACGTGGCCCGGGCGCGGGACGTGCACGCCGGGCGGGTCCACCGGCTGCCGGGCGACGGCGGCATGCACGATGATGGGGCCATGCGCCCTGTGTCCTGCGAGCCAGCGACGAGCACCGAGGACCGATGAGCACCGAGGATCTCGAGAAGTACGAGACCGAGATGGAGCTGCAGCTCTATCGCGAGTACAAGGACATCGTCCGCCAGTTCACCTACGTGGTGGAGACCGAGCGGCGGTTCTACCTGGCCAACTCGGTGGACCTCCAGGTCCGCGAGGCCGGGGGAGAGGTCTACTTCGAGCTGAAGCTCTCCGACGCCTGGGTGTGGGACATGTACCGGCCCGCCCGGTTCGTCCGCAACGTCCGGGTGCTGACGTTCAAGGACGTGAACGTCGAGGAGCTCGACAAGCCCGACCTCGAGCTGCCGGACACCCCGCCACGCACCTGAGGCGCGCGTTTCGGCCGGGGACGGAGGGTTTCGACCCTGGGCGGTTCCGGCGAGCCGTTCCTAGGTTGCCCGTCGCGGGGGGCTGCCCAAGGGAGTGTTCTGTGCGTCTCATGCGGAGTGTGCTCGGCCTGCCCGTCCTGATCGCAGCCGTCCTGGTGCCCGGGAGCGCCTCGGCCGCCGGTCCGTCCCCGGGCTGCGGGCTCCGCCGGATCTGCCCAGCTTCTACAACGTCATCATCGGGACCGACGGGCGTGACGTGCTGCGGGGCACGAACGGGCCGGACGCCATCTGTGCGGGCCTGGGCAACGACGTCATCCACGCCCTCGGGGGCGACGACGTCATCTTCGCCGACACGACGGGCTTCTTCGGCAAGCCGGACGCGCCCGGCGGCAACGACGTGGTCAAGGCCGGGGCGGGCGACGACGAGGTGTTCGCCGGGCCGGGGAACGACGTCGTCTCCGGGGACGGCGGGAACGACTTCCTCGCCCTCGCCTTCGGCAACGACGTCGGGAACGGGGGCTCCGGCGACGACATGATCGTCGGGGGCTTCGGCCGCGACGTCCTCAACGGCGGCTCTGGGGCGGACACGGTCGTCGGTGGTCCGGACGCCGACGTCATCAACGGCGGGTCCGGGGACGATTTCATCGCCGGTGAGATCCCACCGGGATCGGCTCCCGGGCCCGTGCCGCTGCCTCCCCCCGCCCGGGACATCTGCAACGGCGGCTCCGGGTTCGACGGTGCCGTCGACTGCGACATCGCCACGTCGATCGAGGGCGGTGCACCCCCAGCCTGACGCACGCCACCGACGGAGGTGGAGGGCCGGTCCACAGCTCGGCCGGCCCTCCACAGCCGCTCGGAAGCGCTGGTGGTGGGCCGCCGGTCGCCCCACGGTGGGCACGTGCCCACACGCAACGAACTCGGGTCCCACGGCGAGCGGATCGCCGCGGCCTACCTGACCGACGCCGGCCTCCGCCTGCTCGACCGCAACTGGCGCTGCCGCGACGGCGAGCTCGACATCGTCGCCCGCGAGGGCGCAGCGATCGTCTTCTGCGAGGTGAAGACCCGGCGGGGCGTCGGCTTCGGCCATCCCGTCGAGGCGGTGACCCCCGCCAAGCAGCGGCGGCTCCGGCTGCTCGCGCAGCGCTGGCTGGCCGCCCACGACGAGCACGCGCCGGATCTGCGGTTCGACGTCGTCGGCGTGCTCGTCCGCCCGGCGCGGCCGGCCCTGGTCACCCATCTCCGGGCGGCGTTCACGTGACGCTGGCGCGCACCTGGTCGGTGGGCCTGGCCGGCGTGCACGGTGCCCTCGTCGAGGTCGAGGTGGACATGGCGGCGGGGGTGCCGGGCGTGGTGCTCGTCGGGCTGCCCGACGCCGTGGTGCGCCAGTCGGTGGACCGCGTCAGGGCTGCGGTGGTCAACGCGGGCGGTGAGTTCCCGTTGCGGCGGATCACCATCGGCCTCTCGCCGGCGTCGATGCCCAAGCAGGGCAGTGGCTTCGACCTCGCGCTGGCCGCCGCCGTCCTGGCGGCCGCCGGTGCGGTGCCGGCGCAGTCGGTCGAGCGGCTGGTGCTCCTCGGCGAGCTCGGCCTCGACGGATCGGTGCGCGCGATCCGCGGCGTGCTGCCCGCCGTCCTCGCCGCGGCGCGCGCCGGGCATCCCCAGGTGGTCGTGCCCACCGCCAACGCCGACGAGGCGGCACTCGTCGAGGGCGTGGAGGTGCTCGCGGTCGGGTCGCTCGCCCAGCTGGTCGGCCACCTGGCCGGCCGCACCCGCCTCGGACCGCACGCCCGGGGCGCGCTGCCCGCGCCGCCGGACGGCCCCGACCTGGCCGACGTCGTCGGGCAGACCACCGGGCGCCGGGCGGTGGAGGTGGCGGCGGCCGGCGGTCACCACCTCTTCCTCGCCGGGCCTCCGGGCGCGGGCAAGACCATGCTCGCCGAGCGGTTGCCCGGGCTCCTGCCCTCGCTGGACGAGGAGGGTGCGCTGGAGGTCACCGCGGTGCACTCGATCGCCGGCAGCCTCCCGGCCGGGGCGCCCCTGCTCACCCGGCCGCCGTTCGAGGCGCCGCACCACTCGGCCACCATGGCGGCGCTGATCGGCGGTGGCTCCGGTCAGATCCGCCCGGGCGCGCTGTGCCGGGCGCACCGCGGCGTGCTGTTCATGGACGAGGCGCCCGAGTTCCCCCGGGCGGTGCTCGACACCTTGCGTCAGCCCCTGGAGCGCGGTCAGGTCACCATCCACCGGGCCGCGGGCTCGGCCACCTTCCCCTGCCGGGCGCTGCTGGTCCTCGCCGCCAACCCGTGTCCCTGTGCCAGCGCGGCCGGCGACACGGCGTGCACCTGCTCCCCGGTGGAACGGCGGCGGTACCGGTCCCGGCTGTCCGGCCCGCTGCTCGACCGCATCGACCTGCGCGTTGAGCTGCCACCGGTGACGCGGGCGGCCTGGCTGGACGGGCTGGGCGACCCGGAGCCCACCGAGGTCGTAGCCCGTCGGGTGCAGCAGGCGCGGGCGGTGGCCGCGGAGCGGTTGGCCGGCACCGGGCTGGCCCTCAACAGCCAGGTGCCCGGCCGGCTCCTTCGCGAACGCTTTGCCCTGCCTCGGGCGTCGCTGGCCCTGGCGGAGCGGGCGCTGGAACGGGGCGCGCTGTCGG
Source organism: Blastococcus goldschmidtiae (assembly GCF_031845325.1). Classification (NCBI taxonomy): domain Bacteria; kingdom Bacillati; phylum Actinomycetota; class Actinomycetes; order Geodermatophilales; family Geodermatophilaceae; genus Blastococcus; species Blastococcus goldschmidtiae. The sequence goes on along the minus strand of NZ_JAVREI010000011.1, from coordinate 43,953 downwards.
TCCGTGGCTTCGACCGCGTCCAGCGCGTGGCATGGACGCTGGCCGATCTCGCCGGACGCACGGTGCCGGGTGCCGACGAGGTCGCAGAGGCGCTCGGCATGCGCGTGCAGCGGGCAGCGGCATGACCACGCTGGACGAGGACCTCGAGGATGCGGCCGCGGCGGGAGGCGATCCCCTCCACCCGGGCGTGCGCCGGGCACGGGCCTGGCTCAGCCGCGCGGTCGAGCCGGGCACCGTCGACCTGTGGCGCTACGTCGACCACCTCGGACCGGTAGCGGCGGTGCAGCGGCTGCGCAGCGGAGCCGCACCGGACACGCTGCGCTCCCTGGTCGGGGCCCGGGCCGGGCAGGACGCGACCCAGGCCGACCTGCAGCGGGCCGAGCGTTGCGGAGCACGTCTGGTGACCCCCGAGGCCGACGAGTGGCCCTTCTTGCAATTGCACGCGCTCACGCTGGCGGTCGCAGCGGAGTCGGCGGATCGGCGGAGGCAGTCCGACCGGACCAAGGCGCCGGTGCCGCCGCTGGCGCTGTGGGTCCGCGGATCGGGCCGGCTCGACGAGTTGGCCGACCGCTCGGTGGCCGTCGTCGGATCGCGGGCCTCGACGGCCTATGGGGAGCACGTCGCCGCCGAGCTGGGGCACCAACTCGGGGAGCGGGGCTGGACGGTCGTCTCCGGCGGCGCCTTCGGCATCGACGCCGCCGCGCACCGCGGGGCGCTGGCCGCCGTGGCGCCGACGATCGCGGTGCTCTCCTGCGGGGTCGACCGCCCCTACCCGGCCGCGCACGGCGCACTCTTCCACCGCATCGCCGAGACCGGTCTGCTGCTGAGCGAGTGGCCGCCCGGCTCCGCGCCGCTGCGGCACCGCTTCCTCGTGCGCAACCGGCTGATCGCCGCCCTGACCCGCGGCACCGTCGTCGTCGAGGCGGCGGCGCGTTCTGGAGCGCTGGCCACCGCACGGCGGGCGCAGGACCTGGGCCGGTCTGTCCTGGTCGTCCCGGGCCCCGTGACCAGTGCCATGAGCGTCGGTTGCCACGAGCTGCTCCGCGACGAGCGACTGGGCGCCCGGCTGGTCACCTCCGCCGCGCACGTCATCGAGGAGGTGGGGAGCATCGGCTCCGACCTGGCCGATCCGGCGCCACGCCCGGAATCGGTGCGCGACGGGCTCTCCGACGTCGCCGCCCGGATCCTCGACGCCTGCCCCGTGCGGGTGGGCGTGAGCCCCGAGCGGCTGGCCGCCGTCGCCGGCTGCGACGTCCTCGAGGTGCTGCGCGTCCTGCCGGCCCTCGAACTGGCCGACCTCGTCCAGTGGACCGGTACCGGCTGGCGCGTCGCGCCCCCGGTCGAGGCGACACGCGCCAGGGCCCGGCCCGGCGCGGCGTCTTGACCGGTCGCGTGCGCCGACGGACGGTTTCCGCATGGCGACGGGGACAGCGGACGCGCGCGCCGCCCTGCCCCCTGCTGTGGCCGAGGTCCTGGCCGGCTACGAGGACCACCTCCGCAGCCAGCGGGACCTCTCCGAGCACACCGTCCGCGGTTACGTCACCGACGTCGTCGGGCTGCTGGACCACCTCGCCCGCCGAGGCGGTGAACAGCCACACCACCTCGACCTGCCCGTGCTGCGCAGCTGGCTGGCCCAGGGGCGCACGAAGGGGCACAGCCGCGCCACCACCGCTCGCCACGCCGCGGCTGCGCGGTCGTTCACCCGCTGGCTGCGCCGGGCCGAGCTCACCACCGAGGACGTCGGCCTCCGGCTGGTCAGCCCGAAGGCTCACCGCACCCTGCCGGACGTACTGGCTCCCGACCAGGCCCGGGCGGTCGTCGAATCGGCCGCCGGGGCGGAGGAGCCGGTGGGGCTGAGGGATGCGGTCGTATTAGAGCTGCTGTACGCCAGCGGGATCCGGGTCAGCGAGCTCGTCGGCCTGGACATCGACGACGTCGACCGCAGCCGCCGGGTGCTGCGGGTCCTGGGCAAGGGTCGCAAGGAGCGCACCGTGCCCTACGGACTCCCGGCCGAGTCAGCGATCGACGCCTGGCTGACCCGCGGGCGGCCGGCGCTGGCGGTCGCCTCCTCCGGCCCTGCGCTGCTGCTCGGCGTCCGCGGGCGGCGGCTGGACGCGCGCGAAGCCCGCCGCGTCGTGCACGCGGCCGTCGCAGCGGCACCCGGAGCTCCCGACATCGGCCCGCACGGCCTGCGGCACTCGGCGGCTACCCACGTGCTGGAGGGCGGCGCGGACCTCCGGTCCGTTCAGGAGCTGCTCGGCCACGCTAGCCTCGCGACGACGCAGATCTACACGCACGTGACCGTCGAGCGGCTCCGCGCCGTCCACGCCCAAGCTCACCCCCGAGCCTGAGCGGACGGCTGGATGCGAACGGGTCGGGCGGCAGCCACCATGAGGCGGAACCACGGGGCGCGAGCCCGCAGCGGGAGCGAGGAGGGCCACCATGCCTGAGGCAACGATCCACCGGATCGACGAGGCGGCCGATGACACCGACGCCTTCGTGGCGCAGCTGTGGGCGCAGTACGTGGCCGACCGCGACCCGGGCCTGCGCGATCGGCTGATCCTCCACTACGCGCCGCTGGTCAAGTACGTCGCCGGGCGGGTGGGCAGCGGTCTGCCCAGCCACGTCGAGCAGGCCGACCTGGTCTCCTACGGCACGTTCGGCCTCATCGACGCCATCACCCGCTACGAGCCGACCCGTGAGGTCAAGTTCGAGAGCTACGCGATGGCCCGCATCCGCGGCGCGATCATCGACGAGCTCCGCAACACCGACTGGATCCCGCGGTCGGTGCGCATGAAGGCCCGTCAGTTCGAGCGCACCGTCGCCGAGCTCGAGGCCCGGCTGCACCGGACGCCGACCGACGACGAGGTCGCCGACGCCATGGAGATGGACGTCGAGGACATCCGCAAATTCCTCGGTCAGCTGTCCCTGGTCAACGTCGTCGCTCTGGACGAGCTGCTCACCGACGACGACGGCGGTTCGCCGCGCCTCGGCGACACGCTCCAGGACACCCGTGCCCTCGACCCGCAGGCGATGGCCGAGAACGGCGAGGCCCGCCAGCTGCTGGCCCGCGCCGTAGAGCAGCTGCCCGAGCGGGAGAAGGTCGTCGTCTCGCTCTACTACTTCGAGGGCCTCACGCTCGCCGACATCGGCCGCGTCCTGGGCGTCACCGAGAGCCGCATCTGCCAGCTGCACACCAAGGCCGTGCTCCACCTGCGCACCAAGCTCGCCGACATCGCCTGACGTGCCGGCTGACCTCGGCAGTCGGGCGATGGACACCGGACGTCAGTACGAGCGGTGGTGGACGGCCGAGCAGGATGGAACCAGCCCCGCTTCCGGTGCCCATCAGCACGTGTGCGTCGCAGCACGCCCGCGCGGGAGCAAACTTGGGCGTGCAAGGAACCTGGGAGGCAGCGTGCGTGGCGTGCGGTTCTCGACTGTGGTGGCACTCGCCGTGCTGACTGGGTGCTCGTCCGCAGACACGGTCCCTCGAGCGATCCCGCCGACCCAGACGCCGGGCACCGCCTCGACGTCCACCGGAACTGCGACAACGGCGACGGCGACGGCGACGGCGACGGGGGAACCGTTCTCCCTGCTGACCCACTGCGGCATCTCGACGGCCCGGTTCGCCGGCCGGGACTGGGTCGCCGTGGCGCCCCTGCCGGAGCCTCGCATCCGTGACGACGGGACTGGTGTGTCCGTCGCAGACGGCTACACGACAGGAACCATGACCGTCGTCGACGACGACCTGGTGAGGTTCACCGTGACCGATCCGGCGGTCGAGGACGTCGGTCTGACGGTCGACTTCGTGCCGGCAGCGGCACCGCCCACGTCGTTCTGCGAGTGACACCGGCAATCGGTTCCGTCGGACTGCCGTGCAGTCTCGGGCTCGCTGGAGGGTGAGCACAGGGATGTCCGCATCGCAGGTCACGAGGGCCAGTGCTGATCGACTGTCGGGTCCGGTCACACCTGTCGTGACCGGAGCGGTCCTCTTCGACTGGCGCGGGACGCTGGTCACCACGCTGACCGAGCGCGAATGGGTCGAGCAGGCGCTGCTCGTGCTCGGCCGCGACCGATCGCCCGGCGCCGTCAACGGTCTCCTGGCGGCCATCGCCGAGGCGAACGGCGACCAGGACCGGATGGACGGCCCCGGCGTCGACAGTGACGCGGCGCTGCACCGGCGCACCTACCTCGAGGTATTCGCCGACGCGGGCCTCGATGCGGAGCTGGCGGAAGCGCTCTACGCGGTCGAGTCCGATCCGCGGCACAACCCGTTCGCGGTCGATGTCCACGAAACGCTCCAGGCGCTACGCGCACGAGGCGTCAGGGTCGCGGTCGTCAGCGACGTCCACGTCGACCTGCGACCCGCTTTCGACGCGGCCGGCCTCGGCGGGCTGGTCGACGTGTTCACCCTGTCCTTCGAGCAGGGCGTGCAGAAGCCGGATCCGCTGATGTTCAGCCGGACGCTCGAGGCGCTGCAGGTGGCCCCGTCCCACGCGCTCATGGTCGGCGACCGGTCACGCCCCGACGGCGCGGCCGTGGACATCGGCATCACCACACTGCTGCTGCCCCCGCTGCGGGACGTCGCCGATCGCCGGCTGGACAAGGTCCTCCGGCTCTGCGACGCGGGTTGAGCCGCGGCGCTCACGCGTCGCGCAGCGGCAGCAGCCGGACCCGCACCGCGAGCAGCCGGAGCGGGTCCAGGTAGCCCTCCCCGCGCCGCAGGCCCCAGTGCAGGCACGCGTCGGCAGGGCAGCCGGCGTGACCCGGCAGGAGCGCGCCGATGGGGGAGCCTCCCGCCACTCGCTGGCCGGCCGCGACGGCGGGGTCCACCGGCTCGTACGTCGTCCGCAGTCCGCCGGCGTGGTCGATGCTGACCACCGGCCGGCCCGCCACCGTGCCGGCGAACACCACGACGCCGTCGCCGGCGGCCAGGACCGGGCTCCCGAGCGGCCCGGCCAGGTCGGCGCCCCGGTGACCGGGACCGTAGGCATGGGCCGGGGGATCGAAGCCCCGGGTCACGGTGAGCGCGCCGGGCAGCGGCGCGACCCAGCCCACGGCCGCTGACCGGGTGCTGGGCGCCCGGGAGCCGCCCGGATCCGCCGTCGAGGGCGAGGGCGCCAGCACCGCGACGACGAGCGCACCGAGCACGGCTGCCAGGGCGCATCGCATGCGCCCAGGCTGGCCGCCCGACGCCCCGCGTAGGCCGCCTCCGGAGGGACTGTGGACGGCCCGGGCAGCCCGCGAGGAGCGCCCCCGCCGTCGCGTATGCTGTCCGGTGCGACCCGTCCGACGGGTCGACTTCGCGTGTCCTCATCCCGCCGATACGGCGGGGCGCTCGCCTCCTCGGTCCCGGCCCGCAACGGCCGGGGGAGTGGTGACGCAGGACGCCAGGGCGGACACCACCCGGTGCCCGCGACAACCGGAACTCGTGCGGCCCCCGGCCGCGCGCGCAGAGCAGAGAGGCTGCAATGGCAGTCGTCAGCATGAAGCAGCTGCTCGACAGCGGCGTCCACTTCGGGCACCAGACCCGTCGCTGGAACCCGAAGATGAAGCGCTTCATCTTCACCGAGCGCAACGGCATCTACATCATCGACCTGCAGCAGACGCTGGGGTACATCGACAACGCCTACGAGTTCGTCAAGCAGACGGTCGCCCACGGCGGCTCGATCCTGTTCGTCGGCACCAAGCGTCAGGCGCAGGAGGTCGTCGCCGAGCAGGCCACGCGCGTGGGCATGCCCTACGTCAACCAGCGCTGGCTCGGCGGCATGCTCACCAACTTCCAGACGGTCTTCAAGCGCCTCGAGCGCCTCAAGGAGATCGAGGACATGGAGCAGACCGGCGTGCTGGTCAGCCTGTCCAAGAAGGAGCAGCTGGTCCTCAGCCGCGAGAAGGCGAAGCTGGACCGCTCCCTCGGCGGTATCCGCGACATGAAGAAGGTGCCCAGCGCCATCTGGATCGTGGACACCAAGAAGGAGCACATCGCCGTCGGCGAGGCCCGCAAGCTGAACATCCCGGTCGTCGCGATCCTGGACACCAACTGCGACCCCGACGAGGTCGACTACAAGATCCCGGGCAACGACGACGCGATCCGCAGCATCGCCGTGCTGACCCGTGTCGTGGCCGACGCCGTCGCCGAGGGCCTCATGGCCCGCTCGGCCGCGCAGGCCAACGCCGGCCGTGAGGACGGCGCCGAGCCGGTCATCGGTGGCGACCAGCCGCTGGCCGACTGGGAGCGCGAGCTGCTGACCGGGGGTGACGCCGCGGCCGCCCCGGCCGACGACGCCACCGCCACCCCGCTGCCGGAGACCCCGGCCGAGCCGCCCACGGTCACCGCGAACGAGGTCGCCCCGGTCGAGGACGTCCCCGCCACCACCGGCGGCAAGGACAACAACGCCGTCTGACGGTTCGGCGCCGTCCCCCTGCTGACACCGGCAGAGGGGCGGCGCCGCCGCCTGTCCGCTCCCACAGCACTACCGACAGACCACAGAGGAAGTGACATGGCTGAGTTCACCGCGGCCGACGTCAAGCGTCTCCGCGACGCCACCGGCGCCGGCATGATGGACTGCAAGAAGGCCCTGACCGAGGCCGACGGCGACTACGACAAGGCCGTCGAGCTGCTGCGCGTCAAGGGCGCCAAGGACGTCGGCAAGCGCCTCGAGCGCTCCACGACCAACGGCATCGTCGTCAGCAAGGACGGCGCACTGCTCGAGCTCGACTGCGAGACCGACTTCGTCGCCAAGAACGCCGACTTCATCGCCCTCGCCGACCGCCTGCTCGAGATCGGCCTGGAGAAGAAGGCCGCCGACGCCGAGGCCCTGCTGGGCGCCGACGTCGACGGCCAGACCGTCGCCGCGCTGGTCGAGGGCGAGTCCGCCCGCATCGGCGAGAAGCTGGTGCTGAGCCGCTTCGCCATCTTCGAGGGCACCACCGCCACCTACCTGCACAAGCGGGCCACCGACCTGCCGCCGGCCATCGGTGTCGCCGTGCAGTACAGCGGTGGCAGCGAGGACGCGGCCCGCAGCCTGGCGATGCACATCGCCGCCGCGCGCCCGCGCTACCTCACCCGCGAGGAGGTCCCGGCCGAGGCGGTCGAGACCGAGCGTCGCGTCGCCGAGCAGACGGCCAAGGAGGAGGGCAAGCCCGAGCAGGCGATCACCAAGATCGTCGAGGGTCGGGTCAACGCCTACTACAAGGACTTCGTCCTGCTCGAGCAGCCGTCGATCACCGAGCCCAAGCGCACGGTCAAGCAGATCGTCGACGAGGCCGGCCTGACCGTGGAGCGCTTCGCGCGCTTCGAGGTCGGCCAGGCCTGAGGCACCAGCACACCGTCGTTCGGCCCCGTTCCTCTCCAGGAGCGGGGCCGAACCTCTGTGCGGCAGGATCAACCCACTGATGTCGAACGAGGGATGACGCGTTGACCGAGACGACCGCACCGCTGTCCGCGCCCACCGCGTTCCAGCCCGCCGACGGCGGCGGCTACAAGCGGGTGCTGCTCAAGCTGTCGGGCGAGGCGTTCGGCGGCGGGAAGGTCGGCATCGACTCCGGCATCGTCCACAGCATCGCCCAGCAGCTCGCCGACGTCGTGGCCGGCGGCACCCAGGTCGCCGTCGTCGTCGGAGGCGGCAACTTCTTCCGCGGCGCGGAGCTCGCCCAGGCCGGCATGGACCGCCGGCACGCCGACTACATGGGCATGCTCGGCACGGTCATGAACGCGCTCGCCCTGCAGGCGTTCTGCGAGCAGGTGGGGCTGGAGACCCGGGTGCAGACGGCGATCACCATGGGCCAGGTCGCCGAGCCCTACATCCCGCGCAAGGCGGTGCGGCACCTGGAGAAGGGCCGGCTGGTCATCTTCGGCGCCGGCGCGGGCATGCCGTACTTCTCGACCGACACCGTCGCTGCCCAGCGTGCGATGGAGATCGGCTGCCAGGTGCTGCTGATGGCCAAGAACGGCGTCGACGGCGTCTACGACGACGACCCGCGGCACAACCCGGACGCCACCCTCTACCGCGACCTGGACTACGCCACCGTCCTGGCCGACGAGCTCAAGGTCGCGGATGCCACGGCCATCAGCCTGTCCATGGAGAACCGGATGCCCATCGTGGTGTTCAACCTGCTGCGCGACGGCAACATCGCCCGGGCGACCGCAGGTGAGAGGATCGGCACGCTGATCAGCCAGCCGGCCTGACGCCGGCACACCGACCGGCGCACAGACGAGGACGACGGCGGCCGCGGCCCGGCCGCCGCAGGAGGGACTACCCGTGATCGACGACACCCTGCTCGATGCCGAGGAGCGGATGGACAAGGCTCTGTCGGTCGCCCGCGAGGACCTCGGTTCGGTGCGCACCGGCCGGGCCGCGCCCTCCATGTTCAGCAAGATCATGGTGGACTACTACGGCGCCTACACCCCGGTGCCGCAGATGGCCTCCATCACCGTGCCCGAGGCCCGCATGGCCGTGATCAAGCCCTACGACATGACCCAGCTGACGGCCATCGAGAAGGCCATCCGCGACAGCGACCTGGGCGTCAACCCGACCAACGACGGCCAGATCCTGCGGGTGGTGTTCCCCCAGCTGACCGAGGAGCGCCGTCGCGACCTGGTCAAGCAGGCCCGTGCCAAGGGCGAGGACGCCAAGGTGGCGATCCGCAACATCCGCCGCCGGGCCAAGGACGAGCTCGACCGCATCAACAAGGACGGCGAGGCCGGCGAGGACGACGTCCGACGCGCGGAGAAGGAGCTCGACCACCTCACCGAGCAGCACGTGTCGCACGTCGACGAGGCGATGAAGAACAAGGAGACCGAGCTGCTCGAGGTCTGACCTCCGACGACGGCTCCAAGCCCATGACGCCTCCCTCCGCCGACCGCCCGGGCGCCCTGCGCCCGGACTCGTCGCCCGTGCCGCCCGGCTCTGCTCCCGGGCGGTCGCCGGCCGACACCGGGCCGGTCTCCCGGTCGCGGGCGGTCCCGCCGGTGCCACCGCTGCCCGCCCGGACGCCGGTGAGCGTCCCCGACGAGACGGTGGAGGCGCCGGCAGTCGTCCCGGCCGGCACGGAGGCGGTCGCCCCGGCCGGTGCCGACGAGGCGGTGGAGGTGCCCACCGGTGAGCTGCCGGAGACGGAGAAGCCGGTGACCGGCCACGGCCGGGCCGGCCGTGACCTGCGAGCGGCGATGGGCGTCGCCCTCGGCCTGGGCACCCTGATCATCGGCTCGCTGGTCGTCTGGCGGGGAGCGTTCGTCGGCCTGGTGGTCGCGGCCATCCTCGTGGGGGTCGTCGAACTCACGCGCGCGCTGCGGGCCGGGGCGTTCCGGGTACCGATGGTGCCGCTCCTGGTGGGCGCGGTGGCGATGCTCGTGCTGGCCTGGAGCCGCGGCCCGACGGGACTGGTCACCGGGTTCCTGGCGACGGTCCTGGCGGTCCTGCTCTGGCGGCTGGCTGACGGCCCGGCCGGCTACCTGCGCGATGCGGCCGCCGGCGTGCTGGTCGCGCTGTACGTCCCGCTGCTGGCCGGGTTCGCCGTCCTGCTGGTCGTGCCCGACGACGGCGTGGCGCGGGTGCTCGCCTTCATCATCACGGTGGTGGGCAGCGACGTCGGCGGGTACGTCGCCGGCGTGCTCTTCGGCAAGCACCCGATGGCGCCGTCCATCAGCCCGAAGAAGTCGTGGGAGGGCATGGCCGGCTCGGTGCTGGCCTGCGTGGCCATCGGCGTCCTGCTGTTCACCCTCACCTTCCACCAGCCCTGGTGGGGCGGCGTCCTCTTCGGGATCGCCATGGCCAGCACGGCCACGATCGGCGACCTCGGCGAGTCGCTCATCAAGCGCAGCCTCGGCATCAAGGACATGGGCAACCTGCTCCCCGGGCACGGCGGGCTCATGGACCGGCTGGACTCGCTGCTGCCGTCGGCCGCGGTGGCCTACCTGCTGCTCTCGCTGTTCGCGCCCGTCTGAGCCCGCCGGGCCCTACGCCGGACGGCAGACCGACCAGGTGCGGCCGACCTCGGCGAACCCGCGCCGGCCGTACCAGTGCCGCGGCCAGTCGTCGGCCACCGCCTCGAGCACCACGAGGTCGCAGCCGGCCCCGGCGGCCAGTTCCAGCGCACGCGCCAGCAGCGCATCGCCGTACCCCCTGCCGCGGGCGTCCGGATCGGTCATGACCGAGTCCACCGCGGCGGTGCCGCCGTCCACGCGGAGCTGCGCGGCGGCGACCACCTGGCCGGCCTCCCGGACCACCAGGTCGGTCACCGCCACCACGCGGTCGTTGAGCCGTTCGCGAGCGACCAGTTGCGTGACCGCGGCGTCCAACCGCTCGATCCCGGCCAGGTCCCGCCGCCAGGAGCGTTCCCAGAGCTGGTGCACCTGGGACTGCGCGACCACCTCCACCAGGTCGGTCGCCGCCGTCGACGGCCCGGCGGGGGAGCGGGCCATGAGCACGAGCTCCTCGACCTCCCAGCCCTGCCGCGCCAGGTCCGCCGCGACCGGTCCGGCCTGCGGCCAGGCCAGCAGCGCCGCACGGTGCGGCCAGCCGGCGTTGCCGCCGACCTCCTCGGCCGCCGCGGCCACGGCCGCCGCGCCGACGGGTTCGGTGAGCAGCAGGCGGTTGTTGTCCCGCGACGCGGGGACGTCGGGATCGAGCACCGCCACGCCGCCGGGGACGTCGCCGACTCCGACGGCCCGACGGACCGGCACGGACGCGTAGTGGGCCACCGCCCGGGCGAGCGCGTCGTCGGGGGAAGGGAGCACCGGGGGCACCGGCGGCCGGTGCGGGACGACGGCGACGACCGCGCTCGCCGGCAGCGGGCCGTAGAGGTGCGGGAAGAGCATGCCGGCCGGGTCCTCGGGCCGGCCTGGCTCGAACCGGACCGGATCGGGCAGGCGCGCGGGATCCACGACCAGGAGCACCAGGTCGCGCCGACCCGGGAAGAGCGCCTGCGCGGGCAGGTGCACCTGGTCCGGCGTCGAGAGGTGCACGAAGCCGACCGCCTCGAGCGACGGCGGCCGCACCGCACCGTGGGTCAGCGCCGCCCGCCAGGCGGCCGGCTCGATCAGGTGGACGAGGACGTCGGCAGCCACCCTGCGATCCTGCCCCGGTGGCAGACCAGGAGAACGCCCGGATCGCTCGCCGGTACCGCGGGTTCGTGGCCGAGGCCGCACCCACCTCGCCGCTGTACGCCCGGCTGGCAGGGGAGGTCGCGGACTCGGACGACGTCCTGTCCTTCCTGGCCGCCCTGCCCCCGGGCAAGGAGCAGCCCAACCTGCTGTTCGCCTCCCTCCAGCTCCTGCACGGCGCACCCGCCGACGGCGCGGAGCTGCGCCGGGTCGTCGCGACGGACGGGGACCGGCTGCGCGAGACGATGCTCGCCCGCGCGACCCAGACCAACGAGCCGGCCCGGTGCGGGGCGCTGCTGCCGGTGCTCGCGCTGCTGGACGGTCCGCTGGCGCTCGTCGAGGTCGGCGCCTCGGCCGGGCTGTGCCTCTACCCCGACCGGTACTCCTACCAGTACGACGGGGTGCCCGTGGGGCCGGACAGCCCGCTGCAGCTGTCGGTCTCCACCTCGGGCGGAGTGCCCGTGCCGCGGACCGTGCCGGCCGTGGTGGCCCGCATCGGTGTCGACCTGAACCCGCTCGACCCGGCGGATCCCGACGTCCGCGCCTGGTTGCGCGCGCTCGTCTGGCCCGGCCCGGCCGCCGAGGAGCGGCTCCGCCGGATCGACGCCGTGGCCGAGGTCGCGCGGACCGAGCCCGCGACGATGCTGACCGGCGACCTCCTGGACCGGCTCCCCGACGCCCTGGAGCTGGCACCGGAGGGATGCACCGTCGTCGTGATGCACACCGCCGTGCTGCCGTACCTGACGGATGCGGCGCGTGCCGCGTTCGTGGCCCGGATGGACGAGCTCCCGGTCCGCTGGCTGGCGCAGGAGGCGCCCGGGCTGGTCCCGGGAACCGAGGCGCTGCAGGCGGACCCGCGGCGCCCGGCACTCGTCGTCTCCCTCGACGGGCGGCCGCTGGCCCGATCGGCGCCGCACGGTGGGTGGCTGGAGTGGCTCCCGGACGGGCTGGGAGCATCCCGGGAGTGAGCGATGAGGAGCCGGCCGGACCCACCGACTGGGGGACGACCGTCGGCGTCGGCCCGTGGGAGGGTCGCTGGCCCGAGGACCCTCGCTACGACCCGGAGCTCCTGGCCCATGGCGACCGGCGCAACGTCGTCGACGCGTACCGCTACTGGACCGTCGAGGCGATCGTCGCCGACCTGGATCAGCGGCGGCACGGCTTCTCGGTGGCGATCGAGAACTTCGGCCACGACCTGAATATCGGCACGGTGGTGCGCACCGCCAACGCCTTCCTGGCGGCGGAGGTGCACATCGTGGGGCGGCGCCGCTGGAACCGCCGGGGTGCCATGGTCACCGACCGGTACCAGCACCTGCGCCACCACCCCGACGTCGGTGCGCTGCTCGCCTTCGCGGCGGCCGACGGGCTGGCCGTGGTCGCCGTCGACAACTCACCGGGCGCCGTGCCGATCGAGACCGCCCAGCTGCCCCGGCGCTGCGTGCTCCTCTTCGGGCAGGAGGGCCCCGGCCTCAGTGAGGAGGCGCGGGCCGGTGCCGATCTGACGGTGTCCATCGCCCAGTTCGGCTCGACCCGGTCGATCAACGTGGGCGTGGCCGCCGGCATCGCGATGCACACCTGGGTCCGTCAGTACGCCGGCCCCGGACCGGGCCGGTAGCTCAGGCCGACTGGGGGTCGGGGTCGATGCCGCGGGCGCGGAGTGCGGCCTCCACCGCGTCGCAGACGGTGCGCACGACGGCGACCCGGGCCCACCGCTTGTCCTCGCCGGCGATGACGTGCCACGGCGCGACGGGGATGTCGGTGCGCTCGAGCATCTCCTCGACCGCGGCCTCGTAGGCCACCCGCTTGTCGCGGTTGCGCCAGTCCTCCTCGGTGAGCTTCCAGGCCTTGTGCGGATCGGCCTGCCGGGCCTCGAAGCGCCGCAGCTGCTCCTCGGCGGACAGGTGCATCCAGAACTTGACGACGATCGCGCCCTCGGCGGCCAGCGTGGTCTCCAGGTCGACGATCTCCTGGTAGGCCCGGCGCCACTCCGCCTCCTCGGCGAAGCCCTCCACCCGCTCGACGAGCACCCGGCCGTACCAGCTGCGGTCGAGCACGGTCATCCCGCCCCAGCCGGGCAGGACCGGCCAGAACCGCCACAGGAAGTGGTGCCGCTTCTCGTCGTGGGTGGGTGCGGCGAACTGCGCCACCCGCGAGTGCCGGGGGTCGAGGGGGTGGACCAGCCGCTTGATCGCACCGCCCTTGCCCGAGGCGTCCCACCCCTCGAACAGCACCAGCAGCGGGGGACCGAGGGTCCCGGGCCCGAGCTGACCGCCGAGGACCAGCCGCAGGTGGGTCAGCCGGTGCTGGGCCCGCGCCAGCTGCTGCTTCCCCTCCTTCTTGTCGAAGGAAGCGGTCAGGTCGACGTCCGCGAGCCGGCTCATGGCGGTCACCCTGCCAGGAACGGGTCGCAGGGGTGAGTTCGGTCTCCGGACCCGGTCGCCGGCCCGGGGGAGTGGGACGATGGGTGGGCCATGACTGCCCTGCCCCTCATCTTCGACGCCCCCCGCCGCGGCAAGCCGCCGCGCCACCTCGCCGACCTCACCCGGGACGAGGCCAGGTCGGCGGTCGCCGAGCTGGGTCAGCCGGCCTTCCGCGCCGACCAGCTGGCCCGGCACTACTACCGCGGCGTGACCGATCCCGAGCAGATGACCGACCTGCCCGCGGCGGCGCGCGAGACCCTCACCGAGGCGCTGCTCCCGGGTCTGCTGACCGTCGTCCGGCACCAGACCGCCGACGACGGGCGCACGCGCAAGACGCTGTGGCGGCTGCACGACGGCGCCCTCGTGGAGAGCGTGCTCATGCGCTACCCCGAGCGCGCCACCGTCTGCATCTCCAGCCAGGCCGGATGCGGCATGGCCTGCCCGTTCTGCGCCACCGGGCAGCAGGGGCTCACCCGCAACCTCTCCGCCGCCGAGATCATCGGCCAGGCGGTCGCGGCCGCCGCGGCCATGGCGGACGGCGAGCTCGACGGCGGCCCCGGGCGGCTGTCCAACGTGGTCTTCATGGGCATGGGCGAGCCCCTGGCGAACTACCCCCGGGTGCGCAAGACCCTCGACGCGCTACTCACGCCCGCCCCGCACGGCCTCGGCCTGTCCCAGCGCTCGGTCACCGTCTCCACCGTGGGCCTGGTGCCGGCGATCCGGCGGCTGACCGAGGAGGGCCGCAACGTCACCCTCGCGGTCAGCCTGCACGCCCCGGACGACGAGCTGCGCGACACCCTGGTGCCGATCAACACCCGCTGGAAGGTCGGCGAGGTCATCGACGCCGCCGACGCCTACGCACGGAAGACCGGCCGCCGCTACTCCATCGAGTACGCCCTCATCCGCGACGTGAACGACCAGCCCTTCCGCGCCGACCTCCTCGGCCGGCTCCTGGCCGGGAAGCTGGCCCACGTCAACCTGATCCCGCTCAACCCCACGCCGGGAAGCAAGTGGGACGCCAGCCCGCTGCCGGCCCAGCGGGAGTTCGTCGCCCGGCTCCGTGCCGCGGGCGTGCCGACGACGGTGCGCGACACCCGGGGCCAGGACATCGACGGGGCGTGCGGCCAGCTCGCTGCGGCCGACTCGGTGGACCTCGGCGTCCCGAGCGTCGCCGTGCCGACCCCGTCGGTGGAGCCGCCGGTCGAGCTGGGTGCCGAGGCCGACGGGTGAGCACCGCGGGCGGCCATCCCGCCCCCGTGCCGGGGCCGACCGAGACCACCCGGATCGAGCACGAGCACGCCGACGTGTCCGGCGGCTGGTTGCGTGCCGCCGTCTTCGGCGCCATGGACGGGCTGGTCACCAACACCGCCCTCGTCGCCGGTGTCGGTGGTGGCGGCGCGGCTCCGCGCGCGATCGTGCTCGCCGGGGTGGCCAGCCTGGTCGCCGGCGCGATCTCCATGGCGCTGGGCGAGTACACGTCGGTGAAGACGCAGAACGAGCAGCTCGAGCTCGAGGTCGACAAGGAGCGCCGGGAGCTGGCCCGCAACCCCGCCGGCGAGTTGGACGAGCTGGTCGACATGCTGCGGGCCCGGGGCGTCGACGACCGGCTGGCCCGCTCGGTCGCCGTCCAGCTGTCCCGCGACCCGGAGACGGCGCTGCGGCTGCACGTGGTGGCCGAGCTCGGCCTCGATCCGGAGGACCGGCCCTCGCCCGTCGTCGCGGCGGTGTCGTCCTTCGTGACGTTCGGCGTCGGCGCGCTGATCCCGCTGCTGCCGTACCTGTTCGGCTTCTCCCTGCTGTGGGCCGCCCTGGTGTGCGGTGGCCTCGGGCTGATGGTCGCCGGGGCGCTGTCGTCCTGGTTCACCCCGCGCCCCTGGTGGTACGGCGGGGGGCGCCAGCTGCTGTTCGGCGCGGCGGCCGCGGGCATCACCTACCTCATCGGCGCGGCGATCGGCGTGAGCGTCACCTGAGGCCGGATGCACGGAGGCCGGTCCCCGACGGGAACCGGCCTCCGGGATGCGTCAGCGCGTCAGCGGCTGCGCCAGGCGTTCTTCCGCCGGAAGATGTCCCAGACCAGGATGGCGGCCAGCAGCGCGGCGGTGCCCAGGACCCACAGGTCCTCGACGCGGCCCTCGTGGTTGCCGAAGATGTAGGCCAGCACGATGAGCACCGTCACCCAGGCGGCGCGACGGCCCCACCGGCCGGTCTCGCCGTGCCATCCCCAGTCGGCCGGCTCCTCGTGCACGACGGGGTGCGCTCCGGCGCGGACCACGCCTTCCTCGCGCCCGGGCTGGTTGACCCGCTCGGTGGCCGAGTTGTCCTGCGTGATCCGGCTGCGGTGAAGTGCCTCGCTCACGGGGCCTCCTGCTGACGCTCGTCGGCCGCGTCCGGCGGCCCTGCGGTACGACGTGCTGGCTCGCACGGTCTCGTCCCGCATTCTGTCAGCCCGCCGGCCCGGACACCCGGCGAGGTCACCCCGTCCCGGCGTGCCGCCGGGGTCGGGGAGGATGCAGCCGTGACGACGCAGCGCGAGGTGACCGTTCTCGGCTCCACCGGTTCTGTTGGCCGGCAGGCCATCGCGGTCGCCCGGCAGAACCCGGACAGGCTGCGCGTCACGGGGCTGGCCGCCGGCGGAGGGGACGTCGCCCTGCTGGCCGAGCAGGCGCTCAGCCTCGGCGTGCGGACCGTCGCCGTCGCGAAGGCGACCGCCGCGCAGGATTTGCAGCTGGCGTTCTACGCCGCGGCCTCGCAGCGCGGCTGGTCCCGCGGCGAGTACGCGCTGCCGGAGATCCTGGCCGGGCCGCGGGCCGCCGAGGAGCTGGCCGCCCGCCCCGCCGACGTCGTGCTCAACGGGATCACCGGCTCCATCGGACTGGGCCCCACGCTGTCGGCGCTGCGGGCGGGCCGCACCGTGGCGCTGGCCAACAAGGAGTCGCTGATCGCCGGGGGTGACCTCGTCCTCGCCGCCGCCGGCCCCGGCCAGCTCGTGCCGGTCGACTCCGAGCACTCGGCGCTGGCGCAGTGCCTGCGGGCCGGGCGCCGGAGCGAGGTGGCCCGGCTGGTGCTGACCGCCAGCGGGGGACCGTTCCGGGGGCGCTCGGCCGCCGAGCTGGAGCAGGTCACCGTGGAGCAGGCCATGGCGCACCCCACCTGGGACATGGGCCCGGTGATCACGATCAACTCCGCGACGCTGGTCAACAAGGGTCTCGAGCTCATCGAGGCGCACCTGCTCTTCGGCGTCCCCTACGCCGACATCGACGTCGTGGTGCACCCGCAGTCGATCGTGCACTCGATGGTGACCTTCGCCGACGGCGCGACGATCGCCCAGGCCAGCCCGCCGGACATGCGGCTGCCCATCGCGCTCGGCCTCGCCTGGCCCGACCGGCTCCCCGATGTCCAGCCGGCGCTGGACTGGACCGCCGCCAGCACCTGGGAGTTCTTCCCGCTCGACGAGCAGGCCTTCCCCGCGATCCGGCTGGCCCGGGCGGCCGGAGAGGCCGGCGGTGTGGCGCCGGCCATCTACAACGCCTCCAACGAGGAGGCGGTCGCCGCGTTCACGGCGGGTCGGCTCTCGTTCCCAGGGATCGTCCAGCTGGTCGCGCGTACCCTCGACGAGGCGCCGGACCTCGGCGTCCCCACGCGCGTCGAGGACGTCCTCGCCGCGGAGAAGTGGGCCCGGGAGCACGCCCGGGGACTCATCGGAGGCTGAAGCTGAGCGGGATCCTGCTGACGGTCCTCGGGATCGTGGCCTTCGCCCTGGGCCTGATGTTCAGCATCGGGTTCCACGAGTTCGGGCACTTCTTCTGGGCGCGGAAGTTCGGCATGCGCGTGCCGCAGTTCTTCGTCGGCTTCGGCCCGACGGTCTTCTCGCGCCGCTTCGGCGAGACCGAGTTCGGCATCAAGGGGATCCCGCTCGGCGGTTACATCCGCATCGTCGGGATGATCCCGCCGGCGGAGGAGAACGAGAGCAAGCGCGCCACCCGCATGCGCAGCTTCATCGCCGAGGTGCGCGGCCAGGCGCTCAACGACGTCCTGCCCACCGACGGCGACCGGGTCTTCTACAAGAAGCCGTGGTGGCAGCGGATCATCGTCATGTTCGCCGGGCCGTTCCACAACCTGGTCCTGGCGGTGCTGTTCTTCACCATCGTGCTCACCGCCTTCGGCATCCCGGCGACGACGACCACCATCAGCGCGATCCCGGAGTGCGTGCTGCCGGCCACCGCCGCGGTCCGGGAATGCCCGGACGACGCGCCGCCGTCACCGGCCGCCGCGGCCGGGATCGAGGCCGGCGACACCATCGTCGCGATCGACGGCCGGCCGGTGTCCACGACCCCCGACACCGGCCAGGACGACGAGGTGTCCGGCTGGGAGCAGGTCCAGGAGGCCATCCGGGAGAGCATCGGCTCCCCGATCGTCCTCACCGTCGAGCGGGAGGAGGACGGCGCCGTCCGGGAACTCGACCTGACGGTCACGCCCATCGCCAACGAGGTCTACGTCGACTCCGACGGCGACGGCGAGGCCGACGGGACGGAGACGGTGGGCTACATGGGGGTGGCGGCGGCGTCGGCCTACGTCCGGCAGCCGGTCACCGCCGTGCCCGGCTTCATCGGTGAGTACACCGCCCGGGCGGTCGACCGGCTGGTCGAGATCCCCGAGCGGGTGCCGGCACTGTTCCGGGCAGCCTTCCTCGGCGAGGAGCGCGACCCCCTGGGGCCGATCGGCGTGGTGGGGGTCGGCCGCATCTCCGGCGAGGTCTTCTCCCTCGAGCGGTTCACCGGCACCGAGAAGATCAGCCTGTTCTTCCAACTGCTCGCGGGGATGAACCTGGTGCTGTTCTTGTTCAACCTGGTGCCGATCTACCCGCTCGACGGCGGCCACGTCGCCGGCGCGCTGTACGAGAAGGCCCGCGCCACCGTCGCCCGGCTGCGCGGGCGGCCGGATCCGGGGCCCTTCGACATCGCCCGGCTGATGCCCGTGGCCTACGTCGTCGCCGGGCTCTTCCTGGTGCTGTCGGCGCTGCTGTTCATCGCCGACATCGTCAACCCGATCCTCATCGCCGGCTGAGCGGGCCGGGACGCCGGCCGGGCCGGTCGGGAGCCGATCAGCACGCCGAGGACCACGACGGCCCCCGCGGTCAGCTCCACGGGGTCCAGCACCTCGCCGAAGGCCAGCCACGAGGCGAGCACGCCGACCACGGGCACGAGCATCGAGAACGGGGCCACCACGTTCGACGGGTGCCGTGACAGCAGCGAGTTCCAGAGCCCGTAACCCACGAGCGTCGCGACGACGACCACGTAGAGCAGTCCGAGGACCGACGGCAGCGCCTCGGCGGTGGTGGCGTCGGCGAGCGACCGGCCGATCCGCCCGGGCCCCTCGACCAGCAGGGCCAGCGCCAGCATCGGCAACGGCGGCACGGCCGCCGTCCACAGCGTCAGGTGCAGGCCGTTGGGCGCCTTGGCCTGCCGGCTGCAGACGTTGCCGATCGCCCAGCCCAGCGCTCCGCACAGGGTGAGCACGAGGGGTAGCCACGCCGCGGTCAGGGAGCGGTGGACGGCGATGACGGCCAGCCCGGCCACGGCCATGGCGACGCCGGCGAGCTGCCGGGCCGACAGCGATTCGTGCAGCCAGACGCCGGCGAGCAGGACGGTGAACGGCGCCGAGGCCTGGAGCACCAGCGAGGCCAGCCCGCTGGGCATCCCGGCGGCCATGCCGAGGTAGAGGAACGCGAACTGCAGGATCCCGATGCCCAGGCCGACGCCGATCAGCCAGCGCAACGGCACCGGCGGCCGGGGCACGAAGAGCAGCGCGGGCAGGGCCACGAGGGCGAACCGCAGGGCGACCATGAACAGCGGCGGGAAGTGCTCGAGGGCGAGCGCCGTCGCGGGGAAGTTGACGCCCCAGCAGACGGCGACGAGGCAGGCGAGCAGTCGGTCGCGGAGGGGCACGCCGTCGAGCCTCGGGCCGAGCGCATTGAAGGACAAGCGCAATCCGGAGAACCGACCTTGTAGCGTCGCTTCATGGTCGACGGTGGGCAGGACCTCTGGGGACGGGTGGACGTCGCCCACCTCGCCGTGCTCCGCGAGCTGGCCGAGCACGGCTCGGTGACCGCGGTGGCCCGCGCCACGACGCTGTCCCCGTCGGCGGTGTCCCAGCAGCTCAAGGTGCTGCAGCGGCGGCTCGGCGTCGTGCTGGTCGAGCGGGCCGGCCGGGGGGTGCGGCTCACCGACGCGGGCCGGGCGCTGGCCGGCATCGCGGCGACGGTCTCCACCGCCCTGGCCACCGCGGAGGCCGACTGGCAGCGCTACCGCGGCGGGGTCGGCGGGACCGTCCGGCTGGCCACCTTCCACTCGGCCGGCGAGCTGCTCGTCCCCGGTCTCCTCGACCGCCTGGCCGAGCACCCCGACGTCGTCCTGGAGACGTTCGACGAGGACGTGCTGCAGGACGACTTCGCGGGCCTGACCGCCGAGTACGACGTCGTCGTCGCCCACCGCTCCGACGACGTCGTGCCACCGCCGCGCGACGGCATCGAGGTCCGCCTGCTGCTCCGTGAGCCGCTCGATGTCGCGCTGCCGCTGGACCATCCGCTCGCCGGGCGGGACCGCGTCACCCCGGCCGACGTGATCGACGAGGACTGGATCGTGCCGCCGGCCGAGTTCCCCATCGACCGGGTGCTGACCGCCGTCGCGGCCCAGGCGCGGTCACCGGTGCGGGTCGTGCGCCGGACGACGCACCTGCCCCTGACCGAGAAGCTGGTCGCCCGCGGGCACGGCGTCGCGCTGCTGCCGCGCCACACGACCCTGGACCGGGCCGAGGGCCGTCTGGCGCTCGTCCCGCTGGCCGATCTGCGGGCGGGCCGGGTCATCGAGGCGCTGATGCGCCCCGACCGCGCCGCCCGCCGGTCGGTGCAGGTCGTCCTCGACGCCCTGGTCGCCGAGGCCGGCTCCTACGCCGTCTGAGGTCGCGCCGGCCGCCCGTGTGGCGGACCGGTGGATACTGGAGGCATGGCGATCCCCGTCGGTCTCGGCATGCCCGCTGCCCCTCCGCCCGTCCTCGCTCCGCGGCGCAAGACCCGCCAGCTCGACGTGGGCGGCGTCGGCGTCGGCAGCGACTTCCCGGTCAGCGTGCAGTCGATGTGCACGACCAAGACCGCCGACATCAACGCGACGCTGCAGCAGATCGCCGAGCTGACCGCCTCGGGCTGCCAGATCGTGCGGGTGGCCGTGCCCGACACCGACGACGCCGAGGCGCTGGCGACGATCGCGAAGAAGTCGCAGATCCCGGTCATCGCCGACATCCACTTCCAGCCGCGCTACGTCTTCGCGGCCATCGACGCCGGCTGCGCGGCCGTGCGCGTCAACCCCGGCAACATCAAGAAGTTCGACGACAAGGTCGGCGAGATCGCCCGCGCCGCCAAGGACGCGGGGACGCCGATCCGCATCGGCGTCAACGCCGGCTCCCTCGACAAGCGGCTGCTCGCCAAGTACGGCAAGGCCACGCCCGAGGCGCTGGTCGAGTCGGCGCTGTGGGAGTGCTCGCTGTTCGAGGAGCACGACTTCCGCGACATCAAGATCTCGGTCAAGCACAACGATCCCGTCGTGATGGTCCGCGCCTACGAGCTGCTCGCCGCGCAGTGCGACTACCCGCTGCACCTGGGCGTCACCGAGGCCGGCCCCGCCTTCCAGGGCACGATCAAGTCCGCCGTCGCCTTCGGTGCGCTGCTCAGCCAGGGCATCGGCGACACCATCCGCGTCTCCCTGTCGGCCCCGCCGGCCGAGGAGGTGAAGGTCGGCAACCAGATCCTGGAGTCGCTGAACCTCAAGCAGCGCGGGCTGGAGATCGTCAGCTGCCCCTCGTGCGGCCGCGCCCAGGTCGACGTCTACACGCTCGCCAACGAGGTGACCGCCGGCCTGGAGGGCATGGAGGTGCCGCTGCGCGTCGCGGTCATGGGCTGCGTCGTCAACGGCCCCGGCGAGGCGCGTGAGGCCGACCTCGGCGTGGCGTCGGGCAACGGCAAGGGGCAGATCTTCGTCAAGGGCGAGGTCGTGAAGACCGTGCCCGAGTCGAAGATCGTCGAGACCCTGATCGAGGAGGCGCTGCGCATCGCCGCCGAGCAGACCGACGCGGGCGTGCCGTCCGGGCCGCCGGTCGTCTCCGTCAGCTGACCGGCTCGCGCCCGCCCCTCTTCCCGTGCTCCGATCGCCCACCGCTCGCGTCCTCGACGAGGCCGACGAGCCCGCAGTCCACCGGCTCCTGGCCACCGATCCCGTCGCGAGCTGCGTGCTGGCCGGCCGGGTCGAGCTCACCGGTACGGCACCGGTGGCGGTCGGGGCCCCGCTGTGGGGTTTCGGCTCGGGCCGGTCGCTGGAGGCCGTCTGCCTCGCCGGGGCGAACCTGATCCCCTTCGCCGTCCCCGGTGCGGAGCGCGCGGCCGCGGCCGCCTTCGCCGAGCGCGCCCGCCGCGCCGGGCGCCGCTGCAGCACCATCGTCGGCCCGGCCGCCTCGGTGGCACCGCTGTGGGACCTGCTGGCGCCCGCCTGGGGACCGGCCCGCGACCACCGCGCCCGCCAGCCGCTGCTGGCCATCGACGGCCCGCCGGCGATCGCCCCCGAGGCGCGCGTCCGCCCGGTGCGCCCCGAGGAGCTGGACACCCTGCTGCCCGCCGCCGTCGCCATGTTCACCGAGGAGATCGGCGTCAGCCCGCTGCGCACCGACGGCGGGGCCGGCTATCGCGCCCGGCTGGCCGAGCTGGTGCGGGCCGGGCGGTCCCTGGCCTGGATCGAGGACGGGCAGGTCGTGTTCAAGGCCGAGATCGGGGCGGTGAGCCGGGCGGCCTGCCAGGTGCAGGGGGTCTGGGTGGCCCCCGAGCGCCGCGGCACCGGCATCGGCGCCGCGGGCACCGCCGCGGTCGTCGAGTACGCGCGGTCGACGCTCGCCCCGGTGGTCAGCCTGTACGTCAACGACTTCAACGCCACGGCCCGCGCCGCCTACCGCAGGGTGGGTTTCCGCGAGGTGGGGGAGTTTTCGAGCGTGCTCTTCTAGAACCGTCGGGTCCCTCTGCCAAGCTGACGTGGTGCGCGCCCGATCCGGTCCGGTCCTGCTGACGTCCCTCCTCCTCGCGGGGCCCGTGCTGGGCGCCTGCTCCGGCGGTGGCGAGGACGAGGTCCGCGAGGCCGCGCAGGCCTTCCTCGCGGACTGGGCCGGCGGGGACGCCGCCGCTGCCGCGGCCGCGACCACCGACCCGGACGCCGCCACCGCGCTGCTGGAGCAGACCGCGTCCGACCTGCCCGACGCGCAGCTGTCCAGCGAACTGGGCGAGGTCACCGTCGAGGACGGTGCGGCCACCGCGGACTGGACCGCCACCTGGGACCTCGCCGCCGCCCCCGACTGGAGCTACGCGGCCTCCCTGCGGCTCACCGAGGGCGACGACGGATGGGAGGTCGTCGCCGAGCCGACCCTCGTGCACCCCGAGCTCGGTGAGGGCCAGCACCTGGAGCTGGACCGCCGCCTGCCGGAGCGGGCGCCGATCACCGACGCCGCGGGCGCTGCGCTGTTCACCCCGACCGAGGTGGTCAACGTCGGCGTCGACCCCGGGCAGGTGACCGATCTGCCGGCGCTGGCCGCGGCGCTGTCGGACGCCACCGGCATCGCCGCCGACGAGATCACCGCCGACGTCCAGGCCGCTCCGGCCGGCCAGTTCGTCCCGGTCATCACGCTGCGCCGGCCGGCGTTCGAGGCGATCCGCGCCCAGGTCTTCGACCTCCCGGGCGCCGTCTTCCCGACCGACACCCGGCTGCTCGCGCCGTCGGCCGGCTTCGCCGAGGCGCTGCTCGGCCGGGTCGGGGCGGCGACGGCGGAGATCCTCGAGGAGTCGAGCGAGGACGACGAGCCCCGCTACGCCGGCGGCGACCAGCTCGGCACCTCCGGCCTGCAGCGGGCCTTCCAGGACCAGCTGACCGGCACGGCCGGGTTCACGGTCCGGGTCACCGCCCTCGACGAGAGCATCGAGGACGAGGGACGCGAGATCGCCGCCGTCGAGCCCGTGCCGGGGGAGCCCGTGCAGACACCCCTGGTCCCGGCGATCCAGAACGCCGCGGACGCGGCGGTGGCCGGCGAGCAGCAGCCCACCCACCTCGTCGTGGTCCGTCCGGGCACGGGCGAGTTCCTCGCGGTCTCCTCCAACGAGGTCGCCGACGCGACCAACGCCCTGACCGGACGCTTCCCGCCCGGATCGAGCATGAAGGCGATCACCGCCACCGCGCTGCTCTCGACCGGTTCCCTGACCCCGGCGACCACCGTGCCCTGTCCCGCGACGACGGTCGTCGAGGGTCGCGAGTTCGAGAACCAGGACCAGTTCGACCTCGGCACGGTGCCGTTCACCGAGGCCTTCGCGGAGTCGTGCAACACGACGTTCATCGAGCAGGGGCTGCAGCTGCCCGACGCGGCCCTGGCCGAGGCGGCGGCCGCGTACGGGGTGGGCACCGACTGGCAGCTGCCCGTCGACATCTTCTCCGGCAGCGTGCCCGCGGACAGCACCGGTACGACAAAGGCGGCGAACATGATCGGCCAGGGCCAGGTGCTCGTGAGCCCGGCCCAGATGGCGCTCGTGGCCGCCGGGATCGCCAGCGGCACCCCGGCTGCCCCCGTCGAGGTGGTGGACGCGGAGCCGGCCGGACCGGCTCCGGAGGGCCCCGGGCAGGAGGTGCTCGAGGCCCTGCGGCCGATGATGCGTCAGGTGGTCCTCACCGGTACCGCCACGGCGCTGGCCGCGCGGGGCGAGGTGTACGGCAAGACGGGTACCGCGGAGTACGGGACCAACACCCCGCCCGACTCGCACGGCTGGTTCGTCGGCTACCGGACCGGAGGTGCGGCGGGGCCCATCGCCTTCGCCGTCCTCGTCGAGGGCGGTCAGTCCGGCAGCGCCGCCGTGGCCGTCGCGGACGCCTTCCTGGGGGCGCTGGGCTGACCCTGCCGACGGGGGAGCGGGGCCCTGCGGCCTCCCTGCACGGGCCCGTCCCGAGCGTGCGAGCGGTCGGGGGCAGGGAAGTCCTTCTCGCGTCCGGAGGACGGCGGTCTCACAGACCGGGGAGAGCCCGGGTGACGGGGGTCTGGCCCGCGGCGGCGCGCCAGCCCACCGCCCGCACCTCGGCGCCGGTGAGCGCCTCCAGTGCCAGCTCCCGCGTGCTCCGTTCGGCCGCCTGGTCGAGCACCCGCACCCAGGCGGCGACGGCGCCGTCCTCCAGGACCACGGCCAGCGCCGCGGCGTCCGTCGGCGAGAGCACCGGGAAGGGCAGCGCGTAGCCGCCCTTCGCCCCCGGGGGCTCGACCGACCGCTGGGAGAGCAGCGTGGCCACGGTGTCCCGGACGTCGCGGTGCGCGGCCTCGGCCGTGGTCGCCGTCCCCCGGGCGCCCGGGGCCAGCGCCGCACCGACGACGCCGTATCCCCAGACCGCGGCGTGCTCCGCGGCCAGGGCCTGTTCGAGGGCGGCGTTCTCCGCGGTCAGGTCCTGGGCGCCCTCGCCGGCACCGTCGTCAGCCATTGCGGGTTCCCGTCATGCCAGCAGTCCGTCCTGTCCGCGCAGACCCGCGGAGATCGAGCCGAGCAGGGCCGCCCGTGCGCCGGACTGGTTGAGGGCGGCTGCGGCGTGCGAGGTGGCCGCGGTGGACACCTGCTCGCGCAGCCAGGATCGGGCCTCGGCCGGCGAGGCCGGGGTGCCGGGGGAGGACGAGCTCGGCGTCGCTCCGGGTGCTGCCTGCCTGAGCCGCTCGAGCTGCTCGGTGGCCTGAGCGGCCAGCTCCGCCACCTCTCCGGCCAGCGCCGGATCGGCGGCCCCGGCCGCGGTGTAGGCGGCCACGAGCGTCTCCTGGACGCCCACCTGCCCCAGCAGCTGGTCGGCCTGCTCGCCGGTCACCCGCTCGCGCTCGTCCGGCGGGGACGACGTGCAGGCCGCCGCGGCCAGCGCCAGTCCGGCCGCCGAGGCGGCCAGCAGGGTGCGCCGGGAGAAACCCCGGGAGCCGGGGGAGGGGAGCGGAGACATCGGTGCCATCCTCGCAGCCCCCGGTCCTCCGGGTCGGCACGCACGGGCCGGACGCGGTCCGCGTCGGCTCCCCGGTCCGCACCGCCACGCCCGTCGCTCCAGCCCCACGGCCCGGGGAGCGGTGCGCCCGGTGCCCGGTCCCGTGCCCCCTCGCCGGGCGGTAACCTGGCACCTTCCCTCGGAATCCTTCCCCCGGCAGCGCCGGGGGCGTCCCCGGGGAGGCGCCCCGCACCCTGCGGCCGCCCGAGCCTGGAGGAGGTAGAAGTGTCCGCCTCTCGTGGCACCCCCCGCACCGACCCCGCCACCGCTCGCCTGGGCGGCTGGATCCAGCCCGTCGTCGAGGACGCCGGATACGACCTCGAGGAGCTGGTCGTCACCCCCGCCGGGCGGCGCAGCGTCGTCCGCGTCGTGGTCGACCGCGACTCCGGGGTCACCCTGGACGACATCGCCGACGTGAGCCGCGCGGTGTCCGACGTCCTCGACAGCGCCGACGACGGCATGGGCCGGACGCCCTACGTCCTGGAGGTCTCCAGCCCCGGCGTCGACCGGCCGCTCACCGAGCAGCGGCACTGGCGGCGCAACACCGGTCGCCTCGTCACCGTGGCCGCCGGTCCGGCCGGCTCCCGGGACCAGGTCACCGGGCGCATCACCGCCGTGGACGACGTCGGCGTGACGCTCGCGGTCGAGGCGCAGGGCAAGCCCGGTGCGAAGAAGCGTCCCCCGACGCCGCGGCAGGTGCCGTGGGCGGAGCTCGGCGACGGCCGCGTGCAGGTGGAGTTCGGGCGCGCTCCCGCCGGTGACGCGGCGTCCGGCGACGAGCTCCCCGAGGACGACCCGCTGGACGAACCGACCGACGACGACGTGATCGACGACCCGGAGCTCGGCGACGACGTCGCGTCCGGGAACGCGCCCCGGGCGCGAGGAGGAGCACAGTGAACATCGACGTCACCGCGCTCAAGGCGGTCGTCGGGGAGAAGGGCATCCCCGCCGACACGGTGATCGAGGCGATCGAGACCGCCCTGGTCACCGCCTACCGGCACGCCGACGGCGCCGCCAAGCACGTCCGCGTGCACGTGGACCGCAAGAGCGGCGAGGTCGCGGTGCTGGCGCAGGAGCTGGGTGCCGACGGCGAGGTCGTCCGGGAGTGGGACGACACCCCGGGCGACTTCGGCCGGATCGCGGCGAGCACGGCGAAGCAGGTCATCGTGCAGCGGCTGCGCGACGCCGAGCACGAGCAGACCTTCGGTGAGTACGCCGGCAAGGAGGGCGACATCGTCAGCGGCATCGTGCAGGCGCACGACCGCCGCAACGTGCAGGGCACCGTGCTGATCGACATCGGCAAGGTCGAGGCCGTGCTGCCCCCGACGGAGCAGGTGCCGGGGGAGAACTACGCCCACGGCAGCCGGCTGAAGGCCTACGTGGTGTCGGTGGCCCGGACGTTCCGCGGTCCGCAGGTGACCGTGTCCCGCACCCACCCGCACCTGGTCCGCAAGCTGTTCGCCCTGGAGGTGCCGGAGGTCGCCGACGGCAGCGTCGAGATCGTCGCGGTCGCCCGCGAGGCGGGGGCCCGCTCGAAGATCGCCGTCCGCACCAAGGTGCCCGGGCTCAACGCGAAGGGCGCGTGCATCGGCCCGATGGGCCAGCGGGTGCGCAACGTCATGAGCGAGCTGCACGGCGAGAAGATCGACATCGTCGACTGGTCCGACGACCCCGCCACCTTCGTCGCCCAGGCGCTGAGCCCCGCGCGGGTCTCCGACGCCCGTGTGGTCGACCCCCAGGCCAAGGCCGTGCGCGTGGTGGTGCCGGACTACCAGCTGTCCCTGGCGATCGGCAAGGAAGGGCAGAACGCCCGCCTGGCGGCCCGGCTGACCGGCTGCCGGATCGACATCCGCAGCGATGCCCAGGCCGAGGACGCGGCTGCCGAGCCCTCGCCGGGCGTGGGCCGGGCGCCCCTGCGGTCCGGGGCGCCGGCTGCCCCGTCCGGGGGACGTCCGAGCGCTTCCCGTACTCCGCCCCGACGCGTGGAACACCGGGGACCCACGACGCGCTAGAGTGCAGGGTGGCCGAAACGTCGATCCCGGAGCGCACCTGTGTGGGCTGCCGGCGACGCGCTCCGGTCACCGATCTGCTGCGTGTCGTCGAGAGCTCCGGGGCCCTGGTCCCGGACCCGAGACGGCGGCTCCCCGGAAGGGGAGCGTCGGTGCACCCCACTCCGGAGTGCCTGGGCGCAGCGGAGCGACGCCGGGCCTTCACCCGGGCGCTGCGCCTCCCCGGAGGCAGCCCGCTGGAGGTCGGTCCGCTCCGGGACCTCGTCCTCGGCTCCTCCTCGGAGGTCGCCGGGCCGCGGCCCGGGACGGGCGAGTGAGTGCGGCACCGCTGCACCCCACCTCACCAGCAGTTCCACGTCGGACCGGCACCAGGCCGGTCCGCATGTCGACAGGACATCGTCGGATGACTCAGCCGTGAAGTTCTCACGATGACCATGCGCCACTAACGACGAGGTCGAGCGGGCAAGCCGCCGGCCTCACACACGAGGAGACCCGTGCCAGGCAAAGCCCGCGTACACGAACTCGCCAAGGAGTTCGGTGTCGACAGCAAGACCGTGCTCGCCACGCTCAAGGAGCAGGGCGAGTTCGTGAAGTCCGCCTCCTCGACCGTCGAGGCCCCCGTGGCCCGACGGCTCCGTGAGGCCCTGGGCGCCGCCACCGGCGGCGCCGCAGCCCCCAGCGCTCCGGCGGCACCCGCCGCCCGTCCCGGGCCGGCGGCGTCCCGTCCGTCCGCTCCTGCCCCCGGGCCGCGGCCGGCCGCTCCGGCGCCGCAGGCGCCCGCAGCCAGTGCGCCAGCGCAGCCCGCGGCTCCGGCCGCTCCGGCTGCTCCGGCCGCTCCGCGCCAGGCGGCGCCCGCTCCGCAGGCCCCGGCCGCCAGCGCTCCGACCCAGCAGCCCCCGGCCGCTCGTCCGGCCGCGCCCCGTCCCGGCGCTGCCGGTGGTGGCGCGCCTGCCGGTGCCGGTCCGCGACCCGGACCGCGTCCGGCCCCGCGCCCCGGCAACAACCCGTTCAGCTCGCCCCGCCCGGCCGCACCTCCGGCCGCGGCGCCCGGTCCCGTGCCCGGCGCAGGCGCCGGGCCCCGGCCCGGCCCGGCCGCGCCGGGTGCCCGTCCCGCCGCTCCGGGTGGTCCGCGTCCTGCCGCCGGTCCCGGTGGCCCGCGTCCCGGCCCCGGCGGCCCGCGTCCCGCTCCCGGCGCCGGTGGCCCCCGCCCGGGTCCCGGTGCCGGCGGCCCGCGCCCGAACCCGGGCATGATGCCGCAGCGGCCGGCCCCGGGCATGGCGCCCGGTCGTCCCGGCGGCGGTCGTCCCGGTGGGCCCGGTGGCCCCGGTGGGCGCGCCGGCGGTCCCGGCGGCGGTGGCCGTCCGGGTGGTCCCGGCGGTGGCGGTGGCTTCCGTCCCGGTGGCGGCGGTGGCGCGCCCGGCGCCGGCGCGCCGGCCGGTGGCGGTTTCCGTGGCGGCGGCGGTCCCCGCGGCCGTGGCCGTGGTGGCTCGGGTGCCGGTACCGCCGGCGCCTTCGGCCGTCCCGGCGGTCGCGGTCCGGTCCGCGGTCGCAAGAGCAAGAAGCAGCGGCGTCAGGAGTTCGACTCCATGGCGGCGCCCAGCATGGGCGGCGTCAGCCTGCCCCGGGGCAACGGACAGACCGTCCGCCTGCCTCGTGGCGCCTCGCTGACCGACCTGGCCGAGCGCATCAACGCCGAGCCCGCCGCGCTGGTCACGGCCCTGTTCCACCTGGGCGAGATGATCACCGCGACGCAGTCGGTCAACGACGACACGTTGCAGCTCCTCGGTGCCGAGATCGGCTGGGTCATCCAGGTCGTGAGCCCCGAGGACGAGGACCGCGAGCTCCTCGAGACCTTCGACCTCACCTTCGGCGACGAAGAGGGTGAGGAGGGCGACTGGGAGTCCCGTCCGCCGGTGGTCACCGTCATGGGTCACGTCGACCACGGAAAGACCAAGCTGCTCGACGCCCTGCGGCACAGCAACGTGGTCTCGAAGGAGGCCGGTGGGATCACCCAGCACATCGGCGCCTACCAGATCGTCACCGAGCTGGAGCACAACGAGCGTCCGATCACCTTCATCGACACCCCGGGTCACGAGTCGTTCACCGCGATGCGTGCCCGTGGCGCGAAGGTCACCGACATCGTCGTACTCGTGGTCGCGGCCGACGACGGCGTCATGCCGCAGACGGTCGAGGCGCTCAACCACGCCCAGGCCGCCGAGGTGCCGATCGTGGTCGCGGTCAACAAGATCGACAAGGAGGGGGCCAACCCCGCCAAGATCCGTCAGCAGCTCACCGAGTACGGCCTGGTGGCCGAGGAGTACGGCGGCGACACGATGTTCGTCGACGTCTCCGCGATCAACCGCCAGGGCCTCGACGAGCTGCTCACGGCGATCCTGCTGACCGCCGACGCCTCGCTGGACCTGCGCGCGAACACCGAGCAGGACCCGCAGGGTGTGGTCATCGAGGGCAAGCTGGACAAGGGCCGGGGCCCCGTCGCCACGGTGCTGGTCCAGCGCGGCACGCTGCGCCAGGGCGACTCCATCGTGGCCGGTGACGCCTACGGTCGCGTCCGGTCGCTGCTCGACGAGCACGGCAACAAGCTCAAGGAAGCCCTGCCCGCGCGTCCGGTCCAGGTCGTCGGTCTGACGTCCGTGCCGCGCGCCGGCGACACGTTCCTGGTCGTCGAGGAGGACCGGGTGGCACGGCAGATCGCCGACCGCCGCCAGGCCCGCATCCGCAACGCGCAGAACGCCTCCATGCGCAAGCGGATCAGCCTCGAGGACCTCGACGCCGCCCTCAAGGAGACCCGTCAGCTCAACCTGATCATCAAGGGCGACAACTCGGGCACCGTCGAGGCGCTCGAAGAGGCGCTCATGAAGATCGAGGTCGACGACGACATCTCGCTGCGGGTCATCCACCGCGGCGTCGGTGGGATCACCAAGAGCGACATCGACCTGGCGCTGGCCGACGACGTCATCGTCCTGGGCTTCAACGTCCGGGCCGAGGGGCAGGCCACCGAGCTCGCCAACCGCGAGGGCGTGGACGTCCGGTACTACACGGTCATCTACCAGGCCATCGACGAGATCGAGGCCGCCCTCAAGGGGATGCTCAAGCCCGAGTACGAGGAGGTCCAGCTCGGCTCGGCGGAGGTCCGCGAGGTCTTCCGGGTGCCCAAGATCGGCAACGTCGCCGGTTCGCTGGTCCGCTCCGGGACGATCGTCCGTAACTCGAAGGCGCGTCTGCTGCGTGACGGCAACGTGGTCGCCGACAACCTGACGGTGGAGTCCCTCCGCCGCTTCAAGGACGACGCGACCGAGGTCCGCGAGGGCTACGAGTGCGGTATCGGCCTGGGGTCGTTCAACGACATCAAGCCCGACGACGTCATCCAGACGTTCGAGATGCGCGAGATCCCGCGCGTCTGAGTCCGATCAGCAGGGAGGCGGTGAGCGTGTTCACCGGCACGCTCACCGCCGACCTCCTGCTGGGCGACGTCCACTCGCTCAAGGGCAAGCGCGCCGTGGTGCGGCCGATCGTGGCCGAGCTGCGGCGCCGCTTCGCCGTCGCGGCGGCGGAGGTCGGTGACCAGGAGTTGCACCGCCGGGCGCAGGTCGGTCTGGCGACCGTCTCCGCGGACGCCGGGCAGGTCGCCGACGTCCTCGACGCGTGCGAGCGGTTGCTGGCCGAGCGGCCGGAGGTGACGCTGCTGTCGACGCATCGTCAGCTCGTCAGCGACACCGACTGAGCCGCCTCCCCCACACCTGTCCGTCCCGGCGTCCCGGCCCCCCGGGACGCCCTCCCCGAGGAGATCCGATGGCCGATCCGGCCCGCGCACGCAAGCTGGCGGTGCGCATCCGCCAGATCGTCTCCGCCGCGATCGAGACGCAGATCAAGGATCCGCGGCTCGGCATGGTGACGGTCACCGACGCCCGCGTCACCAGCGACCTCCGTGAAGCGACGATCTTCTACACCGTCTACGGCGACGAGACGCAGATCGCCGACTCCGCGGCCGCCCTGGCCAGTGCCACCGGCGTGCTGCGCTCCACCGTCGGCAAGCAGACCGGCATCAAGTTCGTGCCGACCCTGGCCTTCATCGCCGACATCGTCCCGGACACCGCGCGCGAGCTCGAGGAGGCACTCGAGCGCGCCCGGCACGCCGACGCCGAGCTGGCGCGCGCCCGCGAGGGCGCCCAGTACGCCGGGGAGCCGGACCCCTACCGCAAGCCCGCGGAGGACGCCGAGGACGACGAGGGGCACGAGGACGTCGCGCAGGACGTCCCGCTCGCATCGGGCACTGCCGATGACGGTGCCGACGACCTCCCCGCCCGAACCAGGAGTGCGCTGTGAGTCAGGACGACCCGAACCCGTACGAGCCCGACGAAGGCCACGGGAGGTCGATGCTGGGTGGGCGCGAGGTGCCCGCCGACGGTGATCCCACCGACGGCGGCAAGCGCGGCCAGATCGGCGATGCGCCGAGCATCACCTCCGACGAGCCCGACGACGGCACGTCCTACCCCGTGGGCGGAGGCGCGGTCACCGAGGAGGAGAACGCACCCCCGGTCGCCGATCCGGGCCCGGACGCCTGAGTCATGGCTCGTCTCCCCACCCCCGACGTCCCGGCGGGGCTCGCCGCGGTCTCCCGCTCCGCGGCCGGTGTCCTGGCCGAGGCGGCGCAGGCCCGCGCCACCGTCGTCCTGTCCGGGCACGTGAACCCCGACGCCGATGCGCTGGGCAGCACGCTGGCCCTCGCGGAGGGGCTGCGTCGCCGGGGAGCGCGCGTCCTGCCGACGTTCCCGGGGGAGCTCACGCTGCCGGCCTCGCTGGGCTGGCTGCCCGGCGCCGAGGGCCTGGTGCCCTCGACGTCGCTGCCGTCGACGCCCGACGTCTTCGTCAGCCTGGACGCCGCCTCGCCCGGACGACTGGGTGAGGTCGCCGTGCTCCTCGACACCGCCGCGACCTCGATCGTGGTCGACCACCACGCCAGCAACCCCGGCTTCGGCGGGCTCCGCCTGATCGATCCGGGCGCACCCGCCACGGTGGCCCTGGTCGCCGACCTGCTCGACGACCTGGGCGTCGCCCTCGACCGTCAGCTGGCCACCTGCCTCTACGCGGGACTGGCCGCCGACACCGGGTCCTTCCGCTTCGGCAACACCCGGCCGCAGACCCACGAGCTGGCCGCCCGGCTGCTGGCCACGGGCATCGACCACGCGGCGATCAGCCGCCGGCTGTTCGACACCGCTCCGTTCGGGTGGCTGAGCCTGCTGTCGGTCGTGACCGGCCGGGCGGTGCTCGAGCCCGAGGTCGGCGCCGGGCTGGTGTGGACCTGGTCGAGCACCGCCGAGGCGGCCGAGCACGGCCTGCCCGGTGAGCAGCTCGAGGCGCTGGTCGACGTCGTCCGCTCCGCCGAGGAGGCCGACGTCGCCTGCGTCCTCAAGGGTCAGGACGACGGTTCGTGGTCGGTCTCCCTGCGCTCGCGCGGCGGCACCGACCTCGCCCGCGTCGCCATGGCGCTCGGCGGTGGGGGACACACCCTGGCCGCCGGCTACACGGGCGCCGGATCACGTGACGAGGTCATCCGCGCGCTGCGAAGGCAACTGGGCGCCCGATGACACCGCGGTCCTCCGGACCGCACCGCGGCCAGGAGCCGTCCCCGGCGGGCGCTGAGCCCACCCACGGCTCCGCGTCGGGGAGCCTCCGGCCCCCGCTCCGCGGACCGTCGATCGTGTCCTTGGCTGCGCCGGCGCTCGTCGTCCTTGCCGCCGAGCCGCTCTACCTGCTGGTCGACACGGCCGTCGTCGGCAACCTCGGCACCGTGGCGCTGGGCGGGCTGGCCGTGGGCGGCGGGCTGCTGGCCTGGTCGGCCGCGCTGCTGAACTTCCTCGCGTACGGCACCACGGCCCGGGCCGCCCGGCGCGCCGGCGCCGGTGACCGTCCGGGGGCCGTGGCCGAGGGGGTCCAGGCCACCTGGCTGGCCGCTGCCCTCGGTGTCGTCGTGCTGGTGTTCTTCCAGATCACCGCCGGGCCCTTCACCCGGCTGCTGGCGGGGGGCGCCGGGCCGGTGGCCGAGGCGGGGGAGGAGTGGCTGCGGGTCGCCTCCCTCGGTCTGCCCCTGCTGCTCGTCTCGCTGGCGGGCAACGGCTGGCTGCGCGGCGTCCAGGAGCTGCGCCGGCCGGTCCGGTTCGTCCTCGCCGGCAGCGTGGCCAGCCTCGTGCTCTGCCCGCTGCTCGTCTACACGGCCGGCTGGGGGCTGGTGGGCTCCGCGGTCGCCAACGTGATCGGGCAGGCGATCACCGCGGGGCTGTTCCTGCGGGCCCTGTCCGCGGAGGGCGTGCCGTGGCATCCCCGGCCGGCGGCCGTGTTCTCCCAGCTCGTCATCGGCCGCGACCTGCTGCTGCGCGCCGCGGTGCTGCAGCTGTCCTTCCTCGTGGCGGCGGGCGTCGCCGCGCGCGCCGGCACGGCGCAGCTCGGCGCGCACCAGATCGCCCTGCAGCTGTTCTTCTTCCTCGCGCTGGTCCTCGACGCCTACGCCATCGCCGCCCAGACCCTCGTCGGCCACGCGCTCGGCGCCGGCCGGCCGGCCGAGGCGCGGGTCACCGCCCGCCGGGTGGCGCTGTGGGGGCTGGGCACCGGGACCGGCGTGGCGGTCGTCCTGCTCGCCCTGCGCGGCGTCGTCCCGCCGCTGTTCACCGACGACCCCGCCGTCGTCGACCAGGCGCTGCTGGTCTGGTGGTTCCTGGCCGCGATGCAGCCGCTGGCCGGCGTGGTCTTCGCCCTGGACGGGGTGCTCATGGGCGCCGGTGACGTCGGCTACCTGCGCACGCTCACGATCGGCTCGGCGGTCGTCGGCTTCCTGCCCCTGTCGCTGCTGTCCGGGCCGCTGGACTGGGGGCTGGCCGGGGTGTGGACGGGATTGTGCCTGTTCATCGGGATCCGACTGGTCGGTGTCCTCGTGCGGGTGGCCGGTGACCGGTGGCTGACCGCACCTGCGACGGTTACCGCGTGAGTCCCCGACGCCCCGACGCCGATGTCCCGCCCGGTCTGCTGCTGGTCGACAAGCCCGGTGGGATGACCTCGCACGACGTCGTCGCCCGTGCGCGGCGGGTGCTGTCGGTCCGCAAGGTCGGCCACGCCGGCACGCTGGACCCCATGGCCACCGGCCTGCTGGTCCTGGGCGTCGGGTCGGCGACCCGGCTGCTCGGGCACGTCGGCGGTCACGACAAAACGTACGAGGCCACCATCCGACTCGGGCAGTCGACGGTCACCGACGACCGCGAGGGCGAGCTGCTCGGTGGCGCGTCGACCGCCGGGGTGGACGACGACGCCATCCGGACCGCCCTTGCCGCCCGGACCGGCGCGCTCCAGCAGGTCCCCTCGTCGGTCAGCGCCGTCAAGGTGGCCGGGCGGCGGTCCTACGACCGCGTGCGGGCCGGCGAGGAGGTGGTGCTGGAGCCGCGCTCGGTGGTGGTCCACCGGCTCGACGTCCACCGCATCGCCCGCCCGGAGCCGGACCTGGTCGACGTCCACGTCACCGTCGAGTGCACCGCCGGCACCTACATCCGCGCGATCGCGCGCGACGCGGGCGCCGCGCTCGGCGTGGGCGGCCACCTCACCGCGCTGCGGCGGACCGCCTCGGGGCCCTTCACCGTGGCGCAGGCCGCCCCGGTCGAGGACGCGGGCGCCGCGCTGGGCTCCGGCGGGGGAGCTGGTGTGCTCGCCCTGACCGATGCCGCGCGGCTGGTCTTCCCCGAGCGCGCGCTGACCGCCGAGGAGGCCACCGCGGTGGGCTACGGCCAGCGCATCCCGGCGACCGGGGAGCCGGGGCTGCACGCGGCGGTCGACCCCGGCGGCCGGCTCGTGGCGCTGCTCGAGGACGCGGGGACGACGGCGCGCGTGGTGGTGGGCTTCCCGCCGCGCTGAGAAAGGACCCCCTGCCCCCCACCGCTCGCACGCTCGCGGCGGGGCCCTGCAGGGGGCCGGGATTGAGCCGGCCGCAATGCGGGAAGGGCTGGCGGATGAGCGTCGTGAAGATCAACGCGATCACCGTCCCCAAGGACAAGCAGGACCGCTTCGAGGAGCGCTTCCGCGGGCGAGCCGGAGCCGTCGAGTCCACCCCGGGCTTCGAGTGGTTCGAGCTCCTGAGGCCGCTCGAGGGCACCGACCAGTACCTGGTCTACACCCGGTGGAGCAGCCACGAGGCCTACGAGGCCTGGCAGTCCAGCCAGGACTTCGACCGGGCGCACGACGGCGGCGGCGACACGCTGGCGTCCGCGGCCCCGCACTCGGCCCACGTCTGGACCTACGAGGTGCTCGAGTACGCCGGCCCCAGCGCCAACCAGGAGAACCAGGCCTGAGCGGGCCCGCGGCGGTCGGCTCCCGGCCGCCGCCGGAGCCGGGGATAGTGTGAGGCGGGGTCCGGTCGTCGCCGGGTGCCCCTTCGCACGCACATGCAGGTGGGAGCCATGACCGACACGCTCAGCGACAGCCGTACCTCCGCGCGGATGTTCACCGAGGACGTGCCGGTCGTCGTGGAGGACGTCCGTCGCCGCGACGTCGCCGAGCGCGCGGCCGTGCTGGCCGACCCCGGCTTCGGTCGCAATTTCACCGACTCCATGTTCGTGGCCCGCTACGAGGCCGGGCGCGGCTGGTACGACGCCCGGCTCACGCAGTACGGCCCGCTGCCGATGGAGCCGGGCACGGCCGCCCTGCACTACGCGCAGTCGATCTTCGAGGGGCTCAAGGCCTACGCCCAGCCCGACGGCAGCGTCGCGACGTTCCGCCCGGAGGCCAACGCCGCACGCTTCGCCCGTAGCGCCGACCGGCTGGCCATGCCCCAGGTGCCCGAGGAGTCCTTCCTCGCCGCCGTCGACGCGCTGGTCGACGCCGACCGCGACTGGGTGCCCACCGGCCCCGACCAGACGCTCTACCTGCGGCCCTACATGCTCGCCAGCGAGTCCTTCCTGGGTGTCCGGCCCGCGAACGAGTACCTCTTCCTCGTCATCGCCAGCCCGGCCGGCGCCTACTTCCCTCGGGGTGTGCACCCCGTCTCGGTCTTCGTCTCCGAGGACTACGTCCGCGCGGCGCCCGGTGGCACCGGCGACGTCAAGTGCGCCGGCAACTACGCCGCCAGCCTGCGGCCGCAGCAGCAGGCCAGCGAACTGGGGTGCGACCAGGTCGTCTACCTCGACGCCGTGGAGCGGCGGTACATCGAGGAGCTGGGCGGGATGAACCTCTTCTTCGTCCTCGGCTCCGGCGAGGACGCCGAACTGGTCACCCCCGAGCTCTCCGGCACGCTGCTGCCCGGCATCACCCGCGACTCGCTGATGACCGTCGCGCGCGAGCTCGGGCACCGGGTGGCCGAGCGGAAGGTCACCCTGGACGAGTGGCGCAGCGGAGCGCTCGACGGCTCCATCACCGAGTCCTTCGCCTGCGGGACGGCCGCCGTCATCACCCCCGTCGGCCAGGTCAAGGCCCGGACCGGCGACTTCACCGTCGGGGACGGCTCGTCCGGCCCGCTGACCATGCGGCTGCGCGAGGCGCTGCTCGACATCCAGCACGGGCGGGTGGCCGACACCCGCGGCTGGCTGCACCGCGTCGGCTGAGCACACCGGACCGGAGGACGCGGAGACGTGCAGCGCTGGCGAGGCCTGGAGGCCACCCCGGGTGGCCTCGGTCGCACCGTGGTCACCATCGGCATGTACGACGGCGTCCACCGCGGCCACCAGAAGCTGATCGGGGCCGCGGTCGTCCGCGCGCACGCCATGCGCCGGCCCTGCCTGCTGCTGACCTTCGATCCGCACCCGGCGGAGGTCGTCCGGCCGGGCTCGCACCCGGCGATCCTCACCTCCCTGGACCGCAAGGCCGAGCTCGTGGCCTCCCTCGGCGTCGACGCCATGTGCGTCCTGCCGTTCACGGCCGAGTTCATGCGGCTCCCGCCGGAGACCTTCACCCACACGGTGCTGGTCGAGCACCTGCACGCGGCGCAGGTGGTGGTGGGGGAGAACTTCACCTACGGGCACAAAGCCGCCGGCACGGTGGCCTCCCTCACGGCGGAGGGCCGCCGTTTCGGCTTCGCCGTCGAGGGCGTCCCTCTGGCGGAGGACACCTCCGACTCCGGGGACGTGACCATCTCCTCGACCTACATCCGGGCATGCGTCGCAGCCGGCGACATGGTGTCGGCCGCCCGGGCGCTGGGGCGGCCGCACCGGGTCGACGGCGTCGTCGTCCGCGGGGACCGGCGCGGGCGGGACCTCGGCTACCCGACGGCGAACGTGGAGAGCCAGCCGTACACGGCGATCCCGGCCGACGGTGTCTACGCCGGGCACCTGGTGACCCGGGACCCGCGCAGCGGGGCGAGCCGCGAACGCCTCCCGGCGGCGATCTCGGTGGGGACCAACCCCACGTTCCAGGGCAGCCGGCGCACCG
Organism: Blastococcus goldschmidtiae; assembly: GCF_031845325.1. Taxonomy (NCBI): domain Bacteria; kingdom Bacillati; phylum Actinomycetota; class Actinomycetes; order Geodermatophilales; family Geodermatophilaceae; genus Blastococcus; species Blastococcus goldschmidtiae. The sequence continues at coordinate 5,927 of NZ_JAVREI010000011.1, read as the reverse complement.
TGGAGGCGTTCGTCCTGGACTACGACGGCGACCTCTACGGCGAGCACGTGGGGGTGGAGTTCACCTCGCGGCTGCGGCCGATGGAGGCGTTCCCCGACGTCGAGGCGCTGTTGGCAGCCATGGCCAAGGACGTCTCGGACACCCGCCAGATCCTCGGCATGTAGCCTGGGAGTCCGCCGGGGTGACCCGGCGTGTGTGAAGCCTGCCCTCGTGAGTCAGACCGGGGGCCACACGTGACCCGCCCCGGAGGCGAACATGGCGCTCGACAGCGCGCTCAAGAAGCAGATCATGACCGACTACGCGACGGTCGAGAACGACACCGGTTCGCCCGAGGTGCAGGTCGCGATGCTCAGCCGTCGGATCAGCGACCTGACCGAGCACCTCAGGATGCACAAGCACGACCACCACAGCCGTCGGGGTCTGCTCCTGCTGGTCGGTCGCCGTCGCCGGCTGCTGAACTACCTGGCCAAGACCGACATCAACCGCTACCGGTCGCTCATCGAGCGGCTCGGTCTGCGCCGCTAGGCACCACGAGGGGGCCGCTCCCGGAACACTCCGGGACGGTCCCCTTCCTCGTGCGGCACCCGCCGCGCGGGGAGAACCGGCCAGCCGCCGGACGCGTCCCTCGAGGACCGGTCCTCGGTAGTGGCCCCCGGGCACGCTCCTCCACCGCGAGGAATGGCCACCCCCCGTACGGGGAACCAGGTCCCGAGGGCTTCGATCGAGCACCGGTCGCCCCGGACGCAGGACGGCAACCAGTCCAGGACTGGCCGTCAGAGGAGTCGCAGGTCGGCACGAGGCCGATGCGACGAAAGAAGAGAGAAGGACACGTGTCCGCACCCACCATCACCGCAGAGTTCGACGCCGAGGACGGCGTCACCACCGCCACCGCCGTCATCGACAACGGCAGCTTCGGCAGCCGGTCGGTCACCTTCGAGACCGGCCGCCTCGCCAAGCAGGCCGCCGGCTCCGTCGTCGTCACCATGGGCGACACCATGCTGCTGTCGGCCACCACGGCCGGCCGGTCGCCCCGCGAGAACCTGGACTTCTTCCCGCTGACGGTGGACGTCGAGGAGCGGATGTACTCGATCGGGAAGATCCCCGGCTCGTTCTTCCGCCGCGAGGGCCGCCCGTCCGAGGACGCGATCCTCACCTGCCGCCTGATCGACCGCCCGCTGCGCCCGACCTTCGCCTCGGGGCTGCGCAACGAGGTCCAGGTCGTCATCACCGTCATGGCGCTGGACCCGGGGCACCTCTACGACGTGCTGGCGATCAACGGCGCGTCGGCGTCCACCCAGCTGTCCGGTCTGCCGTTCTCCGGCCCGATCGGCGCCACCCGCGTGGCCCTCATCAACGGCCAGTGGGTCGGCTTCCCGACCCACGCCGAGCTCGAGGACGCCGTCTTCGACATGGTCGTGGCCGGCCGCGTCCTCCCGGACGGCGACGTCGCGATCATGATGGTCGAGGCCGAGGCCACCGAGAAGACGATCGAGCTCGTCGCCGGTGGCGCCACCGCCCCGACCGAGGAGGTCGTGGCCCAGGGCCTCGAGGCGGCCAAGCCCTTCATCAAGGCGCTGTGCGACGCGCAGTCCGCGATGGCCGAGAAGGCCGCCAAGCCGGTCGCCGACTTCCCCCGCTTCCTGGACTACCAGGACGACGTCTACGCCGCCGTCGAGGCGCACGTCAGCGACAAGCTGGCCCAGGCCCAGCAGATCGCCGGCAAGGCCGAGCGTGAGGACGCCACCGACGCCCTCAAGGACGAGGTCAAGGCCGCTTTGGCCGGCCAGTTCGAGGGCCGCGAGAAGGAGATCTCAGCCGCGTTCCGCGCGCTGACCAAGAAGGTCGTCCGCCAGCGGATCCTGCGCGACAAGGTCCGCATCGACGGCCGTGGCCTCACCGACATCCGGCCGCTGTCGGCCGAGGTCGAGGTCATCCCGCGCGTGCACGGCTCGGCACTGTTCGAGCGCGGCGAGACCCAGATCCTGGGCGTCACCACGCTCAACATGCTCCGCATGGAGCAGCAGCTGGACACGCTGAACCCGATCACCCGCAAGCGCTACATGCACAACTACAACTTCCCGCCGTACTCCACCGGCGAGACCGGTCGCGTGGGCTCGCCCAAGCGTCGCGAGATCGGCCACGGCGCGCTCGCCGAGCGGGCGCTCCTCCCGGTGCTGCCCGACCGCGAGGAGTTCCCCTACGCGATCCGCCAGGTGTCGGAGGCGCTGGGCTCCAACGGCTCGACGTCCATGGGTTCGGTCTGCGCCTCGACGCTGGCCCTGCTCAACGCCGGTGTGCCGCTGAAGGCGCCGGTCGCCGGCATCGCCATGGGCCTGGTCTCCGACGAGGTCGACGGCAAGACCGAGTACGTCGCGCTGACCGACATCCTCGGCGCCGAGGACGCCTTCGGTGACATGGACTTCAAGGTCGCCGGCACCCGCGACTTCGTCACGGCCCTCCAGCTGGACACGAAGCTCGACGGCATCCCCTCCGACGTCCTCGCCGGTGCGCTCACCCAGGCCCGCGCGGCCCGGCTGCACATCCTCGACGTGATGAACGAGGCCATCGACGCCCCGGACGAGATGAGCCCGTACGCGCCCCGCGTGACCACGGTGCGCATCCCGGTCGACAAGATCGGCGCGGTGATCGGCCCCAAGGGCCAGATGATCAACGCGATCCAGGACGAGACCGGCGCCGACATCACCATCGAGGACGACGGCACGATCTACGTCGGCGCCTCCGACGGCCCCTCGGCCCAGGCCGCGGTGGACCGGATCAACGCCATCGCGAACCCGACGCTGCCCAAGGTCGGCGAGCGCTTCCTCGGCACGGTCGTCAAGACCACGCCGTTCGGCGCCTTCGTCTCCCTGCTGCCCGGCCGCGACGGCCTGGTGCACATCAGCAAGCTCGGTGGTGGCAAGCGGATCAACAAGGTCGAGGACGTGGCCAACGTCGGCGACAAGATGCAGGTGGAGATCACCGACATCGACGCCCGCGGCAAGATCAGCCTGGTGCCGGTCGCCGAGGGCGACGCCGGTCAGGCCGCTCCGGCCGAGGCCGGCGAGGCCGCTGCACCCGCGGGTGAGTGACCACGTCCACTGACGTGATCGGGTCCGGGGCGGGTGCTGGTGCACCCGCCCCGGTTCCGGTCGGGGTGACCCAGCTGCTCGACCTGGACGAGGTCGGCGGCCGGGTGGAGCGCACGACGCTGCCGGGGGGCCTGCGGGTCCTCACCGAGACGATGCCCGGCGTCCTCTCGGCGACGCTGGGCATCTGGGTCGACGTCGGCTCGCGGGACGAGACGCCGGCCGTGGCCGGCTCGTCGCACTTCCTCGAGCACCTGTTGTTCAAGGGGACGACGTCGCGCAGCGCCCTGGAGATCGCGACGGCCATGGATGCCGTCGGCGGCGAGATGAACGCGTTCACCGCCAAGGAGCACACGTGCTTCTACGCGAACGTGCTCGCCAGCGACCTGCCGCTGGCGGTGACGCTGCTGGCCGACCTGGTCACCGACGCCACGAACACGGCGGCCGATCTCGAGTCCGAGCGCACGGTCGTGCTCGAGGAGATCGCCATGCGCGACGACGAGCCGTCGGACGCGGTCCACGACCTGTTCTCCGAGACGCTGTTCGGCGACACGCCCCTGGGGCGCTCTGTCCTGGGCACCGTGGAGTCGATCGAGGGGCTGACCCGCGCCGACGTCGACGACTGGTACCGGCAGCGGTACGCCATGCCCTCGATGGTCGTCACGGCGGCCGGCCGGGTCGACCACCAGCAGGTCCTCGACCTGGTCGCGGCCGCATTCGGCAACCGTCTCCCGGACGCCGGGGAACCGGCTCCCCTCCGGACCGGCGAGCCCGGAGCCGACCGTCCCGCGCGGTCGACCGGCCTGATCTCCCGACGCACCGAGCAGACGCACCTGCTGATGGGGACGCCCGGGCTCGGGCGGCTGGACGGACGTCGCTACGCCGCCGCCGTCCTCGACGCGGCCGTCGGCGGCGGGATGAGCTCCCGGCTGTTCCAGGAGATCCGCGAGAAGCGCGGCCTCGTGTACAGCGTCGGCTCGGCCCTCACGCACTACGCCGGGGCCGGGGCGTTCTCCGTCTACGCGGGGTGTTCCAAGAAGCGGGTGCCGGAGGTGCTGCGGCTCGTCCGCGAGTGCCTCGACGGCGCTGCCGCCCAGGGCCTCACCTCCGAGGAGGTGGCCCGGGCCCGCGGTCAGCTCAAGGGCGGCATGGTGCTCGGCCTCGAGGACACCGGGTCCCGGATGAGCCGGCTCGGCAAGAGCGAGCTGTCCTACGGGGAGTACCTGCCGGTCCGGGAGGTCCTGGCCCGGCTGGACGCCGTCGACGAGCAGCAGGTGCGCGAGGTGGCCACCGAGCTGTTCGGTCGGCCGACCTGCCTGGCCGTCGTGGGGCCCTACCGCGAGTCGGACCTCGACCGGCTCTGATGGCGCCCCACCCCGCGCTGGCGGTTCGCGGGAAGCTCGCCCGGGCTGCGTTCGCCATGGCGCTCCTGGCCTCCTTGGCCGTGCTCTTCGCTCCGGCGTCCGACGTGCCGTCCGCGCCCGCGGGGGTGGACAAGGTCGTGCACCTGGCACTGTTCGCCGCGTTGGCGTCCAGCGGCCGCTGGGCCGGCGTCGGGTCACGGGTGCTGGTCCCTCTGTTGCTCGTCTACGCGGCGGTCAGCGAGGTGGTGCAGGGCCTGCCGGCGCTGAACCGCAGCATGTCGGTGGCCGACTGGATCGCCGACGCGATCGGCGTGCTGCTGGGGCTGGCGCTGTGGGGCCTGGCCGCACGACGGACCCCGACGCCGCGCTGAACGGCGGGGCTGTCTTGCGGTTCGGCGGTCCTGCGGGAAACCTGACCGCGTGACCACCGCACCGGACCAGCAGCCCGATCCGACTCCGCCGGGCGACGCCCCGGTGCTCAACGTGGGGGTCCTGGGGGCACGCGGCCGGATGGGCACCGAGGTGGTCAAGGCGGTCAACGACGCCCAGGACCTCGAGCTGGTGGCGATGGTCGACGAGGGCGACTGGCTGTTCGGCCTGGCCGACGCCGGCACCCAGGTGGTCGTCGACTTCACCCGTCCGGACGCCGTCATGGACAACATCCGGTTCTGCATCGACAACAACATCCACTGCGTGGTGGGGACGACGGGCTTCGACGAGGACCGGCTGGCGACGATCGCCGAGTGGCTGGCCCCCAAGCCCGAGGTCGGCGTGATCATCGCGCCCAACTTCGGCATCGGCGCGCTGCTGCTGATGAAGTTCGCCCAGGACGCGGCCCGGTTCTTCCCCTCCGTGGAGGTGGTCGAGCTGCACCACCCGAACAAGGTCGACGCCCCCTCGGGGACGGCGGTGCGGACGGCGCGATTGATCGCGGCGGCCCGCCGCGACGCGGGGATGCCCCCGGCGCCGGACGCCACCACTGACGCCCTTCCCGGCGCGCGCGGTGCCGACGTCGACGGCGTGCCGGTGCACGCGGTGCGCCTGACCGGCCTGGTCGCGCACCAGGAGGTGCTCATGGGCGCGGAGGGGGAGACCCTGACGCTCCGCCACGACTCCTACGACCGGGCGTCGTTCATGCCGGGGGTGCTGCTCGCGGTGCGCGAGATCGGCCGGCGGCCCGGCCTGACCGTAGGCATCGAGGGACTGCTGGGCCTCTGAGGAAGGACCACCCTTCCCCCCACGCCTCGCACGCTCGCCGCGGGCCCCTGAAGGGCGGCCGGACAGCGGCTCCTCACTGTGACGGGGACCGCTCGACGGGGGGTTGCGAGACACCCGTCGAGGGCGTGTATGGTTCTCCATGCGCCGCGCGGCCCTGAGGGGCCGCCGGACCGGGACCCGCCGCTGGCGGGGGCAACGGAAACCGGCGTAGTGTTGGACATCCAGCCAGGTGCGGAGCCCGTGAGGGTCGAGTGTCTGC
>NZ_JAVREI010000010.1:0-145780 GCF_031845325.1 Blastococcus goldschmidtiae | reverse complement strand
TTCGAACAAGTTCACAGAGTTACGGCGGTCATGGCGAGAGGGAAACGCCCGGTCTCATTCCGAACCCGGAAGCTAAGCCTCTCAGCGCCGATGGTACTGCCCTGGAGACGGGGTGGGAGAGTAGGACGCCGCCGGACAACTATTACCGAACGGGGGTCAGAGCCACGCGCTCTGACCCCCGTTCGCGTTGTCCGTTGTTCAGCACTCGTCGGCTCCGCCGAGTGTGCCGCTATTCGATGAGGTACCCCGAACATGACTACTCCGCGACGCGGTTCAGACGGCCCGCGCGGTTCCTCCGGCCGCGCACAGCCAGGATCCGGACGACCAGGGGCCCGCGCTCAGCGGCCCGCGGGTGCTTCGGGCCGGCCCGGCGTCGCTCGGAACGTTGCCGGTGGGCGGGGTCGTCCTGCTGAGGGTGACCGTCAGCCGCGGCCGCAGAGCGACAGGGATGCCCGGTACTTCGCCGAGCGAGGCAACGACAGGTCGGGCGCAGCACCGCGTCGTCCGTCGGCCGGCGGAGGATCAGCAGGTCAGCGGGGGCGCTCCGCCGACCGCACCTCCGTTGCCGGTGGGTCGTCACGTGACGATCGGAGCGGCTGGCAGGACCGTCGCCCTTCCAACGACCGACCTCAGCGTGACCGTCCGCAGGGCGATCGTTCCCAGGGTGGTGGCTGGCAGGACCGTCGCCCTTCCAACGACCGACCTCAGCGTGACCGTCCGCAGGGCGATCCTTCCCAGGGTGGTGGCTGGCAGGACCGTCGCCCTTCCAACGACCGACCTCAGCGTGACCGTCCGCAGGGCGATCGTTCCCAGGGTGGTGGCTGGCAGGACCGTCGTCCCTCCAGCGACCGGCCCCAGCGGGATCGCCCGCAGGGTGGTGGCTGGCAGGACCGTCGCCCGTCGGGTGACCGCCCGCAGCGTGATCGTCCCCAGGATGATCGCCCGCAGGGTGATCGCCCGCAGCGTGATCGTCCCCAGGGTGGGGGCTGGCAGGAGCGTCGCTCCTCGGGTGACCGGCCGCAGCGGGATCGTCCGCAGGGTGGTGGCTGGCAGGACCGTCGTCCCTCGGGTGATCGTCCCCAGGGTGACCGACCGCAGCGTGATCGCCCGCAGGGTCATCGTCCGCAGGGTGGGAGCTGGCAGGACCGTCGTCCCTCGGGTGACCGTCCGCAGCGGGATCGTCCGCAGGGTGGGAGCTGGCAGGACCGTCGTCCCTCGGGTGACCGGCCCCAGGGTGACCGACCGCAGCGTGATCGCCCGCAGGGTGATCGTCCCCAGGGTGGGAGTTGGCAGGACCGTCGCCCCTCGGGTGACCGGCCCCAGAATGGGAGCTGGCAGGAGCGTCGCCCCTCGGGTGACCGTCCGCAGCGGGATCGTCCGCAGGGTGGTGGCGGGCAGGACCGCCGTCCCTCCAGCGACCGACCGCAGCGTGATCGGCCGCAACGGGATCGTCCCCAGGGTGGGAGCTGGCAGGACCGTCGGCCCTCGAGTGATCGCCCGCAGGGTGATCGCCCGCAGCGCTCCGGCACCGGCGCGCCGGACTCCGGCGGTACGGGCAGCTGGCGTGACCGCCGCCCGGCGGACGAACGGCGCAGTGGTCCCGACCGGGGCCCGCGGACCGACGACCGGACGGACCGTCGTCCGCCACTTCCGCCCGGCCCGGAGATCCCGGAGTGGGCCGATCCGCGCGACCTCGACCCGGCCGTCCGCACGGCCCTGCGTGGGCTCGACTCTCGCGGTGTGGACAAGGTCGCGGGGCACCTGGTCGCCGCCGGCACGCTGATCGACGACGACCCGCACACTGCGCTGGCCCACGCGCGGGCGGCGCGTGACCGTGCGTCCCGTGTGGCCGTCGTGCGGGAGGCGGTCGGCGTCGCGGCGTATCACGCGGGCGACTACGCCGAGGCGGCGCGGGAGCTGCGCGCCTACCGTCGCATGAGCGGCGACCACGCCTACCGGGCCGTCCTCGCGGACTGCGAGCGCGCGCTCGGTCGGCCGGAGGTCGCCCTGCGCCTCGTCGCCGAGGCTCTGGCCGAGTCCCCGGACGAGGAGGAGCTGGCCGAGCTGCGGCTCGTCGAGGCCGGTGCACGCCGCGACCTCGGTGAGGACGCCGCAGCCCGGCTGGTGCTCGAAGCCGGGCTCGGCGGGCGCCCCACGCCCGACTCGCTGGTGGAGGGGGACGAGATCCGACTCCGCTTCGCGGCGGCCTACGCCGACCTGTTGCACGCACAGGGCGAGCACGCGCTGGCGCAGGAATGGCACGACGCCGTCACCGCCCTGGACGCCGAGGCGCTGGCCGACTCGGTCGAGTTCACCGAGATCGAGGAGGCCGACGAGGACGAGGACGCGGTGCCTGAGGACGAGGACGCGGTGCCTGAGGACGAGGACGCGGTGCCCGACGACGGGGACGAGGAGCTCGACGACGCGGAGTCGCTCGAGGCTGCGATCGAGGCGGAATTCGAGAGCTCCGACTCGGAGGAGCCGGACGTCCACGGCGCCGACTTCCCGACCGCGGGGCGCTCCTTCCAGGACGAGGTCGAGGCCGAGGTGGCCGAACTGCTCGGCGAGACCGACGCGGGCACCGGGGACGCTGCGCCGTCCGAGGACGACGGACCGGCGGGCGACGGTCCGAAGGGCACGACCCCCTGACACCGGGGCGGTAGCCCGTCCACACCTACCACCTGGTTCCACAGATGACGGCCGCCCCTGTGTCGGGGGCGGTCGTCGCACCAGGCTCGGTCCATGAGCGTGGCTGTGATCGACCGGAACGACGTGGTGCTACGGGGACGGCTGTCCGCACCGGCAGAGAGCCGCACTCTGCCCAGCGGGGACACCTTGGTGAGCTTCCGGCTGGTGGTGCGCCGGCCCGAACCCAGGGCCCGCGGTCAGTCGGTCGACGTGCTCAGCTGCATCACCTATGACCGGTCGCTGCAGCGGCGCGTGGCGGCCTGGCAGCCGGGGGACGTCGTGGAGATCGAGGGAGCCCTGCAGCGGAGGTTCTGGCGCACCGGGTCGGGCACGGCGTCGGTGTGCGAGGTGAACTGCCGGCGGGGGCGCAAGGTGCCGCGCGCCGGCGCCTCGGCCACCGAGCGCACCGCGTGAAGAGGTCAGTCCGCCAGCGGGCGCAGGACCAGCCCGGTCCGGGGCTTGGGGACGAACAGCGTCGACTTCCGGGGCATCCGGGCTCCCGCCCGGGCGACGGCGGCGACGTCAGCCGGCGACGGGGGGCGGAGCAGCAGCGCGACCCCGGCGCGCTCGGTCGCGGTCCGCAGCGCCTCCTCGACGGTGTGGGCGATGAGCACACTGTCGGGTCGGTCCGGCCGGCCCCACAGCCCCTCGATCAGTCCCCGGTGGGCCAGGACGACGTCGAGACGGCGCCAGGCATCGGGTGCCTCCGAGGGCACCCGGGCGCGGACCGAGGGCGCCGGGTCGTCCAGGTGGAGCAACCGTCGGCCGTCGCTGATCAGGTAGCCGGAGCCTTTCGGGCGGCTCGACCAGGTGCGGACCGCATCGATGAGCGCCGCCTCGTCGGACGGGCCGGCGGGCACGGGGACGCCGGAGACGGCGAAGCCGCGCGCCGCGGCCGCGGCGGCGTCGTCCAGATCGAGGTCCGGCAGCACCCGGTGGATCGCGGCCACGCGCAGGCCGCCGGGGCCCATCGGCGTCACGAGCGCCAGCACGGCGTCGCAGCCGGTGCAGCCGGGGTCGATGCGCTGGTGGGCCCGCGCGGCGGCGAACCGGTGATGGCCGTCGGCGATCACGGCCCCGGTGCGCCGGAGTGCGTCGGCGAGCCCGGTGATGACCGGCGGCTCGGTCACCCGCCAGAGCCGGTGGCGGACGCCGTCGTCGTCGAGGAGCTCCAACGTCGGTGCGGCCTGGAGGGCGTGGTCGGTGAGCGCGGCCACGTCGGGGTCCACGTCGTGGGCCAGGACGATCGGTTCGAGGTCGGTACGGGTCGCCGCCAGCAGTGCCCGGCGCCCCTCGACGGCCTCGGGGAACGTGTCCTCGTGGGGCAGCACGGCGGACGAACCAGGTGCGGGGATGCTGACCGCTGCCAGCCACCCCGCGGTGGCCGCCTCGCCGTCCGGTGGTTGCAGCTCGTAGGCCCAGACGGCCGGCGCCTCGTCCCGTACCAGGATCCCCTCGTCCTGCCAGGCCCGGAGGGTCTGGGCGGCCTGGGTGGCCCAGGACGGCGGGGCGCCGGCGGCGGCCGGCGGCGCGGCCCCACCCGGGGCGTCGCCCTGCGGCAGGATGAGGCGCACGATGTTGTGCGGATCGGAGCCCGCGAGGCGCTCCCGCCCGTCCGTGGTCACCAGGTCGTAGGCCGGCGAGCTCACGCGGGCCAGGTGCGCCGGATCGGGCGACGCATAGGTGAGGGCGCGGAAGGGCCGCACCTCCAGACCTGTCGCATGATCGGACGGGCGGCGGTCCGCCGGCGACGAGGGCACGACCAGATCGTAGGAGCGTCGCGGTGCCACGCCGTCGGCGCGATGGGATGACCAGCAGCAGGAGGACACCGATGACCGGCACCCCATCCCTGGCGGCGGGGTCGGGCGGACCGCTGGCCGGCCAGCACGACGTGGCGCTGCTTGACCTGGACGGTGTCGTGTACGTCGGGCCCGACGCGGTTCCGGGCGTTCCGCAGGCCCTGGGCGACGTGCGGCGGTCGGGCATGCGCCTGGGCTACGTCACCAACAACGCCGCCCGCACCCCGGAGGAGGTCGCCGCGCACCTGACCGAGCTGGGCGTCCCTGCCGATCCCGCCGACGTCATCACCAGCTCGCAGGCCGCGGCCACCGTCGTCGCAGGACTCCTGGGCCCGGGCGCCCGCGTTCTCCCGGTCGGTGGCCCCGGTGTCGCGACGGCGCTGCGGGCAGCCGGCCTCACCGTCGTCGAGCGGGCCGAGGACCGCCCGGACGCCGTCGTCCAGGGCTACGGCCGGGAGGTCGGCTGGGCGCAGCTCGCCGAGGCCGTCGTCGCGGTGCGCAACGGGGCCCGGCACGTCGCCACCAACACCGACGCCACCATCCCCTCCCCTCGCGGACCGTTGCCGGGGAACGGCGCGATGGTGCAGGTGGTGAGCGCGGTGACCGGCCGGGAGCCGCTCGTCACCGGCAAACCGGATCCGGCGATGCATGCCGAGTGCGTGCGCCGGACGGGTGCGCGCCGGCCGCTGGTGGTCGGCGACCGGCTCGACACGGACATCGAGGGCGCCCGGCGGGCGGACGCGGCCAGCCTGCTGGTGCTGTCCGGGGTCACCGATCCCGGACAGCTGTTGGCCGCCGTCCCCGAACACCGGCCCGACCACCTGGCGCACGACGCGTCCGGCCTGCTCGCGGTCCACCCGGCGGTCGTCGGCACCCCGACGGGATGGCGGTGCGGCGCCTGGGAGGCCCGGCCGGCGGAGGCCGGTGCCCTGCGCCTGGGGCAGCTGGCGGACGGCGAGCGGCCGGCCGGGGACGGGGCGTCCGACGGCCTCGACGGGCTCCGGGCGCTGTGCGTGGCCCACTGGACCCACCACCCCGATGACGGGGCGGCAGCCCGAGTGGTGGCCGGCGACGCCCCCGCCAGGGCAGTCCTCGACGGCTGGTGGCTGGGAACGGGCTAGCCGGAGCCGATGGTCAGAGCAGCTTGCGCAGCCGGAGCATGTCCCGCAGCCCGGCCTCGAGCTTGACGCGCCCGGCCGCCCAGGCTGACGCGAAGGACAGGTCGCCGCCGGTCAGGGCCACGAGGTCGTCGCTGGTCATCGTCAGGCGGATGTCGGCGCGGGGGACCTCCGGGCCGTCCGGCAGCACCTCCAGGTCATGGACCGCGCCGGCGCTCAGCCGGCCCATCACCACCTGGTCCAGGTCGGTCAGCCGGCAGGACAGGCTGCGATCCAGCCCGGCGGCGGCCGGGTTGGACGCCAGGTCGCCGAGGATGCCCCGGAGGGCGGTGAGGCACTGATCGATCGTGGCCACGCGGGCGCTCTCCTGCCGACGTCGGGACGTACCGGGCGCCAGACGGTAACGCCTGCCCTCCGTCGCGCCGGTGCCCCGTCATCGGTGACCGGTAACCTCGGCGGCGCACCGGAGAGGCGCAGAACCGGCACCACCGGCGCGCGAGGGTCCGCGTTCGACGATCGCCGCACCACCACCCAGCACGCGAGAGGCGGGAACGATGACCGAACCGCACCCGCAGCGACCCGTGCCGGGCCCGCCGCGCCACACGCCGGGCCCGGACGGCTCCCCGGAGTCCGCCCGGCCGATCGCCTCCGGTGAGCACGCGGCTTCCGCTGCGGAGGACCCGTTCGCCGATCTCGACCAGCGCCCTGTCGCCGAGCACGTGGCCGTCTACGAGGCCGAGCACGGCCGGCTCCAGCGCGAGCTCGGCACGATCGACCAGCTCTGATGACCCGCCGCAGGCTCGACGCCGAGCTGGTGCGCCGGGGCCTGGCCCGGTCCCGCGAGCACGCGGTCGCCCTGATCGCCGAGGGCCGGGTCGCCGTCTCCGGACGCGCCGCGACCAAGCCGGCCACCGGCGTCGACGCCGGTGACCCGGTCGTCGTCCGCACCGACCCGGAGCAGCCGAGCTGGGTCTCCCGCGGGGCGCACAAACTGCTCGGCGCCCTGGAGGCGTTCCCCGTCGCGGTCGAGGGCCGCCGGGCGCTGGATGCCGGCGCCTCCACCGGTGGCTTCACGGAAGTGCTGCTGCGGCGCGGCGCGGCGGGGGTGGTGGCCGTCGACGTGGGCTACGGCGAGCTCGCCTGGTCCCTGCGCACCGACGACCGGGTGAGCGTCCACGAGCGCACCAACGTCCGTTCGCTCACCCCCGAGGCGATCGGCGGGCCGGTCGACCTGGTCGTGGCCGACCTGTCGTTCATCTCGCTGCGGCTGGTGCTGCCGGCGCTCACCGGCTGCGCGTCCCCGGAGGCGGATCTGCTGCCGATGGTGAAGCCTCAGTTCGAGGTGGGCCGCGAGCGGCTCGGCGCCGGTGGGGTCGTGCGCGATCCCGAGCACCGGGTGCAGTCGGTCCTGCAGGTCGCGACCGCCGCGGCGGCGCTGGGGTGGGGGACCGCCGGCGTGGTGGCCAGCCCGTTGCCGGGCCCCGCCGGGAACGTGGAGTTCTTCCTGTGGCTGCGCCGGAACGCGGCGCCGGTGCAGGAGGACGACGTCCGACGAGCAGTCCAGGAGGGACCGCAGTGAGTCCGACCACGGAGGGCGTGCCCGCCTCTCAGCCACGGCGCGTGCTGCTGACCGTGCACACCGGCCGGCGGGACATCGTCGCGCTGGCCCGCAGCTCGGCGGCGCGGTTGCAGGACGGCGGCATCGTCGTGCGCCTGCTCGAGGACGAGGCCCGGGACCTGGACATCCCCGGCGCCGAACTGGTGCCGGCCGACGCGGAGGCCGCTCTGGACACCGAGATCGTCATGGTCTTCGGCGGCGACGGCACGTTCCTGCGCGCCGCGGAGCTGGCCCGGTACACCGATGCCGCGCTCATGGGCGTCAACCTCGGCCGGGTCGGCTTCCTCGCCGAGACCGAACCGGAGGCCGTCGAGGAGACGCTGCAGGCCATCGAGCGGTGCGAGTACTCGGTCGAGGAGCGGCTCGCCATCGAGGTCGACGTCGTCGACGCCGGCGGAACGGTGACCGGCGGGACCTGGGCGCTCAACGAGGTGTCGATCGAGAAGGCCGAGCGCTCGCGGGTGCTGGACGTCGTCATCTCCATCGACGGCCGGCCGCTGACCAGCTTCGGCTGCGACGGCGTCCTCTGCGCCACGCCCACCGGCTCGACCGCGTACGCCTTCTCCGCCGGTGGCCCGGTGGTCTGGCCCGAGGTCGACGCGTTGCTCCTGGTGCCGACCAACGCCCACGCGCTGTTCGCGCGGCCCCTGGTCACCTCGCCGTCCTCGGTGCTCACCGTCTCCGTGCCCGCCGACGGCAACCGGGCCCGCGTCTCGGCGGACGGACGCCGGATGGTCGACGTCCCCGACGGTGGGCGCGTCGACGTCCGCAAGGCCTCCCGCCCGGTGCGGATCGCCCGCGTCCACGCCGCCACCTTCGGCGACCGCCTGGTGGCCAAGTTCGGGTTGCCGGTGCGCGGCTTCCGTGATGCCCGCCACGCCGGGCCCGGCCACGAGCTGAGCACCCGCCGGAACGTCCTCACCCGTGACGTCGTCACGGGGGACGGCGACCTCGCCGCCGGAGGGGAGGCGGCCGGTGCCGGTGCGCGCGACGACGCCTGACGAAGGACCCTCCTGCCCCCCACCCCTCGCTCACGCTCGGGGCGGGACCCTGCAGGAGGGCCGTTCCAGCACGTCACCCGGGCGGCTGACGGAGCTGCGGATCCGCGGGCTCGGGGCGATCGACGACGTCACCCTCGAATTCGGCCCCGGCCTGACCGTCGTCACCGGTGAGACCGGCGCCGGCAAGACGATGGTCGTGACCGGGCTGACCCTGCTCTTCGGCGGACGAGCCGACCCGGGGCGCGTCCGGGCGAACGGGCGGGCCGGGGTCGAGGGCCGGCTGGCCCTGCCACCCGACTCCCCGGTGTGGCAGCGGGCGGCTGACGCAGGAGCCGACCCCGACGACGACGGCAGCCTCATCCTGGCCCGCACCGTGAGCGCCGAGGGCCGGTCCCGGGCGTTCCTCGGCGGGCGCAGCGTGCCCGTCGGCGTGGTCGCCGAGCTGGCCGACAGCCTGCTCGCCGTGCACGGGCAGACCGACCAGCTGCGGCTCTCCCGCCCGGCCGAGCAACGCCGGGCACTGGACCGCTACGCCGGACCCGCGCACCTCGCGCTCCTGGACCGCTACCGCGCGGCCCACGAGCGCTGGCGGGCGGCGGCCGCCGAGCTCGACCGCCGCCGCACCCAGGCGCGCGAGCTGGCCCAGGCCGCCGACGTGCTCCGGCACGGCCTCGAGGAGATCGAGGCCGCCGCACCGGAGCCGGGGGAGGACGAGGCCCTCGCCACCCAGGTGAAGCGGCTCAGCGACGCCGACGCACTGCGTGAGGCGGCCGACGAGGCGCGCATGGCCCTGGTCGGCGACGTGACCGGCGATCTCGGCGGGGGAGAGGCGCCGCAGGACGCCACGGCCGCCTTGTCCATCGCCGAGCGCGCGCTCGCCGCGTCCGACGACCCGACCCTGGTGCTGCTCGCCCAGGACCTCGCGGACGCCGTGGCCGTCGTGTCCGACGTCTCCGCCCAGCTCGCCGGCTACGTCGCCGATCTCGACGCCGACCCCGCGCGCCTGGCCGAGGTGATGGATCGACGCGCGCTGCTCACCGCCCTCGTGCGCAAGTACGCGGCGCCGGGTGAGGGCGTGGCCGGGGTGCTGGCGTGGGCGGAGGACGCCCAGCGGCGGCTGTCCCAGCTCGACGTCTCCGACGAGGCACTGCACTCGCTCGCCGCCGAGCGGGACGCGGCACGGGCCGAGGTCGACGCGCTGGGCGCCGAGATCTCCGCCGGCCGGCGGTCGGCCGCCGAGGGGTTCGCCGCCGAGGTGGGACGGGAGCTCGCCGGACTGGCCATGAAGAGCGCCCGCGTCTCCTTCGCCGTCGACAGCGACCCGGACGAGCCCGGCCCCGACGGTCTGGACCAGGTCGCGCTGCTGCTGGCCGCGCACCCGGGCGCGCCCGCCCGCCCGGTGCAGAAGGGTGCCTCCGGCGGTGAGCTCTCCCGCGTCATGCTCGCCATCGAGGTGGTCTTCGCCGGTGCCGATCCCGTCCCGGTCATGGTGTTCGACGAGGTCGACGCCGGCGTCGGTGGACAGGCCGCGGGGGAGATCGGCCGGCGGCTGGCCCGGCTGGCCCGTCAGCACCAGGTCGTCGTCGTCACCCACCTGGCGCAGGTGGCCGCCTTCGCCGACACCCACCTCGTCGTCGACAAGTCCCCGGACACCGGGGCCGGGGTCACCGCCACCGACATCCGCGCGGTCGACGGCGACGACCGGGTGCGCGAGCTCGCCCGGATGCTCTCCGGCCTGGCCGACAGCGACACCGGTCGGGCCCACGCCCGGGAACTGCTCGCGGTCGCCGCGGAGGCACGTGGGTGAACGGTGCGTGCCCGGTCGGGTGATTCGGGCGTGCACGACCGAACGGCGGGGTAGGACCATTCGGTGACCTGCTTCTCCTCGGCCGACGAATCGGCGCACTACGGGTTCTCCGTCTGCATGCTGCTCGCGCAGTACCGCGCCCAGCTCGGCTGGGAGCGCGACGGTGTCGTCGAGCTGGGAAGCGGTGACGCCACCGCCATCTCCGACGTCGTGGCCAGCCTGCCCGGGCTCCGGGTGCGCGGCTTCGACATCAGCGCGCCGTCGGTCGAGAAGGCACGCGCGAACATCACCGCCCGCGGGGTGGCCGACCGGTACACCGTCGAGCTCGGCGACTTCTTCGACCAGGCCGATGCCTCCGGCGGGCCGCAGATCGCCGCGGTGATCTCCAACCCGCCCTACATCCCTGCGCCCGACCGCGACATCCTCATGCCCGAGCTCTGGGGCGGCGTGTACGGCAACGACCTGGTCCTGCAGCTGCTCAAGGCCGGCTACGACAACGTCATCGCCGCCGTCGCCAGCTACTCCGACCCGGTGACCACCGTGCGCACCGCCGAGGACGCCGGCTACCGGGTGGCGAACTTCCTGGCGATGGGGCTGGACTACGGCGCCTACAGCAGCGAGCCGAAGGTCCGCGACCACGTCCGCCGGCTCTGCGCCGAGGGCCGTGGCTGGGCCGGGGACGACGAATACATGGTCGCGGTCGCGCTGTTCACCCGGAACCCCGACGTCCCCGGCGACCGCGCCGACCAGCTGCTGAACTCACTCCAGATCACTCCGTGATCTGAGGATCCTTCCGTGATCCTCCGGATCACACCGCGGCCACGAGCCGTCCCCGACCTGCGCTGAGCCGGTCCCGGCACTCCTCGGGAAACCCTCCGGGTCCCCGCTCGTCGGGCCGCCTCGCAGGGCGGCTCCAGTCACCGCCGAGGGGGACCCTCCGGGTCCGCCCTCGGCGGGTGACTACCTCCGCTTGGCGTAGCCGGCGAGGCCGAACTGGAGGAGCGCCAGCCCGCGGCGGCCCTGGCGGCGCAGCTCACCGGAGAGCTCCGGTCCCGTCACCCCGGCGAGCACCCGGTCGCGCGCCAGTTCGAGCAGCGAGGCGTAGAGGCCCAGGACGGCGTGTGCCGCGAGCCACGGCTCGACCTGCCCCGGCCACGCGCGCGTCTCCTCGGCGATCAGCCCGGCCAGCGAGTCGGTCAGCTCGCCGAGGATCTCCCGCTCCCGGACCTGCAGCGTGCGGCTGCCGCGGATGACCCGGGCCATGCGGGCCACGCCCTCGGCCGCTTCCGGCGCCCCGAGCAGACCGACGGCGGCGACGACGAAGCTCCCCGCCGCAGCGGACACCGACTCGCCGGACGGACGCTTGCGCACCGCGTCGAGCAGGGCTTCGCGCATCGGCGGGTCGGCGTCGAAGACCAGCCCCTCCTTCATCGGGAAGTGGTTGAAGACGGTCTTCTCCACGACTCCGGCGCGCTTGGCGATCTCGACCACGCTGACCGCGTCGAAGCCCCGGTCGGCGAACAGGTCGGCGGCGGCGTCGACGATCCGCGCCCGTGTCTCCTGGTAACGCTGCTCACGCCGGCCGGGTGCGCGAGCGGCGCGGCGCGCGGCGTCGGCGTCGTCCTCGACGGCCGGTGCAGCCGTACGCGCGGCGTCCCCACCCGGCGAGGCGGGTCCGGTCGCCGCCGGTGCGGTCGACTCCCGCTCGGCGGGCAGGCCGTCCGGCGGGGGTGCGGTCGGGAACGCCCTGATCAGCGGCGAGGGGACCGAGGGGACGGGTTCGGCCGCCGGTGCCGTCGGCACGGGGGGAAGAGGATCGGTACGGGGTACTGCGCGGGCCACTCCAGTCACATGCGCAACGCTAGTCACGAGTGCGTAACGATCGAGCGCCGACGCGATCGGCACCGGCACTGGCGTGTCGCGCCGCCCTGGTGTCGTGCACTCTGCGTGACTGTCAGGTCGCAGGCGCGCGTCGGAGGATCGACGGGTCACCGGCGCGTGAAAGCATGGAGTTCATGCGCATCGGCACCCTCGGACGTGGCCGGGCACAGGAGACGGGTCCCGGTGTCAGCGGAACCGTCCGCTTGGACCGCCGCACGAAGACCCTGACCAAGCGACTGCGCCCCGGCGACATCGCCGTCATCGACCACGTCGACATCGACCGCGTCAGCGCTGACGCGCTGGTGGGCTGCAAGGTCGCCGCCGTGGTCAACGCGGCCCCCAGCATCTCCGGGCGCTATCCGAACCTCGGGCCCGAGATCCTCGTGAACGCCGGTATCCCGTTGCTCGACGGCGTCGGCCGGGACGTCTTCGCCGCCCTCAAGGAGGGCAGCACCGTCCGGCTCCACGACGGTCAGCTGCTGACCGAGGACGGCACCGTGGTCGCCGAAGGCGTGGCGCAGGACGCCGAGCGCATCACCGCCTCCATGGCCGAGGCGCGGGCCGGGCTGTCGACGCAGCTCGAGGCGTTCGCGGCCAACACGATGGAGTACATGAAGCGCGAACGCGCGCTGCTCCTCGACGGCGTCGGCGTGCCGGACGTGGCCACGGCCATCGACGGCCGGCACGTGCTCATCGTCGTCCGCGGCTACGACTACAAGGAGGACCTGCACGCGCTGCGGTCCTACATCCGCGACTACCGGCCCGTGCTCATCGGGGTCGACGGCGGCGCCGACGCGCTGATCGAGGCCGGCTACCAGCCGGACATGATCATCGGCGACATGGACTCGGTCAGCGACGCCTCCCTCACCTCGGGGGCGGAGGTGGTCGTGCACGCCTACCCCGACGGCCGGGCACCGGGGCTGCCGCGGGTGCAGGAGCTCGGCGTGGAGGCCATCACCTTCCCGGCGGCCGCCACCAGCGAGGACATCGCGATGCTGCTCGCCGACGAGAAGGGCGCCAAGCTCATCGTCGCGGTGGGCACCCACGCCACCCTCGTCGAGTTCCTGGACAAGGGCCGTGGCGGCATGGCGTCCACGTTCCTGACCCGCCTGCGGCTGGGCGGGAAGCTGGTCGACGCCAAGGGCGTCAGCCGGCTCTACCGCAGTCGGATCTCGACCGCGGCCCTGGTGGTCCTCGTGCTGGCGGCCTTCATCGCCATCGGCTCCACCCTCGTGGTGTCCACGGCCGGACGGGTCTACTTCGGTCTGCTGCTCGACCAATGGAACGGCTTCATGTTCTGGCTGGAGAACCTCTTCTCGTGATCGACTTCCGTTACCACCTGGTCTCGCTGATCGCCGTCTTCCTGGCGGTGGCACTCGGGATCGTCATCGGCACGACCGCGCTCAACGGGCTGCTCCTCGACGATCTCGAGGGCCAGGTCAGCGCCCTCGAGCAGGACAAGCGGTCGCTGGAGGACCAGACGCGGTCGCTGCAGGCGCGGCTCGACGCCGAGGACCAGTTCGAGATCGCCGTCGCCCCGGCCCTGGTCGACGGCGCGCTCGCCGACAGCAGCGTGCTGCTGGTGGTCGCCGACGACGACGTCGACACCGAGACCGTCGAGGAGGTCGGCGACCTCATCAGGCAGGCAGGCGGCACCGTGGCCGGCCAGATCACGTTGACCCCGGAGTTCAGCGACCCCTCCTCGGAGTCCAGCCTGCAGAGCTACGCCACCGGCTCCGGTCTGCCCGCCGGCATCACGCTGCCCGAGGTCGACGACGCCGGGCAGCTGGTGGGGTCCCTCCTGGCGCAGGTGCTCATGGTCCCGCCGGGCGGGGGCGAGCCCGACAGCGCCGCCACGTCCTCGGTCCTGGCCGGGCTCCCGGCGCTCGAGGTCCTGCGGATCGAGAGCGAGTCGGTGGCCCCGGCGGACTACGCCGTCGTCCTCACCGACGGCGAGCTCACCGACGACCAGGCGGAGGAGCGGACCGCCAATCTGGTCGAGCTGGTCGAGGCGCTGGACCAGGCCGGCTCCGGCGTGGTCGTTGCCGGCAACGCGATCTCGGCCCGCGAGAACGGCCTGGTCGGGACGGTGCGCAGCGACCCCGAGCTCGCCGCCGCCGTGTCCACCGTCGACAACATCAACGCCCCGGCCGGCCGGATCAGCACCGTCCTCGCGCTGCGGGCCGAGGGCGAAGGCACCTCGGGCGCCTACGGGACCGGAGAGGACACCCAGCCGGTGCCGCCGCTCCAGGCCGCGACCCCGTGAGGTCACGGCCCTCCGTCCGCAGCCGGGTGGGGCTCGTGCTCGCCGGTGCCGCGGCCGGACGGGCCGCGCTGGGCGCGGCGGGCGCCCTCGCCGCCACGGAACGCGGCCACGTGTGGCGCCGCACGAACTACGCCGGCCGCGAGCTGACCCTGCTCGGGGGGCCGGCGCTCGCCGTGGCCGCCACCGCCGCCGGCGTCCTCGGCGCCCCGGCGGGGCTGCGCGCCGCCACGGCCGTCGTCGGGGGCGTGTCGGCCCTGGTGGGCGGCTACGACGACCTCGCCGGAGCCCGGCCGGAGCAGGCACGGGACAAGGGACTGGCCGGCCACCTCCGTGCCCTGCGGGCCGGACGGGTCTCTGCCGGCGCGGTCAAGGTCGCGGGCATCGGGGCCGCGGGGGCGGTGGCCGCGCTGCTCACCGCCCGCGGCCGGGGCCCCGGCGCCCTGACCGACGCCGTCCTCACCACCGGCCTGGTCGCCGGCACCGCCAACCTGGTGAACCTGCTCGACCTGCGGCCGGGCCGGGCGGCGAAGGTCGGCCTCCTCGCGGCCACGGCCACCATGGGCGGCCCTGCGGGCACCCTCGTCGCCGGGCCGCTGGGCGCCACGCTCGCGGTGCTGCCGGCCGACCTCGGCGAGCAGGTGATGCTCGGCGACAGCGGGGCCAACGCACTCGGCGCGCTGCTCGGCCTGCGGCTGGCCGCGGCACCGTCCCGGCGCCGGCGGGCGGGACTGCTCGCCGCCATCACCGCCCTGACCCTCGCCAGCGAGAAGGTCAGCTTCACCCGGGTGATCGAGGCGACCCCCGGCCTCCGGGACCTGGACCGGCTCGGCCGCCGGACCTCGTGACCCGCCGCTCGGTCGCCCAGGGGGTCGCCGGGGCGGCGGCGCTGATCGCCGTCCTCACCCTGCTGGCCCGCGTGGCCGGCTTCGGCCGCACCCTGGTGTTCACCAACGCGGTGGGTGCTGACAGCACCGGTGACGCCTACCAGGCGGCCAACACCGTGCCCAACATCGTGTTCGAGGTCGTGGCCGGGGGAGCGCTGGCGGCCCTGGTCGTGCCGATGCTCGCCGGTGGCATCGCCGTCGGCGACCGGGAGCAGGTGCGCCGGACGGCGTCGGCCCTGCTCGGCTGGACCCTGCTCGTGCTGACACCGCTGGCGCTGCTCATCGCCGCGTTCGCCGAGCCGATCGCCCGGGTGCTCAACCCCGGCGAGCCGGCGGAGGCCGACCTCGCCGCCCGGCTCCTGCTGGTCTTCGCGCCCCAGGTCGTGCTCTACGGCATCGGCATCGTGCTGGCCGGCGTCCTGCAGGCGCACCGGCGCTTCGCCGCCCCCGCCATCGCCCCGCTGCTCTCCAGCCTGGTGGTCGCCTCGGCCTACCTGCTGTTCGCGGGCATGGGCGGCAGCCGCGACGTCGCCGGCCTGTCCCGGCCGGCCGAGCTCGTCCTGGGCGTGGGGACGACGCTGGGCGTGGTGGCGCTGAGCCTGAGCCTGCTCGTCCCGCTCCGCCGGCTCGGCCTGGGACTGCGGCCCTCGCTCAGCTTCCCGGTCGGCGCGGCCCCGCGGGTGCGCCGGCTGGCGGTGGCGGGTGTGCTCACCCTGGCCGGTCAGCAGCTGGTCGCCTTCGTCGCGATCCGCCTCGCCGGCGGCGACGCGCCCGACGGCAGCCTGGTCGTCTACGGCGCCGGCCTCACGCTCTTCCTCGTCCCGTGGGCCGCGCTGGCCGTGCCTCTGGCGACGTCGGCCTACCCGGGCCTGGCCGAGCGTGCCGACGTCGGCGACGACGCCGGGTACGCCCGCACGCTGGCCCCGGTCACCGCACTGGTGGTCGCCGCCTCGGCAGGAGCCGCTGCACTGCTGATCGCGGTCGCCGGACCCATGGCGCGGATCTTCCTGAGCTCGGGCACCGACGCCGACGTCAGCGCACTGCGCGACACCACGATCGCCTTCGCCCCGGGGCTGGTGGGCTACGGGCTCGTCGCCGTCCTGACCCGCGCCCTGTACGCACGCGGGCAGTGGAAGGCGCCGACCGGCTGCGTGGTCGGCGGCTGGCTGGTCGCCGTCGTCGCCGACATCGTCCTCGCCGGCGCGCTGCCGGCCGCCGACCGGGCGGCCGCGCTCGGTGCCGGGCACACGCTGGGCGTCACCGTCGCCGGGCTGGCGCTGCTCGTCGTGGTCGCGCGCACCGCTCCCGCGGGCTCGCTCACCGGGTTGCCCCGCATCGGGACGGCGGCGCTGGCCGCGGCGGCGGCGGGGGCGGTTGCCGGGCTCGCCCTCTCCCGCGCCCTCGGCGCGGACCCGGTGCCCGACCAGGGGGTCGTCGCCGCCGTCGGCGTCGGCGTGCTCGCCGCGGCATCCGTGCTCGTCGTCCTCCTGGCGGTCATGATGGGAGCCGCGCGCGGCCCCCTGACCGCCGCGCTGCGCGCCTTGCGCGCGCCCGACCGGCAGGAGGTGCACCGTGGCTGAGCGGCCGCCGCTCGCGGGCCGCCGCGTCGTCGAGGTGCTGGCCACCAGCGCCGGCGGGGTGGGCGCGCACGTCCGTGCCCTGCTCCCGACGCTGCGCGAGGCCGGCGCGGACGTGGGGGTGTGCGGTGCCCCGGCGACCGAGGAGCTGTTCGGCTTCACCGCCACGGGCGCGGACTTCACCCCCGTGGGCATCTCCACCGGCCTGGCGCCGGTGGCCGATGCCCGGGCCGTCCTCCAGCTGCGCCGTGCCCTGGTCGGCGCGGACCTCGTGCACGCCCACGGGCTGCGCGCCGGGCTCGTCGCGGCGGCCGCGCTCCGTCTCGGGGGACGGCAGCGGCTCCCGGGGTCGAACCCACCGCTGGTCCTCACGCTGCACAACGCGCTGCAGGAGGGCGGCGGCCGGCTGCGGAGCGCCCTGCAGGCCCTGGAGCGGCTGACCGTCCGCGGAGCCGATCTGGTGCTCGCCGTCTCCAGCGACCTGGCCGTCAACGCCCGCCGGGCCGGTGCGCGCGACGTGCGGGTGGCCCCTGCCCTGGCACCGCCGCTGCCTCCCGCCCAGCGGAGCCGCGCCGAGGTGCGGGAGGAGCTCGGCGTCGCCGACGGCCGTCCGCTGGTGGTGGCGGTGGGCCGGCTGCACCCGCAGAAGGGCTACGACGTGCTCCTGGACGCCGTCGGGCGCTGGGCGGGTGACGACGCGCCGCCGCTGGTCGCGATCGCCGGGGACGGCCCGCTGCAGGAGGAGCTGGCCGCCCGCATCGACGCCGAGCGGCTGCCGGTCGTCCTGCTCGGCCGGCGCGGCGACGTCGCCGACCTGCTCGGCGCGGCCGACGTGTGCGTGCTGCCGTCGCGCTGGGAGGGCAGCCCCTTCACCGCCCAGGAGTCGCTGCGCGCCGGCACCCCGCTGGTCTCCACGCGCGCGGGCGGCATCCCCGAGCTGGTGGGGGAGGCCGCCGACCTCGTGCCGGTCGGCGACGCCACCGCGCTCGCCGACGCGGTCCGGCGGGTGCTCACCGATCCTGCCCACGCCGCCGGGCTGGCCGAGGCCGGGCGGCGCCAGGCGGCCCGGTGGCCGGACGAGGCCGGCGCGGGGCGCCGCGTCGTCGCCGTCTACCGCGAGCTGCTCGGGGCGCCGGAAGCCGAGCACCGGTGAGCACCGGCCGGCGGTGGACCCTGCCGCTGGTGCTGCTGCTGACGGTCCTGCTGGGGTGGGTGCCGGCGGCCTCGGCGGCGGACGACGCAGGGGCGGGCGAGCCGGCGGCCGCGGACCGCGTCGTGGTGATCGGTGTGCCCGGCCTGGTGTGGAGCGACGTCGACCCCACGACGACCCCCCAGGTCTGGGACATGGCCGAGCAGGGCTCGATCGGCGCGCTGTCGGTCCGCGCCGCGCGGGGCACCACCTGCCTGCTCGACGGCTGGGCGACCCTCGGCGCCGGCAACCGGGCCCGCTTCCCGGGACCCGACGACGGCCTGCCCCCGGTGCCGCTGCCCACCGTGCCGCTCCCCGAGGACGGGCCCGGCGTCCCCGTGCCGGAGGGTGCCCCGGAGGAGCCCGCCGACGACGCGGTGGAGCCCGAACCGCGGGTGGACACCTCGCTGTCGTACTGCGGCCTGCAGGAGCGGATCGCCGCGGTGGCGCTGGACGACCCGGCGGCCACGGTGCAGCGGACCGCCGACGACGAGGGCACGGCGCGGTTCGGCGCCGAACCCGCGGCGCTGGGTGCGGGCGTCGGGTGCGCCGCGGTGGCCGGGCGGGCGGCGGCGCTCGCGGTCGCGGCGCCCGACGTCCAGCTGGAGCGCCGGGTGGTCCTGCCCACCGACCCGGCCGAGCTGACCGCCTTCCTCGACGAGTGCCCGCTGAGCCTGGTCTCGCTGGACCACCTCACCATGGCGGGCAGGCCCGGTGTCGACCGGACCGACGACGGCACCGAGCCGCTGCCGCGGGCCGGCGCACTGAGCCGCATCGACGAGGCGGTGGGCCGGGTGCGGGCCGCCGTGGCGGAGCTGCCGCAGGACGCGCTGGTGCTGCTCGCCGGCATCTCGGAGGTCAACGACGGCCGGCCGCAGCTGCACGTCGGCATCGCGACCGGGCCCGGGTTCGACACCTCCGGGTGGCTGACCTCGGCGAGCACGGGGCGGGCGCCGTACGTCCAGCTCATCGACCTCGCGCCCACGGCCCTGCGGGCGCTCGGGCTGGACGTGCCGGCATCGATGAACGGCCAGCCGCTGCGGGCCACCGCCGACCGTCCGCCGCTCGCCGACGCCGTCGCCGCGCTGGAGCACGTGAACGTCGCTGCGACGGTGCACCACCGCAACGTCAGCACCTTCTTCTGGCTGGTGGTCGGCGTGGGTGTCGCCGTGGTGGTCCTCGGCGTGCTGGTGCTCGGCCTGCGCGGCACGCGCGCGGCGCGGACCGGCCCGGGACGTCGCGCTCCGGACGCCCTGCGGGTGCTCTGCCTCGCGGCCGCGGCGCTGCCGGTGGCGACGTACCTGGCCGGGCTCGCCCCGTGGGAGCGGACCGGCTCCCCGCTGACGTCGCTGGTGCTCGCGGTGCTGGCCGCGGTCGTCGTCGTCACCGCGGTGGCCCTGCTCGGGCCCTGGCGGCGGTCCGAGCTGGGGCCGCCGCTGGTGGTGGTGGCCGGAACGCTCGCGACGCTGGTCGGGGACGTGCTGACCGGCTCGAACCTGGAGCTCAACGGCCTGCTCGGCTACAGCGCGATCGTCGCCGGCCGGTTCACCGGCTACGGCAACCTCAGCTTCGGGTTGCTGTCGGTCAGCGCCCTGCTGGTCACGGCCGCTGCCGCCGCCGCCGTCGGCCGCCGCGTGCCCCCGGAGCGCCGGAGTGCGGCGGTGGCCGCCGTCGTGCTCGGCGCGGGGGTGCTGACCGTCGGGGTCATCGGCGCCCCGGCGCTGGGCCGCGACTTCGGTGGCGTGCTCGCGGCCCTGCCCGGCTTCCTGCTCCTGGCGATGCTGCTGACCGAGGTGCGGGTCACCGTCGTCCGGCTGACCGCAATCCTGGCGGCGGCCGTGCTGGCCGTGGGCAGCATCGCCGTCCTCGACTGGACGGGGCCCGCCGCCGAGCGCAGCCACCTCGGCCGGTTCGTCGAGCAGGTGCTCACCGGCGAGGCGTGGACGGTCGTGTCGCGCAAGGCGGAGGCCAACCTGAACATCCTCCTGGGCAGCCCGCTGGCCTGGATGCTGCCGGTGGCCCTGGTCGCCGCGGTCTGGCTGCTGCGCCCCGGGGGCCCGCTGCGCACCGTCGACGGGGTCCCGCCCGGTGGCCTGGCCCCGGCCGACGCCGCGGTGCTGCGCTCGGCGCTGCTCGTCGGCGCCCTGAGCCTGACGCTGGGCGCGGCGGTGAACGACTCCGGCGTCGCACTCCCGGCCACCGCGGCGGCGCTGCTGGTGCCACTGTTGATCTGGCTGGCCGCCGCACCAAGGCCGGGCACCCCCGGGAAGGGTGAGGGCGTACGTGGCGCTGCCGACACGGGCCCGGACGACGACCCGGACCGTGTTACGGTCGTCTCCCGTGGGTCGACCGTCTGGAACGCTTGAATCCGTCGCATCTCGCGGCCTCCTCCGCAACTCCCAGCCGACGAAGTTCGTCTTCGTCACCGGCGGGGTTGTCTCCTCCCTCGGCAAGGGCCTGACCGCCAGTTCGCTGGGCGCGTTGCTGTCCAGCCGCGGGCTGCGGGTGACCATGCAGAAGCTGGACCCCTACCTCAACGTCGATCCCGGGACGATGAACCCGTTCCAGCACGGCGAGGTCTTCGTCACCGAGGACGGCGCCGAGACCGACCTGGACGTCGGTCACTACGAGCGGTTCCTGGACATCGACCTCTCCGGCCGGGCCAACGTCACCACCGGCCAGGTGTACTCGGACGTGATCGCCAAGGAGCGCCGCGGGGAGTACCTCGGCGACACCGTGCAGGTCATCCCGCACATCACCAACGAGATCAAGTCGCGCATCACGGCCGTCGCGGAGGGACCGGACCGGGTCGACGTCGTCATCACCGAGATCGGCGGCACGGTCGGCGACATCGAGTCGCTGCCCTTCCTCGAGGCCGCCCGGCAGGTGCGCCACGAGATCGGCCGGGACAACTGCTTCTTCCTGCACATCTCGCTGATCCCCTACATCGCGCCCTCGGGCGAGCTGAAGACCAAGCCCACCCAGCACTCGGTGGCCGCGCTGCGCAGCATCGGCATCCAGCCCGACGCACTGGTCTGCCGCTCGGACCGGGAGATCTCCGAGGGCCTCAAGCGCAAGATCAGCCTGATGTGCGACACCGATGCCGAGGGCGTCATCTCCTGCCCCGACGCGCCGTCGATCTACGACATCCCGAAGGTGCTGCACAGCGAGGGCCTGGACGCCTACGTCGTCCGCCGGCTGGGCCTGCCCTTCCGCGACGTCGACTGGACCGTCTGGGGCGACCTGCTCGACCGCGTCCACGCGCCCAAGCAGACGGTCACCATCGCGCTGGTCGGCAAGTACATCGACCTGCCCGACGCCTACCTGTCGGTGACCGAGGCGCTGCGTGCCGGCGGCTTCGCCCACCACAGCCGGGTGCAGATCCGCTGGGTGCCCTCCGACGACTGCGAGACCCCCGAGGGTGCGGCCAAGGCGCTGGCCGGCGTCGACGGCGTGTGCATCCCGGGCGGCTTCGGTGTCCGCGGCATCGAGGGCAAGCTCGGCGCGATCCGGCACACGCGGACCAACGGCATCCCGACCCTCGGGCTGTGCCTGGGCCTGCAGTGCATGGTCATCGAGTACGCCCGCGACGTCGCCGGGCTGGAGAAGGCCAACTCCACCGAGTTCGACCCGGAGACCCCCGAGGCGGTCATCGCCACGATGGCCACGCAGGTCGACGTCGTCTCCGGAGCGCGCGACATGGGCGGCACCATGCGGCTGGGCAGCTACCCGGCCACCCTGCAGCACGGCTCGGTCACCGCCGGCGTCTACGGCTCGACCGAGATCACCGAGCGGCACCGGCACCGGTACGAGGTGGCCAACGCCTACCGCGACCGACTCACCGAGGCGGGGCTGGTCTTCTCCGGCACGTCGCCCGACGGCACGCTGGTCGAGTTCGCCGAGCTGCCCAGGGACGCGCACCCGTTCTTCGTGGGCACCCAGGCGCACCCGGAGCTCAAGAGCCGCCCGACCCGTCCGCACCCGCTGTTCGCCGGGTTCGTCCAGGCCGCCGTGGACTACCAGGAGTCCGCGCGGCTGCCGGTGGTCATCGACGAGGCGCAGCAGGTCGGCACCTGATGAGCGACGCCGCCCCGCACGACTACCGGGTGCTGGACAGCGAGACGGTCTTCGACGGCCACGTCATCTCGCTGCGCCGGGACACCGTGGCGATGCCCGGCGGCGGGGACTCCGTACGCGAGGTCGTGACGCACCCGGGCGCGGTGGCCGTGGTGGCCCTCGACGACGACGGGCAGGTCGTGCTGCTGCGGCAGTACCGGCACCCGGTTGGGCAGTACCTGTGGGAGCTGCCCGCGGGGCTGCGCGACGCCGACGGCGAGCCCCCGCTGGAGACGGCGAAGCGCGAGCTGGCCGAGGAGGTGCTGCTGGCCGCCGAGCGCTGGTCGCTGCTCACCACCACCTACAGCTCGCCGGGCTTCTGCGACGAGATGGTGCTGGTCTACCTCGCCGAAGGCCTCACCGAGGTCACCCGTCCCGACGGGTTCACCGTCGAGCACGAGGAGCTCGACCTGACCGTGGAGCGGGTGCCGCTTGCCGACGCCGTGCAGCGGGTCTACGACGGCGACATCCGGAACGCCGCCGCGGTGGTCGGGTTGCTGGCCGCCGCGCAGGCGCGGGTCGCCGCGCCACGGCTGCGCGACGTCGACGCTGAATAGTCGATCAGGGAGCGCAGGTCAGCGCACGCGAGGACGGCACTCGCGGGTGACGGATCGGGCTGCTCCGAGGAGATTGTTCCCCGGATGTCAGTCAGGCGCCCGGTACTCCGGACCTCGCCCTGAGCGGCCCTCTAAGGGACATTCAGCAGTGCGCCATGTGCCGCTGACGGGCATCAGCGCCTGCGCCCCCAAGGAGTCAAAGCACGGACGTCAGCAAGGCGACCTCGGGCGATGGGTCGAAGCCGTGCTCGACAAGCCAGCGGATCGCACGCAAGTTCTTCATCGACCACCATGCGCGGATCACGTCGAGGTCGACTTCAGTGCCGTAGCCGGCGGCAACGTCGCCCAGGTGTTCCTGGTGGCCGAGTGTGAGAAGGGCGAGGTCGAACAGCGCGTCGCCCTGGCATGCCTCTGACCAGTCGAGGACGCCGGTGATCTCGTCTTGGTCGACGAAGACGTGGGCGACCTGCAGGTCGCCGTGCACGAAGGCCGGAGTCCACGGTCGGAGCGCGGTCTCGGCGATCCGGCGGTTCCGCGTGATCACGTCGCCGGGGAGCACGTCGTTGACCGCGAGCCACTCGCACTCGTGGTCGAGTTCCGTTGCAAACTCGTCGGTGCTCCGGCCCGGCCAGGGCGGCAGTGGGGCGTTGTGCAGTGTTCGGGCGGCGGCACCGGCCGCCTCCCATGCTGCTGACGATGACGTCGACGGCTGGCCGAGGCGGCTGAGCGCCGCCCCCTTGAGGGCAGCGAGGGCGAGCACGGGCGGCTTCCGCCACAGCACGTCCGGGGTCGGGATCGGAGCCATGCTCATTGCCTCGACCTCGACGTCGGCGCGTTCCTGATCAGCGTCGATCTTGAGGAACACGTCGCCAACACGCAAAGTTGTGCGCTCGTGATGGGCGACGACGACTTCAACCTCACCCACGCTGGCCATCGTCGCGGGATGGCCCTTGAGGACGCAACGTCGTTATCGCCTGCCGCATGTCCCATAGGCCGCCTTCAGGACGAGTCCGAGACGTAGTCAGGCCTAGGGCAGCTCCGCACCAGCTGTCCTCATCTCGCCCAGAACTGTCAGAGGTGGCCCGTAGCTTCGTGGTGTGCAGACGACGGCGGGGTCCTCCGTGGTGGAGGGTGTGCTGATCGACTGGGTGCGCACCCAGCCGGAGCCCGACCCGCGCGTGCCGGTGTCGTGGCTGGACGACGTGCAGGTCGCTGAGGAGCTGGCCCGGATCCAGCGGGACCGGGCGAGGCAGACCGCTCGGGAGGCGGAGCTGATCCTGCGCCTCGCCGAGCTGCGCCCCGACTCCGACGACCCGCCACCGGGCACACCGGGCGCCCGTCGGCGGAGCTGGCAGAAGACCGATCCCGAATTCGCCGGGGTGAGCGAATTCCTCCCGGACGAGGTCGCGCACGCGATCAACCTCGGCCGGGGCACCGCGGCGTTCCGGGCGCGGCGAGCGTTCACCTGGCGGGAGAACCTGCCGGCCACCTTCGCCGCGCTCCGCACCGGCCGGCTCGACGAGCGCCGGGCCGGCGCGCTCGCCGACGTGCTGCAGCACGCCCGGCCGGAGCTGGCGCAGGCGGTCGAGGCGGCACTGCTGGACGGGGCCGTCGAGCTGTCGCTCGCGCGCCTGCGGGACCGAGCGTTGGAGCTGCTGGCGGAGCTGGACGCCACGGCGGTCGAGGAGCGGCGGGCGGAGGCGCAGCAGGCCGCCGACGTGCGGGCTTTCCCGACCGCCGACGGCATGGCCACCCTGACCGGGGAGATGAGCGCCGACGAGGCGGCCGCCTGCTACGCGGTCATCGACCAGCTCGCGAGGATGGCGCAGGCCGACGGCGACGAACGGCCGATCGGCGTGATCCGCTCAGCGATCATGTCGATGCTGATCCTGCGTCCGGTCGACCACGGCCTCCCCGGTGTCACGGTGCAGCTGACCGTCACCGCTGCCCTCGACGGACTGGAGGGCACGAGCGCCCGAGGCGGGGCGGTGGACGGGTTCGTGATCACCGCCGCACACCTGCGTCAGCTGCTCCAGCGGCTGGGGGCGATCGGACTGACGCCGCCTGCCGGCGGATCGCTGACGTTCGCGCTCACCGACGAGCGCGGCCGGCTGCTGGCCACGGTGAGCGCCGCCGAGCTCGCCCGCCTCGCCGCCCGGGGCTGCTCCGAGCACCCCGATGCGGCCTGCGACTGCGCGGTGCTGGGCATGCCGGAGGACACCGACGAGTACGCCCCTCGCATCGCCCAGCGGCGGTTCGTCACGACGCGGGACCGGCGGTGCCGGATGCCGAACTGCGGTCAGCGGGTCGGGATGGCCGATCTCGACCACGTGATCGCGCACTCGGTCGGTGGACGCACGTCGTGCGCCAACCTGTGCTGCGCCTGCCGTTCGCACCACCGGCTGAAGACCTTCGCCCACGGCTGGGAGTTCCGTCTGGAACCGGACGGCACCCTTCGCGTGACCAGCCCGTCCGGCATCACCCGGAGCACCCGCCCACCGGGCCTGCGGCGACCTGAACCCGAACCCGCGCCGCTCGACCCGGCGCAGTACCCCCCACCCTTCTGACTCCTCGGTCCTGCTGCCCGGTCCGGGCCGACGCGGCGACGAGTCGACCCGATCGCGTTTCTCCGAGTCGACTGCCGCATGCCCGCGTGTCCGGTCAGCTGCTCGGCACCCGCAGGCCGAGCCGGTCGAGTTCGACCGTGGCGAGTTCCCGGACCGCAGCGGGGTCACCGGACCGCCAGGCCCCGGTCGTGCCGGGCGGCAGCGCGGCCAGGCGCGGGAGCGGAGCGGTGGCGACGGCCCGGGCGGCGAGCAGCTCGAGGTCGAGGGTGCCGGCGAGCATCCGCTCGACGACGGCCACCTCGCGGACGAACCGCGTGCGCCACGGCAGCCAGCGCAGGAGCAGCCAGCCGATCGGCAGGACGATCAGCGCGGTCACCAGCACCAGGGCCAGCGTGCCGACGGCGTCCTGCACCGCGGCGCCCGCCCCTCCGACCGACCCGGCCGCATCCGCGAGGCCCTGGAACGGCTCGGCCAGATCGTCCCCCACCAACGGCAGGCCGTCGGCGATACCCGCGGCGGTGTCCATGGCCCCGGCGACCGAGGAGCCCAGGTCCTCCACGGACTGGCTGGGCCGGTCGAGGACGTGGACCGCGTCGTACGTCTCCAGCGCGGCCCAGATCCACACCGCCGCCCAGACCAGCATCCCGAGGTCGGCGCCCACCTGGCGCCAGCGGAGATCGGCACGTTCGGCATACAGACGCATGCAGCGATCGTGGCCGATCGGCGGACCTTTCGCCGGGTCTCCACGCGCGAGCGGCCCGGACCCGCCCGCGGACCTACACTCCGCCCAGAGCCGGTCTGCTCGGGGCGGCCGCCGGTCGGGGAGGTACGTCGGTGCGGATCGGGCTGGTCCGGGAGATCAAGAGCGGTGAGTACCGGGTGGCGCTCACCCCCGCCGGCGTGACCGAGTTGGTGCGTGCCGGGCACGAGGTGCTCGTCGAGCGCGGCGCGGGGGAGGGGTCCTCGATCCCGGACGCCGACTTCAGCGCCGCCGGCGCGCAGCTGGTGTCCGGGGCCGAGGACGTGTGGGCCGGGGCGGACCTGCTGCTCAAGGTCAAGGAACCGGTGGCCGAGGAGTACGGGCGGCTGCGCGCCGGCCAGACCCTGTTCACCTATCTGCACCTGGCCGCGTCGAAGGAGTGCACCGAGGCGCTCGTCGCCTCGGGGACCATCGCGATCGGCTACGAGACGGTCCAGACCGCCGACGGGGCCCTGCCGCTGCTCGCCCCGATGTCCGAGGTGGCCGGCCGGATGGCTCCACAGGTGGGGGCGCACGCCCTGGAGCGCGCGCACGGCGGCCGGGGGGTGCTGCTCGGCGGCGTGCCGGGCGTGTACGCCGCGAAGGTCGTCGTCCTCGGGGCGGGGGTGTCGGGCATGAGTGCCGCGGCGATCGCGCTGGGGATGCAGGCCCAGGTCGTCGTCCTGGACAAGGACGACGACAAGCTGCGCGCCGCCGACCGGATCTACCAGGGCCACCTGCAGACCCTCGCCTCCACGTCCTACGAGGTGGAGCGCGCGGTCCTGGACGCGGACCTGGTGATCGGCGCGGTGCTGGTGCCGGGGGCCCGGGCGCCGGTGCTGGTGAGCAACGAGCTGGTGGCGCGGATGAGGCCCGGCTCGGTGCTGGTCGACATCGCCGTGGACCAGGGGGGCTGCTTCGAGGACACCCGGCCCACCACCCACGACGACCCGACCTTCCGGGTGCACGGATCGGTCTTCTACTGCGTCGCGAACATGCCGGGCGCGGTGCCCAACACCTCCACGCACGCGCTGACCAACGTCACGCTGCCCTATGTGATGGCACTGGCCGAGCGCGGCACGGTGGCGGCGGTGGGCGCCGATCCGGCGCTGGCCCGTGGGGTGAACGTGGCCGCCGGATCGGTGGTCCTCCCCGAGGTGGCCCGGGCGCACCGTCTCCGCGCGGCCCCGTTGGCGGAGGTGCTGTCCTGACCGTCACGGACGTCGCCGGGCGCCGGTCGGGCTCCGACGTGGCGCGGGTGGTGACCGGGTACCTGGACCACCTCACCGTGGAGCGCGGCCTGGCCGCCAACACCATCGCCTCCTACCGTCGTGATCTGCGCCGGTACACCGAGTACCTCGAGACGGCCGGTGTGCGCGCACTGGGCGAGATCGCCGAGTCCGACGTCGCAGGCTTCCTCGCCGCGCTCCGGCGGGGGGACGAGGAGCACCCGCCGCTGTCGGCGACCTCGGCCGCCCGCGCCGTGGTGGCGGTGCGGGGACTGCACCGCTTCGCGCTGCTCGACGGACTCGTGCCCGACGACGTCGCCGCGGAGGTCCGCCCGCCGACGCCGGCCCGCCGGCTGCCCAAGGCCGTGCCGGTGGAGTCGGTGGTGGCGCTGATCGAGGCCGCCGGTGCGGTGGAGGGGCCGCGAGGGCTGCGCGACCGGGCCCTGCTGGAGCTGCTGTACGGCACCGGCGCACGCATCTCCGAGGCGGTCGGGCTCGCCGTCGACGACGTGGACCGGGGGCAGGCGACGGTGCGGCTGGCCGGCAAGGGCGGCAAGGAGCGGATCGTGCCCGTGGGCAGCTACGCGCTGCGTGCGGTCGAGGAGTACCTCGTCCGTGCCCGGCCGGAGCTGGCCGGGAAGAGCCGCGGCGGCGTCCGCGGCGGCACGCTGTTCCTCAACGTCCGCGGCGGGCCGCTGTCCCGGCAGAGCGCGTGGCAGATCCTGCGCTCTGCCGCCGAGCGCGCCACCGGCGGCAGCGACGAGCTGGCCCGGTCGGTGTCCCCGCACACGCTGCGGCACTCGTTCGCCACGCACCTGCTCGACGGCGGTGCCGACGTCCGGGTCGTCCAGGAGCTGCTGGGCCACGCGTCGGTGACGACCACGCAGGTCTACACGCTGGTCACCGTGGACCGGTTGCGCGAGGTCTACGCGACGAGCCATCCGCGCGCACTCAACTGACAGTCACTCCGCTCGGTCGTCGGCAACTCCTGTCCCCGATTCGGCTGTAGCAGTCACACGCGTTGTCACTCGTCGCCATGTCGACAAGTCTCCGGCGCGTCTCCTTGGGTGTTCCCGCCACTCTTCGTAGCGTCCTCATCACCCGAGCGGACAGGACGGCTGGACGCACCCGGATCACCGGGATCGGGCACGAGCTGGAGGCAACAGACCCATGGCGATCCGAGCGGACGCGGCCCCCGCCGTCGCGCGGCCGCGCGACACCGACCCGGAGATGGGTGCCGCCGCCTCGCGGCAGGACCCCGCGCGCGCCCGGCAGCGCCGGCTGCCGGACCCCAAGCCGCTGACCGAGCACGGTCCGGCCCACGTCATCGCGATGTGCAACCAGAAGGGCGGCGTCGGCAAGACGACGTCGACGATCAACCTGGGCGCCGCGCTGACCGAGTTCGGCCGCAAGGTGCTGCTCATCGACCTCGACCCGCAGGGTGCCCTGTCGGTCGGGCTGGGCATCCCGGCGCAGAACATGGACCGCACGATCTACAACGCCCTGATGGAGCGGCAGACCACGCTCCGGGATGTCCGGGTGCACACCGACATCCCGGGCCTGGACCTGGTGCCCAGCAACATCGACCTGTCGGCCGCCGAGGTGCAGTTGGTCAGCGAGGTCGCCCGTGAGCAGACCCTGATGCGCGTGCTCGCCGACGTGCGCGACGAGTACGACTACATCCTCATCGAC
The DNA here is from genome assembly GCF_031845325.1 of Blastococcus goldschmidtiae. Lineage (NCBI taxonomy): Bacteria > Bacillati > Actinomycetota > Actinomycetes > Geodermatophilales > Geodermatophilaceae > Blastococcus > Blastococcus goldschmidtiae. Next base: position 117,052 of record NZ_JAVREI010000010.1, on the reverse strand, counting down.
TGCCAGCCCTCGCTGGGCCTGCTCACGGTCAACGCCCTCACCGCCGCGCAGGGGGTCATGATCCCGCTGGAGTGCGAGTTCTTCTCGCTGCGCGGGGTGGCTCTGCTCGTCGACACCATCGACAAGGTGAAGGAGCGGCTGAACCCGCAGCTGGAGATCTCCGGCATCCTCGCCACGATGTACGACGCGCGGACCGTGCACTGCAAGGAGGTGTTCAGCCGGGTGGTCGAGGCCTTCGGCGACACCGTCTTCCAGACCGTCATCCAGCGCACCGTCCGGTTCCCCGAGACCACGGTGGCCGGCCAGCCGATCACCACCTGGGCGCCGACCTCCTCGGGTGCCGCGGCCTACCGCGACCTCGCCAAGGAGGTCATCGCACTGTGACTCGTCGACCCGTGCTCCCGGGGGCGTCGGAGCTGTTCCGCCGCACCGACGCCGCCTCTGCCGTCCCCGAGGTCACCGAGCTGCCCAGCCTGAGCAGCACCGTCAGCTCGCCCGCCCTCCGCAACGCCGCGGCCGGCCGCCGCGCCGAGGAGGCGGCACCGGCGAGCCCGCTGACCCTGGTGCCCGGCGGAGCGACGCCGGCCGCACCCGCGAACGACGAGCTGGAGGCGTTCCGGGGCGCACCGGCGCCGGCTCCGGTGCTCAAGCCGCACGTGCCGACCCGGGGTCGTCCCGCCCGCGGCCGGGAGCGGGCGAAGCACGACGAGAAGATCACCGTCTACATCTCGGCCGACGACCTGATGGAGCTGGAGACCGCCCGGCTCACGCTGCGCGGCCAGCACGGCGTGGCCGCCGACCGGGGACGCATCGTCCGCGAGGCGATCTCGGTGATCCTCGCCGACCTGGCCGACCGCGGCGAGGACTCCGTCCTGGTGCGCCGGCTCAAGGCGTAAGCGACAACTCTGTCGTCCTCCGGACGACACCGCGACCACGTGCCGTCCCCTTGGCGTGCTGAGCCCACCCGTCCTTCCTCGGGGAGCCCGTCGGGCCCCCGTTCGTCAGGACGACCTGGTGCGTTGACGATCTCTTCTAGGCTGCGGTCGTGACCGAGGCGCAGCCGGCATCGCGCTTCACCGTCCGGCTGACCAACTTCGAGGGTCCCTTCGACCTCCTGCTGCAGCTGATCGGCAAGCACAAGCTCGACGTCACCGAGATCGCGCTGTCGACGGTCACCGACGAGTTCATCGCCCACCTGCGGGCGCTGGGCGACGAGCTCGACCTCGACCAGGCCAGCGAGTTCCTCGTGGTCGCCTCCACGCTGCTCGACCTCAAGGCCGCCCGGCTGCTGCCCGCGGCCGAGGTCGACGACGAGGAGGACCTCGAGCTGCTCGAGGCCCGGGACCTGCTGTTCGCCCGCCTCCTGCAGTACAAGGCCTACAAGCATGCCGCCGCCTTCCTGCGCGAGCGGGAGACCGAGGCCGCCCGCCGGTTCCCCCGCGCGGTCGGGCTGGAGGCGCGGTTCGCCGAACTCGTGCCGGAGGTGCGGCTCGACCTGACACCCGAGCAGTTCGCCGCCCTGGCCGCGCGGGCCCTGGCGCCCAAGGCCCCCGAGGTCGTCGGCGTCGCCCACCTGCACGCCGCGGCGGTGAGCGTCAGCGAGCAGCTGATGGTGGTGCGCGACCACCTGGCCCGCGCCGGCACCGTCTCCTTCCGCGCGCTGACCGCCGACTGCACGCACACCCTGGAGGTGGTCGCCCGGTTCCTGGCGCTGCTGGAGCTCTACCGCCAGCAGCGGGTCACCTTCGAGCAGCTGACGCCGCTGGGCGACCTGCACGTGCGCTGGGCCGGACGGGAGCCGTCCGGTGAGGCGGTCGACGTGGACGGCGCGCTGCCCGGGCCGGGCCCGGACGGCAGCCGTCCGCCCGCCACCGACGACGACATCGACATCGACATCGACATCGACGAGGAGTACTCGTGAGCGAGCGTGCGAGCGGACGCATGAGCACAGCAGCCAGGCGCACGGGCTCGACGAGCGCGAACGAGGTGAGCCCGTGAGCAGCGACGACGACCGGCCCGGCGACGGACCGGCCCCCATCTCCTGGGAGGCGCTGGCCGCCGAGCTCGCGGCCACCCGCGAGGCGGCCGAGCGCCGGGGCGACGACGACCCCGCCGCCTGGGACGCCGTCGCGGCGGAGCTCGCCGCCCGGGTGTCCGAGCTCCCCGGCGACGTCGTGGACGTGCCGCCGGTCCCGCTCGAGGACGACGGCGACGCGGCGCCGGCAGCGCCGACGGCCGCCCCGGAGCCCGAGCCCGCACCCGAGCCGGAACCGGAGCCCCTGGAGCAGCTGGACCCGGACGAGCTGCGCGGCGGGCTCGAGGCGCTGCTGTTCGTCATGGACGACCCCGTCGACGAGGTCACCCTCGCCGGGGCGCTGCACTGCGACGTCGCGCAGGTCCGCACCGGCCTGGCCGACCTGGCCGCGGGCTACGACGCCCGGTCGGCCGGGATCACCCTGCGCCGGGTGGGGGAGGGGTGGCGGCTCTACACCCGCGAGGAGCACGCCGGCATCGTCGAGCGGTTCCTCGTGGACGGGCAGCGCAGCCGGCTGACCCAGGCCGCGCTGGAGACCCTGGCCGTCATCGCCTACCGGCAGCCGGTCACCCGCGCGCGGGTCGCCGCGATCCGCGGCGTCGGCGTCGACGGCGTCATGCGGACGCTGATCACCCGCGGGCTGGTGTCGGAGGTGGGCAGCGACCCGGACAGCGGGGGAGGGCTGTACGGCACGACGCCGTTGTTCCTCGAGCGGCTCGGGCTCACTTCGCTCGCCGACCTGCCGGAGCTGGCCCCGCTGCTGCCGGAGACCTCCACCGTCCTCGACGAGCACCCCGACAGCTGACCCGGCGCCGGCGACGTCGTCGCTCAGTCCGGCGGGGCGAGCGTCACCGTGGTGTCGTCCGAGGACCGGCCCCAGTCGAGCACCGCGGTGACCGGACGCGTCGGATCGAGTCCGTCGGGCACCTCCACGACCGTGACGTGCGGTGCGTCGTCGGCGCTGCACACCTCCTGGTCGGGGCGCAGTTCCACCACGTCGATCGTCAGGTGCTGGGGCTCGGTCACCGTCGGGGCACCGGGTCCCCGCGGACAGCTCGAGCTGCCGCGGATGGTCACCGCCAGGTAGTCGCCGCCGTCGACCCAGGCGAGCGGGTGGTCGCCCACGGGCTCGATCCGGTAGCGCGCGAAGTCCTCCCGGCCGCTCTCGCTGACCGGAGGCACGCGCTCGACGGGATCGGGCGAGCACGCCAGGAGCGCGCCCGGCGCACCCAGCGTCGTCATCAGCAGGAGCCCCGCCCACCGCCGCATCGGTCGACTCCTCCCGTTGCACCCGCCGGCGACGGACGCTATCCGGCCGCGCGCCGCGGTGGGGTGCGCGACGGCGTGGCGGGAGCACCTCCGCCGAGGTGGGAGACTGGGCGGTGATGAACGCTGCGACCCCGAACGACGACGTCCCCACCGCTTCCGGCGAGGGCTGGTCCGAGGACATGGAGCTCGCTCCCGTCCACCCCGCCGACCGTGCCCCCGAGACCGACGGCGACGACCGAGAGGGGGAGCGGCTGCAGAAGGTCCTGGCCCGGGCGGGCGTGGGATCCCGCCGCGTCTCCGAGGACATGATCGACGCCGGCCGGATCAGCGTGAACGGCGCCGTCGTCCGGGTGCAGGGCATGCGGGTCGACCCCACCCGGGACAAGATCGCCGTCGACGGCGTGCGGGTCGAGACCCGCGACGACCGCGTCACCTACGCGATGAACAAGCCGCCGGGCGTGCTCACCGCGATGAGCGACGACCGCAACCGCCCGACCGTGGGTGACATGGTCGGCGACCTGGCGCCCGGGCTGGTGCACGTGGGCCGACTGGACCAGGACACCGAGGGCCTGCTGCTGCTCACCACCGACGGGGAGCTGGCCCACCGGCTGGCGCACCCCTCCTACGGGGTGCGCAAGACCTACCTCGCCCAGGTGTCGGGCTCGGTGCCCCGGGACCTGGCGAAGCGGCTGCGCGGCGGGATCGACCTCGACGACGGCCCGGTGAAGGTGGACTCGTTCCGCGTCGTGGACACCCACGCGGGCCAGTCGGTGGTCGAGGTCGTGCTGCACGAGGGCCGCAAGCACATCGTGCGCCGGCTCCTGGCCGCGGTCGACCTGCCGGTGTCCCGGCTGACCCGTACCGCGGTCGGCCCCATCGAGCTGCGCGCGATGCGCTCGGGCACCATCCGCAAGCTCAGCCGGCAGGAGCTCGGCACCCTCTCCGAGCTCGTCGGCCTCTGAGCCGTCCGGCGGGCCGACGACTCCGTCAGCGCGCCCCGCGCGGGGCGACGGCGGACGCCCGGACGACGACGGACGTGTCCAGGGTCCGGTGGGGCCGGGCGAGGTCGTCGCCGGAGATGAGGGTCAGGAGCATCCGGGTCGCCTCCTCGCCCATCCGCCGGATCGGTTGCTGCACGGTCGTCAGGGGCGGATCGGCCAGGGCGGACTCCGGGATGTTGTCGAAACCGACCACGGAGAGGTCGTGCGGCACGTCCAGGCCGAGCTCGGCGGCGACCGCGAGCGTCTCCAGGGCGGAGAGATCGTTCGCCGCGAAGATCGCGGTCGGTGGATCGGACCGGGCCAGCAGGTCCCGAGCCGCCTCGCGCGCCGGTTCGGCCTCGAAGTCACCGCACCGCACCAGGCTCTCGTCCACCTGCACCCCCGCGGCGGCGAGCGCCTCGCGGTAGCCCTGCTCCCGCTGCTGCGCCGACAGCAGGTCCGACCGTCCGGTGATCATGCCGATGCGGGTGTGGCCCAACGCGAGGAGGTGCTCCACGCCGAGGCGGGCCCCCTGCAGGTTGTCGGCAGCCACCGACGGCAGGCCCGAGGGCCCGGTGTGCGGATCGACGGCCACGACCCGGCCGTCGGCCTGCACGTCGGTCACGGTCGGCGTGACCAGGACGGCGCCGTCGATGAGGGACCCCATCAGCCGGCTCAGGGACCGCCGCTCCCAGCCCACGTGCGCCTCGACGTGCCCACCGGCGGAGTAGGCGATCAGCTCGTAGCCCGAGCCGTGGATGGCGTCGGCCACTCCCTTGAGGACCTCGGTGCTGAAGGGCTCGAAATCCATGACGAGCACGCCGATGACGTTGGTGCGGTGGTTGCGCAGGCTGCGCGCGACGAGGCTGGCCTCGTAGCCGAGCCGGTCGATCACGCGGGTCACGTGGCCGACGGTCTCCGCGGACACGCCGTAGCGCCCGTTGATCACCTTCGACACGGTGGAGATCGAGACGCCGGCCTCCGCGGCCACCTGCTGCATCGTCACCCGGCCCTGGAGGTACGGAACGGGCAGGACCGGCGCTCCGGCATCCGTGCTCGCGGCGATGCGCCCGCCGACACCGTCACGGGGTGGGTGGAGCGTCATGGACGACCTCTCGTCGGTGGAAAGGCGGGGCCGTGCCTCACCGGCTCGCACCGTGGTCGGCTGCAGCTGTATCGGAATGTCCGGGACGCACGATAGGAGGTGGAGTCCGTCAGGACGTGGCTTTCCCGACGGGCGCGGGAGCTCAACCCTTCACCGCTCCCTGGAGCCCGCTGACGATCCGCCGCTGCATGGCCAGGAACAGGATCAGCGCGGGGATCATCGCCAGTGTGGTGAACGCCAGCACCCCCGCGGTGTCCGCCGAGTACTGGGTGGAGAAGTCGGCCACGCCCAGCGGCAGGGTGCGCATCTCGCCCTGCAGCAGGAGGAGCGGGAGCAGGTAGGCGTTCCAGGAGGTCACGAAGGCGAGGACGCCGACCGTGACGAGTGCCGGCATCGACAGGGGGATCGCGATCCGCCAGAAGATCCCGATCCGGCTGGCGCCGTCGAGCATGGCGGCTTCCTCGAGCTCCTTGGGCAGCGCCATCAGGAACGGCCGCAGGATCACCACCGTGACCGGCAGGGCGAACGCCGCCTGCGGCAGGGCGACGCCCCACCAGCTGTTGCCGAGCTGCAGGTCGCGGGTGACCAGGATGAACAGCGGGATGATGGCCACGGCCGCCGGGAAGAGCAGCCCCAGCACGAACACCAGGAACAGCGGCTCGCGCAGCGCGAACTGGTAGCGCGCGAGCGGATAGGCGGCCATCACACCGGCGAGTACCGCCACCGCAGTCGTGATGACGGCGATGGCCGTCGAGTTCAGCGCGTACCGCCAGAAGGCCTCGTTGCCCAGGACGTTGCCGTAGTTGCCGAACACCCACGGGTCGGGCAGGCCGGCCGGGTCGCGGGCCAGCTGGGCGTTGGTGCGGAAGCCACCCAGCGCGCCGTAGAGCACCGGCCCGAGCGTGACCGCCACGACGGCCAGCGCCACCAGGTAGACGAACGGGCCACCCCGTCCGTACGTCGTCGATCGCCTGGCCATCACCGGGAGCCCTTCTCGAGTGCGGGTGTCGCGGCGGTCACGCGTCGGCCTTCGTGTCGCGGCGGAGCACCAGGAACTGGTAGGCGACCGCCATCGCGAATCCGATGAAGAACAGCACGACGGAGGCCGCGCCGGCGATGCCGTAGTTGCTGCGCTGCGTCCCCTGGCTGACCAGGTACGTCGCCATCGTGGTCGTCGCGTTCGCCGGCCCACCACCGGTGAGGATCCAGACCATGTCGAACAGCTGCAGGGACCCGATCATCGACAGGAAGACCCAGGTGCGGATGGTCGGTGCGATGAGCGGGACCGAGATGCGGCGCTGGACCTGCCACCACGAGGCGCCGTCGAGCTGCGCCGCCTCGTGCAGCTCGTCGGGCACGCCCTGCAGGCCGGCGAGGAACAGCAGCACGGCCAGACCCAGGTACTTCCACGTGAGCACGACGAAGACGGTCGTCAGGGCGAGGTCGGGCGTGCCGAGGAAGCCCTGCTCGGGGACCGGGATCCCCACCGACGACAGCATCTGCTCGAGCAGACCCGACCGCGGCTGCAGCAGCTGGAACCACACGACGCCGGCGATGACCTCGGCCAGCACGTAGGGGACGAAGATGATCGTGCGCAGGAGCCCGCGTGCGCGGATCCGGCGGTTGAGCAGCAGCGCGAGCGCCAGGCCCAGCGGCAGCTGCACCAGGATCGAGGCGAAGACGATGATGAAGTTGTGGGTGACCGCGTCGGTGAAGACGTCGTCGCTCAGCACGAGGGCGTAGTTGTCCAGCCCGACGAAGTCCACCATCGGGCCGAAGCCCTTCCAGCGGTAGAAGGACATGCGGGCCGCCGAGTACACCGGGTAGACGACGAAGATCGCCATCAGCGCCAGGGCCGGCGTCACGAACAGCAGGATCTCGAGGCGCTGCCGGCGCTTCTCGCGGCGGCGGCGTCCGGTCACCCGGGGCGCGTCCGCGCCCCGGGTGACCGCTGCGCCGGGGTCCGTCGCCGCCGGCGCAGCGGTCACGTGGGTCATCGGTGGATCACTTCTCCAGGTCGGCGGCCTGCTGAGTGTCGTCGACGATGTCCTGCGGCGACGCCTGGTCGGCGAACAGCAGGGCGATCGCGTCGTTCATGGCGCCACCGACCGACGCCCCGAACGCGGTGTCGAAGTAGAGCTGGATGTAGGGAGCCGCGTCACGGACCTCGAGGAGCTGGGCGAGGGCCGGGTCGGACACCGCGTCCGTGGCGGCGGGGTTCGTGGGGAGCCCCATGTCGTTCTCCGCGAAGCCGACCTGCACGTCGTCCGACAGCAGGTACGTCACGAAGTCGACCGCCGAGTCGGGAGCGTCCTGCGAGACCGCCCACGCGTCGCCACCACCGAGCTGCGCCTCCGGGTCTCCCTCGCCGCCCGCGATCTCCGGGAACGGGAACCAGCCGGTCCGGTCACCCAGGCCCTCGCCGTCCTCGGTGAGGCCCTGCATGACGCCGGGCTCCCAGTGGCCGGCCAGCTCCATGGCCACCTGGTCGGTGGCGAGCAGGCCGGAGGCCGAGGTCGCCCCCTCCTGGGCCGGGGTCGTGAGGAAGCCCGGGTTGAAGGGTTCCGTCTCGATCAGGTTCTGCAGTTCCTCGCCGGCCTGGGTGAAGCAGGGGTCGGTGAACTCGAGGCTGGTGACCGCGTCCTCGAGGACGTCCTGCCCGCAGGACCGCAGCGCCGTGTAGTACCAGTAGTGGGCGGCCGGCCACTTGTCGCCCGCGCCCACCGAGAGCGGGGTGATGCCCGCGGCCTTCAACTGGTCGATGACGGTGTAGAGCTCCTCCATCGTGGCCGGCGGCTCCTGGATCCCGGCCTGCTCGAAGAGCTCGGTGTTGTACCAGAAGCCCACGACGCCGAGCGAGAACGGCAGCGCGTACGTCTGGCCGTCCACCTGCCATCCGGCCACGTTGCCGCCGAGCATGTCGATCTCCTCCGAGGCGTCCTCGGAGAGGTCGCGCACCAGGCCCGCCTCGACGTGGTCGGCGAGCTCACCGCCGCCCCGCTCCATGTAGACGTCCGGCAGGTCGCCGCTCTGGAACGCCGCCTCGAGCCGGTCGACCATGTCCTCGTGCGCCATGGCCTCGATCTCGACCTGCACGCCGGGGTTGTCGGCCTCGAAGTCCTCCGCCACCTGCTCGTAGTAGCCCCTGCCGGGCTCGTTGTTCGAGTTGTGCCACCAGGTGATCGTGTTGTCGTCGCCTCCCGAGGCGCTGGTGTCGTCACCACCGCAGGCTGTGGCTGTCAGCAGCACCGCACTGCTGCAGAGCACCGAGAGAGCTGCTCGCCCCGAACGCCGCATGTCTGACTCCTTTGTCAGTCCGCACGCCCTCTGTGGCGTGGAACACGTCCCGAGAAGATGGCAGGCGCGGCTTGGCAATGTCAAACGTTGTCGATAACGTTTTCGGTGTGACCTGCTCCACTGATGCCGATGCCCTGCGGCGAGCCGACGCAGTGGTGACCGTGCGCTCCGCCGACGGCTCGCCCTGCCCCGGCACGGACGTGCTGGTCGAGCAGGTGCGGCACGGCTTCTCCTTCGGCAACATCGGCTTCGACTTCGTGGGCCCGGCGAACGGGGAGCACGGCGAGGGGCGGGAGAACGTCTTCGGCGGAGCCGACCCGGAGGCGGCCGGGGCGCTCGAGGCGCTGTGGCTCGATCTCTTCACCACCGCCACGCTGCCGTTCTACTGGGCCGGCTTCGAACCGGTGCAGGGCGAGCCCGACACCCGTCGCCTCCGGGCGGCCGCCGCGTGGTTCCGCGAACGGGGCGTCACGGTCAAGGGGCACCCGCTGGTCTGGCACACGCTCACCCCCGACTGGCTCCGGGAGCACTCCGACGAGGACGTCGAGACCATCGTGCGGGCCCGGGTCCGGCGGGAGGCCGCGTCCTTCGCCGGCCTCGTCGACACCTGGGACGCGATCAACGAGGTCGTCATCATGCCGGTCTTCGCGAACGAGGACCGGCAGAACGCCGTCAGCCGCCTGTGCCGCCGCATCGGTCGCATCCCGACGATCCGCCTGGCGTTCGAGGAGGCACGCGACGCGAACTCGGCCGCGACGCTGGTCCTCAACGACTTCGACCTGTCGACGGCGTACGAGTGCCTGATCGAGGGCGTCCTCGAGGCCGGCATCCGGATCGACGCGATCGGCCTCCAGAGCCACATGCACCGGGGGTACTGGGGCGAGGAGCGGACGCAGGAGGTCCTGGAGCGGTTCGCGCGCTACGGACTCCCGCTGCACTGGACGGAGACGACCCTGGTGTCGGGTGACCTCATGCCGGCGGAGATCGAGGACCTCAACGACCACCGGGTCGGCGAGTGGCCCTCCACGCCGGAGGGGGAGGAACGGCAGGCCGTCGACGTCGTCCGCCACTACCGGACGCTCCTCGCCCATCCCGCGGTCGAGGCGGTGACCTACTGGGGGATGACCGACCAGGGCGCCTGGCTGGGCGCCCCCGCGGGGCTGGTGCGCTCCGACGGCACCCCGAAGCCCGCCTACGACGCCCTCCACGGCCTCGTCAAGGGCGAGTGGTGGCTGCCGCCGACCCGGCTGCGGACCGATGCCGACGGCCGGGTCGCCGTGCGCGGGTGGGCCGGCGAGTACACGGTGTCGGCGGGGAACGCCTCGGGCGCCTTCGTGCTGCGGCCCGACCGGACCCCGCCCGAGGTCACGGTGGCCTGACCGCCCCGCCGCCCGCCCGACCGACCGCCCACCCGACCGCCCACCCGACCGCCCCACTGCCCGACCACCGCAGCACCGAGCACCACCGAGACAGGACGGACTTCCGAAGAGCATGGTCTCCAACGTCGGCATCGACACCGCGCCGTGGCGCGACCCGGGCGTCCCGCCGGAGGACAGGGTGGCGGACCTCATCCCGCGCATGACGCTGGAGGAGAAGATCGCCCAGCTGTACGGCGTGTGGGTGGGCATCGATGCCACCGAGGGCGAGGTGGCCCCGCACCAGCACGAGATGGCGGCGGCGCCGGTCGACTGGGAGGAGCTCATCCGGAACGGGCTGGGGCAGCTCACCCGGCCGTTCGGGACGGCCCCCGTGGACCCGCTCGTCGGGGCCAAGGGCCTCGCCGAGAGCCAGCGGCAGATCATGTCGGCCGGGCGGTTCGGCATCCCCGCGCTGGTGCACGAGGAGTGCCTCACGGGGCTCGCGGCCTGGACGGCGACCGCCTTCCCCTCACCGCTGTGCTGGGCGGCCAGCTTCGACCCCGACCTCGTGGAGCGGATGGCCGCGCTGATCGGTCAGGGCATGCGCCGCCTCGGCGTCCACCAGGGGCTCGCGCCGGTCCTCGACGTCGCCCGGGACCTGCGCTGGGGGCGGGTCGAGGAGACCATGGGCGAGGACCCGCACCTGGTCGGCACGATCGGCAGCGCCTACGTCCGCGGCCTGGAGTCCAGCGGCGTCGTGGCGACCCTCAAGCACTTCGTCGGCTACTCCGCGTCCCGTGCGGGGCGCAATCTGGCACCGGTGTCCGCCGGGCCCCGGGAGATCGCCGACGTGCTGCTCCCGCCGTTCGAGATGGCGCTGCGGGCCGGCGCCCGGTCGGTGATGAACTCCTACACCGACATCGACGGGGTGCCCTCGGCGGGCGACCCGGCGCTCCTTACGTCGCTGCTGCGGGGGACCTACGGCTTCACCGGCACCGTGGTCGCCGACTACTTCTCGATCGCGTTCCTCCAGGCCCTGCACGGCGTGGCCGGTTCCCCCGCGGAGGCCGCCGCGCTCGCCCTCGAAGCCGGGATCGACGTGGAGCTGCCGACCGTGAGCTGCTACGGCGAGCCGCTGGTCGGGGCTGTCCGCAGCGGAGCCGTCGACGAGGGTCTGGTGGACCGGGCCCTGCGCCGGGTCCTGCTGCAGAAGTGCGAGCTCGGCCTGCTCGACGCCGACTGGTCGCCCGACGCACCGGCCGTCCTCGACGGCCACGTCGACCTCGACTCCGCGGAGTCCCGGGCCGTCGCCGGGGAGCTGGCGCGCCGTTCGGTGGTCCTGCTCACCAACGACGGCACGCTGCCGCTGCGCGACGGCCTGCGCTTGGCCGTGGTGGGCCCCCGCGCCGACACCACCCAGGCGATGCTCGGCTGCTACTCGTTCCCGATGCACGTCGGCGTCCACCACCCGGAGGTGCCGGTCGGCGTCGACATCCCGACGTTCGCCGACGCGCTCAGGACGTCGCCGGCGGCGTACGACGTCGTGGTCGCGGACGGCTGCCCCGTCCTGGGCGGCGACGACGAGGGCATCGCGGCCGCCGTGCGCGCCGCGGCCGAAGCCGACGTGTGCGTCGCCGTCCTCGGTGACCAGGCGGGCCTCTTCGGCAACGGCACCTCGGGGGAGGGCTGCGACGCCGTGGACCTCCGGCTCCCCGGCCGCCAGGAGGAGCTGCTGGAGGCGCTGCTCGCCACGGGGACGCCCGTCGTGCTGGTGCTGCTCGTCGGCCGCCCCTACGAGCTGTCCCGCCAGGTCGACCGGCTGGCCGCGGTGCTGTGCGGGTTCTTCCCCGGTGAGGAGGGCGGCCCGGCGATCGCCGACGTCCTCAGCGGGCGGGTGGCCCCGTCGGGCCGGCTGCCGGTGAGCTTCCCCCGGGCGGAGAGCAGCCAGCCGGGCACCTACCTCGCGGCGCCTCTCGGCCGGCGCACCGACGTGAGCGTCGTGGACCCGACCCCGCTGTTCCCCTTCGGGCACGGGCTCGGCTACGGCTCGGCCACCTGGACGGGGAACCGGTCGGTCAGCGGACCGGAGTGGGACACCGACGGCAGCACCGAGGTGGAGGTCGGGCTCCGCAACGACACCGACCACGAGGTGACCGAGGTCGTTCAGGTCTACCTGCACGACCTGGCCGCCGAGGTGGTGCGGCCGGTGCAGGCCCTCGTCGCCGCCCGGCGGGTGGACCTGGCGCCGGGGTCGGCCGTGACCGTCCGGTTCGCCCTGCACGCCGACCTGACCTCCTTCACCGGCCGGGACGGTTCGCGGATCGTCGAGCCGGGCGAGGTCGAGCTGCGGGTGGGCGCCTCCAGCGCCGACGTGCGGGAGGTGCTGCGGTACACCCTCACGGGTCCCTGCCGCACGGTCGGGGCCGACCGGAGGCTGCACCCGGAGACGGTCGTCGAGCAGAGCGCCGGCTGATGCCGCAGACCGACCTCCCGCTGGAGGAGCTGCGGCGCTACGACCCGCAGCTGGCCGCCCCGGACGATCTGTGGGAGTTCTGGACGGCGACCCTCGAGGAGGCGGCCGGGCGCCCGCTGGACGTGCGCTGCACGCCGGTCGACTCCGGGCTGGTGACGGTCGAGACCCACGACGTGTCCTTCGCCGGCTTCGGTGGCTCCGAGGTGCGCGGCTGGCTGCACCTGCCGGCCGGCGCCCTCCGCGGGGACGGCCCGCTGCCCGGGGTCGTCCAGTACCAGGGGTACAACGGCGGCCGTGGGCTGGCCCACGAGCACGTCCTCTGGGCGTCGGCGGGCTTCGCGCAGCTCGTCGTCGACACCCGGGGCCAGGGGAGCGGCTGGGCCGTGGGGGACACGGGCGACCCGGTGGGCTCGCCGGCCGCCCAGCCGGGCTTCCTCACCCGCGGCGTCCTGTCCCCGCAGGACTACTACTACCGGCGCGTCTACACCGACGCCGTGCGGGCGGTCGAGGTGCTCCGGCAGCTCCCGGACGTCGACGGCGACCGGATCGCGGTGACCGGCGTCAGCCAGGGCGGCGGCATCGCGCTGGCCGTGTCCGCCCTCGCCGCCGGGGTGGGCGCGGTGATGGCCGACGTGCCGTTCCTCTGCGACTTCCCGCGTGCCACGCGTGTGGCCCCCGGTGACCCGTACGGCGAGGTCGTCCGCTACCTCAAGGCCCACCGCGACCGCGTGGACCGGGTCTTCGAGACGCTGAGCTACTTCGACGCCGCGGTCCTCGGGCGTGGGGCCTCCGCCCCGGCGCTCTTCTCCGTCGCGCTCATGGACGAGATCTGCCCGCCGTCGACGGTCTTCGCGGCCTACCAGGCCTACGGGGGCCCGAAGGAGATCTCGGTCTACCCGTTCAACGACCACGAGGGCGGGGAGGGCCACCACCAGCGCCAGCAGCTCGCCTGGCTGGGCACCCGGCTCCGGGCGCCTCACGCGCCGGCGGTGCGGGGACGGGGAGCCTGATGCTGCACGCCCGCCTCACCGTCGACCCGGCGCACCCGGTGGGCCCGGTGTCGCGACGGCTCTTCGGCGCCTTCGTCGAGCACATGGGCCGCAGCGTGTACGGCGGGATCTACGAGCCCGGCCACCCGGCGGCGGACGAGGACGGTTTCCGCCGGGACGTGATCGACCTCGTCAGGGAGATGGGGGTGACCACGGTGCGGTACCCCGGAGGGAACTTCGTCTCTGGATTCCGCTGGGAGGACGGCGTCGGGCCACGCGACGAGCGCCCCGTCCGGCTCAACCTGGCGTGGCACAGCACGGAGACCAACGAGGTAGGGCTGCACGAGTTCGCGGCGTGGCTGGAGAAGGTCGGCGCCGAGCTGATGCTGGCCCTGAACCTCGGCACCCGGGGCACGCTGGAGGCCCTGGACCTGCTCGAGTACGCGAACGTGCCGTCGGGCACGACGCTCGCCGACCAGCGGATCCGCAACGGGCGCCGGGAGCCGTTCGACGTCCGGATGTGGTGCCTCGGCAACGAGATGGACGGACCGTGGCAGCTCGGCCAGCGGTCCGCGGAGGACTACGGCAAGCTCGCCGCCCGGACGGCGAAGGCCATGCGGCAGGTCGATCCCGACCTCGAGCTGGTCGCCTGCGGCTCGTCGGGCGCGTCGATGCCGACCTTCGGTGAGTGGGAGCGCACCGTCCTCTCCCACGCCTACGACGACGTGGACTTCATCTCCTGCCACGCGTACTACGAGGAGGAGGACGGGGACCTCGGCTCCTTCCTGGCCTCCGCGAAGGACATGGACCGGTTCATCGAGACGGTCACCGCGACCGCCGACCGCGTCAAGGCCGTGCGCAGGAGCCCGAAGAGGATCAACATCTCCTTCGACGAGTGGAACGTCTGGTACCTGTCCCGGGTGCCGGCGGACCTCGCGAAGCGCATCGACGACTGGCCCCTCGCGCCACCCATCAGCGAGGACCCCTACACCGTGGCGGACGGCGTCGTCGTGGGCAGCCTCCTGATGTCGCTGATCCGGCACGCCGACCGGGTGACGAGCGCCTCGATCGCCCAGCTCGTCAACGTGATCGCCCCGATCGCGGCCGAGCCGCAGGGCCCGGCGTGGCGCAAGTCGACCTTCTTCCCGTTCGCGGTCACCTCCCGACTGGCACGCGGCGTCGCGCTCCGCGTGGGCGTCGACGGCCCGACCTACGACACGGCCGCGCACGGCGAGGTGCCGGTCGTCGACGCTGCTGCCACGACCGACGCCGGGAGGGCCGCGCTGTTCCTCGTGAACCGCTCGCAGACCGACGACGTCGAGGTGTCGATCTACGTGTCCGCGCTCGGCACCTCCACCATCGAGGAGGCGCTGACCCTCTCCGATCCGGACCCGCACGCGGCGAACACGGCCGACCGGCAGGACCGGGTCGGGCCGCGCCGCAACGACTCGGCCGCGCTGGCCGACGGCGCGCTCCGGATCCTCCTCCCGCCGGTCTCGTGGTCGGCGGTCTCCCTCCGCTGACCACCTGACGAGGCACCACCGCACGGCACCACCCCAGAGCCCGAGACCCGGCGACGACGCCGGGGGAGCAGAGGAGCAGGACATGGCAACGGTCACCTACGACCACGCGACGCGGGTGTACCCGGGCGCGCAGCGGCCGGCGGTCGACGCGCTCGACCTCACCGTCGAGGACGGCGAGTTCCTGGTGCTCGTCGGCCCGTCCGGCTGCGGCAAGTCCACGTCGCTGCGGATGCTGGCCGGCCTGGAGGACGTCAGCGAGGGCCGGATCCTCATCGGGGACCGCGACGTCACCGAGGTGGCGCCCAAGGACCGGGACATCGCGATGGTGTTCCAGAACTACGCGCTCTACCCGCACATGACCGTGGCCGACAACATGGGCTTCGCCCTGAAGATCGCCGGGATGGGCAAGGCGGCCATCGCCGAGCGGGTGCAGGAGGCGGCGAAGCTCCTCGACCTCGAGGACTACCTCGCCCGCAAGCCGAAGGCGCTCTCGGGCGGTCAGCGCCAGCGCGTCGCGATGGGCCGGGCCATCGTCCGCCAGCCGCAGGTGTTCCTCATGGACGAGCCGCTGTCCAACCTCGACGCCAAGCTGCGCGTGCAGACGCGGACGCAGATCGCGCAGCTGCAGCGCCGGCTCGGGATCACCACCGTGTACGTCACCCACGACCAGGTCGAGGCCATGACGATGGGCGACCGGGTGGCGGTGCTCAAGGACGGCCTCCTGATGCAGGTCGGCCGGCCCCGCGAGCTCTACGACCGTCCGCGCAACGCGTTCGTCGCCGGCTTCATCGGCTCGCCCGCCATGAACCTGTTCACGCTGCCCGTCACCGACGGCGGGGTGCTGTTCGGCGACGTCGTCCACCCGGTCGCCCGCGACGTGCTCGGGCCGGCGGAGGACTCGCAGGTCGTAGTCGGCGTCCGGCCCGAGGACCTCGAGGTCGCCGGGCACGGACTGCCGATCGAGGTCGACGTCGTCGAGGAGCTCGGTGCCGACGCCTACGTCTACGGCCGGACCCGCCTGGGCGACGGTGAGCACGAGATCACCGCCCGCGTCGACGGCCGCCGGCCGCCGGCGCGGGGCGAGGTCCTCACCGTCACGCCGCGCCAGGGCCACGTGCACCTGTTCGACCTCGCCTCGGGGAACCGGCTCGGATGAGCCTGCCGCCCACCGGCGAGCAGTTCGTACTGCGCTCGGGATCGGCCGAGGCCACCGTCGTCGAGGCCGGTGGCGGTCTGCGGACCTACCGGTGCGGGGACCGCGACGTCGTCGACGGGTACGCGGTGGGGGAGCGGGCGGCCAACGCCCGGGGTCACGTCCTCGCGCCCTGGCCCAACCGGCTCGCCGACGGCTGCTGGACCTGGGAGGGCGAGGAGCACCGCACACCGGTCACCGAGCCGGAGAGCGGCACGGCCATCCACGGGCTGGTCCGGTTCGTCGCCTGGCGGCCCGTGGCCCGGGCCGGGGACGCGGTGGAGCTCGAGCACCTGCTGCACCCCCAGCCCGGCTACCCGTTCACCCTGCGCCTGCGGGTCCGGTACGAGCTGGACGCCGGGGGCCTGCGGGTCACCACGACGGCGTCCAACGCGGGGGACCGGCCGTTGCCGTACGGGGAGGGCCACCACCCCTACCTGGCCTCGGCCGCAGGGCTGCGGGTCGACGACTGCACGCTCACCGCGCCGGGCGCGGTACGGCTGCGGGCCGACGACCGGGGGCTGCCCACCGGCAGGGAGCCCGTGCGCGGCACGCCGTTCGACCTGCGCGGCGGTCGGAGGCTCGGCGACCTCGTCCTCGACTCCTGCTTCACCGACCTGGCACGGGGCTCCGACGGCCTGGCCCGGGTGCGGTTCACCCGGCCCGACGGCACGGGCGCGGAGGTCTGGCTGGACGAGGGATACCCCTACCTGCAGCTGTTCACCGGCGACATCGTGCCGGAGCCGCGTCGCCGCCGCGGCCTGGCGGTGGAGCCGATGACCTGCCCGCCGGACGCGCTGCGCACCGGGGAGGGGGTCCGTCGCCTGGCGCCGGGGGAGTCGACGACGTCGACGTGGGGGATCCGGCCCCTGGGCTGAGGCCCGGCGGCGGGCTGGCGGCGCCTCCCTAGACTCGACCGAGGCGCCCGGTCCTCCGGGTGCCGGAACCGAACGAGGAGGGTGCATGGCCGTCCGAGCCATCCGGGGCGCGACCCAGGTCGACGCCGACGACCGGGAGCAAGTGCTCGAGGCGACCCGCGAGCTGGTGAGCACCGTGCTGGAGCGCAACGCGCTGCAGCACGACGACGTCATCAGCATCGTCTTCACCGCCACGCCCGACCTGGTGTCGGAGTTCCCGGCCCTCGCCGCGCGCGAACTCGGGATGGGTGACGTGCCGCTGATGTGCGCCACCGAGATCGCCGTCCCGCACGCCCTGCCGCGGGTCCTGCGGCTCATGGCGCACGTGGAGACCCCGCGGCCGCGCGCCGAGATCCAGCACGTCTACCTCCGCGGTGCGGCGGCCCTGCGCCGGGACATCGCGCAGTGAGGGAAGGACCCCGTCCCCCCCAAGGCTCACAGGCTCGCCTCGGGCCCCTGGACGCGGCCGTGCCGTTCCGCGGGGCGGTGACCCTCGACGGCCCGTCGGGCACCGGCAAGAGCACCGTCGCCCGGGGGGTGGCCGCACGCCTGGGCGCGGCCTACCTGGACACCGGGGCCATGTACCGGGCCGCGACCGTCGCCGTCCTGGACGCCGGCGTGGAGCTCGACGACGCCGAGGCGGTCGCCCGGGTCGTGGCGGGGGCCCGCATCACGGTCGGGACCGGGGCCGGCATCGAGCGGGTGGAGGTCGACGGCGTCGACGTCGCCGTCCGCATCCGGGGCGCCGAGGTCACGCGGGCGGTCTCCGCGGTCTCCGCCGTCCCGGCCGTCCGCCGGCAGCTGGTCGCCCAGCAGCGCGACCTCGTGGGCGCCGCGGACACCGTCGTCGTCGAGGGGCGTGACATCGGCACCGTCGTCCTGCCCGACGCGACGCTCAAGATCTACCTCACCGCAGCACCCGAGGTCCGCGCCCAGCGGCGGGCCGGGCAGCTCGGGGTCACCGACCCCGCGCAGATCGACGCCCTGGCCGCGGACCTCCGCCGGCGGGACGAGTACGACAGCAGCCGGGCCGACAGCCCGCTGCGACCGGCCGCGGACGCCGTGGTCGTGGACAGCAGCGAGCTGAGCCAGCAGGCCGTGGTGGACCGCATCGTGGCGCTGGCCGAGGCCGCGCTGGTGACAGGGGACCGCACATGACGGAGAACCAGGACGGGCCGCTGCCCGTCGTCGCCATCGTCGGACGGCCGAACGTCGGCAAGTCGACGCTGGTCAACCGCATCCTCGGCCGGCGCGCCGCCGTGGTGCAGGACGTCCCGGGGGTGACCCGGGACCGCATCTCCTACGAGGCGCTGTGGAACGGCAAGCGCTTCACCGTCATGGACACCGGCGGCTGGGACCCCAAGGCGACCGGGATCGGCGCCTCGATCACCCGCCAGGCGCAGTTCGCCATGGAGACCGCCGACGTCATCGTGCTCGTCGTCGACAGCCAGGTGGGCGCCACCGACACCGATCTGGCCGCCGCGCGCGTGCTGCGCCGCAGCGACCGGCCGGTGATCCTCGTGGCCAACAAGGTCGACGACGAGCGCAGCGAGGCCAACGTCGCCGAGCTGTGGAGCCTGGGCCTGGGCGAGCCGCAGCCGGTCAGCGCGCTGCACGGCCGCTCCAGCGGCGACCTGCTCGACCTGGTCCTCGACGCGATGCCCGAGGCGCCGCGCGAGCAGGAGCAGGAGGAGGGCCCCCGCCGCGTGGCCCTGGTCGGCCGGCCGAACGTGGGCAAGTCCAGCCTGCTCAACCGGCTGGCCAAGGACGAGCGCTCCGTCGTCGACTCGGTCGCGGGCACGACGGTCGACCCGGTGGACTCCATCGTCACCCTCGGCGGCGAGGAGTGGCGGTTCGTGGACACCGCCGGCCTGCGCCGCAAGGTCAACACCGCCAGCGGCATGGAGTACTACGCCAGCCTGCGCACCGAGGGCGCCATCCAGTCCGCCGAGGTCGCCGTCGTCCTGCTGGCCGCCGACGAGGTCATCAGCGAGCAGGACCAGCGGGTGATCTCCCAGGTCGTCGACGCCGGACGGGCCCTGGTCATCGCCTTCAACAAGTGGGACACCCTCGATGAGGACCGGCACGACCAGCTCGAGCGCGAGGTCGAGCGCGATCTCGCCCGCATCAAGTGGGCCACGCGGGTCAACATCTCCGCCACGACCGGACGGGGCGTCGGCAAGCTGGCCGACCACCTGCGCTGGGCACTGGCGTCGTGGGAGAAGCGCGTCCCCACCGCCGAGCTCAACCAGTTCGTCCGGGCGCTGGTGCAGGAGACCCCGCCGCCGGCGCGCGGCGGCCGGGCACCCAAGATCAAGTACGTGACGCAGGCCGACATCCGCCCGCCGCGGTTCGTCGTCTTCTCCACCGGCTTCCTGGAGGCCGGCTACCGGCGGTTCCTGGAGCGCAAGCTGCGCGAGCAGTGGGGCTTCTCGGGGACGCCGATCGAGGTATCGGTCAAGGTCCGCGAGGGACGGGACAGGGACGGCAAGAAGGGCTGAGGAGGGCCGGCCCGCGCCGGCCCTCCCCACCCCTCAGCTCCGGCGCCCGACGTCGTGCGGAGCGCCCGGGCGGGTCCGCGGCGCGGGCACGTGGACGTCGTCGGCGTCCCCGACCTGCTCGGGCTCGTCCCGGCGGTGCGCCAGGCGGCTGGGCCACCACATCCACCGGCCGATGTCCAACGTCAGGGCGGTCACCAGCACCGACCGCACGACGATCGTGTCCAGCAGCACGCCGAGCGCGACGGCGATGCCGAGCTGGGTGAGGAACGTCAGCGGCAGGGTGCCCAGCACCGAGAACGTCGCGGCGAGCACCAGCCCCGCCGACGTGATCACCCCGCCGGTCGCCGACAGGCCGATCAGCGCCGCCCGCCGGGTGCCGTGGTCGAACGCCTCCTCCCGCACCCGGGTCATGAGGAAGATGTTGTAGTCGATGCCCAGCGCGACGAGGAAGACGAAGACGAACAGCGGGAACGAGCTGTCGGTGGTGCCGACGCCCAGCGTCCAGTCGAAGATCAGCGCGCTGATGCCGAGTGCGGCGCCGTAGGACAGCACCACCGTGCCGATGAGCAGCAGCGGCGCCACGATCGCCCGCAGCAGGACGCCGAGCACGAGCAGCACCACCACCATGATCAGCGGGATGATCACCCGGTTGTCGCGCTGCGACGCCGTCTGGACGTCGAGGTTGACGGCCGTGTTGCCACCGACCACCGCCTCGCCGTCGCCGACGTCGTCGAGGCCGGTGCGCAGCCGCTCGATGGCGTCGTAGGCGGCCTGGCTGTCCGCCGGGTCTGCCAGGGCCGCCTGCACCAGCGCGGCGTCTCCGGTGACCCGCGGCGCCTCGACCCCGCCGATGCCCTCCGTGCCGGCGACGGCGTCGGCCACCTGGTCGGCGTCCTCGGCGGTGGTCAGCACGTAGACCGGGTTGCCCGCGGTCGCGGGGAAGTGCTCGCCCGCCACCTGCTCGCCGGTGATCGACTCCGGGGTGCCGCGGAAGGAGTCGGCCTGGGTCAGCCCCTTGGCGTCCAGGCCGAACATGCCGATGCAGGCGGCCAGCAGCAGCAGGCTCGTGACCACCCAGACGGCCCGCGGACGCGGCCGGATGAGCCCACCCACCCGCGCCCAGATGCCGGTCGCGCTCGGCTCGGGGCTGCCCAGGGCCGGGCGCACCGGCCAGAACACCCAGCGTCCGCAGATGACCAGCAGCGCCGGCAGCAGCGTCATCAGCACGACCAGCGTGACGGCGACGCCGATGGCCGCGACCGGGCCGAGGCCCGCGGTGGAGTTCATGTCCGCGACGGCCAGGCAGAGCATGCCGAGGATCACCGTGCCGCCGCTGGCCAGCACCGCCGGCCCGGCGCGGTGCACCGCCTCGGTCATCGCCTCGTGCCGGTCGGCGTGCAGCCGCAGCTCCTCCCGGTAGCGCGCGACCAGCAGCAGCGCGTAGTCGGTGCCCGCGCCGATGACCAGGACGGTGAGGATGCTGGCGCTCTGCGCGTTCACGGTGAGGTCGGCGTGCCGGGCCAGCAGGGTGATGACGGCCTGCGAGCAGAAGAGCGCCACCACCGCGGAGAAGATCGGCAGGATCCACAGGACCGGGCTGCGGTAGGTGACCAGCAGGATCAGGACGACCACGCCGAGGGCGGCGAACAGCAGCGCCCCGTCGATGCCCTCGAACGCCTCGGAGGAGTCGGCCGCGTTGCCCGCCGGGCCGGTGACCCAGGTCCGCAGGCCGTCGGGCCCGTCGCCGGCGATCTCGCGCACGTCGTCCACGAGCGGCGCTATCGCCTCCCATCCGCCGTCGCCCATGTCCAGGGGCACCACCAGCTGCGCCGCCTGCCCGTCCTCGGACGGGATCGGCCCGCTGATGTCGCCGGCGAGCGCGTCGAGCCGGCCGAAGGCGGCCGCGTCCTCCTCGACGGCGGCGAGGTCGGCGGCGGTGAGTCCCTCGGTCCGCTCGTAGACGACGACGGCGGGGATGACATCGGGATCGGAGCCCAGCTCGGTCTGCCGCTCGAGCGCCAGCGTGGACTCGGCGTCGCCGGGCAGCCACGAGGAGACCTCGTTGTCCTGCTCGTCGGTGAGTGCCCCGGCCAGCGGGCCGGAGGCGGCGGCCAGAACCAGCCAGAGGACGAGGATGACCCACTTGAGCCGGCGATGGCTCACCCGGGATGCGAACGACCTACCCATGACGAATGTCCCTCCGGCACCCGTGGTGCCCTGGTCGAGGAGGATGTCGGCGCCCCGTGCGCAGCAGGCTGGCACGGCCGCCGAGCGATGTCACCGGGTTTGACGGCGCGGGCGGGCGGAACTGAGCGGGGGGCGCGGATCGGTGCGCGGGGGTGCGGTAATCTTCCGGGGCGGTCGTCGCGCGCCCCGGGGTTCCGGGCCAGTGCGACGGAGCGCGGGCTGTAGCGCAGCTTGGTAGCGCACTTGACTGGGGGTCAAGGGGTCGCAGGTTCAAATCCTGTCAGCCCGACAGAGAAACTGCAGGTCAGAGGCGGGTCGGCTGTCAAGTCCGGCCCGCCTCTTGCGTGAGTACAGCAACGGGTACAGCAACGCGGCCGGGGCGCAGCAACGGTCACCAGCGGAGTGCCTCGCCGAGCCGGTCTGCCGCCTCGCGCTGCTGGCCGGGACCGACGTGGCTGTAGATGTCCGCCGTGATGGCGTAGGACGCGTGACCGAGGTGCTCTTGGACGACCTTGGTATGCGTCCCGGCGGCCAGAAGAAAGCTCGCCGCCGAGTGCCGCAGCGTGTGCAGGTGGACGTCGGCCAGACCGGCACGCTGGGCCAGCTGCTCGAACCGCCGCAGGACGTTGCGGGGCTCAAGCGGGGTCCCGATCTCCGTGGTGAAGACCAGGCCGCCGTCCCGCCACGTGCCGGCGGCCGAGCGCCGCTCATCCTCCTGTCGGCCGCGGTGTGCCCCCCGGCCACCGAAGCGGTAGCCGTCGACGGCGATCAGCAGCACCGGTTCGACTGGGCGAAGCGGTCGAGCTCACCCCCAGGCCGGGCAAGACGTAGGGCTCGACGGTGAACCGGTACAGCCGCTTGGGTTCCCAGGCCAGAACGCTCTCCTTCCTTTACGCGCCTTCGGGCAGCTGCGGTAGCGGTCATTCCGTCGGGGCGCCGGCTCCGGCAGCGGAGAAGAACAGGCATCAGCCGCCTGAGCCCGTCGCCCCACCGGGGGACGACGGGCTCAGTGCCGACGGGCTCAGTGCCGACCTCAGGCGGCGTGACCGCCCGAGGCGAGCCGGGCACGGGTAACCGTGTAGGTGGCCGTTCCGGGATTGATCGCCACCTCGACGACCTTGCCGTCGGCGACGAGCCGAACCTTCCCGGCGTGGGTGGCGCTCACCTCGAGCGTGACGTTCTGCCGGGGGTCGAGACCGGCCCGGCGCGCGTCGAGGGTGGCGGACCCGACGTTGGTGAGGGTCGCCACGAGCGTGTTGGCCTTCGGGATCGTGGGCGTCGGCCCCCACGTGCGGCTGATCTCGTCGTAGGGCAGGGGCGTCGTGCCGGTCGCCGTGCCTCGCTTGCTCGTGGGGTCACCCACGCCGGTGGCGTGGCTGTGCACGTCGACGACGGCCTCCGGGAGGGGGGAGCCCACGGCCGGGTCGGCCAGCCGGACGCCGGAGACCCAGTAGGCGTGGTCATGCACGAGCCCGAGCGCCCGGTCGTCGGCCGCTGGCGTGTACCCGAACGTGACGTGAGCGGGGTCGCGCACCACCCGCGAGTCGCCGAAGAACGACACCGCCTGGGGAAGGTTGTAGCTGAGCAGCGCGAGGGTGAGGTGCTCGGCGGTCGGGAACGTCTGGAACCGGAACCGGTAGCCGAGCGAGTCGAAGCTCTGGAGACCCGAGGGACCGGCGGCACCGACGTTTTGCTGCGTCGGGCCGGCGATGGGGACGAGCTCGTCGAGGACGGCGGCGATGTTGAGGAACGGGATGTGGCGGACGTTCTCCAGCCACTGGTTCGTCAGGGTTTCGATGCCGCCGGTCGGCGCGGCCGGCGGGACCCAGATGCCGTCACCGGGCGGGCCGACGACCGTCATGGCCTTGCCGAACAGGTCCGGGTAGAGCGTTGCGAACCGGTAGGTGCCGTAGCCGCCCATCGAGTACCCGGTGAGCGCCACCCGGTCCGGGTCGAGCGCGAAGTGCGCGGCGACGTCGTTCCAGACCTCGAAGACATCGTATTCGGCCTCGTGCTGGTACCAGCCGTCCTCGCCCCGGGCATGCGGTGTGGCCACGAGGTTCGACCGCTGCTCGCCGAGCTGCTGCACCCCGGTCGAGCCGTTGTACTGCCAGTGGTTCTCGCCGAGCGAGTGCAGGTCCAGCGTGAAGCCGGCGGGCGTCGCCGCGTCGTAGCCGGTGGGCACGTACAGCGAGTACGGCTGGAGCTGGCCCAGCGTGGCGGGGAAGCCTTCGAGGTTCTTGCCCTCGCCCCGGTCGAGGCGGCTCGGCAAGAAGCGGACCATCGTCCCCGAAGTGGGGACCGTCGTGCGGTCGACGCCGGCGTCCAGGGCGGCGAAGTCGATGTCGTGGGCGAAGCGGGCTGGCGCGTCGTCGGCCAGGGCGGCGGCCTGGGCCTCGTCCGGGGCGGCCGACGACCGGAGGATGGGCTCGTCGAAGCGGAACCCCAGGTTGAAGATGGCGGAGGGGTCGGTGTCGACTAGGTTGGCACCGCCGGGATGGGTCGTGGTGGCGACCGCCCCCGGACGCAGCCAACCGCCCGTGCCCGGGTCGTGCAGGCCGACGGCGAGCGTCGCCCGCCAGCTGCCACGGGGGTCGGCGACCGTGCGCGGGACCGACACCGTGATCTGGTTGGCCTCGAGGTCGACGCGTGCGGCGACCGGCGTCGACGTCCACGTCATGCCGTTCCAGCGGCTCCACTCCGCGCCGGTGCCCCACGTGGTCAGCACGGCGTCGGTCCCCGGGAACGGCGAGCCGGGACGGCGGGGGAGCGTGGCCGAGCCGGTTTCCGCGTTCCGGTCGGTGTCGAATGCGAGAGCGACGATCGTCGTATCGGACTCGACGAGCGCGTTGAGCGTGAAGCGATAGGCGACCTCGTCGGCTTCTGCCGCCATCCGGAGCTCGACGAGGTCGGCGGCGTTGCCGGCGAAGCGGGCCTGGTCGGTCGGGTAGGTGAGCCTGGCGCCGGCGCCGGTGTCGTCGTAGAGGTGATCGGTGTAGGAGTACTCGCCGTCGGCGTAGCGCTCGGTTCCCGAGACCCGGTCGTACGGCTGGCGGAAGCGGTCGTCTCGGTTCTCGAGCTGGGGCGCGCGTGGCGCCGGCGCGTACAGCACGTCCGGGCCAGGACGTGCTCCGCTCGAGACGGTCGGCAGTGACGTCGCGATCGAGGCATCCGCCGGCGGCGCCGTCGTCACCCCCAACCCGCTCGCGACCATGGCCAGCACGGCCACGCCCGCCCCTGTACGGATCGTTGATCCAGGCATTCGAACCCCGTTCGGCGGTCTTGGCCGCTCGACGCGGTTGCGCAGCGACTACACGAATCTTTCTGTGCCCGAACCTTCGCCGCAACCGCTGCTCGATGCACATGCGCTGGTCGCGCCCACGGACCGGCCGGTCACGTGCCCATGGGGATCGACAACGATCGGACCACCTTCGATGCTGCTGATGCTCTCGGTCACCCACCGCCCGACGACGCAACCACGGGGGATCTTCTAGATACCTGATTTTTCGGTGTGCCCGCGCGCAAGGTGGCCCCGGCCACGGGTCGGTGCCTTGACTCCTCGACCTGGGCGACGCGACCGAGCGTGAGGGAGAAGTACAGCAACCGCTACAGCAACGCGGTGTGGACGTGGGCGGATGAGTGCGAACCCGAGCGGACGCGGCAGCCGTCTGACCTGCGGAAACGGCCGAGTACGAACAGGCACGAACCCGACGAATGTGACTGGGGGTCAAGGGGTCGCAGGTTCAAATCCTGTCAGCCCGACAGCGAAGCCGAAGGTCAGAGGCGGGTCGATCATCACGGTCGACCCGCCTCTCGCACGAGTACAGCAAACGGGTTCGAGTACAGCCACGGTCACGGGGTCGGGCCGATCGACGTCGGCCCGACCCGGGCGGGCCGACGTTCAGGCGGCGGGACGCACGGAGGAGCCTGCGCCGACCTTGTCGCCGGGCAGCTCGAGGTCCGCGGCCACCGGCAGGTGGTCGGACCCGGTGGTGCTCAGCACGGCTGCGGTCCGGGCCACCACGTCGTCGGTGTGCATGACGTAGTCGATCCGGGCGTAGGGGTTCGTCGCCGACAGGGTGTAGCCGTTCCCAACTCCGGCCTCGGCCCAGGCGTCCACGAGATCCTCGGTGATGGCCGCGATCTCGGGGGTGTCCGGCCGGGCGTTCAGATCGCCGGTCAGCACCACCGACTCCTGGGGCATGCCGATGACCTCCCGGATGGCCGCAATCTGGGCGATGCGCTCCTGCTGGCTGTTGTGCTGCAAGTGGGTGGTGAACACGCGCACCGGGACGCCGCGGACCGTGACCAGCGCCTCCAACAGGCCCCGCTGCTCGAGGTTGCCGGTGCGCGGCAGGAGCGTGTTCTGCCACTCGTGGATCGGCGCGTCGGAGAGGATCGCGGTGCCGTACTGGCGCCGCGGCTCACCGGGGTTGAGCGGGTCACGGTCCAGGTTGGCGCCGTAGACCACGTGCATGTGGAGCATGCGGGCGAGCTCCTGGGCCTGGTCGGCGAAGGCGCTGCGCTCGCTCCAGTGCCGGTCCACCTCCTGCAGGCCGACGATGTCGGCGTCGGAGTCCCGGATCTCCGCGGCGATGCGGGTCAGGTCGAGGCGGTCGTCCGGCCCGGCGCCGTGGTGGATGTTGTAGGACATGACGCGGACCGGCCGGTCGGGAGCAGAGGGCCCGGCCGGGCCGGGGCCGGCCGCGGCGGGGGCGGCAAGGCCGGCAGTGATGAGACCGGCCGCGAGTAGCGGGATGGTCAGCTTGCCGGCGAAGCGGCGCAGGGCAGCGGAACGAGAGCGCACGGGACCTCCAGGCGGAGTGGCAGGGATGCCCCTACGGAAGCGCGGCGAGGTGTCCGCCGTCGTGCCGGTGCCGGTCCCTCCGGTGAACCTCAGGCGTTCAGGGCCAGACGCCCGAAGCGCCCGCCGCCGGCCGGGGCCCGCCTGGCAGCGCGGACCGGGCGAAAAGCATGCCGTCCTCCTCGAGGACGGACCGCAGGCGCAGCCGGTCCGCCGTCGAGAGGTGTCCGCCAGCACCGATTCTCCCCATCGGCCGGATCGGGGGGCGGGATCGAGAGGTCGAACGGGTCGAGGACGCCTGCGGTGACCGCCCAGTGCAGCGACTGTGGCCCTTCTCGCACGGCACCTGCCCCGACCCGAGGTCGGCGAGCCGGTCGAGCACCAGCCCCGGTCGCCGATCCCCGAGCGGGACATGCGCAGGAACGTGTCTCCCGAGCCGCCGCAGGGACGAACATGGGTGGATGGCCAACCCGACCGGGACGTACCGAGTGCGACAGGCGTCAGCCGAGGATCTGCCAGCCGTTCTCGAGGTGCTGGCGCAGAATCAGGCGATCGCCCCAGAACAGGCGTCGCCTCGGCCGCATATTCCGTCCGGGCCGGAGCGCGTCAGCTGGGAACGCATGGCGGCTACCCCGGACCTCACCGTCTACCTGGCGTTCCACTCCCTGACGGATGGGGAAGGAGCAGAGCAGGAGCACCCGGTGGGCACGGCCGCGATGGTGCTCATGCCTCACCTCACCTACGACTGCCACCCGTCCGCGTTCATCGAAGCAGTCGTGGTCGCCTACGCCCACCGCCGTCGCGGCGTGGCGCGATCGCTCGTGCAGCAAGCGCTCGACGACGCCCGCGCCGCTTCCTGCCGGAAGGTGCAGCTGCTTTCTCACAAGCGCCATGCTGACGACGGCGCGCACGAGCTGTACCAGCGACTTGGCTTCACTGCAGAAGCCGAAGGCTTCCGCCTCTACCTCTAGCTCCGACTGAGGTGGAGCAGCAGCGCACGCTCATCTCCGGAGGCCCCTCAGCGGACGCCGCAGGACTTCGGTGACCGAACCCGTTGCGGCGACGTCCGCACGGCACAGGAGCTGCCTGGCCGGTGTCCCGCAAGGGATGGCGGTCTCAACAGGTCAACGCACCACACGTTGATGCGGTTCTGTACCGGTGGTCGTGACGTGCGGACCGGATCAACCCCGCCGCGTTCGGTGGTTCGGTAGTCCGGTGGAGCGGGCCACGTTGAGCAGGGCGGCACAGGTCGTAGGCGATGTGCTTCCCGGCCCGCAGAAGAGCCCCACGAACTACTTCTCGTGGGGCGGAGGAGAGCTTGAGCTGTTGCCTGGCAGGCGACCCTCGGCCGCCTTGCGGCGATGACGTCACGGGTGTGGGTTGGTGCAGGTCAGAGTCGCCGATAGTAGGCAGTCGTATCGCTGCTGGACCGGCCATCGAGAGTCTCGAGGTGCCGCCGTATCGGTGAATCCGAGCTTGCGGTAGAAGCCGATCGCGTCGTCGTCCGTCTGCGCAGAGATTGCCAGCCCAGGGTGTCTGCGCTGTAGCTCGTGCACCAGGCTGGATCCGATGCGCATGCCGCGCCGCGACTCGGCAGTCGCGATGTACTTCATGACCACCTGTGAGTCGCCTTGGTCGTACGCGACGAAACCGACCACCACGCCATCCGCCACGATGCCAGCCACCGCGAGACGTGGCAGGTGATTGGCGCGGATGCGGCGCAGCGAGAGATCGTCTGCCTCCGTTGCGAGCCACAGAAGATGCAGGAACTGCGGCGATTCGAGATCAGACCGACTCAGATCGCGAACGTCCATACGTGATGCTCCCAAATCCGCCTCCACCCATGCGTCCGCAAACCGATCGCCTCGTGGGCCTGTCTGTGGAGGTGCGCCATGGCGGCGATGCTGATCGGCTACGCAAGGGTGCCGACCGACGCCCAAGATCTCACCGGCCAATGCGATGGGCTATTCGCGCTCAGGGTCGAATCGGGTCGCCTCCATGTCGACCACGGCTTGACCGGCTGTCAGCCCGACATCTGTGGTCTGTCCATCGTCCGGGGGTGTGATCCCGTCGTCACCGCGTCCCGGCCGGCGCACCCGCCGGCTCGGACAGCGGGGTGGCCCCGCGCCGCGGTGCGTGCTCGTCCCCGGTGGTGCCCGCCGCGGTTCCCGGCCCCGGGGAGGGCGGGCCCTCCACCGCCTGACCGAGGGGCTCCAGCGGGTGCAGGCGCAGGTATTCGACGACGCGGTAGGTCACCGCCGTGACCGGGACGGCCAGCAGCGCTCCTGCGATCCCGAACAGCAGCCCGCCGGCCGTCACCGCGAGCAGGATGACGGCGGGGTGGAGGTTCAGCGCCCGCCCCATGATCAGTGGCTGCAGCAGGTTGCCCTCGACCTGCTGGACGACGAGGACCACCACCAGCACGATGATCGCGTCGGTCATGTCGTTGGTGACGAGGGTGACGAGCACGGCCACGGCCCCGCTCACGGTCGCACCCAGCAACGGGATGAAGGCTCCGACGAACGTGAGCAGGGTCAGCGAGATCCACAGGGGGACGCCGAGGATCAGCAGCGCCGCGCCGATGCCGACGGCGTCGATGAGCGCGACGACGACGACCCCGCGCACGTAGCTGGCCAGGGTGTCCCAGGCCGAGCGACCGGCACCGTCGACCTGCTCCCGCCGGCGGGCGGGAACGCGCTCCAGCACCCACGCCCACATGGCGGCGCCGTCCTTGAGCAGGAAGAACACGAGGAAGGCGACCAGGATCATCCCGCCCAGCGCGGTCACCGCCATGCGGGCGCCCGCCGTGGGGCTGGGGCTGGCCTGGTAGAGGAAGCTGACGATCTGGTTGCGGATGTCGGCCACCTGCTGGGGGTCCAGGCCGAGTGGACCTTCGATGGCCCAGACGCGGATGCGGTCGATCCCGGCGGCCAGGGGTCTGGTCAGGTCTCGCAGGGCGGTGGCGGCACGGAAGCCGACGAGGAAACCGATGCCCAGGATGACGGCGACGAGCGTGAGCACCGCCAGGAGCGCGGAGGGCGCGTCGGGCATCCCGCGGCGTCGCAGCGCGTGCGAGATGGGTGCGGCCAGTGCGGCGAGGAGCACGGCGAGCGCCACGGCAAAGGTGACCAGCGGCAGCCGGAGCACCAGCCAGAACGCCAGCCAGCCCATCGCGGCGAGCGCGAGGACGGCTCCGCTGACGGCCAGCACGTGCACCGTCCAGCGCGGTGCACCGGGACCGAGCCCGCGCTGCCGTGGCGCGGCCTGCGCGTCGGCCACGACGGTGCCGGGGCGACCAGGCGTTCCGTCGCCGTCGGGCGCCGGGGCTCTCTCCTCGCCTCCGCCGGCGGCGGCGGTCGGCCGGTCCCGCCCGCCGTCCAGCCCGCGTTCCTCGGACATGCACGGCTCCTGCCTGCCTTGCCGGCCTGTCAACCGGTCGTCATCCTGTTCCAGCGGGCTCCATGCCCCAAACCACGCGGCTCGGACGGTAGTGGCCCGGATGTCAGCCGATCGTCATGGACGAGGCCGATCGGGCGGGGGGCACCGCAGCGGACCGCGGGAATGCGGGCATTGCGACTTGGTGTCGGAAGCGGCCGGGCCGGGATGGCGTCGGGCCGGCGGGGCACCGCGTCGACGAACCCCGGAACGCCCAGGCGCTCTTCCCGACATCCCGACCGGAGGAAGCGGATGAACAGCCCACGCAGGACCGCCGTCGTGGCGCGGAGAGGCGGACCGGCCGGCGTACTCCTGGCGACCGTCCTCGGCCTCGCCGCGTGCAGCGGGCCGGCCGACACCGAGCCGACGGCGACGACCGCGGCGGAGCTGACGGAGGTCCGTGAGGAGGTCGCCGGCCTGCGCGACCGGGTGGCGACCCTCGAGGACCGGGTCGGCGACCTGCAGGACCGCCTCGCCGAGGGAGGTGCGGACGAGCCGGTGGGCGAGCCCGACGCCCCGGGTGACGGGCCCCCGGACGGTGCGCCCCCGGAGTCCGACCCGTCGTTCTTCGGCGAACCCGAGGCCCCGCTGGGCGAGCAGGTCACCGTGCGCGGCGAGGTCGTGGAACTGGTGGCCTCCACATCGATCGCCAGCGTCCTCCGCGTCGCCGGGGAAGCCGGGGAGCCGGTCGCGGTCGTCACCGTCACGCCGTCCTCGGACATCGGCACCGGCGACGAGGTGGAGGTGTCCGGCACCGTCCTGGACGTCGACCCCGACACGTTCGAGGCGGACTTCGGCATCGCGGCCGACGAGCTCTTCGACGACCCGCAGGCGTGGCTGGACGACGCCGAAGGGCAGATCGCCATCGCGGCCACCAGGATCGAGGCGGTCCCGGCACCGTCCGGGAGCTGACCGTCCGCCGCGCCGGTCCCGCGCCGCGCCGGTCCCGCGCGGAGAACGCGGGAGGCCGCGGACCCCCGCACGTGCCACGATCCGCGGCATGGACGCCCCCGCGCCGCACCGGTTCGTCGCCCACGTCATCGAGGAGGCGGCGAACAAGATCCACGACGACGACGTCGCGCAGCAGTTCGGCTTCACCGGCGCGCTGGTGCCCGGGGTCGAGCTGTTCGCGCGGATCACCACCCCGCTGGTGGCGGCCTGGGGGGAGGAGTGGCTGTCCGGCGGGCGGGTGGACGTGCGCTTCCGCCGGCCGGTGTACGACGGCGAGGAGCTCCTCGTCGAGGTGGACGACGGCCGGTTGACCGCCACGGGTGCCGACGGCGAGGTGCGCTGCGTGGGCTCGGCCGGTCGTACCGGCGAGCGTCCCGATCTCACCGGCTTCGCCGAGGTGCCCGCCGCCGCCCAGCCGGTGGCCGACCCGGTCGTCGGGCCGTTCGGCAGCGTCTCCGAGGCCGTTCCCGTGGAGCAGAACGAGTGGTACCTCGACGCCGTCGGCGAGCCGCTGGCGCTGTACCGGGAGAACGCGTGGGCGCATCCGGGGATGCTGGTCAAGGCGGTGCACCGGCTGCTCACCCGGAACGTCGCCCTGGGGCCGTGGATCCACACGGCGAGCGACTGCCGCTTCCTCGGCGTCGCCCGGCTGCCCGCTCTGGTGACCTCGCACGGGCGCGTGACCTCCGTCGGCCGGAGGGGCGCGAACGACGAGGTGCGCTACGACGCGCTGGTCCTCGCCGACGGCGAGCCCGTGCTGCACGTGGCGCACACCGCGCTCTACCGGCTCGGCTCCGCCGGCTGATCGGTCACGAGGTCTTTTCTCCCGGCCCGTCCTGTCCTCCTCGCCGGGAAGCGGGGCCCGCGAACCGCCACCCTCCGGCGTCGTGCTGCAGGGAGTACGTCGCGCAGCCGGGCATGTCGTTCCCGTCGCGTGGCAGGCCGGGCCGGCCGCGTGCGATGGCGCCGAGCAGCGCGAGGATCGCACCCCCGTGGCTCACCACGAGCACGGTGGCTCCTCGATGGCGTCGAGCCAGGTCGTCGAGCACGAGCAGCATCCGGCCGGCCACCTGGTGGCCGTCCTCACCGCCGGGGATCCCCACCTCGAGGTCTCCCCGGAGCCACGCGAGCATGAGCGGCTCGAACAGACCCGGGTCGTAGGGCCGTCCACGTTCATCGCCGACGTCGTACTCCTGGAGGCCCATCCGCACGTGCACGGGGAGCCCGAGCACCCCCGCGGAGATCTCCGCGGTCTGGACGGCGCGGGACAGTTCCGAGCAGACGACGGTCGAGATCCCCTCCGCGCGCAGCTCCTGACCCAGCGCCCGGGCCTGGCTGCGGCCGAGCGCCGTGAGGCTGCCGCCGCTGTCGCCGCTGCCGCTCGTCTCGTACGCCGCTTCACCGTGCCGCGCGAGCACGACCCTCGTCAGGGACCGGGCAGCGCGCACGGCGCCACCCTAGGCAGACCTCGACGTGGTCGCCGACCGGATCCGCGTCGTCCGGGTCGGGGAACGACACCTGGCCGTGCGTGCACCCGTGTCGGTCAGAATGCGTGCGCGACGAGGGCAGGCCGGCCCAGTGGCCGCCCTGCCCTCGTCACGACTGGATCAGCGGGCGGCGGACCCCACGGTGTCCGCCTCGGCCCGCCGCGGTGCGCCCACCTCGTCGTCCGAGGCGTCGTCGCCCTTGAGCGCAGCGCCCTCGACGTCCAGGTGGGGCAGCCAGCCCAGCCAGCGGGGCAGCCACCAGGCGCGCTCGCCCATGAGGGCGAGGGCGGCCGGCACCAGCACCATGCGGACCACGAAGGCGTCCACGACGATGCCCACCGCCAGCGCGAACGCGATGGACTTCAGGGTCGGGTCCGGGCTGGTGGCGAAGCCGGCGAAGACGCCGAACATGATCAGCGCGGCGGCCACCACGACGGGGGCCGAGCGCCGGAAGCCCGCGCGGATCGCCTCCAGCGGTGCCTCACCGGAGGTGTGCGCCTCGTGCATGCGGCTGACCAGGAACACCTGGTAGTCCATGGCCAGGCCGAAGAGGATCCCGATGACCAGGATCGGGGTGAGGCTGATCAGCGGCCCGGTGCTGGTGAGCCCCACCAGGTCGGACAGCCAGCCCCACTGGAAGACCGCCACGGTGGCACCCAGGGAGGCGCCCACGGTGAACAGGAAGCCCAGCACACCGACCAGCGGCACCAGCAGGGAGCGGAACACCAGGACCAGCAGCACGAACGCCAGGCCGACGACCAGTGCCAGGTAGACGGGCAGCGCCTCGTCGAGTGCCTGGGCGACGTCGACGCTCACCGCGGTGGCGCCGGTGACGTAGGCGTCTGCTCCGTCGAGGCCGGCGAGCTCGGCGCGGAGGTCCCCGACCAGGTTCTCGGTGGCCTCGGTGTCCGGGCCGGACAGGGGGATGACGGTGAGCAGGGCCGCGGTGCCGTCCGCGTCGGGCACCGGCGGGGTCACCAGCGCGACGTCGGACAGCGCGGAGATCGGCTCGCTGACCTCGGCGGCCGCCTGCGCGGCGCCGTCACCCTCGACCAGGACGGCCAGCGGGCCGTTGATGCCCTCCCCGAACCCCTGGGCGAGGAGCTCCTGCGCCCGGGCCTGGGTGCTGCCCGGCTCCGGCGTCGGGATCAGCGTGGTCTGCATCGAGGTGAACGGGATGGCGATGACCCCCAGCGCCAGGACCGTGGCGACCACCGTGAGGACGCGGTACCGGGTCACCGTGGCCACCCAGCGGGCCAGGAAGCCCGGACCGCGGGTGGGTCGGCCGAGGTCGTCCCCGGCGCCGGCGCGCGCCTTCCGCGGCAGGGCCCGCGCACCCAGGAAGCTCATCGCGGCCGGCACGAGGGTGAGCGCGACCAGGACGGCGATGACGATCGTCGCCGCCGCGGCGACGCCCATCTGGGTGAGGAAGGGGATGCCCACCACGGAGAGGCCGAGCAGAGCGATGACGACGGTGAGCCCGGCGGTGACCACGGCCGAGCCGGCCGTTCCGGTGGCCGTCGTGATGGCCGTCGGGACATCGGCCCCGCGGAGCAGTTCCTGCCGGTAGCGGCTGATGATGAACAGGGCGTAGTCGATGCCGACGGCCAGGCCGAGCATGCCCGCGAGGGCCGAGGTCGTGGAGGACAGCTCCAGGAAGCCGGTGGCGATCGTGATGCCCAGGACGCCGACCCCGACGCCGACCGAGGCGGTCAGCAGGTTCATCCCGGCGGTCACCAGCGAGCCGTACGTGAGCGCCAGGATGATCACGGCGAGGACGACGCCGATCACCTCGCCCACGCCCATGTGGGGGGCGCCCGCGTTCAGCGCCTCGCCCGAGGCCTCGACGGTGAGGTCGCCGATGCCGGCGTCCTCGACGGCGCTCAGCAGCGCGGCCCGCTGGTCGTCGGTCACGTCCTCCACGAGGCCGCCGTAGGCCACGGTGCTGTAGCCGATGGTCTGGTCGGCGTTGACCGCGGGCGCCGCGGGGTCCAGCGGGTTCGAGGCCGCGACGACGCCGGGCAGCGCGCCGAGGGTGTCGACCAGGTCGCCCACCGCCGCGGCGGTCCCCGGGTCGGTGAGCGTCTGCCCCTCCGGCGCGGCGACGGCGACGCGGACGGTGGCACCGCCGGCGCCGAACTCCTCGGTGATCTTCTCCTGCGCGACCGTCGACTCCTGGCCCGGGATGGAGAAGGAGTTCGACGTCTCGCCGGACAGCGTGAGGGCGCCCGCGCCACCGGCGACGAGGACCGCCAGCCAGACGAGCACGACGGCGAGCCGGCGGCGGTGCGAGAACGCCCCGATCCGGGACAACAGGTGAGCCATGGGGTCAGGCCTCCGGGGTGGGGACGGATCGGCGGTGGCCGAGTGCGTCGAAGCAGGCGACGACCATGTGCGGCCGCCACGCGGCGGTGAGGTTCTGCTGGTGGGCGGCGAGGGTGAGGACGCCGAGAGCGGCCAGCGCGGCGGCGACCCGCACGGTGCGCTCGGCGGTGGTGGCCGCCGGATCGACGCCGAACGCGGTGAGCGCGGCGGCGCCCGAGGCCTGGATCGCCTCGGCCTCACCGGCGGCCACGTCGCCGGGCGTCCCGGTGCTCACCGGTGCCAGCAGCAGAGACACCAGCCCGGGATGGGCCAGGGCGACGTCGACCCACGCCTCGATCGCCCGCAGGTCGCGCTCGGGCCCGACCGGCAGATCGGCGACCAGGGCGAGCACCTGCTGCACGAGGGCGCCGGCCCGGGCGACCACCGCGGCCTGCAGCGAGTCCTTGGTGGGGAAGTGGTGCTGCAGCCCGGCCTTGGACAGCCCGACGGCGTCGGCGATCTCCTGCACGGAGGTCTTGGCGCCGCGACGGGCCAGGAGGGCGGCGGCGCGGTCGAGGATCTGGTCCTCCGCCTGCTGCCGGAATGCGCTCACGTCGACGAGGCTACGGCGCTACCGGCCACTTTGGCCGGTAAACCGGCCAAAGTGGCCGGTGACCCCGCTCACGGAGCACCACGGGGGCGAGAGGTGGCCGAGGCTTCTCCGGCGGGCGGCGCGCGGGCGCGCATGACGATCCCGAGTCAAAGTCGACGGCTTCGTGTCGTCACCCGCCCGCCGGGACATCGCGTCCGGTGTGACGCAGAGCGGAGAACGGTCCCCGGCGCAGGACATCGGCCCCCGGGCGGTGCGGCGGAGCACCGGCGCGGTGGCGGGCATCGCGGCGGTGGCGGCGGCGCTGGGGATGGCCGAGCTCGTCGCCGGGCTGATCCCGGACGCCAGGTCGCTGGTCGTCTCCGTCGGTGACGCCGTCATCGACAGCGTGCCCGGCTGGCTGGAGCGGGCGGCCATCTCGACGCTCGGCAGCGCGGACAAGCCGGTGCTCATCGGCGGCGTTCTGGTCGTCTCGGTCCTCCTCGGTGCGGCTCTGGGCGTGCTGGCCCGGCGCCGGTTCGCCGTCGCGGCCGCGGGCTTCGTCGCCTTCGCCGCTCTCGGCGTGGTGGCCGCACTGTCCGACCCGCGCAGTCAGGTCTTCATCACACTGCTCGTCGGCGTGGTCGGGGCGGCGGTCGGTGTGGCGGTGCTGCACCTCCTGCTCCGCGTGGCCCGGTCCGGCCAGGCAGCGGATCCTGCGTGCGCTCCGGACGAGACCGGAGCGGTCGCACCGCGAGCGGGCAGCACGGCCGTGGCTGCCGAGCGGCCGCCGGTCGACCGGCGACGGTTCCTGTCCCTGGCCGGCGGGACGACGGCGCTCGCCGTCCTGGCCGGGGTCGGGGGCTACCTGCTCGCCGGGCGGGAGCGGCTGGCGGAGGTGCGCGCGGCCATCCGCCTGCCGCGCCCGGTCCGGCAGGCCGGACCCGTTCCGGCCGGCGCCGACCTCGAGGTCCCCGGCCTGACCCCGCTGTTCACCCCGAACGAGGAGTTCTACCGGATCGACACCGCCCTCCGGGTGCCGATCGTCGACCCGGACGAGTGGCAGCTCGAGGTGCGCGGCATGGTCGACGAGCCGTTCACCCTGACCTACGCCGAGCTCATGGAGCTGCCGCAGATCGAGGCCGACATCACGCTGGCCTGCGTCTCCAACGAGGTCGGCGGGGACCTCGTCGGCAACGCCCGCTGGCAGGGCGTACCGCTCCGGGCCCTGCTGGACCGGGCCGGGCTGCAGGAGGGTGCCACCCAGCTCATCGGCCGCTCGGTGGACGGCTTCACCGCCGGCTTCCCGGTGCTCACCGCCCTGGACCTCGAGGAGGCGATGGTCGCCGTCGCGATGAACGGCGAGCCGCTGCCCGCCGAGCACGGGTTCCCCGCACGGCTGGTCGTGCCGGGGCTGTACGGCTACGTCTCGGCCACCAAGTGGCTCTCGGCCATCGAGCTGACCGACTGGGACGTCGACGGCTACTGGATCCCGCGCGGCTGGGCCAAGGAGGGCCCGATCAAGACCCAGGCCCGGATCGACGTCCCGCGGTCGGGGCGGTCCGTACCTGCGGGACG
This sequence comes from Blastococcus goldschmidtiae, assembly GCF_031845325.1. Taxonomy (NCBI): domain Bacteria; kingdom Bacillati; phylum Actinomycetota; class Actinomycetes; order Geodermatophilales; family Geodermatophilaceae; genus Blastococcus; species Blastococcus goldschmidtiae. Next base: position 80,078 of record NZ_JAVREI010000010.1, on the reverse strand, counting down.
GGCGGTCATCGCCGGGGTGGCCTGGGCGCCGACCCGGGGCATCGAGGGCGTCGAGGTCCGTGTCGACGACGGGCCGTGGCGGGACGCGGAGCTCGCCGAGCGGCTGGACGTCGACTGCTGGCGGCAGTGGTTCCTGCCCTGGGACGCCACCCCCGGCCGGCACGTGATCGCCGCCCGGGCGACCGATGGTGCAGGAGAGGTCCAGACCGACGAGCGCACCCCGGTGGCGCCGGACGGAGCCTCCGGCTACCCGATCATCGAGGTCCGTGTCGAGGACTGACCCGGAGATCCGGCACTGGTCGCTGACGGCCCGGATCGCACCCCTACCCGGACGGCGCCGGGCCACCGCGGGAACGTGGGTGACGGGCCGGTCGGCGCTCGATCGTCCGGGGATGTGTCAGCACGATGACATGTGACCGGTGGTCGTGTTCGGCCGTCTCCGGTCTGGGCAGCCAGTTGCTGCGATCTGAGCCCTCGGCGAGAGGAGCGACCCGGCCGGTTCCCCCGACTCACCGACGACTGACGCCGCCCCGCGATCGGGCGGCACACCTCTCGGTCGAGACAAGAGCGATGCATCTCCACTTCTGGCCCGCGGTGAGCGCGGGCTTCGCCGGCGGCGCCGTGATGTCCCCGATGATCGCGGCGATGCGCGCGGCCGGCAGGACCCAGATGGACATGGCCCTCACCGAGGGGTCGATGTTCTCGGGCAACCGGCGCACGGCCACGGCCATCGGCATGGTGATGCACCTGGTGGCCTCTCCGCACTGATCATCGGGTCGGCCTACGCGTGGCTGTTCGACGCGTTCGGCGTCAGCGACGACAACGCGTGGTGGATCGGCGCCCTCTACGGCGTCGGCCACGGGGTCATCGGGGGCCTGGTGATGGGCATGCTCCCGGTGCTGCACCCGCGGATGCACAGCGGCGTCGACAGCTCTCGGGTGGAGCCCATCGCCGAATCGTCCGACGGGCCCCTGCTGCTGAAGCCGCCCGGTGTGTTCGCCAAGAACTACGGCTCGCTGACCCCTCCCGGCGTGCTGATGACCCATGTCCTCCACGGCCTGGTGGTCGGCCTCGTCTACGGCTGGCTGGCCCGACGGCTGCTGCTCGACTGTTGAGCTTCGGTGACATGCCTGGCGGGGGCGCGTCGGACGGGCGGGGAGCGGGCACCAGTCGACCCGTCACCTGCCCGGGCCGCTCCCGCGGCCCCCGGAGGTGACACGACCCGGCAGCGGACGTCGCCGGCGACGGCCAGGGGGAATCGATGTCCGTACGCCCACCAGGAGTCGCTGCGCGAGGTCCTTCGGCCGGCGCAGGCCCGCAGGCATGACAGGCCGAACGGTCCGCATCGCGTTGAGCGTCACCAGCGGGGCCTCGCTCGGGGCCTACGAGGCCGGCGCGGTCGCGGGCCTGGTGGTCGCGCTGCAGCGGCTCAACGAGCGCAGCCACCGGCGTGGTGAGCCGCCTCCCGTCGTGCTCGACGCCGTGGGGGCGACCTCCGCCGGTGCCATGGTCGGGCTCCTGGCGTCGCGGTGCCTGCTGGGCGGACTGGACCCGTTGCCTGTGTTGCACGAGGCGTGGGTGCGCCAGGCCAGCCTGCGTCGGCTGGCCCACGGCCGGCGTGATGCGCCGCTGTCGATGGTCGCCGTCCAGCGGGACACCGTCGGTCTGCTGGAGCCGCGGGACCGGCGCGGGAGGCCGGTGCACCGGACGCCTGCTGCGGCCCGGCAGGCACGGCCCATCGAGTACAGCGTCGCGCTGGGCTCGCTGCAGGGGCTGACGTACCGCATCGACGGGACCGGAGCAGATCCGGCACTCGCCGGCCTGACACACGTGGACAGGGCCACCTTCACCCTGCGCCGGGACGACGGCCGGGACAGGTACGTCCGGCCACGGAACAGCAGCCCCCTGGATGCGGCCATCGCCTCCATGTCCCACCCGGCCGCCTTCGGACCGAGGGTGCTGGACCGGAGAGCGGACGAGGAGGCCTACCTCCGGGCCGGCGTGTCCGACTTCCCGGCCTCGGGCCATTTCTGGTGCACGGACGGTTCGGCCCTGCTGACCCGCCCTCTCGGTGGCACGCTCGATGCCGCGCGCCGGGCCGACCGTGCGGCCACGGATGCCGGCGACGGGGCGGGGGACCGCCCCGGGCACGGCTCCGACGAGAGCGCCGGGCGGATGCACCTCCTCGTCCATCCGCACACCGCCGGCCCGGGCGCCTCCCGGCGATGGACGGATCCGGACGGGGCGCCTCCCTGGACCAGCACGCTGGCCCGCCTGCTCACGACCTTGACCACCGAACCTCTCTACGCCGACCTCCGCGCCATCGAGGACGTCAACGCCCGTCTGCGGTGGTCCCGGGAACTCGCCGAGGTGTTGGCCCCGCACCTGTCGGCCGCCTCGTCCGACGCGTTGCGCGAGGTGCTGGGCCGGATGACGGCGGAGCAGGCCGGCCCCGGGGCCTCCGGAGACGGCCTCCCGACCGACTCGGGCGGTGGCCCGGGTACCGAGGACCTCGGCGACCTGTTGCTCCGCGTCCTGCGCACGGCCGGCGGTGTCGCCGGCAAGTTCCCGGTGGGCACGGAGGTCATCTCGCCGCTGCAGCTGGTGGAGCAGCCGGCGGACGCCGGGGGATCCCCCCGGGGTCAGCAGCAGGTCCCGTCCCTGCTCGCCGGCGAGTTCATGGGCAGGTTCGGCGGCTTCACGGCTCGCGCACTGCGGCAGAGCGACTTCGCGCTCGGCTGGCAGAGTCTGTCCGCCTGGTTGCCGGACGCCTTCGCGCGTGCCGGTGTCCCGGACGAGGATATTGCCGGGGCCGTCGATGCGGTGACCGAGCGGGACGTGCGGCACGACGGCGCCGGACGCCGCGGCGGCGCGGGGCTCGGGGACGCCCCCCTGGCTGCGAGGCTGAGACTGGTCGGGCTGATCGGCCGGGCTGCGCGAGGGGCGGCCTCCGACGTCCTGCGGGGGCGGCGGCACAGCGGGTGAGGGCCGGGCCGGACGGGGACGGTCCCGTCCTCCCCACCTCCGGCCGGCTCGGACAGCGAGGGGGCGGCGTGCTGCGGAGGTCGCCCGTGTCCTCGGGGTCGCCGGCGAGGTCGGGAGCCGGTCGCGGTCGTCACCGTCACGCCGGACGGGCAGCTCGCCATCGCGGCCATCAGGGTCGGACGCCCCCAGCACCGGCCGGGAACTGACCCCGCCGCGTCGGCCGGCACGGGGCGGGGCTGCGGAGGGCGGGTCCTGCGACCCCGCGCTCCGCCACGGTCGAGGACCGGTCAGTCGTTCTGGCCGGCGGCCTGCACGATCTCCACCCGCTCGGCGGAGATGGCGACGGAGTCCTCCTCCTCCTCCTCCTCGAACCAGGCCAGTTCCCCCGCGGGCGTGGTTCCTGCTCGACATCTACGCCACCAACCACGACCCCCGGCTCTGGACCGATCCGGGAGCGTTCCAGCCCGGGCGCTTCACCACGGGGGGCGGGGATCCGTACACGTTCGTCCCCAGGGCGGTGGCGAATTCGAGGCCGGTCACCGCTGCGCGGGGGAGTGGCTGACAACCTCCGTCATGGAGCGGGCGGTCCGTCTGCTGACCTCGGCGATGAGCCAGGAGGTCCCGTTGCAGGACCTGAGCGTCGACCTGGGGCGGATGCCGGCGTCCGGCTCACCGACGTCCGGCCGGCGTGACGGGACCTCGCCTGACCGACCATCGAGGTCGGGGTCCGGCGTCGGCCTGCGGTCCAGGGGCCGCCGCCGACGTCGCCCTGATCGCCCTCCGCGCCGACGCCGCGGATCCGGTCGTGACCGGTGCCCACCGTCTCCGGGGCGGCCCGGCGGAGCCGCCCCGGAAGACGCCGCGGGTCGTCAGGCGACGAGCTTGGCGCTGATCTCGGCGAGCCGGCGGCCCTGGTACCGGGCGGCGGTGAGGACCTCGTCGGAGGCGGCGTTCGCGTTGCCCGCCGAGGCGACCGAGGCGCCGTAGGGGTTGCCGCCGGCGGCGAACAGCAGCGGGTCGGTGTAGCCCGGCGGGACGATCACGGCACCGAAGTGCGAGAAGATGTTGAACAGCGTGAGGATCGTCGACTCGTTGCCACCGTGGGTGTTCTGCGCGCTGGTGAACGCCGTCGCGCCCCGGTTGGCCAGCTTGCCGGTGGCCCACAGGGGTCCGAGCGTGTCGATGAAGGACTTGAGCTGGGCCGACGGCGTGCCGAATCGGGTGGGGGTACCGAGGGCGTAGCCGTCGGCCCATTCCAGGTCGGCCGGCTCGGCGAGCGGGATGTCGGCGACGGCGTCGAGGTGCGCCCGCCAGGCGGGGCTGCTGTCGATGGCGGCGGCCGGGGCCGTCTCGGCGGCCCGGCGGAGGCGGACCTCGGCGCCGGCCTCCTCGGCCCCCTGGGCGACGGCCCGGGCCAGCTGGTGGGTGTTGCCGGTGGACGAGTAGTAGACGACGGCGATCTTGGTCATGGGCGCTCCTGGCGGCTCGGTGGTGGGAGGTCGGGGCGCTGAGCGGTAAATCGTTGTGCGCTCAACTATCGCCGACGGTACCGCGCGGATGCCGATGCGGCACGGCGGGACGAACACGGCTGCACATCGGCTGTTCCGGTCACCCCGGTCGCGCGACCTGCGGGGAAGGTGGCCTTCGTCCGGGCGCGAGGAGCTCTTGTTCCGCGCAGTCGATGCCAGGGAGTCGCGGCGCGCCGGTAACGTTGACTCAAGCGAATTACCGCCCTAGGTTCCGACCCATGGCCCGCTCGTTGCTCGCCCCGCCGCTGCGTTCCTCCCTGGATCCGGGCAGCAAGGGCTTCCGGCAGAACCGCGCCGACATGCTCGAGCAACTCACGGTGCTCGACGAGCTGCTCGACGAGGCGGCGGCCGGAGGTGGCGAGAAGGCAACCGCACGGCTGCGGCAGCGCGGCAAGCTGCCCATCCGCGAGCGCATCGCGCACGCCCTGGATCCGGACAGCCCGTTCCTGGAGATCAGCCCGCTGGCCGCCTACGGGTCGGACTACACCGCCGGCGGCGGCATGGTCGTCGGCATCGGCGTGATCGCCGGCGTCGAGTGCGTCGTCATGGGCAACGACCCCACCGTCCTCGGCGGCGCGCTCACCCCGTATGCGCTGAAGAAGTGGGCCCGCGCGCTGGAGATCGCCCGGGAGAACCGGATGCCCTACGTCAGCTTCGTCGAGTCCGCGGGTGCCGACCTGCGGCCCGGGGGAGGGGGCGGCGGCCGGTCGGCCCAGACGTCGCACTTCGCCGAGAGCGGCCGGCAGTTCTACGAGATGACCGAGCTGTCCAGGCTCGGCGTGCCGTCGGTCTGCGTGGTGTTCGGGTCCTCCACCGCGGGCGGCGCCTACCAGCCGGGGCTCTCGGACTACGTCGTCGTCATCGACCAGCAGTCGAAGGTCTTCCTCGCCGGCCCGCCGCTGGTGAAGATGGCGACCGGCGAGGAGAGCGACGACGAGACCCTCGGCGGCGCCCGGCTGCACGCCGACGTCTCCGGGCTCGGTGACTACTTCGCCGAGGACGAGCTGGACGCCATCCGGATCTGCCGCGAGGCGGTGTCCCACCTGAACTGGCGCAAGGTCGGTCCGGAGCCGTCGCTGCCCGCCGACGAGCCGGTGCACGACCCCGAGGAACTTCTGGGCCTGGTCAGCCGCGACCTGCGCCGGCCCGTGGACGTCCGCGACGTGATCGCCCGGGTCGCCGACGGCTCCCGCTTCGAGGAGTTCAAGCCCCGCTGGGGGCCGACGCTGGTCTGCGGCTGGGCCTCGATCCACGGCTACCCGGTCGGCGTCCTCGGCAACAACGGCGTGCTGCACCCGGACTCCGCGCAGAAGGCGGCGCACTTCATCCAGCTGTGCAACCGGATCGACGTCCCGCTGGTCTTCCTGCAGAACATCACCGGCTACATGGTCGGCCGGGACTTCGAGGCGGCCGGGATCGTCAAGAAGGGCAGTCAGATGCTGAACGCCGTCACCAACTCGACGGTGCCGCACCTGACCGTGATCATCGGGTCGTCCTACGGCGCCGGCACGTACGGCATGTCCGGGCGGGCGTTCGGCAACCGCTTCACCTTCACCTGGCCGACGGCGAAGATCGCGGTCATGGGCCCCAAGCAGATCGCCGGGGTCATGTCCCAGGTCCGCCGGGGCCAGGCGGCGCGACAGGGCGTCCCCTTCGACGAGGAGGAGGACGCGAAGATCGTCGCGATGGTCGAGGCGGGCCAGGAGGAGGGCTCGCTGGCGTTACGGGCCACGGGCGCGGTGAGCGACGACGGGATCATCGACCCCCGCGACACCCGCACGGTGCTGGGCATGTGCCTGTCGTTCGTGGCGAACGCACCCGTCGAGGGCGCCCAGCAGTTCGGGGTGTTCCGGCTGTGACCACCACCTTCGACACCGTCCTCGTCGCAAACCGCGGCGAGATCGCCCGCCGGGTCTTCCGCACCGCCCGTGCCATGGGGTTCCGCTGCGTCGCCGTCTACGTGGCCGCCGACGCCGGGGCGCCGTTCGTCGCCGATGCGGACGAGGCCGTCCGGCTGGACACCGGCTACCTCGACGGGGCCGCCGTGATCGCCGCCGCCCGCGCCACCGGCGCGCAGGCGATCCACCCCGGCTACGGGTTCCTGTCGGAGAACGCCGGCTTCGCCGCCGACGTGCTCGCCGCCGGCCTGGTCTGGGTGGGGCCCACCCCCGAGGTCATCGCCGCGATGGGCGACAAGCTCGCCGCGAAGAAGGCGGCGGTCGCCGCAGGCGTCCCGACCCTGCCGTCCTCGGACGACCCGGCCGACGGCGACGCCGTCGGGTACCCGCTGCTGGTCAAGGCGGCTGCGGGCGGCGGCGGCAAGGGCATGCGGGTCGTGGAGTCGGCCGCCGACCTCGCCGAGGCGGTGGCCGGCGCCCGACGCGAGGCGCTGGCCGGCTTCGGTGACGACCGCGTGTTCCTGGAGCGCTACGTGCGCCGGGCCCGGCACGTCGAGATCCAGATCCTGGGCGACGAGCACGGCTCCCTGCTGCACCTCGGCGAGCGCGAGTGCTCCATCCAGCGACGGCACCAGAAGATCGTCGAGGAGTCGCCGTCGCCCGTCGTGGACGACGCCCTGCGCGCCGCGATGGGGGAGGCGGCCCTGGCTCTGGCCGGGGCGCTGGACTACCGCTCCGCCGGCACCGTCGAGTTCCTGGTGGACGACGACACCCGCGAGTTCTTCTTCCTGGAGGTCAACACCCGCCTCCAGGTCGAGCACCCGGTCACCGAGGAGGTCACCGGCATCGACCTGGTCCGCGAGCAACTGCGGGTCGCGGCGGGGGAGCCGCTGGACCGCGCCCAGGCCGACGTCCGCTTCACCGGGCACGCCGTCGAGGTGCGGCTCTACGCCGAGGACCCCGCGGCCGGCTTCCTCCCCGCCACCGGGACGGTCGCCGCCTTCGCCCCGGCGGCCGAGCCCGCCGTCCGCTGGGACTCCGGCGTGGAGGCGGGCTCGGTGGTCGGCGTCAGCTTCGACCCGATGCTGGCCAAGGTGGTCGCGCACGCACCGACCCGGCGCGAGGCGGCCGGCCGGCTGGCCCTGGCCTTGTCCCGGCTCCACCTGGGTGGGCTCACCACGAACCGGGACTTCCTGGTCGCGGTCCTGCGCCACCCCGCGTTCCTCACCGGGGACACGACCACCGACTTCATCGAGCGCCATGCACCGGCGACGCAGCTGGTGCTGGACGACGACGAGCTGCGCCGGGGAGCCGCAGCGGCGGCGCTGTGGCTGCAGGGCCGCAACCGCGCCGAGGCCCGTGTGCTGCGGACCGTCCCGACCGGCTGGCGGAACGCCCGGCTGCCCGACACCACGGTGCGGCTGCGTCACCGGGACGACGAGGTCGAGGTGCGCTACCGCAGCCGCCGGGACGGCACGTTCACCGTCCGGGAGGTCGGAGAAGCCCGGGTGCACGCCTGGTCGCCGGACGGGATCGACGTCGAGATCGGCGGCCGGCGGACCCGCCACGCCGTCACCGCCGACGGCGACCGGCTGTACCTGCAGACCCCGCGGAGCACCGTCGAGCTGGCCGTCGTGCCGCGCTTCGTGCCTCCGGGGGCCGCCGTGGCCGAGGGCGGGTTCGTCGCCCCGATGCCCGGCGTCGTCCTGGACGTGCGCTGCGCCGTCGGCGACCGGGTGGTCCCGGGACAGACGCTGGTGCTGCTCGAGGCGATGAAGATGGAGCACCACGTGAAGGCGCCCGTCGCAGGCACGGTCACCGAGGTGCGGATCGCCGACGGCCAGCAGGTCGAGAACGGCGCCGTGCTGCTCGTGGTCGAGCCGGATGCGACGACGCCGCAGGACGAGGCTCCCGGTGCCTGAGCCGCTGCGGATCGCCAACTGCTCCGGGTTCTACGGCGACCGGCTCTCCGCCGCCCGGGAGATGGTCGAGGGCGGGCCGATCGACGTCCTCACCGGCGACTGGCTGGCCGAGTTGACCATGCTGATCCTGGCGCGCAGCCGGGCCTCGCGGCCGGGCGGCGGCTACGCCCGCACCTTCGTGACCCAGATGGAGCAGGTCATGGGCACCTGCCTGGACCGCGGCATCAGGGTGGTCGCCAACGCCGGCGGGCTGGATCCGGCCGGCTGCGCGGAGGCGGTGGCCGAGGTGGCCGGCACGCTGGGTCTCTCGCCGACCATCGCCTACGTCAGCGGTGACGACCTGCTGCCGCGGCTGGACGAGCTCGTCGCCGCCGGCGTGGACCTCGCCCACCTCGGCACCGGTGCGCCGCTGGGCGACCCGTCCCGGTTCATCAGCGCCAACGCCTACCTCGGCTGCTGGGGGATCGTCGATGCGCTGACCGCCGGCGCGGACATCGTCATCACCGGGCGGACCACCGACGCCGCCATCGTCTGCGGTCCCGCCGCCTGGCACCACGGCTGGGCGCGCGACGACTGGGACGCCCTCGCCGGCGCCGTCGTCGCCGGGCACGTCATCGAGTGCGGCACCCAGGCCACCGGGGGCAACTACTCCTTCTTCACGGAGGTGCCGGGCATGGCCCGCACCGGCTTCCCGTGGGCGGAGATCGCCGGTGACGGGTCCTCGGTCATCGGGAAGCACGACGGCACCGGGGGCCAGGTCTCGATCGGCACGGTGACCTCGCAGCTGCTCTACGAGATCGGCGGCCCGGCCTACCTGGGCCCCGACGTCACCGCGCGCTTCGACACCGTGGCGCTGGAGCAGGTCGCGCCCGACCGCGTCCGGATCAGCGGTGCACGCGGCGAGCCGCCCCCGGAGACGCTCAAGGTCGCCATGAACTCACTCGGCGGCTTCCGCACCGACCTCGGCATCGCCCTGGTGGGGCTGGACGTCGAGGCGAAGGCGGCCCTGGTCGAGGAGGCGTTCTGGGCGGCGTGCCCGTACGCGCCCGCCGACTTCGCCGAGGTCACCACCACGGTGGTGCGCACCGACAAGGCCGACCCGGCGAGCAACGAGGAGGCCGTCGCCGTCTGGCGGCTCACGCTCAAGGACGCCGACGAGCGCAAGCTCGGCCGCTCGGTCGGGGCGGCGATGACCGAGCTGGCCCTGGCCACGATCCCGGGCTTCTTCGGCGTGGGCGGCGGCGGCCGGGATGCCCGCCCCTACGGGGTCTACCGCCCCTCGCTGGTGCCGGCCGGGCTCGTGCCCCAGCAGGTGACCGTCCTGGGCGGGCCGACGTCGGTCGTGCCGTCCACCGCGCCGCGCACACCGGCGGCCCCGGTGCAGCCGCTGCCCGGTCCGGCGGCCCCGGCGCCGGCGGGGGAGACGCGTCGGGTCCCGCTGGGCCGCGTCGTCGGCGCGCGGTCCGGGGACAAGGGGGGCGACGCCAACCTCGGCGTGTTCGCCCGCACCGATGCCGCCTGGGCCTGGCTCGACGGATTCCTGACGTCGGAGCGGCTCGCCGAACTCCTGCCCGAGACCGCGCCGCTGCCGGTCGAGCGCCACCGGCTGCCCGCGCTGTGCGCGCTCAACTTCGTCGTGCACGGGCTGCTCGGCGAGGGCGTGGCCGCCTCCACGCGCCAGGACGGGCAGGCCAAGAGCCTGGGGGAGTGGCTGCGCGCCCGGTACGCCGACGTCCCGGTCGCCCTCCTGGAGGACGGCGCATGAGCAGCCTGGCCACGATCGAGCGCCCCCGGCCCGTCCTGGACCGGGAGCGCGAGGAGCAGCTCACCGAGCGGCAGCGCGAGGTGCTCCGGCAGCTCGACGCCATGTTCCGCGACGGATTCGCCGAGCTCACCATGGCCGAGATCGCCGCGCGGGCGGGCTGCTCGCTGCGGACGCTCTACGCGCTGGCGCCCAGCCGGGACGAGCTCGTGCTCATGGTCGTCGACCGGCAGCTGTGGCGGATCGGCGGCAACGCCCAGCGGATCATCGCCGACGAGATGCCGCCGCTGGACGCCATCCGGGCCTACCTGCGGGCGGCGCACGTCGCGGTGAGCCGCGCGACCGACGCCTGGTCCCGCGACATCGGCAACGTCCCGGCGGTAAAGGCCCTCGTCGACAGCCACAACCAGTACCTGATCGACGTCACCCGCATCCTCCTGGACACCGCCGTCGGCCGCGGCGACATCGCCGACGTCGACACCGCCGCGATCGCCCGGGTGCTCGCCGGTCTCGGCCGGAGCTTCGCCGATCCGGAGGTCGCGCGCACGCTGCGCAGCTCGCCCCCGCAGGCCGCGGACGAAGCGGTCCAGATCATCCTGAAGGGACTTCTCCGATGACCGACGTCTCCGCGGTCGCCGCCGACCTCGCCGCCGAGCACGAGGCGCTCGACGCCGTCCTCGGCGAGCTGACCGACGCGCAGTGGGCCACGCCGACCCCGAGCCCCGGCTGGACGGTGGCCGACCAGGTCGGCCACCTCACCTACTTCGACGGCGCCGCCGTGCTGGCGCTGACAGACGAGGCGGCCTTCGCGGCGTCGATCGGCCCGCTGCTCGAGGACATGGACGGGGTCACGCTGCACCGCGCCCTCGCTCCGCGGGACCTGCTCCGCGCGTGGCGGGAGAACCGCTTCCGCCTCATCGAGGTGGCGCAGCAGGTCGACGCGGGCGGCCGGGTGCCCTGGTACGGGCCGTCGATGAGCGTGCGGTCCTTCCTCACTGCCCGGCTCATGGAGACCTGGGCCCACGGCCAGGACGTCGTCGACGCCGTCGGCGCCTTCCGCGAGCCGACCGAGCGGCTGCGGCACATCTGCCAGATCGGCGTCATCACCCGCAGGTGGACCTACGCCAACCGGCGCGAGGAGCCACCCGCCGTCGACGTCCGCCTGGAGCTGGTGTCCCCGGCCGGCGACGTCTGGCGGTGGGGACCCGACGACGCGCCGGAGTCCGTCCGCGGGCCGGCACTCGACTTCTGCCTCGTCGTCACCCAGCGACGGCACGTCGACGACACCGCGCTGGAGACCGACGGCGCGGCCGCGCGGGACTGGATGGAGAAGGCACAGGCCTTCGCCGGCCCTGCCACCACCGGGCCGGCGCCGCGCGACCGGTCCTGAACTCCTCCGACCCACCCTCGACCACCACTGAGAGAGGCACCGCCCGTGCGCACTACCGCCACCGACCTCGTCGGCATCGACGTCCCGATCTTCGCCTTCAGCCACTGCCGCGACGTCGTCGCCGCGGTGACCAACGCCGGCGGGCTCGGCGTCCTCGGCGCCGTGGCGCACACCCCGGAGCAGCTGGACATCGACCTCGCCTGGATCGAGCAGGAGGTGAAGGGCCGGCCCTACGGCGTCGACCTGCTCGTGCCCGAGAAGTTCGCCGGCTCGGAGTCCGGCGGCCTGGACCGGGAGGCGCTCGGCGACCTGCTGCCCGCCGGGCACCGGGAGTGGCTCGACGGACTGCTGGACCGGTACGGCATCCCGCCGCTGCCCGCCGACACGCCGACGGGTGGCCGCAGCTCCGGCGTCGGCGGCATGCGGGTGGACCCCAAGAGCATGGCGCCCCTGCTGGACGTGCTCTTCGCCCACGAGACCAGGCTGGTGGCCTCCGCGCTGGGCCCGCCGCCGCCGCACTTCATCGAGCGCGCGCACGGTGCCGGCATCCCCGTCGCGGCGCTGGCCGGCTCGGTCGAGCACGCGGTCCGGCACCAGGCCGCCGGCGCCGACCTGGTCGTCGCCCAGGGCACCGAGGCCGGCGGGCACACCGGCCAGATCGCCACCATGGTGCTTGTGCCCGAGGTGGTCGACGCCGTGGGCCCGCTGCCGGTCCTCGCCGCCGGGGGCATCGGCCGCGGCCGCCAGCTGGCCGCCGGGATGGCCCTGGGCGCCGACGGCGTGTGGTGCGGCTCGGTGTGGCTGACCACCGAGGAGGCCGAGACCAACCCGGCGGTCAAGGAGAAGTTCCTCCGCGCGGGCCTGGGCGACACCGTCCGCTCGCGGTCGATGACCGGCAAGCCGGCCCGCATGCTGCGCAGCCCGTGGACCGAGGAGTGGGAGTCGGCCGACGGACCCGGGACGCTGCCGATGCCGCTGCAGCCGATGCTCGTGGGCGAGGCGCAGGCCCGGATCAACCGGGTCGCGGGCACTCCCGGCACGCCGGCCAACGACCTGGCCACCTACTTCGTCGGCCAGATCGTCGGGAGCGCGAGCATGAGCTCGGTCCGGCCCACCCGGCGGGTGGTGCACGAGATGGTCGAGGAGTTCGTGGAGGCCGTCGAGCGGCTCACCCGCTTCGTCGAGAGCTGACCCGGCGCGGCCGCATCGCCGATCCGGTCGTCGCCGATGCCGGTGACGACCGGATCGCTGCTGTCGCGGCCATGGGTACGACCGTTATCCCCAACATCAACACCCCGAAGGGGTCGGGCGAAGAACACCGCAACAAAGGGACGGGGCCAGGCCTCAGGACCCGGTGAGGCGGCGGCACTCACGGCAGGGGTCGGCCGAACCCAGGCCCCGCGGGCCGTTCCACTTCCCCTGGACGACGTCGACCGACGCGCCGCAGACCGCGGCCCACGGCGCGGGCAGGTCCGCGGTGGCGGACAGGACGGCGTGCGCCGTACCGGTGCTCTGGTTCCGGCCGGCGGCGTGGTCGCTGCTGCTCATGCGTTCCAGCATGCGCGGGCGGGTGCGGCACGCGCCGCCGGGGTAGCGGCCCGGCATGGCGGCATCGGTACGGACGACAGCGGGGGAGCGGCTGCCCTCGCGGGCGTCGGGGCTCCTGTACGGCATCGGCCTGGGCGGCTTCGTGGACGGCATCGTGCTGCACCAGATCCTGCAGTGGCACCACATGATCAGCGCCGTCGACGGCCAGGACCCGGGCACCCTCGCCGGGCTGGAGGCCAACACCGTCGCCGACGGCTTCTTCCACGTGGGGACGTGGGCCGCCGTCGTCGCCGGGATGGTGACCGCGCTGATCGCCTGGCGCCAGGGGCGGATCGCGCCCAGCTGGAGCTTCCACATCGGCCTCGTCGTCGCCGGCTGGGGGCTGTTCAACCTCGTCGAAGGGCTGGTGAACCACCAGATCCTCGGCGTCCACCACGTGCGCGACGACCTGGGCGCCCCGCTCAGCTGGGACATCGGGTTCCTGGTCTCCGGAGTCGTGCTGATCGTCGCCGGTCGGCTGCTGCACCGCCGCGGCGTCCGCGACCTCGAGCAGCGGGGAGCGCGGAGGGCCGGCCCGGCGGACGGTGGCTGACCCGCCCCTCACGGGCTCGGCGGGACCCCGCCGTAGACCTGCAGCTCACCGTCGACGAGCAGGATCTGCTGCCACGGCTCCGGCGGCGGGGAGCTCCCGTCGGAGTAGGCGAGCGTGACGACGTACCCGGCGTCGTCGGCCCGGTCCGTGAAGCGGTCCCCGAACGGCATGCGCCAGAACGGGGACACCTGCACGTCCACGCCGTCGCGATGGAGCTCCAGCACCAGACCGGTACCCGGCCAGAAGGTCCCGACCAGGTCGTCGGGCCGGGTGGTGCCGGGGAAGTCGACCCGGACCACCGGCTCGTCCGTGCCGGCGCGCAGCCCCCGCTGGTCGAGGTCGGCCAGGACCGCCTCCTCGAGGCGGCCGATCTGCCCGGTCACGTCGGTCATCGGGGGAGTCGCCCGCGCCGTGCCCAGACCGGTGACCAGCACGGCGGCCGTCGCCAGGACCGCGAGCGGGACCGCCAGCAGGGCGTCCCCGCGGCGCGGGCCGGCCCACCGCCGGGCCACCGCGCGCAGTTCGGGCATGAGGCTCACCCCGACCGTGGTCCAGGCCAGGATGCCGACGACGACCGTCCACCGCGTGAGATAGGTGTAGGTGAAGCCGTCGATGCGGGCGATCGCGGCCACCCCGGCGGCGGCGACGGCGAGGGTCAGCACGCCCAGCCAGACGACGTCCTCCCGCCTGCGACGGACGCCGTCGGCCAGTGCGAGGACGAACATCGCCAGACCGACCGCGATGGCCACCGGCGGCCACGCCTCCGGCAGCAGCGGCTCGTCGGGGGACCCGGCTCCCACGAGGTAGGCCGGGATCTTCCCGAACTCGTCGGCGACGCCGCGCAGACCGGTGCCGAGCCCGGCCGGGTCCTCGGGTGAGCCCTCGAGCAGGTACTCGGCCAGCTCGCCCAGGTTGCCCGGCGATCCGGTCACCTGCTGGACGAGGGGCGGCGTCCAGAGCAGGGCGGCCAGGGCGAGGGCGGCGACGACCGCGACCAGCCAGCGCAGCGCCCGGCGCGGCCGGTCGGCGCCGTCCGGTACCGGGCGGTTCCTCCGCCGCAGGCGTCGGACAGCGCGGAGCAGCAGCCCCAGCACCAGCACCGCGCCGACCGCGCCCACCGCCGGCAGGTAGCCGATGTGGGCCTGGAGGGCCAGCGACATCGGCACCACGGCGAGCGGCAGCGCCCAGCTGTTCCCGAGGATCGCCGTCCAGCACAGGAGCACCCCGGCCAGAAACGGCAGCACCGGCAGGAGGGGGTTCCACGAGTCGTACAGGAAGCCCGCCCCGAGCATGCGCACGCTCAGCGCCAGGACGAGCACGGTCCACAGGGCGGGCAGCGCGCCCGCGCGGCGGTGCACCAGCCACACCGCCACCGCCGTGGCGAGCCCCGCGATGACCAGCGTCCCGACGGCCATGGCCTGCGTCGCGCCGCCCAGCACGCGGTAGACACCGGCCAGCAGGTAGGTGGCCATCGGCCCGGGGTGGTACCAGCCGAAGCGCGAGTAGGCACCGAGCAGGACGTCGTGCTCACCGACGGCGTCCACCGACAGCGCCAGGATGGCCTGGTCCCCGAAGGGGAAGTAGGGCTCGTCCCGGTCGAGCCAGAGCGCTACCAGGCCCAGGATCGCCGGCAGCGCAGCCAGCAGTCCCAGGGCGGCGCCGAGCCCCCGCCGGGCGGCGGGGGACGTGCGGGCTCCGTCGTCATCCGGCGAATCCGCGGCCACCGGGGGAGTGCCCGTGATCGGTTCGTCGGTCCGGCTGGTGGTCACTGGAGTCGTCCAGACGTCGTAGGTCGCGGAACCGCAGGCAGGGTAGCCGTCGCGGCCTGCCCGGCCGGGGCGGCGTGCCCGCGCGACGCCGTCCGCCGGGCGAGCCGGCACGCCTCACCCGCCCGGCGGCGCCCCGCCGTAGACCTGGTACGCGCCGGCGATGGCGAGCAGCTCCTGCCAGGGCGCCGGGGGCGGGGACGTCCCGTCGGACCAGGCCACGGTGGCCACGCAGCCGGCCTCGTCCGGCCGGGCCGTGCAGCGCTCGCCGAAGGGGATGTGCCAGACCTCCTCGACCTGTACGCCGACCCCGTCGCGGTGCAGGGCGAGCACCACGCCCACACCGGGTTCCACCGTGCCGACGATGACCGGCCGGGTGGTCGGGACGAAGTCGACGCGCACGACCGGCGCGTCGGGCCCGGTCAGCAGCCCGCGCCGGTCGAGGTCGACGACGACCGCCCGCTCGAGGGCGACGACGTCGCCCGTGACGTCGGTCGTCGGGGTGTCCGCCCGGGCCGTGCCGACCGCCGCCACCCCCACCACGACCACGGTCAGCGCCGCCAGGGGCATCCCGAGCACGGTTCCGGGCCGCAGCGCCGGGAAGCGGCCGGCGAGCACCCGCCGCACCCCGGACTCGAGCTCCGGGAGCAGGCCGAGGCCCACCGTCGTCCAGGCCAGGATCCCGACGACGAGGGTCCACTGGGTGAGGTAGTGCCGCGTCCAGCCGTCGATCCGGGTGACCGCCGCCACGCCGGCAGCGGCCACGGCCAGCGTCAGGACCCCCGACCACAGCGCGTCCTCGCGCCGCCGTGCGGCGGCGACGGCCAGCGCCACGGCGAACAGGGCGATGCCGACCGCGATCGCGGCAGGCGGCCACCGCCCCGGCAGGACGAAGTCTCCGGGGACGTCCGCCCCGGCCACGTGCGCCGGGAGCTTCCCGAACTCGTCGGCGACGCTGCGCAGCCCCACCGCGAGGCCGGCGGGCTGGTCCGGCGGGGTCCTCAGCAGGTAGTCGTACAGCACCCCGGCGTTGCCGGGCGTCCCCGTGAGCTGCTGCACGACGGGCGGCGTCCACAGCAGCAGCCCGACCGCGACCGCGACGCCGCCGGCGACCAGCCAGCGGCGGGGACGCCGCACCGGCTCCTCCGCCCCGATCGTGGCGGCTCCCGCCGCCCGCCGCCGACGGTGCCGCACCGCCCGGAGCAACAGCCCGGCGACCAGCACGCCGCCGACGGCCCCGACGGCGGGGAGGTACCCGACGTGGCTCTGCGCGGCGAGCGACAGCGGGACGACGGCGAGCGGCAGGGCCCAGGCGTCCCCGCGGAGGGCCGTCCAGCACAGCAGCACCCCGGCGAGGAAGGGCAGCACCGGCAGCACGGGGTTCCAGGTGTCACGGAGGAAGTCCTCGCTCGTGAGGTGCACGCTCAGCGTCACCACGAGCAGCGTCCAGACGGCCGGCACCAGCCCTGCGCGGCGCCGGACCAGCCACACAGCCACGGCCACGCTGATCCCGTTCATCACCAGCGCTCCCACCGCCAGCCCCTGGAGGGCCTCGCCCAGCAGCTTGTACGGAACCGCGAGGAGGTAGGCCGCCATCGGCCCGGGGTGGTACCAGTCGAAGCGCGAGTAGGCCCCGAGCAGCACCGCGTCCTCGCCCACGGCATCGACGACCAGGGCCAGGAAGGCGTGATCGCCGATCGGCAGGTACGGCTCCGCACGGTCGTGCCAGAGCCCGGCCAGACCGGCCAGGGCCGGCAGGCCCGCGAGCAGCAGGAGCGCGGCGGTGAGGACCACGCCTCCGCGCCGGCTCACCGTCCGGGAGGGCCGGGCGGGTGCCGCTCGCTCCAGCGGCGGCGGCACCGGGGGGAGCTGCCCCATCCGGCTGGTGGTCATCGCGGAAGTCCAGACGTCATGGGCCACAGGTGCGGCGCGAACGATAGCGGCGGGTGCAGCGCGACCGGGGCGGACACGGCCCGGAGGCGCAGCGCCCGTGCCGGTCTCCCTTGATCCAGGCACCACGGCGGGGCACGCTGTGAGCCAGACCACAGTGCGCCGCCAGGAGGCTGCCGTGAACGTGCTCGTCGGAGACCGGATCGCCGTCCGTCCCACCCCGTCCTCCCCACCGCGCGCCGCAAGCGCGCAGAGCTGAGCCGGGCGCATGGCGAAGGACATCCCGGCGGCGCCCGCGCCGCGGCCGGCCGAGCAGGTGCGCAACGTCGCGCTCGTGGGTCACACCGGTGCGGGCAAGACGACCCTGGCCGAGGCGCTGCTGGTGGCCACCGGGGCGCTGCCCCGGGCCGGCCGGGTGGAGGACGGCACGACCTGCCTGGACACCGAGGACGTCGAGATCCGGCAGCGGCGGTCGGTGTCGCTGGGCGTCGCGACCGTCGAGCACGCCGGGCACCGGATCACCCTCCTGGACACCCCGGGGGCGCCGGACTTCGTGGGGGAGCTGCGCGCCGGGCTCCGGGCGGCGGATGCCGCGCTGTTCGTCGTCTCGGCCGTCAACGGGGTGGACGCCACCACGGTGGCGCTGTGGCAGGAGTGCGCCGCGGTCGGCCTGCCGCGTGCGGTGGTGCTGACCCAGATCGACCGGCCGCAGGCCGACGTCGACGAGGCGGTGCACTTGTGCCAGACGCTGCTGGGGGAGGGCGTCTTCCCCGTGCACCTGGTCGACCGGGCCGCCGATGGCTCGGTGCGCGACCTCGTCTCCCTGCTCGATCCCGACGCGGCGAGCGGACCGGCGGGCCCGCAGGATGCCGGTCGCCTCCGTGCCGAGCTGATCGAGGGGATCATCGGCGAGAGCGAGGACGAGGTGCTCATGGAGCGCTACCTCGCCGGTGACCAGCTCGTGCAGTCGGACCTGATCGCCGATCTCGAGACCGCCGTCGCCCGGGGTCACTTCCACCCGGTGCTGTGCGCCGCGCCGCCGGCCGGCATCGGCGTCGCCGCTCTCCTCGAACTCGTCGTCTCCGGCTTCCCGTGCCCGAGCGAGCACGGCTGCCCGCCCGTGACCCGGCCGGACGGCGCGCCGGCACCGGCGGTGTCCTGCGATCCGGACGGACCGCTGGTCGCCGAGGTGGTGAAGACGACGACCGATCCCTACGTCGGCCGGGTCTCGCTCGTGCGGGTCTTCTCCGGCACGCTGCGCCCGGACATGGCGGTCCACGTCTCCGGGCACGGCATGGCCGACCGCGGGCACCCCGACCACGACGTCGACGAGCGCATCGGTGCGGTCAGCTCGCCCCTGGGATCGTCGCTGCGGCTCGTCCCCGCCTGCCCCGCAGGCGACGTCTGCGCGATCGCCCGGCTCACCAGCGCCGAGACCGGGGACACGCTGTCCTGCCCGGAGGACCCGCTGCTCGTCCCGCCGTGGGAACTGCCCACGCCGCAGCTGCCGGTGGCCGTGGAGGCCGCCTCGCGCGGGGACGAGGACCGCCTGGCCACTGCCCTGGCGCGGCTGGTCGCCGAGGACCCGACGGTCCGCCTGGAGCGCCGGCCCGAGACGGGGCAACTGCTGCTGTGGTGCGTCGGTGAGGCGCACGCCGAGGTGCTGCTGGAGCGGCTGCGCAGCCGGCACGGCGTCTCCGTCATCACCGTCCCGGTGCGGGTGGCCCTCGTGGAGACGCTGGCCGGGCCGGCGCGGGTGACGGCGCGGCACGTGAAGCAGTCCGGCGGGCACGGGCAGTACGCCGTGGTCGTCGTCGAGGGGCAGCCGGGGCCGCCGGGCAGCGGGATCGTCTTCGAGCAGCGCATCGTCGGCGGGACGGTGCCCGGTCAGTTCCACGGGAGCGTGGAGAAGGGCATCCGGGCGCAGGCCGAGCGCGGCCTGGGCGCGGACCGCTCCGTCGTGGACGTCCGGGTCACCCTGGTCGACGGCAAGGCGCACTCGGTGGACTCCTCGGACGCGGCCTTCCAGGCGGCCGGCGCGCTGGCCCTCCGCGAGCTCGCCGCGGCGGCCGGCACCCGGCTGCTGGAGCCGTGGTGCGAGGTGGCGGTGCAGGTCCCGGGGGAGTACGTCGGAGCGGTCATGAGCGACCTGTCCGCCCGCCGGGCACGGGTCACCGGCAGCGACACCGATCCGGCCGCGGACCGGGCGACGGTCCGCGCGGAGGTCCCCGAGGTGGAGCTGCTCGGGTACCCCGGGGCGCTGCGCTCGATCAGCCACGGCACCGGCTCCTTCGACCGGCGTCCCCTGGGCCACGAGCCCGCTCCCGCGTCGCTGTCGGTGCCCGCCTGAACCCGGCCCCGTGCAGGGACCCGCCGCGAGCGGGCGAGTGGCGGGGGGCACGGGGTCCTTCTACTAGCCTCTGCGCAGGGTGATCAGCGGGCTGGAGGGGATCGTGACGTCGTCGAGCGGGCCATCGGCCGAGTCGACGGCGCCGCACGGCACCGTCCCCGTCGGGCGGGACGACCTGCCCGACCGCGTGTGGACGCTGCCCAACGCCCTGTCGGTCCTGCGCCTGCTGGGCGTGCCGCTGTTCCTCTGGCTGCTGCTGGGGCCGGAGGCCGACGGCTGGGCGGTGATCGTCCTGATGATCTCGGGCATCACCGACTGGGCCGACGGCAAGCTCGCCCGCTGGCTGGACCAGAGCAGCCGCCTCGGCGCCCTGCTGGACCCGGCGGCCGACCGGCTCTACATCGTCTGCACGCTGGTCGCCCTCGCGCTGCGCGGCATCGCGCCGGTCTGGATGGTCGCGCTGCTCCTGGGCCGCGAGCTCGTCCTCGGCGTCGGGCTGCTCGTGCTGCGCCGGTACGGCTATCCGCCGCTGCAGGTGCACTACCTCGGCAAGGCCGCGACCTTCCTGCTCCTCTACGCCTTCCCCGGCCTGCTGCTCGCCGACGGCAGCGGCTGGCTGCCCACGGTCATCGAGCCCTTCGCCTGGGCGTTCACCATCTGGGGCACCGCCCTCTACCTGCTGGCCGGCGTCTTCTACGTCGTGCAGGTCATCGGGATCGTGCGCGCCGAGCGGGCCGCTCCCGCGGGCGCGGTGCCGTGACCGCGCAGCCACCGGGCGGCGGCCAGCGCTCCCTGGGTGCCTCGCTGCTGGACGACGTGCTGGCCGAGACGCTGGACCCCGCCTACGCCCAGGCCGCCGAGGCCCGGACGGCGACCGACCCGGCCACCGCCGCACCCCGGTGGCGCGGCGCGGTGCTGGTGGCACTGACCATGGTGGTGGCCGGCGTCCTCGCCGCGGTCACCTACGACCAGGCCGCCGCCCGGGTGCAGGGCCGGCAGGAGATCCGCGCCACCCTCGTCGACGACATCCGTGCCGGGTCCGACGCCAGTGACGAGCTCGCCACCGAGCTGGAGCAGCTGCGTGCGGAGGTCGGCCGTGCCCGCGACGAGCTGCTGGCGTCGTCGGCCACGGGTCAGCGCGCGCTCGACGAGCTCGCCCGCGCCGAGGCCGGCGCGGCGGCGGTGCCGGTCAGCGGCCCGGGCCTGCTGGTCACCCTCGCCAACGCCGGGTCCGACGCCGACGACGACCCCGTCGGTGGTGCCACCGAGGCCGACGTCCGCGGCCGGGTCCGGGACGGCGACCTCCAGCTGGTGGTCAACGCGCTCTGGGCGGCCGGAGCCGAGGCGATCAGCATCAACGGCCAGCGGCTGGGCCCCACCAGCGCCATCCGGTTCGCCGGCGAGGCGGTGCTCGTCGACTTCCGCCCGGTGAGCAACCCCTACGAGATCAGCGCGATCGGCGACCCCGAGACCCTGCGCAGCGGATTCCTCGCCAGCCCGGAGGTGGCTGCACTCGCCCTCGTCGAGGAGTCGTTCGGGCTCGGCTTCGACTTCGGCCGCGAGGACGACCTGCGCCTGCCCGCCGCCAGCACCCCCGAACTGCGGTGGGCGCGGCCGGTGCCCGACGAGCCCCGCACCCCGCCGACCGACCCCGCGACCGGAGACTGACCCGTGATCCCGATCCTCGGCCTCGTGGCCGGCGTCCTGCTCGGCCTGCTGGTCGACCCCACCGTGCCGCTGTGGCTGCAGCCCTACCTCCCGATCGCGGTCGTGGCGGCGCTGGACGCGGTCTTCGGCGGTCTCCGCGCGCGGCTCGACGGCATCTTCGACGCCAAGGTCTTCGTCATCTCCTTCGTCTCCAACGTCGTCGTGGCGGCGCTCATCGTCTTCCTCGGGGACCAGCTCGGCGTGGGCGCCCAGCTGTCCACCGCCGTCGTGGTCGTGCTCGGCATCCGGATCTTCGGTAACGCCGCGGCCATCCGGCGGCACGTCTTCCGGGCATGACCACCGACCCGACGCCTGGCACCCCGTCGCCGGCGGGGCAGGCCGCGGCGCCGGAGGATCCGGCCGGTGCGGAACCGGCGCCGGGCCGTCGCCGCGACCTGCGGGCCGCCGTCCTGATCGGGGTCCTCACGCTGCTCCTCGGCTTCGCCTTCACCGTCCAGGTCCGCAACTCCGACGACGAACAGCTGCTCGCCGGTGCCCGGGAGGAGGACCTCGTGCGCATCGTCGACGAGGTCAACTCGCGGGGCGTCCGCCTGCGGGAGCTGATCGCGGACGAGCGCAGGGCGTTGCGGCAGCTCACCAGCTCGGACAGCGAGACCGCCTCGGCGCTGGAGGAGGCGCGCAGCCGGGCGGCGTCTCTCGGCGTGCTCAACGGCACCGATCCCGCGCTGGGGCCGGGGCTGCGCATGACGCTCCGGGACCCGGACGACGCGGTGCGGGTCACCGACCTGGTCGACGTGATCCAGGAGCTCCGCGGCGCCGGGGCCGAGACGATGCAGATCGACGGCGTCCGCGTGGGCCTGACCACCGCGGTCACCGGCACTGCGGGTGCGCTGATGATGGACGGCCGGCCGATCACCGCTCCCTACGAGGTACTCGTGCTCGGCTCCCCGCAGGACATGGAGACGGCGCTGAACATCCCCGGGGGAGTGGTGCAGAACATCGGGAGCCGCGGCGGGTCGGTGACGATCGAGCAGGTGCCGGAGCTCGTCGTCGACGCGTTGCGACTGCTCCCGGAGGCTCAATACGCTGATCCGGAGGACGACTGAAGAAGGACCCCGGTTCCTCCCACCCCTCGCTCCGCTCGCGGCGGGACCCTGCACCGGGGCCGGTACGCGACCACCCCACCATGGAGACTTGCCGCATGAACACGCCTGACGACCGCCGATACACCGACCAGCACGAGTGGGCACTGGTGCAGGGCACCGACGGCACGTCGACGGTCGTCCGCGTCGGCATCACCGACCACGCCCAGGACGCACTGGGGGACATCGTCTTCGTGCAGCTGCCCGCCGTGGGCGACGAGGTGACCCCGGGTACGCCGATCGGCGAGGTCGAGTCCACGAAGTCGGTCTCCGACGTCTACGCGCCCGTCGCCGGCGTCGTGGCCGCCGTCAACGAGGCGCTGACCGACGCCCCGGAGACCGTCAACGCCGATCCGTACGGATCGGGCTGGCTGGTGGACATCAGCGTGCCGGGCGAAGGGGGCGACCCGATCGGTGCACTGCTGGACGCCGACGCCTACCAGGCCCTCGTGGACGGGTCCTGACGGCCCCGCCTGCGGGGCCGGAGCGCCCGCCGCTCACTATGATCGCGACGGGGCACGGAACCGCCGGTGACCAGCCGCGCAGCTCCCCACCCCGACCCCGCACGTGCGGTTGACCCCCGGGTCGACCGCTGGTTCCATGACCACGGCCCGCCGCATCCGCGGTGGCCGACACACGGCGGGCCAGCCGGCCCGTCGACCGCCGGCCGCCCGCGGCCTGTCCAGGCCCGCGGCGACGCCCCTCGTACCGGAGGAGACGCAACGTGCACTGCACTCGATGTGGACACGAGAACCCCGAGGGCAGTCGCTTCTGCGCGCAGTGCGGCTCGGCGCTCCCCCCTGAGCGCATCGGCGAGTCGACCAGCGTGATCCCCAAGGTCGGGGGAGAGGACTCCGGCGAGCAGCCGGAGACCACCGAGTCGCCCGCCGACGCGCACGCCGGCGCCGTCGAGTCCCTGCCCGCAGGGTCCGCGCTGCTCGTCGTGAAGCGAGGCCCGAACGCGGGCAGCCGGTTCCTGCTCGACCAGGACGTCACGACCGCCGGGCGCCACCCCGACAGCGACATCTTCCTCGACGACGTCACCGTGAGCCGCCGGCACGTCGAGTTCCACCGGGAGGGTGGCGGCTTCTCGGTGCACGACGTCGGCAGCCTGAACGGCACCTACGTCAACCGCGAGCCGGTCGACGTCGCCAACCTGGCCGGCGGCGACGAGGTGCAGATCGGCAAGTTCCGCCTCGTCTACCTGACCGGTCCGCGTACCGGCGAGCCGGCTGCTCGCTAGGGCATGACGGCAGTGCCCGAGCGCGAGAACGCGCCCGGGGACGCCGGCGACCAGCACACACCACGCCTCACCATCGGTGAGGTGCTCGCGGTGCTGCGCGACGACTTCCCCGACGTGACGATCAGCAAGATCCGCTACCTCGAGTCCGAGGACCTGGTGCACCCGCAGCGCACGCCGTCGGGGTACCGCAAGTTCTCCCGGGCCGACGTCAGCCGGCTGCGGTACGTGCTGAGCGCCCAGCGCGACCACTACCTGCCGCTGCGGGTCATCAAGGACCACCTCGAGGCGTTGGACCGCGGTGAGCCGATTCCCGGTACCGCCGCGCCGGCGACCGTGCCCCCGCCCGCACCGGGCGACGGGAGCGGCGAGGCGGCACCCCTGACACCGGACCAGTTCGCGCGGGCCGCCGGGCTGGAGCCCGAGCAGCTCGCCGACTGCGTGCAGTTCGGCCTCCTGGCGACCGACGCCGACGGCCGCCACCCGGTGGCAGACCTCGCCATCGCCCGGGCCGCCGCCGGCCTCGCCCGGCACGGCATCGAGCCCCGCCACCTGCGGGTCTACCGCAGCGGGGTGGAGCGCGAGGCCGGGCTGGTGGAGCAGCTCGTCGCTCCGGTCCTGCGCGCGCGGTCCGAGGAGGCCCGGGCGCGGGCCACCGAGAAACTCCGGGAGCTGGCCGGGTTGTCCGCGCAGCTGCACACCGCGCTGCTGGAGGCACGGCTCCGGGATCTCCTGCGCCCCTGACTCCGGCGTACCGTGGACGGCGTCGCTGTCCCGACCGCCGACCCCTTTCCGCCACACACCGCCCGCAACCGGCCGACGTCGCCGGTCCGTCCGGGCACGCAGCCGAGGGAGCCGTACCGTGCAGGAGCTTCGAGTCGTCGGCGTCCGCGTCGAGCTGCCCGGGAACCAGCCGATCCTGCTGCTCAAGGAGACGCAGGGGGAGC
This sequence comes from Blastococcus goldschmidtiae, assembly GCF_031845325.1. Classification (NCBI taxonomy): domain Bacteria; kingdom Bacillati; phylum Actinomycetota; class Actinomycetes; order Geodermatophilales; family Geodermatophilaceae; genus Blastococcus; species Blastococcus goldschmidtiae. The sequence goes on along the minus strand of NZ_JAVREI010000010.1, from coordinate 55,449 downwards.
GCTACCTCCCGATCTGGATCGGCGCGGTCGAGGCCGCGGCGATCGCGTTCGAGCAGCAGGGCGTCCGGCCGGCGCGGCCCATGACCCACGACCTGCTCCGCGAGGTCATCACCGCCCTCGGCGCCGAGCTCGAGGCGGTGCACATCACCGAGATGCGGGACGGCATCTACATCGCCGAGCTCGTCCTCGGCGAGGAGCGCGTGGTCAGCGCCCGCCCCTCGGACGCCGTAGCCCTGGCCGTGCGGACCGGGGCACCGATCTTCGGCTCCGAGGAGCTGCTCGACGAGGTGGGCATCGAGATCCCCGACGAGCAGGAGGACGAGGTCGAGAAGTTCCGCGAGTTCCTCGACCAGATCTCCCCGGAGGACTTCGGCGCCGGCTCGGGATCCGGCGGAGGGTCCGGCGGCCCCGCCTGAGCGGGCCCATCCCGACAACATCGGCAGCCCCCCGCGGCGCTCCACTCGAAATGATGAGCGTGGCGACACGCCGCCCCGCTCAGTTGACCGGCCCCCGGGCCCGGCTTACGGTCGGCGAACAACAACGGTGTGACACCTGAGGTCACCGGGCGCGATCCAGACCCGGCGCACAGGAGTGGCAAGCCGTCGACCCGGTCCGTGCGAACGGACCGGGACAGAGGAGGACGCCGACGTGAGCGACCAGGACAAGGGCTCCCAGGGTCAGCTCTTCAGCGACGCCGCAGTCGGGGCTCCCGCGTACGACGAGGTGGACACCGACCTCGTGGGCTACCGCGGCCCGACCGCCTGTGCCGCTGCGGGCATCACCTACCGGCAGCTCGACTACTGGGCCCGCACCGGGCTCGTCGCCCCGTCGGTCCGCAGCGCCACCGGCTCGGGGACGCAGCGGCTGTACTCGTTCCGCGACATCCTCGTCCTCAAGGTCGTCAAGCGGCTGCTGGACACCGGCGTCTCCCTGCAGAACATCCGCAAGGCCGTCGACCACCTGCGCAACCGTGGCATCAAGGACCTCGCCAACGTCACGCTGTTCTCCGACGGCGCCACCGTCTACGAGTGCACCTCCGCCGAAGAGGTCGTCGATCTGCTGGCCGGCGGTCAGGGCGTCTTCGGCATCGCCGTCTCCGGCGCACTGCGCGAGCTCTCCGGTGAGCTGGCCGAGCTCCCCGCCGAGCGTCTCGACGGCGCGCCGATGGCCGCCGCCGACGACGAACTCGCGATGCGCCGCCGCCGCCGCGCCATGTGATCCGTCGTCCTCCGGACGACACTCGCAGCGCCGTGGTCGCCCACCTGGTCTCCTGTGGGCCGGGCACAGCACGCCCGCTCCGGGTCCTCGCGCGAGGTCGGGCTCGGAGGCGAGGAACTCGGTCTGCGTTCATCGACCTCGGTACATGACCGAGGTGCCGCCCGACGCTGCTGATGACCGCTGGGTCGGTCGGTGGCGGCTAGATTTGCGCGGTGTCTCCCTCCGAACCAGGGGTGTCCCAGCTCCTCCAGATGGCCACTGACCGGTACGGACGGGTCGAACTGGTCGAGGAATGGACATGGCCCCACGGCGAGTCGCGCGTGGCTCGGGTGCGCACGGGCTTCGAAGATCTGGTGGTCAAATGGGTGCGGTCACCTCGCACGTTCGCCCGTGAGGTCCGGGCGCTCCGGGAGTTCACCCCGCCCCTCGGGGGAGACGCCTCACAGCTGGTGGACCTCGATGAGGCCGCGCAGAGCCTGGTGTTGACGTTCCTACCTGGCACCCTGGCCAGCAGCTCGCGGTGGTCCGGGCAGCCGGCGATCCACGAGCGCGCCGGGCGGCTCGTGCGCCGGCTGCACGAGAGCGTGACGCCGCGGCCCCTGCCGGACTACGCGCAGCAGCTGCTGGCCGGCTTCGACGCCTGGGCCGTACGCGCGGCAGCGCTGGTCGACGATGAGGATCTCAGCCGGGCGAGGGCGATCGCGGCGACCGTCACCGACCTCGGGCCCGTGGAGGGAGTTGCCGCTCACCGGGACAACTCCGCGCGCAACTGGGTGGTCGACGAGGAGGGGCACGTCCGCCTCATCGACTTCGGGGCCTGCGACGTCGAGCCGTGGTGGGTGGACCTGCAGCGACTCCGGGGCCGGGAGTGGAGTGGCCGCCCTGATCTCCAGGAGGCGTTCTTGGCCGGGTACGGGCGGTCGCTGGACGACCGCACCCGCCATCTCCTGCGCGCCTACTGCGCCAGAGCAGCGGTGAGCACGATCGCCTGGGCAACCGAGCACGACGACCAGCCCTTCGCTGCCGAGGGCCGGGCACAGCTGCAGGCGCTGTTGTCCGAGAGCCAGTAGCCGACCGCCACCGCTCCGCCTGGTGGGGATCCGGCCTCCCCGGAGTGCCGGGCAGGCCGGTCTGACATCGTTCGGCACGGTGCGAGCCGTTCCACCTGCTGCGCTGAGCCCATCTCCGGATCACCCTCGGGGAGCCGCCGGGCCCTGCTCCGAGGGAGCTGTGGGACGTCTGTTCCGGCCCCGTGGCTCTGTCGCTCCCGCTGGTAGCGTTCCGCCAGTGGCAGACCGTGCTGAGACCGTCGCTGGAACCGAGGGCGGAGCGCTTCCGCCGCTGACCGGACCGCTCCCGTCGCTGAACTCACTGGACCCCGCCGGGTCCTTCGCCGGGCGGCACATCGGCCCGCGGGGCGACGAGACCGCCGCGATGCTGGAGGCGGTGGGCCATCCCAGCCTCGAGTCGCTGGCCGACGCCTGCGTGCCCGAGAAGGTGCGGGACCGGACGCCGCTGGCGCTCCCGCCGGCCGCGGACGAGGCGGCCGTGCTGGCCGAGCTCCGCGAGCGGGCCGCCGAGAACGACGTGCACACCTCGATGATCGGCCTGGGCTACTACGGCACCGTCACCCCGACGGTCATCCAGCGGACCGTGCTGGAGAACCCGGCCTGGTACACCGCCTACACGCCCTACCAGCCCGAGATCAGCCAGGGCCGGCTCGAGGCGCTGATCAACTTCCAGACGATGGTCGCCGACCTCACCGGCCTCGACGTCGCCGGCGCCTCCATGCTCGACGAGGCGACCGCCGCGGCCGAGGCCATGACGCTGGTCCGCCGGGCGGGGAGGGCCAAGCCCGACGCGGTCTTCGTCGTCGACGCCGACACGCTGCCCCAGACGCTCGCGGTGCTCGAGACCCGCGCCGAGCCACTGGGCATCGGCCTGCACGTCACCGACCTGTCCCAGGGCTGGCCCACCGACCTGCCCGAGGCCGGCGCCTTCGGCGTGCTGCTGTCCTACCCGGGGGCCAGCGGCGCCGTCCGGGACCACCGCGCCCTGGCCGCGGCCGCCCACGAGGCCGGCGCCGCGGTCGTCGTCGCCGCCGACCTGCTGGCGCTCACCCTGCTGGAGGCACCGGGGGAGTGGGGCGCCGACGTCGCCTGCGGCACCACCCAGCGCTTCGGCGTCCCCATGGGCTACGGCGGACCGCACGCGGGCTACCTGTCCGTCCGCGAGGGGCTGGCCCGCCAGCTGCCCGGCCGGCTGGTCGGGGTCTCCGTCGACGCCGACGGCGACGTCGCCTACCGGCTGGCGCTGCAGACCCGCGAGCAGCACATCCGCCGCGAGAAGGCGACCAGCAACATCTGCACCGCCCAGGTGCTGCTCGCCGTGATGGCCGGCGCCTACGCCGTCTACCACGGGCCGGAGGGCCTGGCCGCGATCGCGGCCCGCGTGCACCGCAGCGCGCACGCGCTCGCCACCGCGCTACGCGCCGGCGGCCTGGCGCCGGCGCACGAGCACTTCTTCGACACCCTGACCGTTCCCGTCCCCGGCCGGGCGGCAGAGGTGGTCGCCGCGGCCGCGCAGCGGAAGATCAACCTGCGCCTGGTCGACACCGACACGGTGGCGGTCGCCTGCGACGAGACCACCACCCCGGCGGTCCTGCGCGCGGTCGCCGAGTCCTTCGGCGTTCCCCTCGACGACGCGGCGCTGGCCCAGGACGGCGGCGACGCGCTCCCGGCCGACCTGCGCAGGCGGACCGCCTACCTGACCCACCCCGTCTTCTCCGCGCACCGGTCCGAGACCGCGATGCTGCGCTACCTGCGCATGCTCAGCGACAAGGACCTAGCGCTGGACCGCACGATGATCCCGCTGGGCTCGTGCACGATGAAGCTCAACTCGGCGACCGAGATGGCCGCCATCACCTGGCCGGAGTTCGCCGGGCTGCACCCCTTCGCGCCGGCCGAGCAGGCCCGCGGCTACACCCGGCTCATCGACGAGCTGTGTGGCTGGCTGGCCGAGGTGACCGGCTACGCCGCCGTGAGCGTGCAGCCGAACGCCGGCTCGCAGGGCGAGTTCGCCGGGCTGCTGGCCATCCGCGGCTACCACCGCTCCCGCGGGGACGAGAACCGGGACGTCTGCCTGATCCCGAGTTCGGCGCACGGCACCAACGCCGCCAGCGCCGTCATGGCCGGCATGCGGGTCGTCGTGGTGGCCTGCGACGAGGCCGGCAACGTCGACCTCGCCGACCTGCGCGCCAAGGTGGAGCAGCACGCCGAGCGGCTGGCCGCGATCATGCTGACCTACCCCTCGACCCACGGCGTCTACGAGACCGAGGTGCGCGAGATCTGCGCCGCGGTGCACGACGCCGGCGGTCAGGTCTACGTCGACGGGGCCAACCTCAACGCCCTGGTGGGCCTGGCCCGCCCGGGCCGGTTCGGCTCCGACGTCAGCCACCTCAACCTGCACAAGACCTTCTGCATCCCGCACGGCGGCGGCGGGCCCGGTGTCGGGCCGATCGGCGTCGCCGAGCACCTGGTGCCCTTCCTGCCGGGCCACCCGCTGGTCGACACCGGTGCCTCCGGGCCCGCCGTCTCCGGTGCGCCGTTCGGCTCGGCCGGCATCCTGCCCATCTCCTGGGCCTACGTCCGGCTCATGGGGCCCGACGGCCTGACCCGGGCCACCGAGCACGCGATCCTCGGGGCGAACTACCTGGCCACCCGGCTGCGCGAGCACTTCCCGGTGCTCTACACCGGCGCGGACGGCATGGTCGCCCATGAGTGCATCCTGGACATCCGGCCGCTCACCAAGGCCACCGGCATCACCAACGACGACATCGCCAAGCGGCTCATCGACTTCGGCTTCCACGCCCCGACGATGAGCTTCCCGGTCGCCGGCACGCTGATGGTGGAGCCGACCGAGAGCGAGGACAAGGGCGAGCTGGACCGCTTCGTCGAGGCGATGGTGACCATCCGCGCCGAGATCGAGAAGGTCGCCACCGGCGAGTACGACCGCACCGACAACCCGTTGCGCAACGCCCCGCACACGCTGGCCATGCTGGCGGGGGAGTGGCAGCGGCCCTATCCGCGGACCACCGCCATCTATCCGGTCCGCGGCCTGCAGGGGCGGAGCTACCTGAGCCCCGTCCGGCGGATCGACCAGGCCTACGGCGACCGCAACCTGGTTTGCGCCTGCCCGCCGCCGGAGGCGTTCGCCGAGCACGACTTCGGTGAGCACGCGCCGCCGGTCGACGGCGCGACCCCCGAGCGCTCGGCCGGGGCGCCCGACGACCTGGGGACGACGGCCGACGTGGTGGGCGCCTCGGCCTGACCCGCCGAGAAGGCCGGGACAACCCGGTCGACGCCGTCGTACCCGCGTGCCAGGGTGTCGCCCGTGACCGCTGGAGACGACGGCAAGGCCGACCTGCTGGACTACCTGCGGGAGGGCCGGCAGATCCTGATGTTCAAGCTCGACGGGCTGTCGGAGTACGACCTCCGTCGCCCCCTGACGCCGACGGGCACCAACCTGCTCGGCCTGCTCAAGCACCTGGCGTACGTGGAGATGGGCTACTTCGGCCCCGTCTTCGGGCCTCCCGCGCCCGAGGCCGAGGCCTGGGTGGCCGAGGACACCGAGGACAACGCCGACATGTGGGCCACGGCGGAGGAGACGCGGGCCGACGTCGTCGCGCTCTACCGGCGGGCGTGGGCGGTGGCCGATGCGACGGTGGCGGAGCTGCCGCTCGACGCCGTCGGCACGGTGCCGTGGTGGTCCGACCCGCAGGTGTCACTGCACCGCGTCCTCGTGCACGTCATCGCCGAGACCCACCGGCACGCCGGCCACGCCGACATCGTCCGGGAGCTGGTCGACGGGTCGGTCGGCAACCAGTCCGTCGGCGACAACCTGCCCGAGCACGACGCCGCCTGGTGGCAGGAGTACCGGGAACGGCTCGAGACCGCGGCGCGCGCCGCTGGGGACCGCGTGTCGTAGCGGTGGCGGACGCGATCTTCGCCGATCCCCGGCTGGCGGCGCTCTACGACACCTTCGACGGCGAGCGGGACGACCTGGAGCCCTATCTTGCGCTCGCCGCCGAGCACGGTGTCCGATCGGTGCTCGACATCGGCTGCGGCACCGGCACCTTCGCCTGCCTGCTCGCCGCCCGCGGGGTGCAGGTGGTCGGCATCGACCCCGCGGCGGCATCCCTGGACGTCGCCCGCCGGAAGCCGCACGCGGAGGAGGTGACCTGGCTGCACGGCGACGTGCGGTCGCTGCCACCGCTGCAGGTCGATGTCGTGACCATGACGGCGAACGTGGCCCAGGTGTTCCTCACGGACCAGGAGTGGGCGGCGACGCTGCAGGCCGCCCGGAGCGCGCTGCGCCCCGGCGGACACCTCCTGTTCGAGAGCCGCCGACCGGAGCGGCAGGCCTGGCTGGACTGGACCCGCGAGCGGTCGTCCGGCCGTGCCGTGGTCCCGGGTGCCGGGCCGGTGGAGACGTGGGTGGAGGTCACCGCCGTGCGGGATGCGCTGGTGTCGTTCCGCTGGACGTTCCGCTTCGGGCACGATCGCGCGGAACTGACCTCGGACTCGACGCTGCGGTTCCGCAGCCGGGAGGAGCTCACCGGCTCGCTGGCCGCTGCGGGCTTCGCCGTCGACGACGTGCGCGACGCCGCCGACCGACCGGGAGCCGAGTGGGTGTTCCTCGCCCGCCGGCCCGGCTGATGCCGGGCCGCGGGACCGTCCTCAGGCGCTGACGAGCTCGGCGGTCAGCCAGGTGTGCGGGTGGGCGATGGCGCGTCCGTCGGGAAGCAGCTCGCCGTCGTCGTCGAAGAGGACGACGCCGTTGCACAGCAGGCTCCAGCCCTGCTCGGGGTGGCTGCGGACGACGGCGGCGAGGTCACGCGCCTCGCTGGTGGCGTCGGGGCACGGGGTTACGTGGGAGCACATGGCGGTTCCGTCCGTCCGGGCCCCGGAGGGCCCTTGTAGCTGAGGGTGAATGGTCCATCACCGGACGGGTCCAGTGTGCGCATGGCAGCACAGGACGAGAAGTGATCCAGGTCACCAGATCATCCCGTCGAGTGGTGCGATGTTGCCAAGAGGCCCGCTGTTACCGGCCCGGCGGATCAGAGCTTGCGGAGCAGGATCCGGCGTACCGAGTGGTCGGCCGCCTTCTGCAGCACGAGCCGGGCGCGCGACCTCGTCGGCGCGATGTTCGAGCGGAGGTTCGGCGCGTTGACCGCTGACCAGATGCCCAGGGCGGTGTCCCGGGCCTGCTCGTCGGTCAGGGCGGCGAAGCGGTGGAAGAAGGCGGAGGAGTCGGCGAACGCCGTGCGGCGCAGCGCCAGGAAGCGCTCCACGTACCAGCTCTGGATGTCGCTCTCCGAGGCATCGACGTAGACCGAGAAGTCGAAGAAGTCCGAGGCGAACACCTCCGGGGCGGTGCCGTCGGAGCGGCGTCCCGCCTGCAGCACGTTGAGGCCCTCGACCACCAGGATGTCGGGACGGTCCACCGCCTGCTGCAGCCCCGGCACGATGTCGTAGGACTGGTGGTCGTACACCGGGGCGAAGACCTCCTCGCGGCCGCTCTTCACGTCGGCGAGGAAGCGCAGCAGGGCCCGGCGGTCGTAGCTCTCGGGGAAGCCCTTCCGCCCCATGAGGCCCCGTGCCTCCAGCGCGGCGTTGGGCATGAGGAAGCCGTCGGTGGTCACCAGGTCGACGCGGGGCGAGCCGGGACTGGCGGCCAGCAGCGTCTGGAGCAGCCGCGCGGTGGTGCTCTTGCCGACGGCGACGCTGCCGGCGACGGCGATGACGAAGGGCACCTTCGCCGTCGAGTCGCCCAGGAACTCGCTCTGCGCGGCCCAGAGGCGCCGGCTGGCGGAGACGTGCAGGCCCAGCAGCTGCGCGAGCGGCAGGTAGACCGTCGCCACCTCGTCGAGGTCGATGCGGTCGCCCAGCGAGGCCAGCGACGCCAGGTCCGCCTCGTCCAGGGGGAGTTGGGAGCCGGCGGCGAGCGCTCGCCACGAGGCGCGGTCGAAGACCGCGTAGGGCGAGATGGAGCCGCGAGTCCCTGCCGTCACGCCCCCATCGTGCCGTCCGGCACCCCGGAGCCCTGCGCGCGGGTCACCCGTGCGGGTAGGGAAGCGCGCCCGGGGGGCTCCGGCAACCGTCCACCGGGACCGGGCCGGTCTAGGGTTCGCCCTGTGTCAGCCCGCCCGGGACTGCTCGAGTGCATCGAGCGGTACTACGCCGCCGCCCCGCTCGCGGACGCGCGGGTCGAGCAGACCGGCGCCCTCGACGTCCCGGTCGGTGACCCCTCGTGGCCCTATCCCGCTCGCCCCACGCGCGGCACGGAGTCGCGGGTCACCGTCGCCGACGTCCGGGCCGCCGCCGACCTGCAGCGGGCCGCGGGACTGCCCGTCGCGCTGGAGTGGATCCCAGAGTGCACCCCCGAGGTGGCGGCCTCGGCCCGTGCGGCAGGCCTCGAGGTGGACGAGCTGCCGCTGCTGGTGGCCGATGAACCGGTCGAGCTGTTGTTCCCCGCCGGGGTGCGGCTCTACGTCGTGGGCGCCGAGGACCCGGAGCTGCCGCACTACCAGGCGGTGTCCGCGGTCGCGTTCGCCCACCCCGGTGGCCCCGCCGACGTGCAGGCCACCCGGCCGGAGCCGGAGCGCCGCGACGCCGCGGAGACGGCGGCGCTGCGCGAGCGCATCGCGACCGGTGCGACCGTGATGATGGTGGCCATCGAACGCGGTGAACCGGTGGCCGTCGGGCTGCACCAGCCCGTGGACATCGACGGCACGGTGGTCAGCGAGATCCTGGGTCTGGCGACCGCGCCCCGGCTGCGTGGCCGCGGGCTGGGCGCCGGCATCGCCTCCGCGCTGGTCGCCCACGCGCGCGAGACGGCCGACCTGGTCTTCCTGGCCGCCGGCGACGACGACGTGGCCCGCGTCTACGAACGGATCGGCTTCGCCTGGCTCGCGCGGGTCGGCGTGGCCGGGCCGCCGTAGACCGCAGGACCTGCCCGACAGCTGCGTAGAGTTCCCGGCCCCGTCCGGAGGCTCGCCCCGAGCGCGCGAGGGGTGCGGAGGACGGGGTCCTTCTACTGCTGCTCGTAGGTGACGACCAGCGTCGCCCGGGCCAGCGTGTGGAAGAACAGGTTGAAGCCGAGCACGGCCGGTGTGGTGTCGCCGTCGACGTCGAGCGTCTCGGTGTCCACCGCGTGCACGACGACGAAGTAGCGGTGCGGCCCGTGGCCCGCCGGGGGAGCGGCACCCACGTACCCGGCGAAGCCCCCGTCGTTGCGCAGCTGCAGCGCGCCGTCGGGCAGCCGGGGCGTGTCCTTGTTGCCCGCGTCGGCCGGCAGCTCCGTCACCGACGCCGGGATGTTGGCCACGGCCCAGTGCCAGAACCCGCTGGCCGTGGGCGCGTCGGGGTCGTAGACGGTGACGGCGAAGCTGCGGGTGCCCTCGGGAAGGCCCGACCACGACAGCTGCGGCGACCGGTCCTCGCCCCCGGCGCCCATCACCCCGCTGACGTGCGGCATCGGCAGGGTCGCGCCGTCGGACACGTCGGTGCTGGTCACCGTGAAGGACGGGACCTGGGGCAGGAAGTCGTAGGGGTTCGGCGGGGTGGGCCGGTCGGCCATGTCGGTCCTCTCGACGGCGGGTCGGACGGGGACGCGTCCTCGTGGCGACCCTAGGCAGCGGAGGGGCGCCGCGCGCGTCGGACGGGCGTGGTCGCGCGGGAACGGAACGCGAGCGTCCCGCCGTCGAGACGGTGCCGGAACCTCCGCGCCGGTAGCGTCCTGGCCGTGCATGAATCCGGCCTGGGGCTGCCCGAGTCCGTCCGCGCCTGCCTCTTCGACCTCGACGGTGTGCTGACCCGCACCGCCACCGTGCACATGGCCGCCTGGAAACGCACCTTCGACGAGTACCTGCAGGCCGCCGATCCCGCGCAGCGGCCGTTCGACCAGGACGACTACAACCGCCACGTCGACGGCAAGCCACGCGCCGACGGGGTCCGCGACTTCCTCGCCAGCCGCGGCATCACCCTGCCCGAGGGGGCGGCCGACGACGCGCCCGACACCGCGACGGTGCAGGGCATCGCCGCGCGCAAGAACGTGCTGGTCCTGCGCGAGCTGGACGAGCACGGCGTGGAGGTCTACCCGGGCTCGGTCCGGTACCTCCGCGCGGTCAAGGAGGCCGGGCTGCCCACCGCGGTGGTGACGGCGTCGGCCAACGGTGAGCAGGTCATCGCCGTCGGCGGGTTCGCCGACCTCATCGACGCCCGGGTGGACGGCGTCGTCGCCGCCCGCGAGGGGCTGCGCGGCAAGCCCGCACCGGACACCTTCCTGGCCGGGGCCCGGCTGCTGGGCGTCGACCCCGCCCATGCCGTCGTGTTCGAGGACGCGCTGTCCGGGGTGGCGGCCGGCCGCGCCGGGGAGTTCGGCTACGTCGTCGGCGTCGACCGGGTGGGGCAGGCCGAGGGACTGGCCGCCGCAGGAGCCGACGTGGTCGTGACCGACCTCGCCGACCTGCTGGGGGACCGGGCATGACCGAGGGTCGGGCCACCTTCCCGATCGAGCCGTGGTCGCTGACCGAGGTGGGGCTGGACCACGCCTCGCTGGGCGTGCACGAGTCGGTGTTCGCACTCGCCAACGGGCACATCGGCATGCGCGGGTCCTTCGACGAGGGTGAGCCCGTCGTCGTCCCCGGCACGTACCTCAACGGCTTCTTCGAGGAGCGGCCGCTGCCCTACGCCGAGGCCGGCTACGGCTATCCCGAGCAGGGGCAGACGGTCGTCAACGTGACCGACGGCAAGCTGATCCGGCTGCTGGTCAGGGACTCCCCGCTGGACCTCAACTACGGGGAGATCATCGGGCACCGGCGCACCCTGGACCTGCGGGCCGGGGTGCTGCGGCGGATCACCGAGTGGCGCTCCCCGGGCGGCCGCAGCGTCCGGGTGACCAGCACCCGGCTGGTCTCCCTCGCCCGCCGGTCCATCGCCGCGATCGAGTACCAGGTCGAGGTCATCGACGACCTCGGCGACCTCTACGTGGCGCTGCAGTCCGACCTGCTGGCCAACGAGACCAACGCCACCGGCAGCGACGACCCGCGGGCGGCGGCGTCCCTCGACCGCCCGCTGGAGGCGGAGTTCTCCGCCGGACGCGGCCGGCGGGCCGTCCTGGTGCACCGGACCGCTCGCAGCCGGCTGCGGATCGCGGCCGGCATGGACCACGTCGTCGACATCCCCGACACCAGCACCGAGGACATCCTGGCCAACGGCGACCTCGCCCGGTACACGCTGGCCGCGCGCATCCCGCCCGGCGGGTCGCTCAAGCTGGTCAAGTTCCTGGCCTACGGCTGGTCCTCCCGCCGCTCCGCCGCGGCCCTGCGCGACCAGGTCGAGGCCGCGCTGGCCACCGCCAAGCTGGCCGGGTTCGACCGGCTCATGCGCGAGCAGCGGGAACTGCTCGACCGGCACTGGGACGAGGCCGACGTCGAGATCGAGGGCGACGACGAGCTGCAGCAGGCCGTGCGGGTGGGCATGTTCCACGTCCTGCAGGCCGGGCTGCGCGGTGAACGCCAGCCCATCGCGGCCAAGGGGCTGACCGGCCCCGGGTACGACGGGCACGCCTTCTGGGACACCGAGACCTACGTGCTCCCGGTGCTGACCTACACCGCGCCGGAGGCCGCCCGCGACGCCCTGCGCTGGCGGCACTCCATCCTGGAGCTGGCCCGCGAGCGGGCCCGTGTGCTGGGGCTGCGCGGCGCGGTGTTCCCGTGGCGGACCATCCGGGGCGAGGAGACCTCGGGGTACTGGCCGGCCGGGACGGCGGCCTTCCACATCAACGCCGACATCGCCGACGCCGTCGTCCGGTACTACAACGCGACCCTGGACGAACACTTCGACCGCGACTTCGGCGCCGAGCTGCTCATCGAGACCGCGCGGCTCTGGGCCTCGCTGGGGCACTTCGACGACGAGCACGGCTTCCGCATCGACGGCGTGACCGGGCCGGACGAGTACACCGCGGTCGTGGACAACAACGTCTTCACCAATCTCATGGCCCAGCGCAACCTGCGGGAGGGGGCGCGGGCGGTGACCCGGCAGCCCACGGTGGCGGGCCGGCTCGGCGTGGCGGACGACGAGGTGGAGCTGTGGCTGCGGGCGGCGGCGCTCATGGCGGTGCCCTACGACACCCAGCACGGCGTGCACATGCAGTCCGACGGGTTCACCCACCACGAGGAGTGGGACTTCGCCGGCACGCCCGCCGACCACTACCCGCTGCTGCTGCACTACCCCTACTTCGAGCTCTACCGGAAGCAGGTGGTCAAGCAGGCCGACCTCGTGATGGCGCTGCACCTGCGCGGTGACGCGTTCACCCTCGAGGAGAAGATCGCGAACTTCGCCTACTACGAGGCGCGCACCACGCGGGACTCGTCGCTGTCGGCCAGCGAGCAGGGCGTCGTCGCCGCCGAGACCGGGCACCTCGACCTGGCCTACGACTACTGGGCCGAGGCGGCGCTCACCGACCTGCAGAACCTGCACCACAACTCCGGGCACGGGCTGCACATCGCCTCGCTGGCCGGCGGCTGGACGGTCGCGGTCGCGGGGTTCGGCGGGTTGCGCGACCACGACGGGGAGCTGACCTTCGCTCCGCGGCTGCCGTCCCGGCTCACCCGGATGCGGTTCCGGGTGGTCTACCGGGGGCGCAGGCTGGTCGTGTCGATGACCCAGCGGCAGGCCACGTACCGGCTGGTCGACGGCGACCCGCTGGAGATCCGCCACCACGGCCGGCAGGTGATCGTCGACCACGACGACCTGGTGATGGACATCCCGCCGGCGCCCCAGGTCGAGCCGGTGACCCAGCCGCCGGGCTGCGAACCCCGCCGCCGGGTCCGCTCCGGCACGCCGCCGCGCGACCACCGGACGGTGGACGAGCACGGCTGAGCCGTCAAGCCAGCAGCCAGCTGCCCCCGAGCAGCAGCGCCCCGACGTCGACGACGAGGAAGAGCCCGACCCAGACCACACCGGGGATCCGGGTCAGCCGGGCCAGCTGGTCGGCGTCGGAGTCCGCCGCCTGCCGCCGGCGGCGGGCGCGCTGCAGCTCGAGCACGGCGCGCGGCGCCGCCAGCAGCAGGAACCAGGTGGTGACGGCGGCGAAGGCAGCCTGGGCCTCCGGCGGCAGCCACCAGGTGGCCGCCAGCACCAGGCCGCCGCTGACCAGCACCGACCAGAGGCCGTACCAGTTGCGGATCTGCACCAGGAGCAGCCCCAGGAGCGCGACCAGCGCCCAGAGCAGCCCCACCGCGTGGCCGGCCGCCAGCAGGGCGGCCGCGCCCAGCCCGAACAGAGCGGGACCGGTGTAGCCGGCGGCGCAGGTGAGCACCATGCCTGCGCCGGTCGGCCGCCCGGACGAGACGGTGACCCCCGAGGTGTCGGAGTGCAGCCGGATGCCGGACAGCCGCCGCCCCACCGCGAGCGCGACGACACCGTGAGCGCCCTCGTGCGCGATGGTCACCGCGTGCCGGGTCCGCCGCCACAACGGGGTGTAGCAGACCAGCACGGCCGCGACGGCAGCGGTGCCCAGCAGAACGGCGGGGGAGAGGTCGGGGGCGGGAGCGCTGACCCGGTCCCAGAACAGGCCGACTGCGTCCACGCGGGGCAGTCAACCGCACGGACCTGGGGGCGCCGTCCAGGCAGCGCCGGTGCGCCTCCGCCGGTCAGTTGCCCGGCTTGACCGCCTTGCCGCGCTCGCGATCGGCCTCGTCGGCCTCGTAGGCGCCGGGCACGGCCGCGGGTCCGTCGTCGGCGCCGGGCGTGATCGGTTTGCGGATCAGGTCGTCCTGGCCGTGCGTGGGGGAGCCGCCCGGCTCGGCGCGCTCGTCGGTGTCGGGGCGTGGGTCGGCCACGGTTCCTCCTGCGGTCGTCGTTCCCGGGCGGCTACCCGCGAGGGGACACCTCAAAGCTGCTGGGTCAGGTTCACCGCGTTCCCGTCGGGATCGCGCACGTGGGCCACGCGCTGGCCCCAGGGCATGTCGTTCGCCCCGGACGTGGCCTCACCGCCCAGGGGGACCACCCGCGCCAGGGCGGCGTCGACGTCGGGCACCTCGATGCTCAGGGCCCGGCCGGGGGCCTCGGGAGCGACGTCGTCGCTCGCGACCAGGCCCAGCGGGGAGTCGCCGATCTGCAGGCCGAGGTAGAACGTCGGGCCGGCGTTCGACGACCTCGACGGACAGGCGCGTGTAGAAGCGCTCCAGCCGATCGATGTCGCCGGTGACGACGATCGGGCGCACGGTCCGGGCCATCGGTCCTCCGGAGGTCAGCGCGGTGTCCTACGAGGGACGCTGCCGGCGCCGGGGACTCATCGGTGCTCAGGCCAGGCCGGCGTCGTGCACGACCAGGGCGACCTGCACCCGGTTGGCTGCCTCGAGCTTGGTGAGCAGCCGGGAGACGTGCGCCTTCACCGACGCGACGCTCATGTAGGCCTCGGCGGCGATCTGGGCGTTGGACAGCCCCCGGCCCACGGCCAGGGCCACTTCGCGCTCCCGCTCGCTCAGCCGGTCCAGCGATCCCAGCGCGGCGGCCCGCCGGACGTCGGGACCGGCTGCCGACCCGTCGGCCTCGGCGACGTGCGCCATCAGTTGGCGGGTCACGGTGGGGGAGAGCATCGGCTCACCCACGGCCACCCGGCGCACGGCGTCGACGATGGCGGCCGGCGGGGTGTCCTTGAGCAGGAACCCGCTGGCACCGGCCCGCAGGGCACGCAGCACCGAGGCGTCGGCGTCGAAGGTGGTGAGCACGATGACCTCGGGCCCGCCGGCACGTGCGCGCAGCCGCTCGGTGGCGGTCAGCCCGTCGACGTGCGGCATGCGGATGTCCATGAGGACGACGTCCGGGGTGTGCTCGGCGACGGCGGCCGGCACCTCGCCGCCGTCGGTGGCCTCACCGACCAGCACGCAGTCACCGGACCCGCCGAGCACCATGGCCAGGGCCGCCCGTACCAGCGGGTCGTCGTCGACGACGAGGACGCGGACCGGACCGCTCACCGCGGCACCGCTCACTCCGGCACCGCTCACTCCGGCACCGGCGCCTGCGGCCAGGGCAGCCGGGCGCGCAGCCGGAAGTCGCCCTCGTCGGTCCAGCCGTGCTCGAGCGAGCCGCCGGCCAGGCCGACGCGTTCCACGAGGCCGACCAGGCCGGTGCCCGAGCCGGGGAGGGAGCCGGGGAGCGGGGTGCCGGGGTCGGTGCCGAGCGGCGCCGGGTTGGTCACCTCGACCTCGATGCCGGAGCCGGGTTCGGCCGTCACGCGTACGCAGGCGACGGTGCCCCAGGCGTGCTTGCGGACGTTGGTCAGCGCCTCCTGCACGACCCGGTAGACGGTGCGGCCGGTGACCGGGGGCACGGCGGCGACGTCGGGCACCCGGTACTCCATGCGCACCCGCAGGCCGGCGGTGCGCGACTGCTCGACCAGCGCGGTCAGATCGGCCAGCGTGGGCTGGGGGCGGTCGGTCAGCGTCCCGTCGCCGGTGTCGCGCAGCACGCCGATCACCTCGCGGAGGTCCTCCAGCGCACCACGGGCGCTGGCCCGGATCACCCCGGCGGCCTGGGCGATCTCGGCGGGCGCGGCGCCCGGGCGGTACTCCAGCGCGCCGGCGTGCATGCTCAGCAGCGAGAGCCGGTGGGCCAGCACGTCGTGCATCTCCCGGGCGATCCGGGTGCGCTCGAGCTGCCGTGCCTGGTCGACCCGGAGCCGCTGCTCGTTCTCGGCGCGGACCGCCCGGTCGCGCAGCGAGACGACCAGCTGCCGGCGGGCGCGCACGAACATGCCCCAGGCGACGACGGCGGCGGTGAGCACCGCGCCGAGCGCCAGCGTCAGCAGCCGGGGCAGATCCGGATCGGGACGCAGCTGGTCGTAGACGACGAAGGCGACCAGGTTGACCGCGCCGAGCACCAGGACCGTGCGCCAGGTGCGGTGCACCGCGACGGTGAACAGGGCGATGAGGACCGCCACCCCGCTCGTGGCCGAGAACGCGCCGACGAGCGCCAGCACCGCTGCCACCGCCACCGGCCGGCGACGTCGTCCCCACAGCAGCAGGCAGCCGATCAGCCCCAGGACCAGGTCGGCGACCAGGACACCGTCCGACGGCGGCTGCGGGCGGGCGCTCGACTCGAACAGCAGCAGGAGACCCAGACCGACGGCCACCAGGAAGACGGCGACGTCGACCAACCAGTCGCGGACCGACCGGCGCACCGGCCGGCGCTCCCCGTCGTCGTCCGCCCCGGGGGAGAGGGAGTCGGCCAGCAGCAGCGCCGGGACGAGCGACGGGTGGTCGACGCCCGGATGCGGCCGGGCCGGTGGCCGGAGGGCGGTGCTCACCACCGCAGGCTACGGACGCCGGCACGCCCGGGACATGGCCGAAGGTCTAGGACACCGCGGGGGACATCGACCTTCGTCGGGGCCGAATCGCCGTTCGGGTGACGCGCGGACGCCGGCGGGCGCGAGAGGGTGACCGCGTGATCAACGTCGAGCACCTGACCAAGCGGTACGGCGCCCAACTCGCCGTCTCCGACGTGTCCTTCTCCTGCGCACCAGGCACCGTGACCGGCTTCCTCGGGCCCAACGGGGCCGGGAAGTCCACCACGTTGCGCGCCGTGTGCGGGCTGACCCTGCCGACCAGCGGCATGGCCACCGTCGGCGGGCGTCCCTACCGCGAGCTGCCCAACGCCGGCCGGCGGGTGGGCGTGCTGCTCGACGCCGGCGCCCAGCACTCGGGCCGGACCGGGAAGGAGACCCTCGCCCTCGCGGCTCTCGTCATGGGCGTGCCCGGCACGCGCGTCGACGAGATGCTCGAACTGGTCGGCCTCGCCGGCAAGCCGGCCGGCAAGCGGGTGGGCAAGTACTCCCTCGGGATGCGGCAACGACTCGGCCTGGCCACGGCGCTGCTCGGCGACCCCGAGGTGCTCGTCCTCGACGAGCCGGCCAACGGGCTGGACCCCGACGGCATCTTCTGGATGCGCGGGCTGCTGCGCGGCTTCGCCGACCGGGGCGGCACGGTGCTGCTCTCCTCCCACCTGCTGCGCGAGGTCGAGGCGGTCGCCGACCAGCTCGTGGTGATCGCCGGTGGCCGCATCGTGGCTCAGGGGAGCAGCGAGCAGCTGCTGGCCAGCACCGGCACCGTCGTGCGGGCCCGCGACCGCGAGGCCCTCACCGGCGCGCTGGCGGCGGCGGGCATCGGCGTCGTCGCCGGTCCCGCGGACGCGCTGATCGCCGACGGCCCGGCCGAGGCTGTCGGCATCGCCGCCGCCACGGGCGGGGTGCCACTGCTGGAGCTCCGCCCGGCCGGGGGAGACCGGCTGGAGGAGCTGTTCCGGTCCCTGACCGGCCCGTCCGCCGGCGGCGCCCCCGCCGCCCCCCAGATGCAGGAGACCCGGGCATGAGCACCGCGACCATCGACCCGACCACGGCACCGAGGGCGGGGGAGACCGCCACGGCGCCCTCCCTGCTGCGGCTGACCCGCGTCGAGCTGCGCAAGGCCTACGACACGCGAGCCGGGTTCTGGCTGCTGCTGGTCGTGGCGCTCGCCTGCGTGGCCGTGGCGACGCTGCAGATGTTCTTCGCCGAGGAGCCGGACAAGACCTTTGCGGCGTACTTCTCGACCACCCAGGTGCCGGTCAACCTGCTGCTGCCGGTCGTCGGCATCCTGCTGGTGACCAGCGAGTGGTCGCAGCGCACCGCGATGACGACCTTCGCTCTCGTGCCGGCCCGCTCCCGGGTGCTCACGGCCAAGGTGCTCGTCGGTGTGATCCTCGGTCTGCTCGGGGTGGCGGCGGCCGGTCTGGCGTCGGCCGCGGCCGCGCTGCTCAGCCCGGTGCTGACGGCCGACTCGTCGGACTGGACGATCACGGCCGGCCAGGTGGCCCAGGTAGCGCTCATGCAGGTGCTGACGATCCTCATCGGTGTCGCCTTCGGCATGCTGCTGCTCAACTCACCGCTGGCGATCGTCCTGTACTTCGTGCTCCCGACGGTGGTGACCATCGTGGCCAACGTGGTGGGCGCGCTCACCTGGATGCGTGACTGGCTGGACCTGTCGTCGACGATGGCGCCCATCTTCGAGGGCAGCCTCGACGGGCAGGGCTGGGCCCAGCTCGCGACGTCGGTGGCGGCCTGGGGGCTGGTGCCCATGGTGATCGGCTGGATCCGCATCGTGCGGAGCGAGATCGGCTGACCCCTCGGTCCGCTACCTCCTCACCGGCGCCGGTACCGATGCATCGCGGTACCGGCGCCGCGGCGGCGGTGGTCGCCGAGGGCCACCCGAGTGCCGGGGGATACGTCACCGTGACGGAATGTCGCCGGACGCGGGGACGAAGAGCCATCGGGCGAAGGTCGCGTCGCCGTCGAGTGCGGTTCTCCACTGCACCCAGATCCGGAAGCCGTGGGCGGTCGCGCGCAGGAGTGGGCCGCCCGCGTCGGCCTGTCGCTCGTCGTAGTCGGCCGAGCCGGGCAGCGGGCGAGGCGACTCGGGCCGCAGGGGAGCGGCGTCCACGCCGGCGCCGTCGAGCGCGGCGCTGATGAACGCGAACCGGCCGCTGGGGACCGCGACGTGGTCGCCCGGCTCTGCCGCGTCCTCGGGATGCGCGAGCGCGGCCGCCACGGCAGCGGGGTAGTCGCCGGCAGAGACCTGCAGGACGGCGACGGCGCCGTCGTCGGCCCGGAACACCTCCAGCCAGCCCTCGTCACCGACCTCCGCGTCGGTCAGCACGACGGCGGCCCGGCCGGGGCCCACGGGGATGCTCGTGAGGTCGAAGTCCAGGTCCGGCACCAGCCGCTCGTAGTAGCCGCCCGTCTCGCCGGACCAGTCGGGCAGCAGATCGCCGTCGAGGGCGAGGAAGGGCTCACCGTTGCTCCAGCAGCGGCCGACGTGGGTCCAGGTGCGCGACATGCGGTCATCGTTCCCCAGGAGCCGGGGAGGGCTGCACGGTGCCTCCGGGCGGCTCCTCGCCAGATTAGTTGACATAATGTGTATTATCGGCGCACGCATCAGGCGTCCCGGAAGGGGTGCGCAGTCGCCGGTCGCCACGTCGACGCATTGACGTCCGGGCATCGGCACATCCACCGCTCGACCGGCTGCACGAAGGTCACCTGCCGTATCGGCGTCTCCATGGCGGAACGCTCGCGTCCCGGTCCAAGCGCCACCGCCGGCGCCCTCGGCTCGGCCGACGTGGCCGCATCGGTCCTCGGACCCCACCCGGTCGACGACTCCCCTGTCAGATGATCTTGCCGGTTCGATGATCACGAACACACCGGACTACGCCACCCGCCTGTTCGCCGGTCGGCACCTCCCCGGTGCGCACTCCCCCCATCCAGCCGCACCACCCGCAATCCGTAACAGTGACGAAAGCACCCTGTGCCCGGCTGCTTCGACGGGCGATCAACGGCAGGTGTTCGTAGGGTCGGGTCATGCAGATCCGACGACCCCTCGCCGCTCTCCTGGCCGCCCTGGCGTTGTTCGGCGGCGGCTCCACGCTGACCGCCTGTGGGGACTGGGGACCGACGACACCCAATGAGGGGCCGACGGACGAGGACAGCGGCGGCGAGGAGAACAACAGGCCCGGAGGGCTGCCGGAGGACGACCTGCCCGACAACTCGGACCCGGAGGACAGCCAGGACCTCGACGAGGACACCTCCGACCCCGACTGATCCGTCCGCGGGGCGCAGAGCGCTCCGGCGTCAGCCGCGTTCGGTGACCCAGAGCCGGTCCAGCCGGCCGGTCGAGTGCACGAGGTCGGACAGTGAGCGCTCGAGCTCGGCCTTCGTGGGCTTCTCGGTCAGCAGCGTCTGCACGTCCTCGAGGGCGCAGCGCAGCTGGTACAGCCGGTCCTGCAACCCGTCGAGCTCGGACCTGGAGACCAGGACGACGTCGGCGGGCAGGCCGGCCTTGGCCGTGGCCGAGCGCTGCTCGTAGGCCCGCTGCCTGCAGGCCTGACCGCAGTACAGGCGCGGGCGGCCGACCGTTCCCTGCTCGGGCAGGACCCGGCGACACCAGCCGCACCGCCGGTCCTCACCGCTCCCCCGGCTGGGCGCGGGGGAGATGGGGGCGTGCGTCACCGTGCCGGTCGCGTGCTGTGCCACATCTCGGCACGCTAGACGCCACCGGCGACAGGACCCGGCGAACACGCCCGAGGCGGTCCCGATCAACCGGTTCGTGCAGGTCTCCGGGGCGCGGGCGACCGCGGGCGCTGCCGCCGCGGCGGGGGTCCCGCAGTGGTAGGTCGGGGCGCCTGACTAGCGTGTCGATGTGCCCCCCGCGCGGTTCGCCTACCTCGACGCGCCGACGCCGCTGGCCATGGCGCACCGCGGCGGTGCCATCGAGCACGTGGAGAACACCCTGCCGGCCTTCCAGGCCTGCGTGGACCTCGGCTACCGGTACCTGGAGACCGACGTGCAGATCACCGCCGACGGCACGCTGGTGGCCTTCCACGACGCCACCCTGGAGCGGGTCACCGACCGCACCGGCCGGGTGGACGCCCTCCCCTGGCCCGAACTCTCCGAGGCCCGCATCGGCGGCCGGGAGCCGATCATGCGGCTCGAGGACCTGCTCGGCGCCTGGCCCGACGTCCGGTTCAACCTCGACATCAAGGCCGCCGGCGTCCTGGCCCCGCTCGTGCGTCTCGTGCACAAGATGGACGTCGCCGACCGCATCTGCCTCGGCTCGTTCTCCGACGCCCGCATCGCCGCGGCCCGCCGGCTGTTCGGCCCGACCGTGTGCACCTCGCTGGGTCCGCGCGGAGTGGCGGCGCTGCGGCTGTCCTCCTACTCCCCCCGCGCGGCCGGCCTCGTGCGGATCCAGGCCGGCTGCGCCCAGGTGCCGCTGCAGCTGGGTGGCCGGGCGCTGGTCGACGAGCGCTTCCTGGCTGCCGCGCACGCCCGGGGCCTGCAGGTGCACGTCTGGACGGTCGACGATCCCGACGAGGCCAGGGCGATGCTCGACCTCGGCGTCGACGGCATCATGACCGACCGCCCGGCCATGCTGCGCGAGGTCCTCGAGGAGCGCGGCCTGTGGACCTCGCGGTGACCGCACAGCGCGGCAGCACGGCCCTCGCCGGCGCACGGTGAACGGCGTCGACACCGCCTCCCCCGACGGGCTGCCCGGACCCTCCGTCATCCCGGCGTCCGGGGACCGGAGGCGACATCCGGCGCCGGCGCACCTGCGCTTCTTCCACGGCCCCATGGACTGCGGCAAGTCGACCCTGGCGCTGCAGGTCGACCACAACCAGAGCCGGCAGAGACGGCACGGACTGCTGCTGACGCAGGGCGACCGGTCGGCCGAGCCGCAGATCAGCTCACGGGTCGGCCTGTGCCGCGCCGCGATCGAGGTCCAGGCCGGGACCGACCTGCGGCTACTGGTCCGCGACCGCTGGGCCGCGGGCGACCGCGTCGACTACCTCATCGTCGACGAGGCCCAGTTCCTCACCGAGGGTCAGGTCGACCAGCTGGCCGAACTGGTCGACGAGTTCCACGTCGACGTCTACGCCTTCGGTCTGACCACGGACTTCCGCACCCGGCTGTTCCCGGGCACCCGGCGGCTGCTGGAGGTCGCCGACGACGTCCAGCGGGTCCAGGTGGAGGTGCTGTGCTGGTGCGGCCTGCCCGGCCTGCTCAACGCCCGCGTGGTCGACGGCGTGATGGTGCGGGCCGGTGAGACCGTCGTCGTGGCGGACACCGCGCCGGCCCAGCTCCCGGGCGCGGAGCCCGGCTCCTCCCCCGCGGTGCGCTACCAGGTGCTGTGCCGCCGTCATTTCGTGCGCGGCCAACTGGGTCCCACGGCAGCCGGTCCAGGGCAGCTCGCCCTCCCCTGAGCGCGCCGGCTCACCCCTCCGGGGGGCGGGAGGGGGCAGGACCCCACCCCATGCGATGATGAGCAACCGTTTGGGCGGAATCTCTTCGCCAATTCTGTCGTTCATCTCTGTGACTCCTCGGTACGTGGGTATGCCCCCTGTACCGGCGTCGAGTCCCGACCGACACCACGTACGAGAGGACGGTGTGCAATGGGCGAGCGTTCCCTGCGCGGCAGCCGACTGGGCAGCGTCAGCTACGAGACCGAACGGAACACTGCGCCCATCGAGCGCCAGTACGCCGAGTACCGGTGCCCTTCGGGCCACCTGTTCACGGTGCCGTTCGCCGACGACGCCGAGCTCCCCGACACCTGGGAGTGCAAGTTCGACGGCGCCGCGGCGAAGCTGGTCGGCGGCTCCGAGCCGGCGCCCAAGAAGGTCAAGCCACCGCGCACCCACTGGGACATGCTGCTCGAGCGTCGTTCCGTCGAGGACCTCGAAGAGGTGCTCGCCGAGCGGCTCGAAGTGCTGCGCGGCCGGCGGACCCGCGCCAGCTGAACACCCCGCACGTCGAACGGCCCCGGTGGGAGATCCCACCGGGGCCGTTTCGCGTTCCGGCGAGCAACGCCGCCGGGTCCGTCAGCGCAGCGGGCGTCCGTCCGGACCCCGGAGCACCTCTCCCTCGATCACGAGCGGCGCGGCGTGGGCGGCGTCGTGCCGTGGCACCTCCGCCGTCCGGACGCTGTCCACGCGGACCGGCGGCCGGAGCCCGACCGGCAACCGGGAGGTGATCAGCCGGGTGAGCGCGGCCCGGACGAGGGACCGGGTGCCCGGGAGCAGGCACAGCAGCCCGAGGAGGTCGCCGATGAACCCGGGCAGCACCATCAGCAGGCCGCCGACGGCGACCAGCCCGGCGTTGCCCAGGTCCCGGCCGGCACCCGGGCTGCGGGTGCGTGCGCTCTCCCGGAGCTCGGTCAGCGCCCTGGTGCCCTGACGGGCCAGCAGGGCCCACCCCAGCGCGCTGGTGGCCAGGGCGAGGAGCACGGTGGCCCCGGCCCCGATCCACTGGGCCACCAGGACGAACACGACCACCTCGGCCAGGGCGAGGAGTCCGACAGCGATACGAATGCGACGTCCCACGCCGGTACCAACGCGCGAGGAGGTCATGGTGCTCCCGGCACGGTGCCCGAGGTCCTCCGCTGCCGGAGCGCGACCGCCACCGCGGCCAACCCCAGCGCGGTGAGCAGCCACTCGGGCCCGGCGCCGAGCCGGCTCGCCAGGCTGCGGGAGTCGCGCTGAGCGATCTCCTCGACGAAGACGTCGGGGGTGAACAGCTCGGAGGAGCGGACGACGGTGCCGTCCGGCGCCACGATCGCCGAGATCCCGCTGGTCGCGACCACCGCGACGCTGCGGCCGTGCTCGACCGCCCGCAACCGGCTCATCGCCAGCTGCTGCTCGCTCTCCGCGGTGTAGCCGAACGTGGCGTTGTTGGTCTGGACGACGAGCATCCCGGCCTCGGCGACGTCGGCGACCAGCCCGTCGTAGACGACCTCGAAGCAGATGAGGTTGCCGACGGTCGTGCCCCCGATCCGGAGCAGGCCCGGCTCGTCCCCGGCCTTCTGGTCGGTGACCCGGTCGACCTGGGTGCTGAAGAACCGGAAGAAGCTCCGGGCGGGCACGTACTCACCGAGCGGGACGGGGTGCCGCTTCACGTAGGTGTCCCCCGGCCCGTCGTCGGGGTCCCAGACGATCGCGGTGTTGCTGATGAAGCGGCCGGGGCCCTGGACGATCGCGCCGACCAGGACGGGTGCATCGATGGCGCGGGCGGCACGGTCGATCTGCCGGGCGGCGTCGTCGTTCAGGTAGGGGTCGATGTCGGAGCTGTTCTCCGGCCACAGCACGAGGTCGGGCTGCGGCTGCTCCCCCGCCTCCACCGCGTCGGCGAGCTCCAGCGTGCGCTGCACGTGGTTGTCCAGGACGGCCCGGCGCTGGGCGTTGAAGTCCAGGCCGGCCCGCGGGACGTTGCCCTGGATCACCGCGACGGTCGACGTCGGCCCGCCCTCGGTGAGCGACGGACCCGGGAGCGGCAGCCACGCCAGCGCGCCGATCACCGGGATCGCGACCAGCCCGGCGAGGGCGCCGGCGAGCGGGCGAAGGGCGTTCCGTCGCCGAGCCCGGTCCGAGCGCAGCACCCGTGCCAGAGCCAGTACGGCCGCGGCCAGCAGGGTGCCGATGAGGGCGACCGCGAAGCTGACCAGAGGCACTCCCCCGTAGGCGGCGAGGGACAGCAGCGGTCCGTCGGTCTGGCTAAAGCCCAGCCGTCCCCAGGGGAAGCCGCCCAGGATCAGCCGGCCGCGCAGCGCCTCGTCGGCGACCCACAGCGCGGCCGCCCACAGCGGCCACCAGCGCAGGCGGGACACCCACGCGGTGGCCGCGCCGAGGAGGGCCAGGTGCAGCGCCTCGAAGACCGCCAGGGCCAGCCAGGGCAACGGACCCACGTAGATGCCGGTCCAGCTCAGCAGCGGCACGAAGAAGGCCAGGCCGCAGACCAGTCCGAGCCACAGGCCCCCGCGGGCGCTGCGGCCGTGCACCGCGAGCGCCAGGGCGGCCGGTCCGAGCACCGCCATGGGGACGAAGCCGTACCCGGGGAAGGACAGCACCATGGCCAGTCCCGCGGCGGCCGCGAGGAGCGTCCGCCAGGGAAGCCGATGGGAGGCGGGGCGGGCCGGCGGGCGGTCCGGCTCGGCCGCAGGAGGGAGCAGCGTGCCAGGTGATGCGGCCACGCTCGTCCTCCCGGGAACCGTCGTCCGGGCAGGCAGGGGGTGCCCCGGCCTCCGGGTTGGTGCCCCCGGTCCGGTCGGACGGGGGGTCGGGACCGCCGCGCTCGTCGCTGCGGTCCTGACCCAGCATCCCATCCCGGCTGGTACCGGGGCCCGGCTACGTCACCGGGCCCCCGGTGGCGCCGGAGAGGTCCCGCGACCGGGTGGGCGCCGACGGACCGCCCTCCTCGGCGCCGCGTCTTCGGGCCGGACGGCCGGGCGCTGGCTGCGCACGGCTCGACCGTTGTCTGATGACGCGGTCCTCGGGGGCTCCGCCGGAGTCACGGGACGCTCCCCCGGTCTCACGCCAGCCCCCTCGACCCGGGTGGCACGGCGCGGCGCAGTGGCCGTCCGTGCCGGCCGGAGGGCCCGCACGCTCGATCCGGGGAGGCACGTCTCGGTGCTCCCGGTGAGGAACTGCAGGGACTGTAAGAACACTCCGCGCCCGATCAGATACCTACGGTAGCGATGTGGGTCACTGTAACCGGATCGTTATCTGCCCCGCGGACGGCGACGGCGCGTGGATCCGGACCGCCGCCGGGGCCATGCGCCCGGCGGGGCGTCCCCAATGAGCGCAACCCTGGGTGGCGTTGCGCCGCACGGGGCCGGTCCCGGCCCCCCGACCCCCGGCCGGGTGGGCTCAGCGGCGGCGCAGCAGCCCGGTGACACGCTCCGGGAGCGTCTTCTTCGGCGCCTTGGGCCCGTGGCCGGCCGCGCGGGCGGAGTCGGCGACCGCCGCCTCCTCCGGCGTGGGCGCGGTGCCGCCGAGGCGTGCGGGCAGCCACCAACTCTCCTCCGGGCCGGCCGGCCGGTCGGGATAGTCCCGCTGCGCCTCCTCCAGGAGCGCCTCCATCGCCGCGCGGGTGCGGCGCAGCAGCGGCTGCACCTTCTCCCCCGGCTCCGGGACGATCGGCGCCCCCAGGAAGACCATGACCGGCACACCGCGGCGCAGCTCCACCTTGTGCCCCTTGGTCGCCACCCGGTGCCCGCCCCAGACCGCGGCCGGGATGATCGGGACGCCGGCGTCGATGGCCATCCGGGCGGCGCCGGCCTTCAGGTCCTTGACCGTGAAGCTGCGGCTGATGGTCGCCTCGGGGAAGACCCCGACGACCTCGCCGTCCTTGAGCGCACGGACGGCGGCGTCGAATGCCGCCGCGCCGGCCTTGCGATCGACCGGGATGTGGCGCATGGCGCGCATGAAGGGCCCGGCGAACCAGTGGTCGAACACCGCCGACTTGGCCATGAACCGGACCAGCCGGTGCTGGGAGATCGCGCCCAGGCCGAGGAACGTGAAGTCGAAGAAGCTGACGTGGTTGCTGCAGATGATGGCGCCACCGCTGACCGGGACGTGCTGGGACCCGCGCACGTCGAACCGGAAGCGGAACAGGTGGAACACCACCAGGCACAGCCGGACCACGAACCGGTACGGGCGGTCCCGGCGGCTCGGCGATGCGCCGAACAGGTCTCTCCGGACGACGTCGCGCCAGCTCGCGGTGTACATGGGCGGACCCTAACCAACCCGCGCGACCGTCGCCCGGCCGGTGGAGGCGGGGCTCGGAGCCCTCGGCCTCGGTGACACGCCGCCCGGAGGGCGGCACGGCGATTCTTCGGCAGATGACCACAGTGGAGAAGTCGCACTGTTGTTGGGGATAACGGTAGTATTCCGACATGTCGCGTGCGTGGCAGCAGCCGTTGCCGGAGATGCCCGCCCCTGCTCCGGAGCGCGCGTGGCGCCGGTGGCCCGCACCCCCGGGCTACGAGACCCAGTGGCGACGGCTGGCCGAGGCCGCCCTGGAACTGGGTGTCGGCCCGGACGAGCTGGCGCAGACCGGCCTGGGGCCGATCGCCACGGCGCGCGAGTGGAAGCCCGCGACCGTGGCGCTGTACAGCAAGGTCGCCCGCTACGGCGGGCTGGCGCTGCCGCGCGCGCCCACCCCGGAGCCCGACCCGGTGCAGCTGGACCTGCGCGCGCTCACCGAGCTGCGGGACCAGGACCCCGAGCACGTGCGCGCCGTCGCCTGGTGCGCCCTGGCGCTCGCGTGGCCGGCTCCGGTCGGCATGTTCCGTTCCCTGCGACGCGACCAGGTGCACGCCGGCAGCCGTCGGCTGGTGCTGCGCACCGACGACGGGGAGTGGGTGGTTCCCGGCGCGCTGACCGCCTGGCACGCGTGGGAGTCCGTGCGCGAGCGGTACCCCGCGCTGGCGGCCAGTCCGTGGGTACTGCCGGCGCTGCGCCGGGGGCCGGGGCTGGACTCGAGGATCGGTGGGCGGCTGTCCAACCAGGCGCTGCAGGTGACCTTCGCGAAGCACGCCGGCCGCACGGCCCACCACCTCCGGGCCACCGCTCCCCCGTCGCGGTACGCGGCCGCGGCCGAACTGGCGGCCGCGTACCGCGAGCTGTCCTACGACTCCTTCCGCCGCCTCGCGCTGGCTGCCGGTGCGCCGCCGGTCTCCGCCCGCGGCGTCGTGCGGGCGGCGCGCTCGGTGGCCCGGGCCGGGCGCCTCGCCGGCTGAGCGACCGGCCCGTCACCGGGCGCGCCCGGTCAGAGCAGCGACAGCTGTTCGCCGGCCGCCGGCGGAGCCGCCGGTGCCGTGGCAGCCGCGCTCTCGCTCGCCGGTCGGACGCCCGGCATCCCACCGGTGGGCAGGCTGCCGCGGGGGAAGCCGACCTCCTCGTCACCGGGCACCCCGCTCACGAGCGTTCCGTCGGCACTGCGCGCCCCTCCCCCGGACTGTCGATCCAGTCCGTGCCGGGCGAGCAGCGGCGCGACCCGCTGCGCCAGCCAGGTGCGGTACTCGGCGGACACGTAGGCGCGGCGGGCGTACATCCGCTCGTAGCGCGGCACCAGCCCGGGGTGCGCGGTCCGGAGCCAGGCCATGAACCACTCGCGGGCGCCGGGGCGCAGGTGCAGCGGAATGACGGTGACGCCGGTGGCGCCGGCCGCCGCGACCGCGCCGAGCGCCGCGTCGAGCGAGTCCTCGTCGTCGGTCAGCCCGGGCAGCACGGGGGCGAGGAAGACCCCGCAGGGCAGCCCGGCGTCCGCGAGGGTCCGGACCAGGTCCAGCCGCGCCCGCGGCGTGGGCACGCCCGGCTCGAGCGCCTGGTGCAGGTCGTCGTCCCAGATGGCCATCGAGACGCCGAGACCGAGGGGCACCTGGCGGGCGGCGTCCACCAGCAGCGGGATGTCCCGGCGCAGCAGCGTGCCCTTGGTGAGGATCGAGAACGGCGTCCCCGACCCGGCCAGTGCGCGGATGACGCCGGGCATGAGCGCGTAGCGCCCCTCGGTGCGCTGGTAGGGGTCGGTGTTCGTGCCCAGCGCGACGTGCTCCCGCGTCCACGAGGCCCGGGCCAGCTCGCGACGCAGCACCTCGACCAGGTTCGTCTTCACCACGACCTGGGTGTCGAAGTCGCGTCCGGAATCGAATTCGAGCCATTCGTGGGTTTTCCGAGCGAAGCAGTTGTGGCTGATGACGCCGTTGGCGATGAAGTCCCCGGTGCCCGTTGTGATGTCGTACATCGGCATCTCGAGTCCGACGGCCTCCACCGCGACGACTCGGAGGTCCGCATCGCTCTTCACGGCGATGCCCTCGACGGCGCACTTCCGGCGGATCGCCGGGTCCGTGAACTGCAGGAACCGCATGTGCTCCTTGAGTCCGCCCCTGAGGCGAATGCTGCGCACCCTGTTCTCGAGGCCCCGGTCCTCGAGGACGGCGTCGAAGTCGAACGCAGCAAGAGCCTGCTGGGTCCGGGTCAGGATCTCGTCGTCCGCGTTGCTGATCCGGAGGACACCCTGGCTGCGGCTCCCTTCTGCATCGAAGATGCCGGCGAGGAATCCGCGCTGCCATGCACCGGTCGCCTCGCTGGGCCACTCGACGAGCTCCCGGACCCGCGCGACGGTTGCAGCGGCGGACGCGCGGATCGCCGTCATGGCCCTCCGGTTCGCGGTGGCCGCCGCGAAGACGAACTGGTCGGTCGCAACCCCCTCCATCGCCAGGTATGCCTGCGTACGGGTCAGTCCGTCCACGTCCGCCAGAGCGAGTCGGAACCTGTGGACGTCGCCGTGTGCGCGCCCGGCCCGCTGGTACCGGTAGACCTTCAGGTTCGCGTCGCCGCGGACCATCCCGGTGAGATAGCCCCGCCGGTACTGCTGGCAGGCAGCGATCGGGGACGTCGCATGTCCGAAGCCGAGCAGAGCGTCGTTGGTCGTGAGGTAGGGCCGGCGCTCTCGCCCGGCCATGGAACCGGTGACGTGCTTCCACCCCCGGCCCGTGAGGAACCGGTGGTCGCCACTTGCGGTCAGCTCTGTGCCATCGGCCAAGGAGACCCGGTATGCCGGTTTCACCGTGGACCAGTGCGCGAGGACGTCCGTCGTGACGTAGTGCCGGTAGGTCCCCCGTCTTTCGGTTCCGACGATCCGGTCACCGACGCGCAGCTCGGAGATCGGCTTCTGCCGGCCGTCGGCCATGAGGACGAGGGTGTCGCCGGCCAGGCAATACACGCACGAATGACTGCATCCCCGGTACGGGTTGATCGTGTACGGGAACGGCATGGCGGAATCGCCGGGCACGCGATTGAGGGCCGAGTGCGACCGCACCTCGTGGAAGGTCAGGCCCGGGAACTCCGGCACCTGCACGCTGCGCAGCAGGCCCCGGATGCTCGACAGGCCCGGCAGGGCCGTGGGCTCGTCGAGATCCAGCCGCTGTGCTTCCCACCGCATGACCACCATACGAACACGTGTTCGAACACATGTCCAGCGGGGTCAGAGGGGTGGACGATCCTCGTAGAGGGTGGAGAGCACGACCGTCGTCCGGGTGGACACGTTGGCGCACGCCCGGATCTCGCGCAGCAGCATCTCGAGCGCGTCCGGTGAGGCGACCCGGACCTTGAGGATGTAGCTCTCCTGCCCGGCGACCGAGTGGCACTCCTCGATGGCCGGGAGGTGGGCCAGCAGTGCCGGCGGGTCCTCGTTCTGGGCGCCGATGGGGGTGATGGAGACGAACGCGGTCAGCGGCAGTCCGAGCAGCCTCGGGTCGAGCGTGGCGCGGTAGCCGGTGATCAGGCCGCGCTGCTCCAGCCTGCGGACGCGCTGGTGCACGGCCGATACCGAGAGCCCGACCTTCTCGGCCAGCTCGGTGTAGCTGGCCCGCCCGTCGCGTGCCAGAGCCGCGAGCAGCAGCCGGTCGACATCGACCGGGACCGCCGCGGACTCAGCCGGGGAGTTCGACGAGCTCACGCGGACCGCCGTTCAGCGAGCGGACGCCGTCCTCGGTGCACACGACGATGTCCTCGATGCGGGCGCCGCACCGTCCGGGCAGGTAGATGCCCGGCTCCACCGAGAACGCCATGCCGGGGACGAGCGGCAAGTCGTTGCCCGCCACGATGTAGGGCGCCTCGTGCGAGTCCAGGCCGATGCCGTGGCCCGTGCGGTGGATGAAGTGCTCACCCCACCCGGCGCCGGCGATGACGTCCCTGGCTGCGGCGTCGACCTGCGCGGCGGTGACACCGGGCCGGACGGCGGCGACGGAGGCCTGCTGTGCGGCGTGCAGGACGGCGTACCACTCGGCGACGTCGGGCTCCGCGTCGCCGCCGACCACGTAGGTGCGCGTGCAGTCCGAGCGGTAGCCGGTCGCCGTCTCCCCGCCGATGTCGATGACGACGACGTCGCCGGCCTGCACCACGCGGTCGGACAGCTCGTGGTGCGGGCTGGCGCCGTTCGGGCCCGACCCCACGATCGTGAAGTCCACGCCGACGTGCCCCTCCTCCAGGATCGCCGCGGCGATGTCGGCGCCGATGGCGGCCTCGGTGCGGCCGACGGTGAGGAACTCCGCCATGCGGGCGTGCACCCGGTCGATGGCGGCGCCGGCCAGCGCCAGCTCCTCGATCTCGGCGGCCGACTTCACCATGCGCAGCCGGTCCAGCACCGGCCCCGCCAGCTCCAGGGTCGAACCCGGCAGTGCCCGCTGGACGCCGAGGGCGTGCTCGGCCCAGGTGCGCGCACCCACGGCCACGCGGGTCGGCGCGGCGCCCAGCCGGGCGGTCGCGGCCCCGGCGAGCAGCGCGAAGGGGTCGTCCGTCTCGTCCCAGGCGAGCATCTCGAGGCCGAGCGCACCGGCCGGGCTCACGTCGACCATCGGGGCCTCGAGCCGGGGGACGACGAGGAAGGGCTCGCCCGCGCTCGGCACGGCCAGCGCCGTCAGGCGCTCCATGGCGTGCGCGTCGTACCCGGTGAGGTACCGCAGGTCCGACCCCGGCGTGAGGACGAGGAGGTCGGTGCCGGCCTCGGCGGCGAGCGAGCGCGCCGCACGCACCCGCTCGGGAGTCACGAGCGGGCCGGTTTTCGGCGGCACGGAGGCGGTTCCCACCGGCGCAGACTATCCACGGGCCCCGACGAACTCCGCACGAGATGCCGAACCGCTAGCGTCGGCGCCCGTGACGACCATGCTGCTGGACGCCGCCGCGCTGTACTTCCGGGCCTTCTACGGCGTGCCCACCAGCGTGACGACGCCCGACGGGCGTCCCATCAACGCCGTCCGCGGCTTCCTCGACATGACCGCCCGGCTGCTCACCGCGCACGGCCCGGACCGGCTGGTCGCCTGCTGGGACGACGACTGGCGGCCCGCCTTCCGCATCGAGGCACTGCCCTCGTACAAGGCCCACCGGGTGGCTCCCGAGGGAGGCGAGGAGGTGCCCGACGAGCTCGGCCCCCAGGTGCCGGTCCTCGTCGAGGTCCTGGCGGCCGCCGGCATCGACCGCGTCGGTGCCCCGGGCTACGAGGCCGACGACGTCATCGGGACCCTCGCCACGCGCGCCCGTGGCCCCGTCGACATCGTCACCGGCGACCGCGACCTGTTCCAGCTGGTCGACGACGAGCGCGGGATCCGGGTGCTCTACACGAACCGCGGCATCGCTGACATCGAGTCCGTGGACGAGGCCGCCGTCGCCGCGAAGTACGGCATCCCCGGCCGTGCCTACGCCGACTTCGCGGTGCTCCGCGGCGATCCCAGCGACGGGCTGCCCGGGGTGGCCGGCGTCGGCGCCAAGACCGCGGCGGCCCTGATCAACGAGTTCGGCGACCTGGCCGGTATCCGCGCCGCGGCCGCCCGCACCGTCGTCGCGAAGCCGCCGCTGACCGCCGCCGTCCTCAAGAAGCTGCACGCGGCCACGGAGTACCTGGACCGTGCGCCGGTGGTCGTCGCCGTGGCGAAGGACATCGACATGCCCGCGGTGGAGGGAGCCCTGCCCCGTTCACCGGCCCACCCCGGCGCACTGGCGGAGCTGGCCGCCCGGCACGGGCTGGAGTCCTCGCTGGGGCGCCTCGGCGCCGCGCTGCGCTGGCCCGCCGACGCCCTCGGCTGAGCCGCGCGGTCAGACCTCGATCCAGCTGTAGGCGCCGTCCAGCGAGTCCGCGATCCGGACCTCGATGGTGACCTCCTCGCGATCGGCGGTCCGTCCGCTGCAGCTGTAGACCTCCCCCGAGGCGACCAGCATCTCCTGCTCGCAGGAGAGCTCGAGGGCGACGCCGTGGCGCTCCTCGAACTGCTCGGCGACGTCCCGCTCGACGGCGTTGGCGTCCAGCAGCGTCGGGCCGAGGAACCGGCCGATCGCCAGGGCGAGGACCAGCAGCAGCGCGATGAGCGCCAGTCCGCCGTACAGGGGACGGCGGGACCGCTGCTGCGGCTCGCCCGCGGCGGACACCTCGGCGGGCGGGAGCTGCGGGTCGCTCATCCCGCTCCTCCCCCGCTCCCGGCGGTCGTCCGGCCGGTCACCGGTCAGCCGCCCACCGCGACGGCGACGACGCCCCGCCGGACCTTGCCGACCGCGGCGCGCGCTACCGACGCCACCGCGTCGTCGGCCACCGTGGCCACCTGGTCCAGCAGGTCGATCAGCTGGCGCATCCAGCGGACGAAATCACCGCCGGACAGCTCGGTGCCCGCCTGCTCCGCGCCGGCCAGCACCCGGTCCAGGCTCTGGCCGTCGGCCCACCGGTAGGCGGCCCAGGCGAAACCGAGGTCCAGGTCGCGCGTCGCCCGCACGCCGTGGGCGGCTTCGACGTCCTGCAGCCGGGCCCTGACCTGCCGCATCTCCGCCACCGCCGCGGTGACCTTCCCGGACGGGATCGCGGGCAGGGACACCAGGTCGCGCCGGGCCTCGAAGACCAGCGTCGAGGCGGCCGCGGCCAGCTCGGCGGCGTTCAGCCCGCGCCACGCCCGCGCGCGCAGGCACTCGGCGACCAGCAGGTCGGCCTCGGACCAGATCCGGGCCAGCCGCCGCCCGTCGTCGGTCACCACCGGGGCGTCGTCCACCGCGCCCATGACCACCGTGTCGGCGGGTACCAGCTGCGCCGGCTCGGGCACGAGGTAGCCCAGCTCCTCGAGGACGTCGCAGGTCGCGTCGAACTGCCGGGTCAGCGAGCCGGTGCGCTCGGCCATCGTCCGGTGCAGCGCCTCGGCCTCCCGGACCGAGCGCAGCCAGCGCTCGGCCACCCGGACCCGCTCCTCCCGGTCGGGCAGCGCGTGCACCGGGTGGCGGCGCAGTGCGGCCCGCAGGTCGGCGAGCACCGGGTCGTCCGCGGCGGCCGACCGGCCCTTGCGCACCATGCGGGCGCCCAGGTCGTGGTCGACGCGGGCGTTGCGCAGGGTGGCGGCGAGATCCCGGCGGGCGTGCGGGCTGCGGTGGTTGAAGTTCTTCGGCACCCGCACCCGCGCCAGCGCGGACACCGGCGTCGGGAAGTCGATCGAGGCCAGCCGACCGGCCCACTTGTCCTCGGTGAGCACCAGCGGGCGGGGGTCGGCGAGATCGGAGACGCCCGGGTCCAGGACGACGGCCAGCCCCTGCCTGCGCCCCGAGGGCACCCGGATGACGTCGCCGGGGCGGAGCGCGGCGAGCGCGTCGGCGGCCTCCATCCGGCGCTTGGCCTGCGAGTCGCGGGAGAGGTCCTTCTCGCGGTCGGAGATGTCGCGGCGCAGCTGCGCGTACTCCCCCACGTCCCCGCGGTCGGAGTGCATGTCGCGCGCGTTCTGCTCGGCCTCGCGCTCGTGCCGTGCCGCGGCGCGCGCCAGGCCGACCACGGACCGGTCGGCCTGGAACTGGGCGAACGACGACGCCAGCAGCTCCCGTGCCCGGGCCCGGCCGAAGGAGCCGACCAGGTTGACCGCCATGTTGTAGCTCGGCCGGAAGCTCGACCGCAGCGGGTACGTGCGGGTGCTGGCCAGGCCCGCGACGACCGAGGGGTCCATGCCGGGCGCCCAGATGACGACGGCGTGCCCCTCCACGTCGATGCCGCGGCGGCCGGCCCGGCCGGTGAGCTGGGTGTACTCCCCCGCCGTCACGTCGACGTGCGCCTCGCCGTTCCACTTCACCAGCCGCTCGAGGACGACGGTGCGCGCCGGCATGTTGATGCCCAGCGCGAGGGTCTCGGTGGCGAAGACCGCCTTCACCAGGCCGCGGACGAAGCACTCCTCGACGGTCTCCTTGAACGCCGGGACCAGCCCGGCGTGGTGGGCCGCCAGTCCGGCGAGGAGGCCCTCGCGCCACTCCCAGAAGCCGAGGACGTGCAGGTCCTCCTCCGGCAGCGAGCCGGTGCGCTCGTCGATGATCGCGGCGATCTCGGCCCGCTCGACCTCGTCGGTGAGCCGCAGGCCGCTCAGCAGGCACTGCTGGACGGCGGCGTCGCAGCCGTTGCGGCTGAACACGAAGGTGATCGCCGGCAGCAGGCCCGCCTTGTCCAGCCGCTCGATCACGTCGAAGCGCGCCGGGGGCCGGTACCGGGGCTTGTGCGAGGACTCCCGCCGGCCGGGACCACCCCAGCCCTCGATCCGCCGCTCGTGCTCGCGGACGTACCGGACCAGTTCGGGATCGACCACCGAGGCGCCGCGCTCGCGGGTGGACAGCGGGCGCGGGCTGTCCCCGTGCTCGGCGGCGTGTGCCGCGGGACGCAGGGAGAACAGGTCGAACACCCGGTTGCCGACGAGCATGTGCTGCCACAGCGGGATGGGCCGCACCTCGCTGACGACGACCTCGGTGTCGCCGCGCACGGTGACCAGCCAGTCGGCGAACTCCTCGGCGTTGCTGACCGTCGCCGACAGCGAGACCAGCGTGACCGACGGCGGCAGGTGGATGATCACCTCCTCCCAGACCGCGCCGCGGAAGCGGTCGGCGAGGTAGTGCACCTCGTCCATGACCACGTAGCCGAGGCCGAGCAGGGCGGGCGACTCGGCGTAGAGCATGTTGCGCAGCACCTCGGTGGTCATCACCACCACGGGCGCGTCGCCGTTGATCGCGTTGTCGCCGGTCAGCAGACCGACCCGCTCGGGCCCGTAGCGCCCGACGAGGTCGTTGTACTTCTGGTTCGACAGCGCCTTGATCGGCGTCGTGTAGAACGCCTTGCGCCCCTCGGAGAGCGCCTTGTGGACGGCGAACTCGCCCACGACGGTCTTCCCGGCGCCCGTGGGCGCGCAGACGAGCACGCCGGAACCCCGGTCGAGCGCCTCGCACGCCTCGACCTGGAACGGGTCGAGCGAGAAGCCCAGCTCGGCGGTGAACTCGGCGAGGTCCGGATGAGCCGTCCGGCGCCGGGCAGCGGCGTACCGCTCAGCGGGGCTGGACATGCCCCCACGTTATGCGCGCTCCCCGCTCCCGGCTCGCCGCCACGATCAGGTTCCCTGATCATGGCGCGTCCTCCCTCACGTCCCGCGGTGAGGGGGGACACCGCACGATCAGGTCAGCTGATCGTGGCGGGGCCGGCGCCCACGACGGTCAGCGCGCCCGGCACGCACTCCACGGCGACCGGCAGGGGCGCGATCACCTCGCCGTCGGCGTACGTCGTGACGCCGGGGCAGGACAGCTGCACGCGCGCGGCCCGGAACACCTGCACCGACGGGTGCGCCACGTGCGAGCCGTCGGCCAGCAGCGGACGGGTCCGGACCAGCCCGCGCCGGGTGGTGGGGCCGACGACGGTGACGTCCAGGAGGCCGTCCGCGGGGTCGGCGCCCGGGCAGATCGGCAGGCCGCCCCCGTACCAGGCGGTGTTGCCGATGGCGATCATCGTGGCCGGCAGCGTCCGGGACTCGCCGTCCAGGCCGAGGGTGATCTCGTAGGGACGCAGCCGGGCGAGCTCCACGAGCACGGCCAGGTCGTACCGGCGCCGTCCGCGCGGCCAGCGCAGCCGGTTGGCGCGGTCGGTGACCGCGGAGTCGAACCCGCAGCACAGCACCGTGGCCCACCAGCGATCGCCCACCCGCCCGGCGTCGAGGGTGCGGGCCTCTCCCGCACGCAGGTCCCCGGCGAGCGCGCGGACGGCGGCGGCGGGGTCGGCCGGCACGCCGAGGGCCAGGGCCAGGTCGTTGCCCGTGCCCGCGGCCACCAGACCCAGCGGCGTCCCGGTGCCCGCCACCGCCTGGAGCGCGGCGTGCGCGGTGCCGTCCCCGCCGACCGCCACCACCGCGGCGGCCCCCGCGGCCACGGCCTCCCGCGCCCTGCTCGCGGCCTCCGCTCCGCTGGTCGCCGGCAGCACCCGCGGGTCCAGCCCCGCGGCGCGGAGCTCCCGGAGCACCGTCTCACCGAGGGCTCGGGCCCGTCCCCGCCCGGCGGCGGCGCTGACGAGGACGGCGACGTCCACGGGGCGCCCGGTCAGCCGCGGGGCGACGTGGACGTGGAGCCCTGCGGCTCGTCCAGGGACGACGGGCGCGCGTCCAGCGGCGAGGCTTCGTCGTCGTCGAGGTCGTGGAAGGCCTCGATGGCCGCCCGCTTGGCGCGCCGCCGGTCCACGAACCGGGCGATCTGGATGGCGACCTCGAACAGGGCGATCATCGGACCGGCCATGAGCAGCATCGTGAACGGGTCCTGCGTCGGCGTCACGAACGCGGCGAAGACGATGGTGAGGAAGAAGATCCAGCGCCGGCTGCGGGCCAGCACCTCGTGGCTCAGCACCCCGACCAGGTTGAGCGCGACGGCGATCAGCGGCACCTCGAAGCTGACGCCGAAGGCGACCAGCAGCGAGAGGACGAACCCGATGTAGTCCTGCGCGGTGAGCGCGATGACCACGCCGTCGCCGGCCAGCGTCAGGAGCAGCTCCAGCCCCTTGGACAGGGAGACGTAGGCCAGGAGCGCGCCGAGGGCGAACAGCAGCGAGGAGACGGCGACGAAGCCGATTCCGTACCGCTTCTCGTTGCGCTTGAGCCCCGGCGTGATGAACGCCCAGAGCTGGTACAGCCAGAAGGGCGCCGACAGGACAGTGCCGGCGAGGAAGGCGACCTTCAGGCGGATGAACACACCACCGAAGACGTCGGTGATGAGCAGGCCGCAGCCCCCGGAGTCGTCGCCGCCGTACCGGAGGTCCTCATCCAGGCCGCAGTAGGGCGCCCGGATGAAGTCCCCGAGGCCGTGCTCGTACCACCAGAAAGAAAAGGCGGTGGCGATCAGCAGTGCCAGCAGCGCCTTCGCGATGCGGTTGCGCAGCTCCGTGAGGTGGGCAACCAGCGACATGGTCGCGGCCTCGTCACGAGGAGCGCGTCGTCGACGCAGCCGGGAACTGCTCACCGTCGACCTGCTTGGTGCGGGTGGGTCAGAGGGGGCGGTCGGACGTGCGGGCCCGATCGGCGCGGGCGCGCAGCTCGGCCGCGCGCGCCTCGGCGACGCGGGCCTCGTCCTGCAGCTGGGCGGACAGGTCCGCCTCGGCGGGCGTCGCCGGAGCTGCGGACGCGACGATCTCGCCGCGGACCGGCGTGGTGTGCGCCGGGTCCTTGGCCTGGACGTCGTCGTCCTTCATGCCCTTCATCTCGCCCTTGAAGATGCGCAGCGACCGGCCCAGCGACCGCGAGGCGTCGGGCAGCTTCTTGTAGCCGAACAGCAGCAGGACGGCCAGGATGATCAGGCCGATCTCCATCGCGCCGAGATTCACTGGTCCTCCAAGGGGTGGGGTCTACCGCGCTGATGCTACGCCCGACGGAGGTTGCTCCCCCGCGACGTCAGCGCTCGTCCGCCGCCGGAGCAGCCCGATCCGTCGTGGCCGCGACCTGATCCAGCAGCGGGCGCACCTCGCGCTCGAAGGCGGTGACCTCCCGCGCCAGCCGGGCGCGGGCCCCCAGGACGCCGAACGCGAGCGCGCCCAGGACGACGACGGACAGCACCACGACGACGATCCACACGACCAGCAGGAGCACGGCTGCGACCCTAGCCGCTGGCGCCGGCCGGAGCCGGCGCCTCGACGCCGTACCGGGCCAGTGCGGCCCGCGCACCGGCGGCGATCTCGTCGGCCAGGCCGGCCGGCTCGTCGACCAGCGCGTCCCCGCCGAGCGAGGCCACCAGCCTGCGGGCCCACGCGAGGTCCGCGGTGCGCACCGTGACGGCGAGCCCGCCGGGCGGGTCCTCCACGGGCGTGGCCGACTCGACCGGGTAGTACTCCGCCACCCAGCGGGCGCGGCGGGTGAGCCGCAGCCGCACCACCGGCGAGCCGGGGTCGGGCTGGTAGACCCCGGCCTCGACGTCCCGGC
Source organism: Blastococcus goldschmidtiae (assembly GCF_031845325.1). Lineage (NCBI taxonomy): Bacteria > Bacillati > Actinomycetota > Actinomycetes > Geodermatophilales > Geodermatophilaceae > Blastococcus > Blastococcus goldschmidtiae. The sequence goes on along the minus strand of NZ_JAVREI010000010.1, from coordinate 17,090 downwards.
CGTGCGCCTCCGGCGGCGGAGCGGCCGGCTCGTCGAGGACGACGACGTCGTCGACCCGGTCGAGGCGGAACAGCCGCACGCCCTCGACCCGGCGGCACCAGGCCTCCAGGTACCAGCGCCCGTCGACCAGCAGCAGCCGCATCGGGTCGACGGTGCGCTCGGTCCGCTCGTCGCGGGTGGGCACGTAGTAGTGCAGGTGCAGGGCCCGCTTCCGCTGCAGAGCCTCCCGGACGACCGCAAGGGTCTCCTCCCGGGCGTCGACGCTGACGGCCACCGGCGTCGACTCCGCGGCGTGCCCGGCCGTGGCCGACACCTTGGCCAGCGCCCTGCTGACGGCCTCGCGCTCGGCCAGGCCCGGCAGGTCGAGCAGGGTCTTCAGCGCCACGACGAGCGCGACGGCCTCGTCGGTGGTCAGCCGCAGCGGCCGCACCATGCCCGCGGGGAAGGTGACGTGCACGCGGTCGCCCTCGAAGGACAGGTCGATGAGGTCGCCCGGGCCGTGGCCGGGCAGCCCGCACATCCACAGCAGTTCGAGGTCGCGCTGCAGCTGCCGCTCGGTGACGCCGAAGTCGCGGGCCGCCTCCTGCACGCGGACGCCGTCCGGGCGTGCGGTCAGGTACGGGATGAGCGCCAGCAGGCGGGTCATCCGGTCGGGCGTGCTGGTGACGCTCACGCGGACGCTCCCATCGCGGCCAGGCGGGTGAGCCGGGCGATCACGGCCTCGCGGACCTCGGCGGGTGACTCGACGACGACGTCGGCACCCAGTGCGGCCAGCTGACCGGCCAGCCCCCACGGCTCGGTCGTGCGCAGCTCGAGCCGGTCCTCGGTCCCGTCCTCGGTGGGGCCCAGCGACGTGGCCCAGCGGCGCAGGCCGATCGCCGTGCCGGGGCGGGCGCGCACCACGACCACCTGCTCCTGCCCGCCCACCTGCGAGGCGACCATGGCGCCGAGGTCGAGGTCGGCCGGCGGCTCGAACGCCCCGGCGGGGCCGGTGGCCTTCGGCGTGCCGACGACCCGGGAGAGCCGGAACATCCGCGGCTGCTGCCGGTCGAGGTCCAGCCCGCCCAGGTACCAGCGGCCGTGCCAGGCGATGACGCCCCAGGGCTGCACCCGGCGGCCGGCGGGGGCGTCCTCGTCGGGGCGCTGGTAGTCGAACTGCAGGGTCCGGCGGTCGCGGGCGGCGGCGTAGACCGGCTCGAAGGCGGGCTCGCCGGCGCCCAGCCGGGGCTGGAGCGGGATGCCTCCGCCGGCTTCGACGTCGACCCCGGCTGCCCGGAGCTTCACCAGCGCGCTCTGCGCGGCGCCGGCGAGCTGGGCGGACTCCCACAGCCGGAGGGCCAGGCCGACCGCGGCGGCCTCCTCGCCGGTGAGCTGGATCTCGGGCAGCTCGTAGTCCGCCCGGGCGATGCGGTAGCCGTCCTCGGTGTCGAAGGCGCTGGTGCGGCCGGTCTCCAGCGGCACGCCCATCTCGCGGAGCTCGGCCTTGTCCCGTTCGAACATCCGCTTGAAGGCCTCGTCGGCACGGTCGGTGCCGTCGTCGGCCTCGTAGCCGGGCACCGTGGCGCGGATGCGGGCCGCCGTGACGTACTGGCGGGTGCTCAGCAGCGCGATGACCAGGTTCACCAGTCGTTCCGCCCGCTTGGCCGCCATGCTGCCCAGGCTAGAGGAAGGACCCCCTGCCCCCCGCCACTCGCGCGCTCGCAGCGGGCCCCTGCTGGGGGCCTGCCGACCGGCCGTCCCCCGGGACGCTGGTTAGCCTGCGGACATGAGCTCTCCCGTCCCGACCCGCATCCGCTGGCGGCGTGGCGAGGTGACGGCGCTGGGGCGAGCCGGACACGACTCGCTGGAGCTCACGGTCGCGGTGCCCGACGACGGCGACGTCCGGGCCCTGGCGTACCCCTCGCTGGTCGGCGTGCCGCAGGTCGGCGACACCGTGCTGCTGAACACCACCGCGTGGGCGCAGAACCTGGGCACCGGCGGGTACGCCCTGGTCGTCGCCGTCCCCGACCGGCTGCCGGACGACCCGACCGGCCCCGGGCACCTGGTGAAGGCGCGCTACACGCCGCTGCAGGTGACCGTGCAGGGCGTCGACGAGCAGGACACCGAGCACCACACGACGCTGGCCGAGGCCGACGACCTCGGCGGCATGCCGGTCGTGGTGGCCGACCTGCACTCGGCGCTGCCGGCGGTGCTCATCGGTGCGCTGGCCACCGACCCCGACCTGAAGGTTGCCTACGTCATGACCGACGGCGGGGCGCTCGCGGCCGGGTTCTCGCGCACCATCGACGCGCTGCACAAGTCGCTGGCCGGCGTCGTCACCGTCGGCCAGTCCTTCGGTGGCGACCTCGAGGCGGTGACGGTGCACACCGGCCTGCTCGCGGCCCGGCACGTGCTGGGCGCCGACCTGGCGATCGTCACGCAGGGTCCGGGCAACCTCGGGACCGGGACGCCCTGGGGCTTCTCCGGGGTCGCGGCGGGCGAGGCGTGCAACGCGGTGACCGTGCTCGGCGGCCAGCCCATCGGGGCGCTGCGCATCTCCGACGCCGATTCCCGTCCGCGCCACCGCGGGGTCTCGCACCACTCGCTGACCGCGTTCGGCCGGGTGGCCCTGGGCGGGGTGACCCTGGTCGCGCCGCGCGGGCTGGGCTCGGAGCTCGGGTCGCAGGTCGACGAGGACCTCGCCGGCCAGCCGGCGCGGAACCCCGTCGTGTGGGTGGACACCGATGGTCTCGAGGAGGCGCTGGGCCTGTCCCCCGTGCCGCTGCGCACCATGGGGCGCGGCATGCCCGAGGAGCGCGCGTACTTCCTGGCCGCCGCAGCCGCGGGCCGGTACGCGGCCCTGGCCGTCCCGGTGGACCCCGACGCCGAGCCGGCGGGCGAGCCGGCTCCCTGACCCTGCTTCTCCGCGGAAGAGCAGACAGTTTCTCCGCGGAGAAGCGGCGTCACATGGAGGCGATCAACTTCTCGACGCGGTCGTCCACGGCCTTGAACGGGTCCTTGCACAGGACGGTGCGCTGGGCCTGGTCGTTGAGCTTGAGGTGGACCCAGTCGACGGTGAAGTCGCGGCGCTTCTCCTGGGCCTTGCGGATGAACTCGCCACGGAGCTTGGCGCGGGTGGTCTGCGGCGGCACGTTCTTGGCCTCGAAGATGCGCGGCTCGTGGGCCACCCGGTCGACCTGGCCGGCCCGCTCCAGCAGGTAGTACAGGCCGCGGGTCCGGCTGATGTCGTGGTATGCGAGGTCCATCTGGGCGATCCGGGGCGAGGACAGCGGCAGGTCGCGGCTGGAACGGTAGCGCTCGAGCAGGCGGTACTTGATGGCCCAGTCGATCTCGCGGTCGATGAGGCTCAGGTCCTCCCCGTCGACGGCCTTGAGCACGCGGCACCACAGCTCGAGCATCTGGCGGTGCACCGGCGAGACGCCCTCGCGGTCGGCGAACTCCAGGGCCCGGTCGTGGTACTCGCGCTGGATCTCCAGCGCCGACATCTCCCGGCCGTTGGAGAGCCGCACCTTGCGCCGGCCGGTCATGTCGTGGCTGATCTCGCGGATGGCGCGGATCGGGTTCTCCAGCGTCATGTCCCGGATCGGGACGCCCGCCTCGATCATGCGCAGGACGAGGTCGGTCATGGCGACCTTGAGCAGCGTCGTCGCCTCGCTCATGTTGGAGTCGCCGACGATGACGTGCAGCCGCCGGTACTTCTCGGCGTCGGCGTGCGGCTCGTCGCGGGTGTTGATGATCGGCCGCGAGCGCGTGGTGGCGCTGGAGACGCCCTCCCAGATGTGCTCGGCGCGCTGGCTGACGCAGTAGACCGCACCCCGCGGTGTCTGCAGCACCTTGCCGGCGCCGACGACGATCTGCCTGCTGACCAGGAACGGGATGAGGACGTCGGCCAGCCGGCTGAACTCGCCGTGCCGGCCCACCAGGTAGTTCTCGTGGCAGCCGTAGCTGTTGCCCGCCGAGTCGGTGTTGTTCTTGAACAGGTAGATGTCGCCGGTGACGCCCTCCTCGGCCAGCCGCTGCTCGGCGTCGACGAGCAGGCCTTCGAGGATGCGCTCCCCCGCCTTGTCGTGGACCACGAGCTCGGTGAGGTCGTCGCACTCGGCGGTGGCGTACTCGGGGTGGCTGCCGACGTCGAGGTAGAGCCGGGAGCCGTTGCGCAGGAAGACGTTGGAGCTGCGGCCCCAGGAGACCACCCGCCGGAACAGGTAGCGGGCCACCTCGTCCGGGGACAGCCGTCGCTGCCCCTTGAAGGTGCACGTGACGCCGTACTCGGTCTCGATCCCGAAGATCCGTCGCTCCACGATCCGAGCCTAGGCGCCGGGAGCGACAGTGCGCCCGTCCCGCGCCCGTGGAGCGCTCAGGAGCCGGTGGCGGCCCCGCCCCTCAGGACCGCTCCTCGTCCAGCCGCTGCAGCAGGTCGTCGAACGCCTTCTCGACCTCGTCGTGGTCGTTCTGCGCGGCGCGCTGCTTGCCGTGGATGAGCGCGGCCCGGTTGACCGTCGAGAAGTCGCCGTAGGGGAAGTGGTAGCGCTTCTTGGTCTCCTCGCCGGCGTCGGGATCGACGGCCAGGTGCCAGGCGGCGTAGCCGTCCCAGCCCTGCTCCTGGATCACGGTGTTGCCGTCGTCGGCCGACGGGGCGGCATCGGACCACTGGGTGTCGACGTCGACCGTCCCGTCGCCGATCAGCTGACGGGCACGGCGGACGGCGGCCTGGTTGAGCTCGTAGTTCGGCATGGGCTCCCCGTACCCGGGAGCCTCACCTCACTCGCCCCTGTCGCCGCCGTCCTCGGGTCCGGCGGCAGCCCGCGCGCCCGGCGTCAGCCCTCGCCGCCGTCCTCGGCGTGCCGGCCGTCGTACTCCGCGCCACCGGCGGTGTCCGGGTTGGCGGGGTCGCCCAGTCCGGCGGGCGTGCCCGGCTCGGGGACGCTCGGCGCGTGGGCGCTGGTGGCCGGGGCGTCGAGCGTCGCGTCGGGGGTGGCCTCGTCGCCGAGGAGGGTGCGGAGGGCCGACCCGGTGATCCGCCGGAAGGCCCGCTTGGGACGGCGCCGGTCGAGGACGGCGACCTCGAGCTGTGCGGCGGTCAACTGCGCCGGACCACCGTTGCCTGCGCCCGCGGTGACGGGGCTGACCGCGGACAGCGCCCGGACGCCCACCTGCAGGGCGTCGGCCAGCCCCATGCCCGGCAGGAAGTGCTCGCGCAGGTGACCGGTCACGGCCTCGGCCTGCCCACCCATGACGACGAAGTCGGGCTCGTCGACGACCGAGCCGTCGAACGTCAGCCGGTAGAGCTGGTCGGTCTCCGGGCGGTCCCCCACCTCGGCGACGCACAACTCCACCTCGTAGGGCTTCATCTGCTCGGTGAAGATCGCGCCGAGGGTCTGCGCGTAGGCGTTGGCGATCACCCGGCCGGTGACGTCACGGCGGTTGTAGGAGTAGCCCCGGACGTCGGCCAGCCGGACGCCCGCCACCCGCAGGCTCTCGAACTCGCTGTACCGGCCGACAGCGGCGAAACCGATGCGGTCGTAGATCTCCCCGACCTTGTGCAGCGTCGAGCTGGGGTTCTCGGCGATGAACAGCACACCGTCGGCGTAGGTGACGACGGCGACGCTGCGGCCGCGGGAGATGCCCTTGCGGGCGTACTCCGAGCGGTCCCGCATGACCTGCTCGGCGGAGGCGTAGTACGGCATGGTCATGGGTCAGCCCTCCCCGTCCGTGGTCCGACGGTCGGCGACGATCGTGTCGGCGACGGCGGCGATCTCGGCGTCCGCGAGGCGGACCGCGCCCTCGGCGTCGACCCGGTAGACGATCGGGTAGAGCCGGCGGACCGGGTCGGGGCCGCCGGTGGCGGAGTCGTCGTCGGCGGCGTCGTAGAGCGCCTCGACGACGGTGCGGGTCGCTGCGTCGGCCGGCAGACCGCTGCGCCAGGTCTTCTTGAGCGAGTTCTTCGCGAACAGCGAGCCCGAGCCGACGGCGGCGTAACCCCGCTCCTCGTAGTTCCCGCCGGTGACGTCGTAGCTGAAGATGCGCCCGGGGGCGGTGCCCTCGGCGGCGTCGAGGTCGAAGCCGGCGAACAGCGGGACGACGGCCAGCCCCTGCATCGCCGCACCCAGGTTTCCCCGGATCATCGCGGCGAGCCGGTTGGCCTTGCCGTCGAGGGACATCGTGAGGCCCTCGATCTTCTCGTAGTGCTCGAGCTCGACCTGGTACAGCTTCACCATCTCGATGGCGATGCCCGCCGCGCCCGCGATGCCGATCACGCTGTAGGAGTCGGCCGGGTAGACCTTCTCGATGTCGCGCGAGCTGATCAGGTTGCCCATGGTGGCGCGCCGGTCGCCGCCCATGAGGACACCGCCCTCGTAGGTGACCGCGACGATGGTCGTGCCGTGCGGAGCGAGGTCGGCCATGGACGTCGTGGGCACCGGGCGGCGGCCGGGCAGCAGGTCAGGCGCCGCGCTGGAGAGGAAGTCGGTGAACGAGGAGCCCACCCGGTCCAGGTAGGCGGGCGGGAACCCGCTCCGGCCAGTCGACTGATCGCTCACGCGTCCGCCTCGCTGGCGCTCGGCGCCCACGTGCCCGACGCTGCTGTGCTCACTGTTGAGCTCGCAAGCTCGCTCAAGTATCCGCCTCTCCCGCCTGCTCGCGCCGGCGTGCACCACTGGTCCGCCCGGTGCTCCGCGTGCTGGTGCCGGGCGCGCTCGGACGTCGCTGCGACCCTACCGGCGGCTCCCCCGGCCGGCTGGCCGCCTCCGGCTCGCCGGCCGAGGCCTCCACCAGGTACGCGATCGCCTGCTGCTGGTTGTGGTGCTCGACGTAGAAGACGGCCGCCTGCAGCGCGGCGGGGTCGTCGCGGAACTGTCCGAGCCCGCCGTTGCAGTTGAAGCACAGGAGGGCCCGCACCTTGCCGGTCGAGTGGTCGTGATCGACGTGTGCGGCCGGCGCCGTCCTACAGATCGCGCAGACCCCATTCTGCTGGCGGAGCATGTGTTCGGCTTCCGCAGCGGTGATCCCGTATCTGCGCGTCAGGTGGTACGTCCGAGCCCCGCCCACCTTTTCCAGTGCGCGCTTGCCCCTCGCGTTGTGACAAGGCTTGCAATAGGAGCCGTACCCACTTGTCGACGCGGCTGTTCTGACGAACTCGTCCAGTGAGCGCACGGTGGCGCAGTCGGGGCACCACTTCTGGCCTTCTGCGACGACCAGGCCCGCGGGACGTCGTCTCTGCACCCGAGGTTTCGCGCGCCTCGCCTCCCGTGTGCGTGCTGATCGCTCAGCAAGGTGCTCACGACAGTAGAACGCCAATCCGTCCCTCGACCGAGCATTCTTCGAGAACATCTCGACAGGGCGGTATCCATCGCAGTCCTTGCAGAACTTGACTGCCATTCTCGTGTATTTGTCCGAAACTATTCACTCCCCCCCTTTTTGTACGTACGCCCTCACGAAGTCCTCGCTGTTCTCCTCGAGGACCTCGTCGATCTCGTCGAGGATGGAGTCGACGTCCTCGGTCATCTCCTTGTGGCGTTCGGCGACCTCGGTGTCGACCGAGGCCTCGACCTCGTCGGTCTCCTCGCGCGACCGCGTCGCCTTCTGCTGCCCGCCGGTGTCCTTGGTGGCCATGGCCTGCCCTCCCGTCGTGGGAACTGCTGCTAGGCGCTGAAGCTACCCGCCGGGTGTGACATCGGGAGCTCGTTCCCGAGCACGCCGCGGCCGTCCTCCGGTGGCGGGACTGCTCGCACCCGGCGTCCCGTCGGCATGTTGCAGCCCTGTCATCGGAAGGTCACGGGTTTGCACTCGTGGTCCGCGCGTCGACGGGAACACCACCTGCAGGAGGATCCGCCGCCCGCCACGACATGGCGGCCTCCGGCCGCAGAGCCACACGGCACGGCGGCGGGCACCACGAGAGTCGATGAACGAGGAGACAGACGTGAACCTGCGACTTCGAGCACGACGAGGAACTGTGACGGGCGCCGGCGCGGCGGCCCTGACGGCGGCTGCGGTTCTCGTGGCCCCTGCCGCGGCCGCAGCGCCGGCCGATGAGCTGGAGGACGCCGCCCAGGCTGCGCAGGAGCAGTCCGAGCAGGCGCTGGACGAAGCCCGGGAGACGCTCGACGAGGCCCAGGAGGAGGCCGAGCAGGCCGCCGAGGAGGGCAGCGACGAGGCCCAGCAACGAGCACAGCAGGCCGTGGAGGACGCCGAGCAGGCGCTCGAGGACGCCCGGCAGGAGGCCGAGCAGGCCGTGGACCAGGCCCGCGGGGATGCGGCCGACGTCTTCGGCAGCATGCCGAAGATCGACCCGGGCGACTGGCTGCCGGATGACCTGAGGCGTGACCTGGCGGATCTGCAGGACCTGCCCGCGGACGAGCGGGCCGAGGAGCTGCAGGACATCGCCCAGGAGGGCCTCAGCGGCAGCTACGGCGACGAGGTGGAGAACTGGACCGAACGCATCGGCGGCCTGATCGCATCGCTGCCGCGGGAACTCCGCCAGGACATCCAGTCGCTGTTCGGCCAGGAGCCGGAGGAGGCCCGCGCCGACCTGCGCCAGATCATGGAGGGCGCCGTCGACGGCGAGTACGGCGAGGACGTCGAGGAGTGGGCCGACTGGCTGCGCGACACCGCGCAGCGGTGGGACCTGGCTCGGGCCATCCAGGGCAGCCCGGCCGGCCAGGACGACGGCGGCAACTGACCGCCCGGGACGGCGGAACCCTCGCCCCGGCCGGCCGCGCGCCGGACGGCCCGGCGAGGGCTCCGTCCCGTCGGGTCCGTCCGGCCACCGGGCAGGCGACCGGGATCAGCCGCCGGTGATGGTGTCGACCAGCTCCTGCGCCGTCGCGGAGGCCTCGAACAGCGCGCCGACGTGCTCCCGGGTGCCCCGGAGGGGCTCCATCGTCGGGATGCGCACCAGGTTCTCCCGCCCGAGGTCGAACACGACCGAATCCCAGGACGCCGCCGCAACCTGTGCAGGGAACCGGCGCAGGCACTCGCCGCGGAAGAAGGCGCGGGTGTCGGCCGGCGCGTGCACGACGGCCCGGTCGACCTCCTCGTCGGTCAGCAGCCGCTGCATCGAGCCGCGGGCCACGAGCCGGTTGTAGAGGCCCTTCTCCGGGCGCACGTCGGAGTACTGCAGGTCCACGAGCTTCAGGCGCGAGTCGCCCCACGCCAGACCGTCGCGGGAGCGGTATCCCTCGAGCAGCCGGAGCTTGGCGGGCCAGTCCAGCCGGTCGGCGCAGCGCATCGGGTCGATCGAGAGGTCTTCGAGCACCTCGGCCCACCGGCGGAGGACGTCGTCGGTCTGCTCGTCGTCCTCCCCACGCTGGGCGACGAACTTCTGCGCGTGCTCGAGGTATGCCTGCTGCATCTCCAGCGCCGTCATCCGGCGCCCGTCGCGCAGCCGCACCGTGTGCGTCAGCGACGGGTCGTGGCTGACCGCCCGCAGCGCCTCCACCGGCTCCTCGAGCGAGAGGTCCTGCGGCAGGAACCGGGCCTCGATCATGGCCAGCACCAGCGACGTCGTCCCCACCTTGAGGTAGGTGGACAGCTCCGCGAGATTGGCGTCCCCGATGATCACGTGCAGCCGCCGGTACTTCTCGGCGTCGGCGTGCGGTTCGTCCCGGGTGTTGATGATCGGGCGCTTGAGCGTCGTCTCCAACCCGACCTCGACCTCGAAGAAGTCCGCCCGCGAGGAGATCTGGAAGCCGTGCGTGCGGCTCTCCACGCCGATGCCGACCCGGCCGGAGCCGGCGAACACCTGCCGCGTCACGAAGAACGGCACCAGCCCGCGGATGATGTCGACGAACGGCGTGCGGCGGTCCATCAGATAGTTCTCGTGGGCGCCGTAGGACGCGCCCTTGCCGTCGGTGTTGTTCTTGTACAGCTGGATGGGCTGGGTGCCCGGCACGAGGGCGGCGCGGCGGCTGGCCTCGGCCATCACCCGCTCCCCCGCCTTGTCCCACAGGACGATGTCGCGCGGGTTGGTGACCTCCGGGGTCGAGTACTCCGGGTGCGCGTGGTCGACGTAGAGCCGGGCGCCGTTGGTGAGGATGACGTTGGCCATCCCGGTGTCCTCGTCCAGGTCGTTGTGATCCAGCGCCTGCGCCGGGGTGAGGTCGAACCCACGGGCGTCGCGCAGCGGGGACTCCTCCTCGAAGTCCCAGCGGGGACGGCGCCGCGTCGGCGCGTCGGCCACCGCCCAGGCGTTGACCACCTGGCTGGACAACGTCGTCGGGTTGGCCGTGGGATGCCCCGGCACCGAGACGCCGTACTCGACCTCGGTGCCCATGACCCGCCGCACGCTCATGCCTCAACCCTAGGCCGCTCCGGCCGGCCGGACCGACGCCGCGGCGACCGCGGTCGGTGGCACGCGATCCGATCGCGTCGTACCGTCAGAGCTCCCCGGGGCCGCAGCAGAGCGGTCGCGGGCCGCCCATGGGTAGTCCCGGCCGTCGTGCCGCCCGTGCGCCCTCCGGACATGCCGCGCGCCCCTTCGTTCCGCCCTGCGGTTGTGCTCCTCCGTCTCCCTGGCTCCGTGGGTGGAGCGTGCCGCGCCCGATCCGGGCCGAGCCGCGTGGGGCGCCCGCCGTTCGAGAGGATCATGACCAAGCCCAGCTCCACCTCCGCCACGTCCACCCGCTCCTACCGCGGCCGCGCGATCGGCCTCGCCGCCGCCGGTGCCGTCCTGGTCGGCCCCTTCCTGAGCACCGGGACGGCGTCCGCTGCTGACGGGGCCACGTGGGACCGCCTCGCGCAGTGCGAGAGCACCGGCAACTGGTCCATCAACACCGGGAACGGCTACTACGGCGGGCTGCAGTTCTCCCAGAGCACCTGGGAGGGCTACGGCGGCCACGAGTACGCGCCGCGGGCAGACCTCGCCACGCGGGAGCAGCAGATCGCGATCGCGGAGCGGACCCTCGCCGGGCAGGGCTGGAATGCCTGGCCGGCGTGCTCGGCCAAGCTGGGGCTCGGGCCCGCCGACCGGGCAGGCAGCGCCCCCGCTCCGGCCCCCGCGCCCGCTCCGGCCCCCGCGCCCGCTCCGGCCCCCGCGCCGGCTCCGGCCCCTGCTCCCCAGGCGGCCGCCCCCGCACCGGCGCCTGCGCCCGAGCCCGCACCGGCACCGCGGGCGGCTGCTCCCGCCCCGGCGCCGGCACCCGAGCGGGCCGTCCCGGGTGCCACGTACACCGTGCGCTCCGGCGACACGCTCTCCCGGATCGCCGCAGTCAACGGCCTCGGCTGGCGGGATCTGTACGCCGCCAACCGGGACGTCATCGCCGACCCCTCGGTGATCCTCCCCGGCCAGGTGCTGAGACTGGGTGGCGCTGCAGCCCCGGCGCCCGCGACGTCCTCGGGCGAGTCGTACACCGTGCGCCCCGGCGACACGCTGTCCCGGATCGCCGCGGTCAACGGCCTGGGCTGGCGGGACCTGTACGCCGCCAACCGGGACGTCATCGGCGGCAACCCGGCGCTGATCATCCCCGGCCAGGTGCTGTCACTCGGCTGATCCGCCCGGCACGCGAACGGCCCGGTCACCTCGCGGTGACCGGGCCGTTCGGCGTCCGCTACAGGTACTGGCCGGTGTTGGTGGCCGTGTCGATCGCGCGGCCGGACTCGTTCCCCTTGCCGCTGATCAGCGTGCGGATGTAGACGATCCGCTCGCCCTTCTTGCCCGAGATCCGCGCCCAGTCGTCGGGGTTGGTCGTGTTGGGCAGGTCCTCGTTCTCCTTGAACTCGTCGATGCACGCCTGCATGAGGTGGCCCACCCGCAGACCCCCGGTGCCGGTCTCCAGACGATCCTTGATGGCCATCTTCTTGGCGCGGTCGACGATGTTCTGCAGCATCGCACCGGAGTTGAAGTCCTTGAAGTACAGGACCTCCTTGTCACCGTTGGCGTAGGTGACCTCGAGGAAGCGGTTCTCCTCGATCTCGGTGTACATCCGCTCCACGGTCCGCTGGATCATCCCGGCGATCGTCGCCTCGCGGCTGCCGCCGTGCTCGGCGAGGTCGTCGGGGTGCAGCGGCAGCGTCGGCAGCAGGTACTTGCTGAAGATGTCCCGCGCGGCCTCGGCGTCCGGCCGCTCGATCTTGATCTTCACGTCCAGCCGGCCGGGCCGCAGGATCGCCGGGTCGATCATGTCCTCCCGGTTGGAGGCGCCGATGACGATGACGTTCTCCAGGCCCTCCACGCCGTCGATCTCGCTGAGCAGCTGCGGCACGATCGTCGACTCGACGTCGGAGGACACCCCGGACCCACGGGTCCGGAAGATCGAGTCCATCTCGTCGAAGAACACGATGACCGGCGTGCCCTCGCTGGCCTTCTCGCGCGCCCGCTGGAAGACCAGCCGGATGTGCCGTTCGGTCTCGCCGACGTACTTGTTGAGCAGCTCGGGGCCCTTGATGTTGAGGAAGTAGGACTTGCCCTGCCCCTCGCCCTTGAGCGCCGACACCTTCTTGGCCAGCGAGTTGGCGACCGCCTTGGCGATCAGCGTCTTGCCGCAGCCGGGCGGGCCGTAGAGCAGGATTCCCTTCGGCGGGCGCAGCTGGTACTCGCGGAACAGGTCCGCGTGCAGGAACGGGAGCTCCACGGCGTCGCGGATCTGCTCGATCTGCCGCGAGAGGCCACCGATGTCGGCGTAGTCGATGTCGGGGACCTCTTCGAGGACGAGCTCCTCGACCTCGCTCTTCGGGATCCGCTCGTAGACGTAGCCGGACCGCGACTCGAGCAGCAGCGAGTCCCCCGCCCGGATGGGCTGGTCGGTCAGCGAGTCGGCCAGGTAGACGACGCGCTCCTCGTCGGTGTGACCGATGACCAGCGCCCGCTGGGTGACGCCGTCGACCGGCTCCAGCAGCTCCTTGAGCATCACGACGTCGCCGGCGCGCTCGAAACCGCGCGCCTCGACGACGTTCATCGCCTCGTTGAGCATGACCTCCTGGCCGGGGCGCAGCTCCGGACCGTCCACGTTGGGCGACAGCGTCACCCGCAGCTTGCGGCCGCTGGTGAAGACGTCGACCGTCCCGTCCTCGTGCCGCGCCAGGAAGACGCCGTAGCCCGACGGGGGCTGCCCGAGCCGGTCGACCTCCTCCTTGAGCGCCACCAGCTGCTCGCGGGCGTCGCGCAGCGTGCCGGCGAGCTTGTCGTTGCGCTCGGACAGGAAGGCAGCGCGGCCCTCCGCATCGGCGATGCGCTCCTCGAGCGCACGCGTCTGCCGGGGGCTGTCGGCCACCTTGCGACGGAGGAGGCCGATCTCCTCCTCGAGGTAGGCGATCTGGGTCAGCAGCGCAGCCACGTCACGCTCGCGTCGCGCCTTGAACTCGTCGGGACCATCGATCGGACCTGGGCCCATCGCGCACCTCCGCAGGGTCGGGGGAGCCAGGACGCAAATCTATACACGCGGCACGACAGTTCGCCGTGGGCTCGCGGTCGCCGTGGTGACGTGCTGGAACGGCCCTCCTGCAGGGGCCCGGCCCGAGCTCGCGAGGGCTGGGGGGCAGGAGGGTCCTTTTTCAGATCTTCTGCGCGCGCCGCTGGCGGATGGGGGCCACCGTGCCCTCGGCGAGCCTCCGGGCGGTGACCAGGAAGGCGGTGTGGGCGACCATCCGGTGCTCCGGGCGCACGGCCAGGCCCACCGCGTGCCACGGTCGCAGCAGCGACTCCCAGGCGTGCGGTTCGGTCCACACGCCCTGGGCCCGGAGCGCCTCCACGTAGGTGGACAGCTGCGTCGTCGTCGCCACGTAGCCCACCAGGACGCCGCCGGGCCGCAGCGCGGCCGCCACGGTCGGCAGCACCGCCCAGGGCTCCAGCATGTCCAGCACCACCCGGTCGACGACCTCCGTGGCCGGGTGGTCGGCCAGGTCGCCCAGCCGCAGGCTCCAGTTGTCCGGCACCTCGCCGAAGAAGGCGTCCACGTTGCCGCGGGCGACGTCGAGGAAGTCCTCGCGGCGCTCGTAGCTGGTGAGGGACCCCTCGGAACCCACCGCCCTGAGCAGCGAGCAGCTCAGCGCACCGGAGCCGGCGCCCGCTTCCAGGACGCGCATGCCGGGCCCGACGTCGCCGAAGCCCACGATCTGGGCGGCGTCCTTGGGGTAGATGACCTGCGCCCCGCGCGGCATGGAGAGCACGTAGTCGGCCAGCAGCGGCCGCAGCGCCAGGTACCCGGTGTTCGCGGTGGAGTGCACGACCGAGCCCTCGGGCGCCCCGATGAGGTCGTCGTGCTCGATCGCCCCGCGGTGGGTGTGGAACTGCTTGCCGGGCTCCAGCACGACGGTGTGCAGCCGGCCCTTGGGGTCGGTCAGCTGCACCCGGTCGCCGGCGACGAACGCGCCGGGCACCGGCGCCGGCCGCTCGACGGACACCTCGTCGCGTGCGTCGTCAGGTGCATCGGCGGGCGTCCCGAACGTCCCTGCGGGCACGTCGGGGTCGATCTCGGGCTGGGTGTCCACAGGCGCCGAGCGTACGGAGGTCGGCGGTGTGACCCGTGTCCCCGGTTCGGCGCGGACACTCGGAACTGTCGGTGCCCCGACCTAGCCTCGGACCCATGACGGTGACGGTGGAGACGAACGCGATGCTCGCCCAGGGTCCGGAGCCCGCCGCGGAGCCGGTCCCCACGCCGGCGCAGGCGCCCCGCCGTCCCTCCCTGTCCCCCAGCCGCGCAGCCGACTTCAAGACCTGCCCGCTGCTCTACCGGTTCCGCACGATCGACCGCCTCCCCGAGCGCAAGAGCCTCGCCATGGTGCGTGGGACGCTCGTCCACTCGGTGCTCGAGCGGCTCTACGACCTGCCGCCGGCGCAGCGCACCGTTGACGGCGCCCTGGAGCTGCTCGAGCCGGCCTGGGCGGACCTGCAGACCGAACCGGAGGTGGCGGAGCTGTTCGCGACCGCCCAGGGCGAAGGCGCCGAGACCGACGTGAACGCGCCCGAGTCGGTGGACGCGTGGCTGGCCTCGGCCGGGAAGCTCGTCGAGCGCTACTTCACGATCGAGGACCCGACGCGCATCCAGCCCGCCGGCCGGGAGGAGCTGGTCGAGGTCACCCTGCCGGACGGGCTGCTGCTCCGCGGCTTCGTCGACCGGCTCGACGTCGCGCCCAGCGGCGCGCTGCGGGTGGTGGACTACAAGACCGGCTCGATGCCCCGCGAGGCGTTCGAGAACAAGGCCCTGTTCCAGATGAAGTTCTACGCGCTGGTGCTGTGGCGGACCCGCGGTGTCGTGGCCGCCCAGCTGAAACTGATCTACCTGGGCGACGGCGACGCGCTCACGTACTCACCCGACGAGGCGGAGCTGCTCCGGTTCGAGCGCACGCTCCTGGCGATCTGGTCGGCCATCGAACGGGCGGTCAGCACCGGTGACTTCCGGCCCAACAAGTCCCGGCTCTGCGGCTGGTGCGACCACCAGGCGGTCTGCCCGGCGTTCGGCGGCACTCCCCCGCCGTTCCCGACCGAAGCGGCCGCAGCGGCCGGCTGGCAGACGCTGCCGATCGTCGAGCGCGACTGACCGGAGCTCCGCCGTTCCCGGTGCACGCCGCCCGCACCGGGCCGCACTCATCGGGACGCGGGCCCCACCGTTTCGCGGGCGGCCAGCACGTCGGCCAGCTCGGGCAGCCCGATGCCGGCCAGCGAGTCGACCTGCACCAGACCGGGAGCAGGCGGCACCGGCTGCAGGCCCGCCACCCCCAGCACCGCGGCGCCGGCGGCCAGGCCGGAGGTGACGCCGACCAGCGAGTCCTCGATGACGACGCTCTCGCCGGGGCCGACACCGAGCGCCGCCATGGCCTGCCGGTAGGGCGCCGGATCGGGCTTTCGGGCGGGGACCTCGTCGCCGCACACGGTGACGTCGAAGGGGCCGCCGTCGGCGTAGCCCATCTCGATGTGCCGGATCACCAGGTCGGCCAGCCGACGGGGCGTCGTCGTCACGAGGGCGGTGCGCAGCCCCGCGTCGTGGACGGCGGCCAGCAGTTCCTGGGCGCCCGGCATCCAGATCAGCCGTTCGGTCATCATCCGGGCCACCGCGTCGAGGATCTGGTCCACGTCGGCCTGGATCTGCGGCTCGGTGCGGGTCACGCCGAGGTCGGCGTAGAGCACGTCCATGGCCACGCGCATGCTCGTGCCCACGGTGGCGGCGCGGGCCCCGGCCGACATCCGGCCGCCCAGCTGGCCGGCGAGGTCGAACATCGCCTCGCCCCAGTACTCCTCGGTCTCCACGAGCGTGCCGTCCATGTCGAACAGCACCGCCCGCAGGTCGGCGGGGTTTCCCGGCTCTCGACCGTCCGCTGGAACCATCGCCACGTCCGGGAGTCTAGGAACGCCGGCCGGGCGGTCCCGGCGGGACCGGCGCTCGGCTCAGGCGGGCCGCGTGTCCGTCAGGGTGGCGAAGGCGATGATGTTGTCCTCGTAGCTGCGCGCCGAGGAGTCGAAGTCACCGCCGCAGGTGATCAGGCGCAGCTGCGCATCGGACGTGTTGCCGTAGACCTCGAGGGTCGGGAACTCGACCTTGGGGTGCGTCTCGACCTTGTCGACGGCGAAGACCGCGGTCGTGCCGTCCTCGCGCGCCACCGCGATCTCGTCGCCGGGGCGGAGGGCGCCGAGGTCGAAGAAGATCCCGGGGCCGTGCTCTGCGGAGTCCACGTGTCCGAGCAGGATCGCCGGTCCGGTGGCGCCGGGGGCCGGCCCTCGCTCGTACCAGCCGGCCTGGTCGTCCGCTTCCAGGGGCGGCACCTCGACCGTTCCGTCGTCGTTGAGGCCCAGCCGCATCAGCTCACTGGTGACGTCGATGCTCGGGATGCTGACCGAGACCGGCTCGGCCACGGCCTCCTCGGCAGGGGCCGCCTCGGCGGCGGGTGTCTGCGGACCGGCCGGCGGCGCGGGGGCGGTGGGCGCAGCGGACTCGGACGCAGTGGACTCGGACCGGTCGGTCGCCGCGGCGGGTTGCGGTGCCTGCTGCTGCCCCGTCACCGCCACCACGATGGCGACCGCCGCCACGACGGCCAGCGCGACGGCCAGCGCGATCCAGGTGCGGGAGCCGGGACGGCGGGTGCTCTCGGTCACGGGGGTCCTTTCGGAGGGGTGAGCGGGGGTGTGCCCGGTCGTGGGGGGGGGGGGGGGGGGGGGGGGGGGC
>NZ_JAVREI010000009.1:0-163071 GCF_031845325.1 Blastococcus goldschmidtiae | reverse complement strand
GACCGCGCGTCGACAACGACACGCTCGCCCACCACACCGGCAGACGAAGCAGAGGCGCCCGCCCGAAGCAATCCGGACGGGCGCCTCACCCTGCCCCTTGACAGAAACGAGCTACATATCAGCTGTAGCGAGGGGTCAGGCGGGACGCCACCACGGTCCAGATGCCGGCGGCCACGCCGTCCTTGGGGCCGCGCGGGATCTCGGTGCTCTCCCCGTCGGCGGCCAGCACCACGACCGCGTTGTCCGCCTGCCCGAAGACCAAGTCGCCGGAGACGTCGTTGACCACCAGGAGGTCGCAGCCCTTGCGGGCCAGCTTGGCGCGGGCGTGGGTGAGCACGTCGGCGTCGGCGTCGCCGGTCTCGGCCGCGAAGCCGACGACCAGCTGCCCCGGCGACCGCTTCGCCACCAGCTCGGCCAGGATGTCGGGGTTGCGGACCAGCGGCACGGAGTCCGGTTCGGCAGCCGAGTCCTTCTTCATCTTCGCCTCGGCGACGCTCGCGGGGCGGAAGTCGGCGACCGCGGCGCTCATGACGACGACGTCGGCGTCCGTGGCCTCGGCGTGCACCGCCGCCCGCAGCTCCTCGGCGGTGCCCACGTGCACGACGCGCACCCCGAACGGGGCCGGCAGCTCGACGTTGGCGGCGACCAGCACGACCTCCGCCCCCCGTGCCGCGGCCACCCGCGCCAGCGCCCAGCCCTGCTTGCCCGAGGAGCGGTTGCCCAGGTAGCGGACCGGGTCCAGGGGCTCGCGGGTCCCGCCGGCGCTGATGACCACCCGGCGGCCGGTCAGGTCGTGCGCCAGCGCGGACGCCCCGCCCGCCAGCACCACGGTCGTCAGGGCGGCGATGTCGGCGGGCTCGGGCAGCCGGCCCGGTCCGGAGTCCGGCCCGGTGAGCCGGCCCACCGCGGGCGGCAGCACGACCGACCCGCGGCGGCGCAGGGTGGCGACGTTGTCCTGGGTGGCCGGGTGCAGCCACATCTCGGTGTGCATGGCCGGCACGAACACCACCGGGCAGTGCGCGGTGAGCAGCGTGGCGGTGAGCAGGTCGTCGGCCCGCCCGGCCGCGGCGCGGGCCAGCAGGTCCGCGGTGGCCGGGGCGATGACGACGAGGTCGGACTCCTGGCCGATCCGCACGTGGGCCACCTCGTCGACGTCGGACCAGACGTCAGTGGTGACCGGGTTCCCGGACAGCGCCTCGAAGGTCGCGGCACCGACGAAGTGCAGCGCCGACGGCGTGGGGACGACGCGGACGTCGTGCCCGGCCTCGGTGAGCGCGCGCAGCAGGAGTGCCGCCTTGTAGGCGGCCACGCCGCCGCTGACGCCCAGCACGATCCGACTCATGGGTTCATCCTGCCGCAGGCACGACGATGCCCCCGGCCGGAGCCGGGGGCGTCGTCACTACAAAGGGCGGTGACGACGTGACGCCATCAGCCGTCGGACCCGGTCCAGAGGCTCGCCCCTGAGCTCGCGAAGGGGTGAGGGGGACCGGGGTCCTCTTTCAGTTCTCGCCGGCGGTGTGGGTCAGCAGGCCCTCGTTGATCTCGCGGAGCGCGATCGACAGGGGCTTCTCCTGCGGAGCGGTGTCCACCAGCGGGCCGACGTACTCCAGCAGGCCCTCGGAGAGCTGGCTGTAGTAGGCGTTGATCTGGCGCGCGCGCTTGGCGGCGAAGATGACCAGGCCGTACTTGCTGCTGGTGCGCTCGAGCAGCTCGTCGATCGGCGGGTTGGTGATGCCCTCGGGGGCAGGTGCGACTCCGGACACGGGCGGGCGTGCTCCTCATTCGATAGCGGGAGGAAGCGTCCGGCGGGGCCGCCGGCGGTGCTCTTCCTCGTGGGCGCTACTCCCCCGGCACGAGTCCGGGCGAGGGCGCAGTCAGCAAGCCTACCAACTCGTCCGCGGCCCGGGCGACGTCGTCGTTCACGACCACCACGTCGAACTCGCCGGCGGCGTCCAGCTCCGCCTGCGCGATGCGCAGCCGCGCCTCCTGGACCGCCGCCGGTTCCGACCCCCGCCCGGCCAGCCGGCTCTGCAGCTCGGTCCAGGACGGCGGAGCCAGGAAGACCAGCTGGGCCTCGGGGGCCCGGGCCCGCACCTGGCGGGCACCCTGGAGCTCGATCTCCAGCAGGGCCGGCGCCCCGGCGGCCAGCCGCTCGCGCACCGGGGCGACCGGGGTGCCGTAGCGGTTGCCGGCGTACTCGGCCCACTCCAGCAGCCCGTCGGTGGCGATCAGCCGGTCGAACTCGGCGTCGTCCACGAAGTGGTAGTGGGTGCCGTGGACCTCGCCCGGGCGGGGTCGACGGGTGGTCGCGGACACCGACACCCATACGTCGGGGTGCCTCCGCCGGACCTCGGCGACCACGGTGCCCTTGCCGACCCCGGAGGGTCCGGAGAGCACGGTGAGCCGTGCCGGTGCGTTCGATCCCACTCGTCGTCCTCGTCCGGGTCGTGCGCGTGCGTGCCGGGACGGGTCAGACGACCTGGTCGCCGCCGAACTCCGTCTCCAGCGCACGGCGCTGGTTGGCGCCCAGCCCCCGCACGCGGCGCGTCGGGGAGATCTCCAGGCGCTCCATGATCTTCGCAGCCCGGGCCTTGCCGACTCCGGGGAGGGACTCCAGGACCGCCGAGACGCGCATCTTGCCGATGACCTCGTCGGTCTCGCCCTGCTTGAGGACGTCGCTGACGGTCGCCCCCTTGCTCTTGAGCCGTTCACGCAGCTCGGCGCGCGTCTTGCGGGCCGCGGCGGCCTTCTCGAGTGCGGCGGCGCGCTGCTCCGGGGACAGTTCGGGAAGGGGCATGGTGCAACCCAATCGTGTCGTCGCCGGCGTCGTTGCCGGCGTTGCTGTTCGCGGATTCTGAGGACGGACGGCGTGCGGTGCTGAGCCTCGCGACCATCATCCCTACGGGCAAATCCGCAGGTCACACGACCGCGCGCGGAAGGCTGCCCCCGGGTCGTCCCGGCGTTCACCCCCCGTCCACGAGTGCGCTCACCCACCGTCATCTCCGCAGGTCAGCGAGGGATCCGGACGATACCGTTCCGAATTCGCCGCAGGCGGCCTCCGGGCGCCTGCGTGCCGACACGCCCGGACGCCGACACGCCGGGATCAGGTCCGCGCGGACGACCGCCGACCGAGCTCCCAGTCGCCGGCAGCGGCGAACAGGAGCAGCCCGGTGACGACCAGCAGCGCACCCGCCACGTGCGCGCCGGTCCAGAGCACCGCCCACGGATCGTCGAAGCTCAGGACGAGGTCGCTCCGGTAGGCGACCTGCGGTTCCAGCGGGGTGGAGGCGGTCCGGCCGACGTCCCGCGGTGCGCCGGATCCGTCCGCGACGGCGAAGACGACCACCCCGGCGACCAGGAAGCCCGCAGCCAGGGTCGCCAGGAGTGCCGGCACCCGGCGTCTCATGCTGCCAGCGCCCCGGCCCACCGCTCGGCCGCCGCCCGCAGCGCGGCGGGGTCGGGCCCGGCGGTGAGCACGTCGCGCGAGACCGTCGGGACCACCACGGTGCCCTCGGCGAACAGCCGCCGCAGGTCCGCCGGGGATCCGCCCTGCACGCCGAGGCCGGGCGCGAGCACCGGTCCGCCGAGGCCTGCGAGGTCGACGTCGAGCTCCCGCAGCGTGGCGCCGACGACGACGCCGAAGGAGCCGGCGGCCGGGGTCTCCGCGTTCCAGCCACCCACGGTGTCCACGACGGCCTGCGCGACGCTCCGGTCGCCCACCCGCGCGTGCTGCAGCGTGCCGGCGTCGGGGTTGGAGGTGCGGGCCAGGACGAACAGCCCGCCACCGTGCGCGCGGGCGGTGTCGACGGCCGGCTGCAGCGAGTCCGGCCCGAGGTAGGGGCTGACCGTCATCGCGTCGACCTGCATCGGGTGGTCGTCGTGCAGGTAGTCGGCGTAGGCGGCCATGGTCGAGCCGATGTCGCCGCGCTTGGCGTCGAGCAGAACGAGCGCGCCGGCGGAGCGCATGTGGCCGACGGCCTCCTCCAGGACGGCGACTCCGCGCGCACCGAAGCGCTCGTAGAACGCCATCTGGGGCTTGAGCACCGAGACCGACCCCGCGAGCGCCTCGACCACCCCATCGGTGAACCGGCGCAGCCCGTCCAGGTCGTCGCCGGCCCCCCAGGCCAGGAGGAGCTCCCGGTGCGGGTCGATGCCGACGCACAGGGGGCCGCGGGCGGTCACCGCCCCGGCGAGACGCTGTCCGAACGGCGCGGTCACGGGGCCTCCAGGGCTCGGGGCAGGGTGGTCCCCAGCTCGGCGACGCAGGCCGCCGCCAGGAAGGGGTCGGCGAACGCGCCGGCCGCGGACTGCACGGCGTCCGCGCCGAGGCCGAACAGCGCCTCGAACGACGCGGGATCGGTGACCCCGCCCATGGCGAGGACGTCGAAGGGCACCCCGCCCGCGTCGCGCAGCGCGACCAGCCTGCGGCTGAAGTCCAGGGCCGGCTCCCGCACCGCGATGCCGGACAGCCCGGCGAGCTCGCGCCCGGGGAAGGTCGGCGTGCCGTCGCTGCGGCGCACCCGGCTCTGCACGGTGTTGATCCCCGCGATGCCGTCGACGAGCGGGGCCAGCTCGGGGACGAGGGCGCTCAGCCGCGGCTCGTCGAGCCAGGACAGCTTGGCCACCAGCCCGGTGCGGTCGTCCAGCGCCCGGCGCACGGTGTCCACCACGGTCACGGTCGCGTCGGGATCCAGGCACAGCGGCGGCTTCACCCCGGAGGCCGTCCGGTCGAGCGTGTTCGGGCAGGAGAGGTTGAGCTCCACCACCGACGCCCCGGCCTCCTGGGCCATGAGCGCCGTGCGGGCGAAGTCGGCGGCGAGGTCGGAGACCCGGCCGGTGCCCTCGGGATCCTCCCCCATCACGCTCACCAGCAGCAGCTGCTCGTCACCGACGACGCGCAGAGCGCGCTCCAGATCGGCCATCCACTCCTCCGGCTCCGGAGAGGGGACGCCGAAGGAGTTGACGCTGCTGACCGCCGGGCTGCCCGGGGGCACCCAGTCCCACGGATCGGCGACGACGTCGGCGTCCGCGCCCGGGGGCAGGCTGGTGGTCTCCCGCGCGGCGAACACCCAGTTCGGCTGCTCGTTGGGCGGATGGGCCCGGCCGCGGACCGTCTTGTAGGTCAGCACGTTCCAGCCGTTGGCGACGTTGTGCCGCACCCAGGCCTCGCTGCCGTTGAGGACGCAGGCCGGCACGCCGATCGGGAAGCCGATCCGGCGACCCAGGAGCGACCAGCGCCGGTTCCCCGCCGTGGGCCGCTCGGGCAGCCGGGGACCCAGGGGGCGGGCGAGGTTGTCCCGGAAGCCGCCCAGCACGTCGTACACGGGGCTGAGCACGCCGTGCACCGCGAGCAGCTCGGCCTGCCCGGCGAGGTACAGCACCCGGGTCAGCAGCGGCAGGTCGCCGCCGTCGACCGCCCCGGACGCGAGCCGCCCGGCCAGGCCGTCGACCTCCGCCGCGAGCGCGTCCAGCTCCGCCCGTGGTGGCTGCCCGAACCGGGTGATCCCCGCCAGGAACGCCGCGGGCAGCCCCTGGACCAGCCCGCGGCCCACGACGTCGTCGCGCAGGCGCCGGACGGCGTCCGGCGACGACGGGGTCACGGTCCGGTGCCCGAGAAGGTGCTGGGACCGCCGTGCGTGCCCCCGGCCAGCGCCGCGTGCACCTCCTGCAGGCTGCGCACCCCGATGCCGCCCTGGCGCAGCGCCTCGATGCCCTGGACCGCGGCGGCCATCCCCTGCACGGTGGTGATGCACGGGATGCCGGCCGACACCGCGGCGGTGCGGATCTCGTAGCCGTCCAGTCGGGGACCGCTGTTGCCCGGCGCCCCGAACGGCGTGTTCACGACCATGTCGACGTCGCCGGCCAGGATCGCCTCCACGACGTTGCCCGGGCCCTCGCTGAACTTGCCGACGACCTCCGCGGCCACCCCGTTGCGCCGCAGCACCTGCGCGGTGCCGGCGGTGGCCAGGATGCGGAAGCCCAGGTCGGCCAGCCGCTTCACCGGGAAGATCGCCCCCCGCTTGTCGCGGTTGGCCAGGGACACGAAGACCGTGCCGACCGTCGGCAGCGAGCCGTATGCGGCGGCCTGCGACTTGGCGAAGGCGGTGCCGAACTCGGTGTCCAGGCCCATGACCTCGCCGGTGGACTTCATCTCCGGGGAGAGCAGGGTGTCCACGCCGTGGCCCTCGACGGTCCGGAAGCGGTTGAAGGGCAGGACCGCCTCCTTGACCGCGATCGGCGCGCCCTCGGGGAGGTCGGTTCCGTCACCGGTCGCCGGCAGCACGCCGGAGGCGCGCAGCGAGGCGATCGTCTCCCCCACCGCGATGCGGGCCGCGGCCTTGGCCAGCTGGACCGCCGTGGCCTTGGAGACGAACGGCACCGTGCGGCTGGCCCGGGGGTTGGCCTCGATCACGTAGAGGATGTCGTCCTTGATCGCGTACTGGACGTTCATCAGCCCCCGGACGCCGATCCGCTCGGCCAGCTTCCCGGTGGCCGCCCGGATCTTCAGCAGGTCCGCCGTCCCCAGCGTGATGGGCGGCAGGGCGCAGGCCGAGTCGCCGGAGTGGATGCCGGCCTCCTCGATGTGCTCCATGACCCCGCCCAGGTACAGGTCGGTGCCGTCGTAGAGGGCGTCGACGTCGATCTCGACCGCGTCCTCCAGGAACCGGTCGACGAGCACCGGGTGGTCGACGCTGACGTCGGTCGCCTTGGCGATGTAGGCCTCGAGCGTGGCGTCGTCGTAGACGATCTCCATCCCGCGGCCGCCGAGCACGTAGGACGGCCGCACCAGCACGGGGTAGCCGATGTCGGCGGCGATGGCGCGCGCCTCGGGGAAGGTCGTGGCCATCCCGTGCTTGGGCGCGAGCAGCCCGGTGTCGGAGAGCACCCGGCTGAACGCCCCGCGGTCCTCGGCGTCGTCGATGGCCTCCGGCGAGGTGCCCAGCACCGGGACGCCGGCGTCCTTGAGGCGCTGCGCCAGCCCCAGCGGCGTCTGCCCGCCGAGGGTGCAGATGACCCCGGCCACCGGACCGGCCGCACGCTCGGCCTCCACGACCTCGAGGACGTCCTCGAAGGTCAGCGGCTCGAAGTACAGCCGGTCGGCGGTGTCGTAGTCGGTGGAGACGGTCTCGGGGTTGCAGTTGACCATCACCGCCTCGTAGCCGGCGTCCTGCAGCGCCATGACCGCGTGCACGCAGGAGTAGTCGAACTCGATCCCCTGCCCGATGCGGTTGGGCCCGGAGCCCAGGATCAGCACCGCCGGCTTCTCGCGCGGCTCGACCTCGGTCTCCTCGTCGTAGGAGGAGTAGTGGTACGGCGTGCGGGCGGCGAACTCCCCGGCGCAGGTGTCGACGGTCTTGTAGACCGGCCGGATGCCCTGCCGCCAGCGCAGGGACCGGACGCCGTCCTCGCCGGCGAGCTCCGGCCGGAGCGCGGCGACCTGCCGGTCGGAGAGCCCGAACCGCTTCGCCCGGCGCAGCACCTCCGGCGTGAGGGACGGCGCGTCGCGGACCTCGTCGGCCACCTCGCGGACCAGCGCTATCTGGTCGACGAACCACGGGTCGAACCCACTGGCCTCGGCGACCTGCTCGACGGTCGCGCCGGCGGCGAGCGCCTGCTCGGCCACGTAGAGCCGGCCGTCGACCGGGACGCGCAGCACCTTGAGCAGCTCGTCGGCGGTGCGGGTGTCCTCCGGACCGGTCCAGAAGCCCGCGACCTTGGTCTCCGTGGACCGCATCGCCTTGCCCAGCGCCTCGGCGAAGTTGCGGCCCATCGACATGACCTCGCCGACGCTCTTCATCGTCGTGGTCAGCCGGGGGTCGGCCCCGGGGAACTTCTCGAAGGCGAACCGCGGGATCTTCACGACGACGTAGTCCAGCGTCGGCTCGAACGCGGCCGGGGTGACGCCGGTGATGTCGTTGGTGATCTCGTCGAGGGTGTAGCCGATGGCGAGCTTCGCGGCGATCTTGGCGATCGGGAAGCCGGTGGCCTTCGACGCCAGCGCGCTGGAGCGAGAGACGCGCGGGTTCATCTCGATGACGACGAGCCGGCCGTCGGCGGGGTTGACCGCGAACTGGATGTTGCAACCGCCGGTGTCCACCCCGACCTCGCGCAGCACGGCGATGCCGACGTCGCGCATCTTCTGGTACTCGACGTCGGTGAGGGTCATCGCCGGGGCGACGGTCACCGAGTCGCCGGTGTGCACGCCCATCGCGTCGATGTTCTCGATCGAGCAGATGACCACGACGTTGTCGCTGCGGTCGCGCATCAGCTCGAGCTCGTACTCCTTCCAGCCCAGCACCGACTCCTCGATGAGGACGGTGTGCACCGGGGAGTCGGCCAGCCCGTGGGAGGCCATCCGGCGGAGCATCGCCTCGTCGGTGGCGAAGCCGGAGCCGAGCCCGCCCATGGTGAAGCTGGGCCGGATGACGACCGGGTAACCGACCTCCTCGGCGGTGGCGATCGCCTCCTCGACGGTCGAGCAGACCGTCGAGCGGGGGGCATCGGCGCCGATGGAGCGGACGATGTCCTTGAACAGCTGCCGGTCCTCGCCGCGGTTGATCGCGTCGACGTCGGCGCCGATGAGCTGGACGCCGTACTTCTCCAGCACACCGTTCTCGTACAGGCCGATCGCGATGTTGAGCGCGGTCTGCCCACCGAGGGTGGCCAGCAGCGCGTCGGGGCGCTCCTTGGCGATCACCTTCTCGACGAACTCCGGCGTCAGCGGCTCGATGTAGGTGGCGTCGGCGACCTCGGGGTCGGTCATGATCGTCGCCGGGTTGCTGTTCACCAGGCTGACCCGCAGGCCCTCGGCGCGCAGGACGCGGCAGGCCTGGGTGCCGGAGTAGTCGAACTCGGCGGCCTGGCCGATGAGGATCGGCCCGGAGCCGATGACCAGGACGTGCTTCAGGTCGGTGCGCTTGGGCATCAGGCCTGCTCCTCCCCCGTGCTGTGCTGGACGACGGTCGCCGGTCCCCCGGCGTGGGCATCCCCGGTGCGGGCGGCCTCCATCAGGTCGACGAAGCGCTGGAACAGCGGCGCCGCGTCGTGCGGGCCGGCGGCCGACTCAGGGTGGAACTGCACGCTGAACGCCGGCGTCTCGAGCAGGCGCAGCCCCTCGACGACGTCGTCGTTGAGGCCGACGTGGCTGACCTCCACCGGCCCGTAGGGGGTGTCGGTGGGCCGGTCGAGCGGGGCGTCGACGGCGAAGCCGTGGTTGTGGCTGGTCACCCGCACCGTGCCGCTGACCCGGTCGAGCACCGGCTGGTTCAGGCCGCGGTGGCCGAAGCGCAGCTTGTAGGTGCCCAGGCCCAGGGCGCGGCCCAGGATCTGGTTGCCGAAGCAGATGCCGAACAGCGGACGGCGCGCGTCGAGCACGCCCCTCACCGCCTCGACCGCGTAGTCGGCAGCGGCCGGGTCGCCCGGGCCGTTGGAGAGGAACACCCCGTCCGGGCCGGCGGCCAGCAGCTCATCGGCGGTCGCCGTCGAGGGCAGCACGTGCGTCTCGACCCCGAGCGCGGCCAGGTGCCGGGGCGTGGCCGTCTTGATGCCCAGGTCGAGCGCGGCGATCGTGAACCGCTTCTCCCCCACCGCCGGGACGACGTAGGCCTCGCCGGTGCTGACCGTCGGTGCCAGGTCCGCGCCGGTCATGCCCGCGGCGTCGGTGACCCGCGACAGCAGCTCCTCGGCACCCAGCTCGGTGCTGATGCCGGCCCGCATGGCGCCGCGGTCGCGCAGGTGGCGGGTCAGCGCGCGGGTGTCGATGCCGCTGATGCCCACGATGCCCTGGGCGACCAGCTCGTCGTCGAGGCTGCCGGTCGACCGCCAGTTCGACGTGCGGCGGGCGGGGTCGCGGACGACGAAGCCGGCGGGCCACATGCGGCGGCTCTCGTCGTCCTCGTCGTTCACCCCGGTGTTGCCGATGTGGGGGGCCGTCATGGCGACGATCTGACCGGCGTAGCTGGGGTCGGTCAGCGTCTCCTGGTAGCCGGTCATCCCGGTGGCGAACACCGCCTCGCCCACCGTCGTGCCGACCGCGCCGTAGGCCTCGCCGCGGAACGTGCGTCCGTCCTCGAGCACGAGGATTGCCTGACTCACGCTGCACACCGTTCGGCTCCGCGGTCGCTCCGCTCCTCGCTCGCAGACCTCACTGCGATGCTCACTTCCTGTCGCGTCACCGGGTTGCCTTTCCGTCCAGAACTGTCGGCGTCCCCCGCAGGAACGTCGCGACGATCCGGCCGGGGAGCTCCCGGCCGGCATAGGGGCTGTTGCGGCTGCGGCTGGCCAGCGCCGCGGGGTCGACCGCCGCGCGCACCGCCGGGTCGACCAGGACCAGGTTCGCGGGCTCCCCGGCGGCCAGCGGCCGGCCGTGCCCGTCGAGGCGGCCGATGGCGGCCGGGCGGACCGACATCCGGTCGGCGACGCCGGCCCAGTCGAGCCGGCCGGGCTCGACCATCGTCTCGATGACCACCGCGAGCGCCTGCTCCAGCCCGAGCATGCCGGGCCGGGCCTGCGCCCACTCGCTCTCCTTGTCCTCCACCGCGTGCGGGGCGTGGTCGGTGCCGACGGCGTCGATCGTGCCGTCGGCCAGGCCCGCCCGGAGCGCCTCGACGTCGGCGTCGGTGCGCAGCGGCGGGTTGACCTTGAACACCGGGTCGTAGCTCTCGGCGCAGGCGTCGGTGAGCAGCAGGTGGTGCGGGGTGACCTCGGCGGTGACCTGCACCCCGCGGGACTTCGCCCAGCGCAGGATCTCCACCGACCCCGCCGTCGACACGTGGCAGACGTGCAGCCGGGCACCGACGTGCTCGGCCAGCAGGACGTCGCGGGCGATGATCGCCTCCTCGGCGGCGGCCGGCCAGCCGGTCAGCCCGAGCTTGGCGGAGCGCTCGCCCTCGTGCATCTGCGCGCCGACGGTGAGCCGCGGCTCCTCGGCGTGCTGGGCGACGACGCCGTCGAACGCCTTCACGTACTCCAGCGCGCGACGCATGAGCGCGGGGTCGGCGACGCAGTGCCCGTCGTCGGAGAACACCCGGACGCGGGCGGCGGAGTCGGCCATGGCGCCGAGCTCGGCCAGCCGCTCCCCCTTGAGCCCGACGGTGACGGCACCCACCGGGACGACGTCGACCAGCCCGGCCTCCTGCCCGAGCCGCCACACCTGCTCGACGACGCCGGCGGTGTCGGCCACCGGGTCGGTGTTGGCCATGGCGTGCACCGCGGTGAACCCGCCGAGCGCCGCGGCCCGGCTGCCGGTCTCCACGGTCTCGGCGTCCTCGCGGCCGGGCTCGCGCAGGTGGGTGTGCAGATCGACCAGGCCGGGCAGGGCGATCAGCCCGGCCGCCTCGACCACCTCGGCGCCGGTCGCTTCGAGGGAGTCCCCGAGAGCGGCGATCCGGCCGTCCTTGATCAGGATGTCGGCTGCCTCGCCGCCGTAGGGCTTCGCGCCCTTGATCAGGTACGTCGTCACTGGGGTGCGCCTCCGAGCAGCAGGTAGAGCACGGCCATGCGGGTGGAGACCCCGTTGGCGACCTGCTCGACGATCGTGGAACGGGCAGAGTCGGCCACCTCGGCGGCGATCTCCATCCCGCGGTTCATGGGGCCTGGGTGCATGACGATCGCGTCGTCGGGCAGCGCGCCCATCCGGCGCGCGTCCAGGCCGTAGCGGCGGCTGTACTCCCGGGCGCTGGGGAAGAACGAGGCATTCATCCGCTCGGCCTGCACCCGCAGCATCATCACCACGTCCACCTTGGGCAGCACGGCGTCCAGGTCGTAGGAGACCTCGGCCGGCCAGCTGCCGACGCCGACGGGCAGCAGGGTGGGCGGGGCGACCAGCGTGACCTCCGCACCGAGGGTGGTCAGCAGGCCGACGTTGGACCGGGCCACCCGGCTGTGCAGCACGTCGCCGACGATCGCCACCCGCACGCCCTCGAGCCGGCCCAGCCGCTGCCGGATCGTGTACGCGTCCAGGAGCGCCTGCGTCGGGTGCTCGTGGGTGCCGTCACCGGCGTTGACCACGCTGCCGCGCACCCAGTTCGCCAGCCGGTGCGGCGCCCCCGACGAAGAGTGCCGGACGACGACGGCGTCGGCGCCCATGGCCTCCAGGGTCAGCGCGGTGTCCTTGAGGCTCTCCCCCTTGGAGACGCTGCTGCCCTTCGCCGAGAAGTTGATGACGTCGGCGGACAGCCGCTTGGCCGCCAGCTCGAAGGAGATCCGGGTACGGGTGGAGTCCTCGTAGAAGAGGTTCACCACCGTGCGCCCGCGCAGTGTCGGCAGCTTCTTGACCTCGCGGCCGGTGAGCGCCTGGTCGATCTGCGCCGCGGTGTCCAGCACCAGCGTCGCGTCGTCCCGGTCGAGGTCCGCCGCCTCCAGCAGGTGCCGCTTCATCGCTCGTCCGCCCCGCCCGTCGCCCTCTCGGTGACCAGGACCTCGTCCACGCCGTCGGTCTCGGCCAGCCGCACCGACACCTTCTGGGTGCGCGAGGTGGGCAGGTTCTTGCCGACCAGGTCGGCGCGGATCGGCAGTTCGCGGTGCCCCCGGTCGACGAGGACCGCCAGCTGCACGGCCCTGGGGCGGCCCAGGTCGCGCAGCGCGTCCAGCGCCGCCCGCACCGAGCGCCCGGAGTAGAGGACGTCGTCGACGAGGACGACGAGCCGGTCGTCGACGCCCCCGGCCGGCAGCTCCGTGGGCTCCAGGGCGCGGACGCCACGGCGCCGGAGGTCGTCCCGGTAGAGGGTGATGTCCACGGTGGCGACGTCGACGGTCACCCCCGAGAACGCCTCGATGCGGGCGGCCAGGCGCCGGGCGAGCGGGGCGCCGCGGGTGGGGATGCCGACCAGGACGAGATTCGCGAGACCGGCCGTGGTGTCGCCGGCGTCGGCGTCGGTCGCGGCGCGCTCGATGAGCTGGTGGGCCATCCGGTCGACCATGCGGGCGACGTCGGCGGCGGAGAGGACCGAACCCGGTGACGGGTCGCCGCTGGAGGGCGCCGCGTTCCGGGCAGGCTGGGCAGAGCTGGCCATCAGGCCTCCTTCCCCGCCTCACTGGACGGGTCGTTAAAGGAGTGGGTGGACCTGGCTCGACGGTACTGCACGCCCCGATCCGGCCCTACTCCGGTGCGGAACCGCAGGTAGGCGGCCCGGCGGATCCGGCGGGGCCTCGACCGCTTCCGGGATCTCTGCCCGATCCGGCTGTTGCGGCCGGGCCTCGACCAGTACGCTCAGTGACGATCAGCCGCATCCACAGACGACGGACAGTGAGCAGGAACGCGATGAGCACCGACTACTCACGGGCCCTCGGCGCCCGGCTACGCGCCATCCGCAACCAGCAGGGCCTGTCCCTGCAGGGCGTGGAGGACAAGTCGCACGGCCGCTGGAAGGCAGTCGTCGTCGGCTCCTACGAGCGCGGCGACCGCGCCGTCACCGTGCAGCGCCTCTCCGAGCTGGCC
This sequence comes from Blastococcus goldschmidtiae, assembly GCF_031845325.1. Taxonomy (NCBI): domain Bacteria; kingdom Bacillati; phylum Actinomycetota; class Actinomycetes; order Geodermatophilales; family Geodermatophilaceae; genus Blastococcus; species Blastococcus goldschmidtiae. Next base: position 149,633 of record NZ_JAVREI010000009.1, on the reverse strand, counting down.
GTCTTCTACGGCGTGCCGGTCTCCGAGCTGCTGCCGGACCCGCGGCCGAGCTCCGCGGTCACCTCCAGCAGCAAGATCGTGCTGAACCTGGAGTCGCTGGGTTCGCTGCCCGCGGACGAGGCCGGCCCCTTGGCGCGGTACGCCTCGACCATCCAGGCCCAGCGGCACGACTACAACGGCAAGGTCCTCTCCATCCGCGCCGAGGACCTGAAGTCGCTGGCGATCATCTACGACATGAGCCCCGACGAGCTCACCTCGCGGCTGATCGAGTGGGGGGTCATCTCCGCCGGCATGGACAGCGTCGTGGGCTTCGGCGGCCCCGACGACGAGGACGAGGAGCTCGATCCCAACTGGGAGCGGCGCCGCGCCCCGCGGTGAGCCGCAGCAGAGGGCGCTGAACGCGAGAGGCCCAGGACCGCCACGGTCCTGGGCCTCTCGCGTTCAGCGCTTCCCGCGATCAGAGCGTTCTCGTGGTGAACAGGGTGGTCCCGTGGACCGCGTCCACGTCCTTCCGCCCGGTCTCGGTGAACCCGACCTTGGCCAGCACGCGGCGAGAAGCGGTGTTCCAGTCCCAGACGGTGGCCCACAGGCGTTCGTAGCCAGCTGATCTCGCCCAGTCCAGGACCGCCGACGAGGCCTCGGTCGCGTATCCCTGCCGCCAGGTCCGCCGTAGCAGCTCGAACGCCAGCTCCGGTTCCCGTGCCGCGCCTCGTCCGCTGTCGACCAGCCCGCAGTAGCCGATGACGTCACCGGCGGCCTTCCGCTCCACCGCCAACAACCCGATCGACGACGGCTCAGCGGCACGGATCCACTGCTCGAGGTCTGCGACCGTGGGTCGTCCGTCCGCGTCGATCCGGCGGTGCGGTGGAACGCGTGGATCACGTTCGGTCCACAGCTCGTGCTGGACGACGGCCTCGGTCACCCGCCACGGCCTGAGCAGCAGGCGTTCCGTCTCGAGCACGACCCCGTGGGCCGGGGTCGCGCCAGCCGCCATGGCATCGACCCTCTCACGGACCCGCGTCGTGAACTCCCGGGTGTCGCATCCGCTGGGATGACCGCTTCCTGTGCCAGGGTGCAGCCACCCGGGGCGCTGGGCCTCGGAGCAGGGAGATCCCATGCCGGCCGTGCAGCTGACCGCGGTGTCCAAGAGCTACCGACGCCGCGGGCGCCCCCCGCAGAAGGCGCTGGACGACCTCGACCTCCTCGTCGAGTCCGGCGGGGTCCACGGGTTCCTCGGTCCCAACGGATCGGGCAAGACCACCACCATCCGGGTGCTCCTCGGTCTGGTGTCCGCCGATCCCGGCGGCGGCGAGATCCGGCTGCTCGACCAGCCGGTACCGCGGGGCCTCCCCGACGTGATCGGCTCGGTCGGCGCCCTGGTCGAGACCCCGCTGTTCTTCCCCGGTTTCTCCGGCCGGCTCAACCTCCAGCTCCTGGCCGAGGCCGCCGGGGTGTCCCACGCCCGCGTCGAGGAGTGTCTGGAGCTGGTCGACCTCTCCGGCCGCGCCGACGACCGCTTCAAGGGTTACTCCCTGGGCATGAAGCAGCGCCTCGGCATCGCCGCGGCGCTGCTCAAGGCGCCGCGCCTGCTGATCCTCGACGAGCCGAGCAACGGTCTGGACCCCGCCGGCATCCGCGACGTGCGCGAGCTGATCCGCCGCCTCGGCCGGGACGGGCACACCACCGTCCTGCTCTCCTCGCACCTGCTGGCCGAGATCCAGCAGGTCTGCGACTCGGTCTCGATCCTGGCCCGCGGGCGCTGCGTGGCCTCCGGCCCGGTCGGCGAGGTGCTCGCCAGCCGCGGGTCGGGCGACGTCCTCGTGCAGATCGCCGATCCGACCGCGGCCGCAGGAGTGCTGCAGCAGGCCGGCTTCTCGGTGTCTCCCGCCGACGGCGCCCTGATGGTCCACTCCGTGGCCACTCCCAGCGACATCACCCGCGTCCTGGCCGGATCCGGCCTCTACCTCGAGGAGCTGAGACGGGTGACCCCCGACCTGGAGAGCGCCTTCCTCGCCATCACCGGCGACCAGCCGCACGACGGGCCCGCCGCGGCCGGGACGCCGGCATGAGCGCCGTGATGGAGGATCCCGGCGCGCGCGTCGCCGAGCCCTCGGCCCACCGGGCCAGCTTCGCCAGCCTGCTGCGGTCGGAGGCGCACCGCTTCCGCTCGCGCCGGTTCATCCAGCTCCTGATGCTGCTCGCCGTGGTCGGCTGGGTGGTGGCGACGGTCATCGGCCTGCTGAACTACGGCACGCCCGACGACGGCGATCTCGCCGACGCGCAGGCCCGGCTGGACCAGATCGTCGCCGAGCAGCAGATTTACCACGAGCAGTGCCTGGAGGACTCGAACATCCCCGAGGGAACCTCCCCCGAGGAGTGGTGCGGGCCGGCGCCCACCGCGGACAACTTCGGCGGACCCGAGCAGTTCCTCGACAAGGCGCCGTTCGACTTCGGCGAGGCCGGCCCCGACGGTGCGCTGGGTGTCGCCGCGCTCGCCGCCGCACTCGCCATCGCCATGGGCGCCACCTGGATCGGCGCGGAGTGGTCGTCGCGGACGATCGTCGCCCTGCTGTTCTGGGTGCCGCGGCGGCTGCAGGTCATGGCCGCCAAGCTGACCGTGCTGATCGGCGCAGCCGCGCTGTTCGGGGTGCTGACGCAGGCCGCCTGGCTGGCGACCGCCGGCATCTGGGAGGCGACGGTCGGCAGCCCGGATCCGCTGCCGGAAGAATTCTGGAGCACGCTGCTGCAGACCCAGGCGCGCGCCGTGCTCCTCGTCGTCCTGGCCGCGGTGCTCGCCTTCGGCCTGACCAACGTGGTGCGCAACACCGGGGCGGCGCTGGGGATCGCCTTCGTCTACACGGCCATCGTGGAGAACATCCTCCGGGCGCTGCGTCCGCACTGGGAGCCCTGGTTGCTCACCAGGAACGCGCTGGCCCTGGTCCAGGACGGCGGCTACACCATCGTCTACTGGAACGACGGGCCGATCGGGCCCGACGGGCAGCCTCCGGAGTACTACCTGGGGCCGCTGCAGGCAGGCGTCTACCTGGGGGCGGTGGCCCTCGTGCTGGCCGCGGTCGGTGCGCTGCTGTTCGCCAAGCGCGACCTGCACTGAGGCCTCCGCCGACGCGACAGGGTGCGTGGATGCGCCGTTCCGCCCGCCGGGACGGCGCATCCGCGCACTCCGTCCATCGCGGGCCCCGCCGATCAGGAAGCGCTCGCGACGAGGTGGCGCTCGTCGGTGGAACGTGAGGGGGACGGCGACCGTCGTCAGGCGGTGGGGACCTCGGCGGCCAGGATCGCGCCCAGGACGCCGTTGACGTAGCCCGGCGAGTCGTCGGTGGACAGCGTCTTGGCCAGCTCCACCGCTTCGTCGATCACCACGGCGTCGGGGACGTCGTCAGCCCAGAGCAGCTCGTAGACCGCCATGCGCAGGATGGCGCGATCGACGTCGGGCAGCCGGTCGATCGACCAGCCCGACGCGTGGGTGTCGATGAGCTCGTCGATGCGCCGGGCGTTCTCGTCGAACCCCTCGACCAGGCGGATCGTGTGCTCGGGTACCGGCGGGTTGCCGTCGGCGACGCGCTCGCCGAGCAGCTCCCGTCGGTTGCGGCCACGGACGTCGGCCTCGTACAGGACGTCGACGGCGCGCTTGCGTGCCTTGGAACGTGCGGCCATCAGCGTGCGGACCGGATGTGGACCAACAGCCGGCTCAGTTGGCGCGGCCGAGGTACCGGCCGTCGCGGGTGTCGACCTTGAGCTTCTCGCCGGTCGTGATGAACAGCGGGACCTGGATCTCCGCGCCGGTCTCCAGCCGCGCCGGCTTCGTGCCGCCGGTGGAGCGGTCGCCCTGCAGGCCCGGGTCGGTGTGCTCCACCACGAGCTCGAGGGTCACCGGGAGCTCGATGTACAGCGGCACGCCCTCGTTCACCGCAACCATGGCCTCGGTGTTCTCCAGCATGTAGTCCGCCGCGCCGCCGACCGTCGCCGCGGGCACGGTGATCTGGTCGAACGTGTCGCCGTCCATGAAGACGAAGTCGGCGCCGTCCTTGTACAGGAAGGTCATGTTGCGCTTGTCGACCGTGGCCGTCTCGACCTTCAGACCGGCGTTGAACGTCTTGTCGACGACCTTGCCCGAGAGCACGTTCTTCAGCGTGGTGCGCACGAACGCGCCGCCCTTGCCGGGCTTCACGTGCTGGAAGTCGGTGACGGTCCAGAGCTGGCCGTCCAGCTTGAGGACGATGCCGTTCTTCAGGTCGTTGGTGGTAGCCATCAGAGAACCAGCAGTTCCTTGCTCGTGAGGGTCAACAGTTCGGGCGCGTCGTCCGTGACGATCAGGGTGTCCTCGATCCGGACACCGCCGTGGCCGGGCAGGTAGACGCCCGGCTCCACGGTGACGGCCATGCCGGCAGCCAGGGTACCTGCGCCCAGCGGCCCGATCCCCGGCGCCTCGTGGATCTCCAGCCCGACACCGTGCCCCAGTCCGTGGGTGAAGTGCTCTCCGTGGCCCGCCTGGGCGATGACGTCGCGGGAGGCGGCGTCCACCGCGACGACCTCCGCTCCGACGGCCAGCGCCGCCCGTCCCGCCGCCTGGGACTCCGCGACCAGGGCGTAGATCTCGCGCTGCCAGTCGGCGGCGTGCTTGAGCACCACCGTGCGCGTCATGTCCGAGTGGTAGCCGTCGACGGTGGCGCCGAAGTCGAGCTTCAGGAAGTCGCCGTCGCGCAGCACGGTGGCGTCGGGCCGGTGGTGCGGGATGGCCGAGTTCGCGCCGGCGGCGACGATCGTCTCGAACGAGGGCGCCTCGGCACCGAGGGCGAGCATCCGGGCGTCCAGCTCGCGGCCGACCTCCAGCTCGGTCCGTCCCGCCCGGAGGGCGCCCTCCGCGGCGAGCTCGGCCAGCGCCTGGTCGGCGACCGCGCAGGCCCGCCGCAGCGCCTCGATCTCGCCGTCGTCCTTGATCGCCCGCTGCGCCTCGACCGCCCGGCGGATCGACTCCAGCTCCGGCACCGTGCCGCCGGCGGCGGCATCGGCGAGCACGCGGCGCAGCTGCTCGAGCCCGTCGACGGTCAGCTCGTGGGACTCGAAGCCCAGCCGCCCGGTGCCCGCGCGGACGGCGGCACGGGCCAGTGCCGGCACGGTGCCGCGGTCAACGAGGACCTCCACGTCGGGCACCTGGGCCGCCGCCTGGGTCGTGTACCGGCCGTCGGTGCCGAAGAGGTCGGCTGGGTGGGCGGGAGACGGATCGGTCCGGACGAGCAGCGCGCCGTTGGACCCGGTGAACCCGGTGAGGTAGCGGACGTTGAGCAGGTTGGTGACCAGGACGGCGTCCAGGCCCCGCTCGGCGGCGGTGGCGCGCAGCGCGTCCCGGCGTGCGGCGGCCCGTGCGCTCACCGGTGACCTCGCAGCGACATCCACTGCAGGGCGAGCACGTAGCCCTCGACGCCGAGCCCGGCGATGACGCCGTCGGCCACGGCGGAGACGTAGGAGTGGTGCCGGAACGGCTCGCGCTTGTGGATGTTGCTGATGTGCACCTCCACCAGCGGGGCGTTCAGCGCGGCGAGCGCGTCGTGCAGCGCGACCGAGGTGTGCGACCAGGACGCCGGGTTGAGCACGACGGGGTCACCCGCGTCGGTGGCCTCGTGGATCCAGCGCAGCAGCTCGGCTTCGTCGTCGGTCTGGCGCACCCGCACGTCCAGCTCCAGCTCGCGCGCCGTCGTCTCCAGGACGTCCACCAGCTGGGCGTAGGTCGTCGAGCCGTAGATCTCCGGTTCGCGCGTGCCGAGCCGGCCGAGGTTGGCACCGTTGAGCACCTGGATCGTCACGCACTCTCTCCGTTCGACGGGGCGGCGGGGTGGGTGGACGACACGGCCGCCCACGCGGCGTCCAGCCAGGACTGTTCCGGGTCGGTCAGGATCCGGGGGTTGCCGATGCCGTCGAGGACGACGAAGCGCAGCACCGCGCCGCGGGCCTTCTTGTCCACGCGCATGACCTGCTGCAGCTGCGCCCAGTCGCCGCGGTACGTCGTCGGCAGGCCCATGGCGGTGACCAGCTCGCGGTGCCGCTCCACCTCCGCGCGGGTGAGCAGGCCGGCCTCCCCGGCCAGCTCGGCGGCGAACACCATGCCGACGGCGACGGCCTCGCCGTGCCGCCAGCCGAAGTCCTCGAGCCGCTCGATGGCGTGGCCCAGCGTGTGCCCGTAGTTGAGGAACTCGCGGACGCCGGTGTCGCGCAGGTCCTGACCGACGGCGTCGGCCTTCACCTGGACGGCGCGGGCGATCAGCTCCTCGGTGTCGCGCCGGCCGGTGGGGTCCTCGGTCAGCAGCCGCAGGATCTCGCCGTCGGCGATGAACCCGCACTTGACCACCTCGGCCAGACCGGAGCGGAACTCGGCCTCGGGCAGCCCGTCCAGGGCGTCGGTGTCGGCGAGCACGGCGGCGGGCGGGTGGAACGCCCCGACCAGGTTCTTCCCCGCCGCAGTGTTGATGCCGGTCTTCCCGCCGACGGCGGCGTCGACCATGCCGAGCAGGCTGGTGGGCACCTGCACCACGCGCACGCCGCGCGCCCAGGTGGCGGCGAGGAAACCGGCCAGGTCGGTGACCGCTCCCCCGCCGAGCCCGACGACGGCGTCGGTGCGGGTGAGCCCGAGCCGGCCGAACTGCTCCCACGCGCCGGCGGCGACCTCGGCGGTCTTGGCCGCCTCGCCGTCCGGCACGACCATCGCCTCGGCGGCGACCCCGGCGGTCTGCAGCGTCTCGACCGCCGCGCCGGCGGCAGCCGTCAACGGCGGCGCGTGCACCACGACGGCTCGTGCGGTGCCGTCGAGGACCAGGCCGAGGCGCGCCTGCGCCCCCGGACCGATCAGCACCTCGTAGGGCCGCTCACCGGGCACCTGGACCTGCCTCATCGGGCGTCCCTCCCCTGGATCAGCTCGAGCACGTCGGCGACGACGTCGTCGGTGGTCCGGTCGCTGGTCGGCACCGTGCCGGTGGCCACCTCGCGGTACAGCGGGGCGCGGTCCTCGAGCATGGTGCGCAGCATGGCTCGGGGGTTGATCGCCAGCAGCGGCCGGTCCCGGGAGAGGCCGACGCGCTTGGCCGCGGAGTGCAGGTCGACGTCCAGCCACACCACCAGCCCCCCGGCCCGGCCGTGGGCGACGAGCAGCTCCCGGGTGGCCGGGTCGACGACCGCCCCGCCGCCGAGCGCCAGCACGCCGTCGTGCTCGGCGAGCCCGCGGGCCACCGCCGTCCGCTCCAGCCCGCGGAAGTGCGGCTCCCCGTGCTGGACGAACAGATCGGCCACGGAGCTGCCCGTCTGCTCCTCGACGTCCCGGTCGGTGTCCCGGAACCCGATGCCCAGGGCGGTGGCCACCGCCGTCCCCACCGTCGTCTTGCCCGACGCCGGCGGTCCGACCAGCACCAGCACCGGACCGGTCCCCCGAGGCGTCACCGGAGCGGGAGGGCGTCGAGGTAGGCCTGGGCGTTGCGCCGGGTCTCGGCCAGCGAGTCGCCGCCGAACTTCTCCAGGGCGGCGTCCGCGAGGACCAGCGCCACCATCGCCTCCATGACCACCGAGCCGCGGGGCACGGCGCAGGCGTCGCTGCGCTGGTTGATGGCGACCGCGGGCTCCAGCGTCGCGGTGTCGATGGTGGCCAGCGCCCGGGGCACCGTGGAGATCGGTTTCATCGCCGCCCGCACCCGCAGCACCTCGCCGTTGGTCATGCCGCCCTCGATGCCGCCGGCGCGGTCGGTGCGCCGCTGCACGCGCCGCCCCCCGCCCGGCGACCCGGCCAGGTCGATCTCGTCGTGGGCGACGGAGCCGCGGCGCCGGGCGGTCTCCAGGCCGTCGCCGACCTCGACGGCCTTCACCGACTGCACGCCCATGAGGGCGCCGGCCAGGCGGGAGTCCAGCCGCCGGTCCCAGTGCACGTGGCTGCCCAGGCCAGGGGGCAGACCGTGGACGACGACCTCGATGACGCCGCCGAGGGTGTCACCGCTCTTCCGGACGTCGTCGATCTCGGCGACCATCGCGGCACTCGTGGCGGGGTCGGCGCAGCGCACCGGGTCCTCGTCGATGGCGGGGTTGTCGTCCGGCCCCGGGAGCAGGCCGTCGGGCGCGGTCACCGGGCCGATGGCGACCACGTGGCTGACCACGGAGACGCCGAGCGCCTGGCGCAGGAACGCCTGCGCGATCGCGCCGAGGGCGACGCGGGCCGCGGTCTCCCGCGCGCTGGCGCGCTCGAGCACGGGCCGGGCGTCGTCGAAGCCGTACTTCTGCATGCCCGCCAGGTCGGCGTGCCCGGGACGCGGGCGGGTCAGCGGCGCGTTGCGGGCCTGGCTCTCGAGCACCTCGGCGTCCACCGGGTCGGCCGACATGACCGTCGACCACTTGGGCCACTCGGTGTTGCCCACCTGGACGGCGATGGGGCCGCCCTGGGTGCGGCCGTGCCGCACCCCGCCGCTGAGGGTGACCTCGTCCTGCTCGAACGACATCCGGGCGCCCCGCCCGTGGCCCAGCCGGCGGCGAGCCAGCTCGCGGTCGAGATCGGCGGTCTGCACCTCGACGCCGGCGGGCAGGCCCTCCAGGATCGCGGTGAGCTGCTGACCGTGCGATTCCCCTGCGGTCAACCAGCGCAACATGCGCATGATCCTAGAAGGAGCCCGTTCCTCTCCCCCCTCGCAGGCTCGGGGGCGAGCCTCCGAACGGGACCGACGTCAGCCGGGCGGGACCGCGCCCAGCGCGAGGGCCAGCACGGCGCCGGCCAGCAGCGGCGGGCCGAACGGGATCGCGGTCCGCCAGCCGACGCGGCGGGTGACCAGCAGCAGGACCGAGACGAGCGCCCCGGTGAGCAGACCGAGGAAGACCCCGGCCATCAGCACGCCCCAGCCGAACCAGCCGAGCAGGAGACCGAGGAGCCCGAGCAGCTTCACGTCCCCCAGGCCCAGCCCCTGCGGCGAGACGATCCAGCCCAGCCCGCCGGCGAGCACCGCGGCCGCGCCGGCCGCCGCCGCGGTGAGCAGCGCGCCCCAGGTGCCGTGCACCACGGCGTCGACCAGCAACGCGGTGGAGCACACGAGGTAGGCGGGGTAGGTGACCCGGTCGGGCAGGCGGTGGCTCAGCAGGTCGGTCGCTGCCAGCACCACCGCCGCTCCCGCGGCCCAGGCCAGTGCTCCGGTGGCCGGCCGCAGACCGGTCAGCTCCCCCGCCCCGGCGAGCAGCGCGGCGAAGGCGGCGGCCATGACGCCGGTCCGCAGCGGGGTGGGCAGCACCGCGTCGTCCCGGGCGGCCAGCCGGACGGCGACCCGTGCCAGCCACGGCCCCACGACCACGGCGATCACCAGCACGCCGACGGCGAGCACCGGCCGGGACGGCTCCACCGGGCGGCCCGCTCAGTGCACGGCGAGCGCGGCGTCCAGGGCGCGGCGCATCTCCGCGATCGGCGCCGGGAAGCCGGTCATCAGCTCGACCTGCACCGTGGCCTGCCAGAACAGCACCTCGGCGCCCCCGATCACCGTGCCGCCGGCCGCGGTGACCCGCTCGGCCAGCGGCGTCGGCCACGGGGCGTAGAGCACGTCGAGCACGGTCTGCCCCGGCCGCCAGGGCAGCGCGCCGGCCGCGGGCTGGCCGGCCACCGGCACGGTGCTGACCACCACCGGCGCATCGACCGCCGTCTCGCCGAGCCGCGAGACGGTCACCGGGACCTGCAGGACGTCGAGCACGCGGACGAGGTCGGCGGCCCGCGCCGGCTCCCGGACGACGACGTCGACGTGCTGCGCACCCAGCGAGGCCAGCGCGACGGCGGCGGCCGCGGCGGTCCCCCCGGCTCCGAGGACGGCTGCGCGCTCGACCGACTCGACGCCGCCCACCTGCAGGGCGGTGCCGATGCCCGCGACGTCGGTGTTCTCCGCCCGCCAGCCGCCCGGTTCGCGGACGAGCGTGTTGGCCGCGTGCAGCAGCCGCGGGAGCGGCTCCACGCGGTCCGCGACGTCCACCGCCGCCTGCTTGCAGGGCATGGTGACCGAGAAACCCCGCCACTCCTCGTCCAGCCCGGCGAGCAGGTCGGGCAGGTCCTCGGCCCCGACGTCCAGCGCGTCGTAGCGCCAGCCGTCGAGCCCGAGCGCGGCGTAGGCCGCACGGTGCAGCAGCGGCGAGAGCGAGTGCGAGACAGGCCTGCCGAGCACCGCCGCCCGCCCGGGTCCGCCCGGCACCGCTCCGTCAGCCACCGCAGCCGAGGCCGGCCTCGGCGCACCGCTGGCGCGCGGCCAGGAACTCGTCGTAGTCGGCGGTGAAGAAGTGGTTGCCGTCGGCGCTCTCGAGCACGTAGTACAGCAGGTCTCCGCTGCTCGGCTCGAGCGCCGCCTCCAGGCTGGCCTCGCCCGGCGAGCTGATCGGCGTCGGCGGCAGCCCGTCCTGGGTCCTCGTGTTGTAGGGGTTGTCCGACCGCAGGTCCGAGACGGTGAGCTCGTTCCCGCTCTTGCCCAGCCCGTAGGCCAGCGTGGCGTCGATGCCCAGCCGGACCCCCTGCTCGAGCCGGTTGTAGATGACCTGCGCGACGTCGGGGCGTTCCTCGTCCAGCCGGGTCTCGGACTGGATCATCGATGCGATCGTCACGATCTCGGCCGGCGTCCGGCCGAGTGCGGCGGCGCGCTCCTCGAGCCGGAGGGTGCCCGCGACGCTGGTGAACTGCTGCACCATCCGGCGCAGGATGTCGGCCGGCGTGTCGTCGGGGTCGAGGTCGTAGGTGGCCGGGAAGAGGTACCCCTCCAGCTGACCGTTCGCGTAGGGCGGCAGCCCCAGGGCGTCGACGTCCGCCGCGGCGGCCCGCAGCTCCTCGAGCGGCCGCCCGGTCTCCGTGGCGACGCGCTCCAGGATCTGCGCGACGGTGAGGCCCTCGGGGATGGTCACCCGGGACAGCAGCCGGGAATCCGACTCGAGGAGCCGGTCCAGCGCGGCGCTCCCGCTCATCTGCGACCGCAGCTCGTAGACCCCGGGCTGGATGCCCGTCGCCTCGGGGCGGCCCTCGGCGGCCTCCACGAAGGGCTGGGTGGAGGCGATGACGCCCTCGTCGGCCAGCGTGCGAGCGATCTCGCTGAGGGTGTCGCCCTGCTGGACACGGACCTCGACGGTGCCGCTGCCCTCACCCGTGTAGTCCTCGGCCGCGGTCAGGCCCAACAGCGCCTGCACGCCGAGGACGATGCCCACGACCAGCCCGCCGAGCACGAGCAGGCTGAGCAGCACGGCCAAGGGGCGACGCCGGCGACTTCGCCCGCCGCGCCGGTCGTAGGGCACCAGCGGGATCGCGCCCCCGTGGTCGTCGGGGTGCTCCATCTCCTCGAGGCGTCCGGTGTCGTCGAGCCCCAGGTGGTCATCGGTGCCGGCGTCGACGGACGCGGCGTGGACGTCCTCGTCGTCGATGTGCTCGTCGTGGACGGGCTCGTCGAGGATGTGCTCGTCGTCGGGGCCGGGGGTGCGGCCCGCGTCCGGCGTGCCGCCACCGGCGTCGTCCCCGCGGGACCGGCGGCCCCACCGGCGCCGGCGGGGGGCGTCGTCCTCGACGTGCGCGCCGATGACGTCCAGGCCACCGGTGCGGTCCCAGGACTCGGTGTCGCCCTCGGCCGGATGGTGTTCGTCGTCGTGGGCCTCGTCGTCCGCGGCCGGACCGATGGGGTGTGCGGCGACGGTCGCGTCGTCGTCGGCCGGGCGGTCCGCCCGCGGCTGGAGCCGGTCCCACACCCCCGAGGGCATCGGCGGCAGCGGACCGGACGGGTGCTGGCTGCCGGGGCGCTGGGGCTCCGGGCGCTGGGCGTCCCCGGGCCCGCCGGAGGCGGCGGGGACGTCGTCGCCGCCCCCCTGCCGGGCGCGCGGGTGATCGGGGTGGTCGGGGTGGTCGTAGGACCACCACGCGGGCTCGGGCAGCGGCCCGGTGTGGCGGTCGCGTCGGTCCGGCACACCCGGCACGGGAGAAAACCCGCCGGTCGGGGTGCCGGCGCCGGCCCAGGGCTCGAACCGGGGCCGCGCGGGCCCGCCGCCGCGCCCGGGATCGGAGCCGACGGAGGGCGTGGCGGGCACACCCGGGACGGGCGGCGGGCCGCCGGCGTTCCAGGGGGAGGACGGGAATCCACCGGTGCCGTCGCCGGCGGAGTGTCGTCCCCGCCGGCCCGGACCACCGGGGTAGGTCACGACCGTGCCCGCCGGCTGTCCAGGTACTGCTGCAAGATCACCACGGCAGCGGCCTGGTCGATCACGGAGCGCTGATTGCGGCTGTCGATGCCGCCCTGACGCAGGTGCGCTGCTGCGGTCACGGTCGAGAGCCTTTCGTCGATCAGGTACACCGGCACGTCCGAGATCCGGTCGGCCAGCGCCTGAGAGTAGGCCGACGCATCCTCGGCGGAGGCGCCCGACGCACCCGACAGATGCCTCGGGTCCCCCACCACCACCTCGGTCACCTCGTGTTCCGCCACGAGCGCGGCGAGGCGGTCCAGGTCGGCTCCGTCCTTGGCCCGCCGGAGCGTCTCCAGGGGGCTGGCCAGGGTGCCGGTGGGGTCGGACAACGCCAGCCCCACCCGCACGGTGCCGACGTCGACACCGAGCACGCGGCCGGTGGCGACGCCGCCGGCAGCCGGCTTCGGCGGCACCTTGAGGTGCGCCGGCCAGCCCCCGGACAGGTCGATCTCGCTGGTCTCGTTCGACACTGGCGGGAACCCCTGGCGGAGGTCGATCTCCGTCGTCGGGTGGTGGGTCGGCTGACCCGGCGCCGGCCGTGGCCGTGCGGGCGGGACGGCGGGCAGCTCGCGCCGCCGGCTCCCGACCGGACCGGTGTCGTCGGGGTTGTAGTCGGAACCGTTGTCCTCGGTCGTGGGCACGGTGCTCACCTCCCAGTGGCGGTCGCAACCGCCTGTTCGCCGGCCTGCAGCGCAGCGGGGATGCCCGCCGCGTCGGTGCCGCCCCCCTGGGCGACGTCGGCCTTTCCGCCACCTCGACCGCCGACGGGACCCGCCGCGGCCTTCAACACGTCGTTGGCCGACAGCCCCTGCGCCAGGGCGGCCGGGTTGAGCGCCGCCACGAGGGCCACCTTGCCACCTGACTCCGATGCCAGCAGCACGACCGCGGGGCGCTCGCCCAGCCGGCCGCGGACGTCCAGCGCCAGGGTGCGCAGGTCTCCCCCGCCGAGCCCGGCAGGCGCGCCGGTGACCACGGCGACCCCGCCCACGTCCTGCGCGCCCGCGGCCAGCTGTCCGGCGGCCGCCAGGTTCTGCTGGCTGCGCAGCTCCGCCAGCTCCCGGTCGACGTCGCGCAGCCGGGACAGCATGCCGCCGACCCGCTCGACCAGCCCGTCCTGCGGGGTCTTGAGCAGCTCGGCCAGCTGGCGGACGAGGTCCCGCTCGCGGGCGAGATAGCGGAAGCCCTCCAGGCCCACCACCGCCTCGACGCGGCGCGAGCCGGACCCGACCGAGGACTCGCCGGTCAGCGCCAGCGTGCCGATCTGCGCGCTGCCCCGCACGTGCGTGCCACCGCAGAGCTCGCGCGACCAGGGGCCGCCGATCTCCACGACGCGGACCTGCTCGCCGTAGGTCTCGCCGAACAGCGCCAGCGCGCCGAAGGCCCGGGCCTCCGGCAGCGTCATCCACGAGGCCGACACGGCGTGGTCGGCGCGGACGGCGGCGTTGGCGACGTCCTCGATGTCGGTCCGCTGCTGCGCGGTCAGCGCCCCCTGCCAGGCGAAGTCCAGCCGCAGGTACCCCGGGCGGTTGTACGACCCCGACTGCAGCGCCTGCGGGCCGAGCACCTGCCGCAGGGCGGCGTGCACCACGTGCGTGCCCGAGTGGGCCTGGCAGGCCGAGAGCCGCCACTCGCGGTCGACCTCGGCGGTGAGCTCGGCGCCCTCGCGCAGCTCGCCCTCCAGCACGCGCACCTGGTGGGCGACCAGCCCCTTGACCGGGCGCTGCACGTCGATGACCTCGGCGCGGCCGCCGTCCCAGGTCAGGATGCCGGCGTCGGCCACCTGCCCACCGGACTCGGCGTAGAACGGCGTGCGGTCGAGCACCACGCGGGTGATCTCGCCCGGGCCGACCGGTCGCGGCGCGGCGTCGTCGTCCCCCTCGGCGACGACGCCCAGCACCCGGGCGTCGGTGCGCAGCGTCTCGTAGGCCTGCCAGTCGGTGGGGCCGTGTTCGGCGAGCAGTCGCCGGTAGGCCAGGACGTCGACCGAGCCGGTCCGCTTGGCGCGCGCGTCGGCGCGAGCCCGGTCGCGCTGCTCGGTCATGAGCGCGCGGAAGCCCTCCTCGTCGACGGTCACGCCCTGCTCGGCGGCCATCTCGAGGGTGACGTCGATCGGAAAGCCGTAGGTGTCGTGCAGGGAGAACGCCTGCTCCCCGGTCAGGGACGGCGTCCCGGCCCCCTTGGCCGCGGCGACGGCGGTGTCGAACAGCGCCGTGCCGGAGGTGAGGGTGCGGCGGAACGCCTCCTCCTCGGCGTAGGCGACGGCGGAGATGCGGGCGAAGTCGGTGGCCAGCTCGGGGTAGCTGGCGCTCATCGCGTCACGGGAGACCGGCAGGAGCTCCGGCAGCGAGGCGTCCTCGACGCCGAGCAGCTTCATGGAGCGGACGGCGCGGCGCAGCAGCCGGCGCAGGATGTAGCCGCGGCCCTCGTTGCCGGGCGTGACGCCGTCGCCGATGAGCATGAGGCCGCTGCGGACGTGGTCGGCGACCACGCGCAGCCGGACGTCGGCCTCGTGGTCCTCCCCGTAGGTGACCCCGCTGAGCTCGGCGGCGCGCCGCAGCACGGGCGCGACCTCGTCGATCTCGTACATGTTGTCGACGCCCTGGAGCAGGAAGGCCACCCGCTCCAGGCCCATGCCGGTGTCGATGTTCTTGTTGGGCAGCTCACCGACGACCGTGAACTCCTCCTTGCTCCGGACGTCGGTGAGCTCGTACTGCATGAAGACGAGGTTCCAGATCTCCAGGAACCGGTCGCCGGCGGTGTCGACCAGCGGGCCGCCGTCGGGCCCGGACTCCGGGCCGCGGTCGTAGTAGATCTCCGAGCACGGGCCGCCGGGGCCGGCCGCTCCCGTGTGCCAGTAGTTGTCCTTCTTGCCCAGCCGCTGGATCCGCTCGACCGGCAGGCCCGCGATGCGCGCCCAGGCCTCGGCGGCCTCGTCGTCGTCCAGGTAGACCGTCACCCAGAGCCGCTCGGGGTCGAATCCCAGACCGCCGTCGGCGACCGGGCCGGTGAGCAGCTGCCAGGCGTGCTGGATCGCCCCCTCCTTGAAGTAGTCGCCGAAGGAGAAGTTGCCGTTCATCTGGAAGAACGTGCCGTGGCGGGTGGTCTTGCCCACCTCCTCGATGTCGAGGGTGCGCACGCACTTCTGCACGCTGGTGGCCCGCGCGAACGGCGCCGGCTCGCGACCGGTCAGGTACGGGATGAACGGCACCATCCCGGCCACGGTGAACAGCAGCGAGGGGTCCGGCGACACCAGCGACGCGCTGGGGACGACGGTGTGGCCGCGCTGGGCGAAGTGCTCCAGGAAGCGGCGGCGGATCTCGGCGGTCTGCATCAGGTCTTCTCGGTCTCGGCGGACTGGGCCGGGCGGGAGGGTGGGCGTCCCGGCGGGCGGTTCAGGATCGGGAGGCGTGCGCCCCGCCACGACCGGGCAGCTGCACCTGGTCGCCCACCGGCAGCGGGGCGTCCAGCCCCGTGCCCGCGCGCAACTCCTGCTCGCGCTCGGCCATGGCGTCGCGGATGTCGGCGCCGAAGTCACCGATGGCGTCGGCCAGGTCGCGCAGGCCGTCGGCGATCGACGCCCCGATGCCCGCGGGCGTCATCTTCTCCGCCGCGCGGCTCAGCTTGCGGACGACGAGCGCGCCGATGGTGATGCCCATGGCGAGCCAGAACAGCCGGCGCATCAGACGGCCCGCCGGGCGGCACGACGCGCGCGGCGCGCCTCCTTGTCGCGGCGCGCGGCGTCGGCGAGCGCCTCGCCCTCGCGCTTCTTCTTCGTCGCGCTGCGGACGCCGTAGGAGAACGCGGCGACCTTGATCAGCGGGCTGCCCAGCGTCGCGGCGACGACGCTGGTGAGGGCGGCGACGTTGCTCGACACGTTGGCGGCGTTGCCGGTGATGTCGTCGACCCGCTCGAGGTTGCTGTTCACGTGGGTCACCGTGGTGCTGGCCTGGGTCAGGATCGGCGCGCTCTGCTCGCGGACCTGCCGGATCGTCAGCGTGGTCTCGTCCAGCGTGCGGCCGAGCTTGAGCAGCGGGACGGCGACCAGCACCACCAGCAGCACCAACGCACCGGCTGCGACCAGCCCGGCGATCTCTCCTGCGGACACACGTGCTCCTCGTCTGTTGGTCTCGGCGACCGGGCTGCCCGCCCGGCACGGCCGGGTCGACCGGTGGGCGGAGTCGTCAGACTAGTCGCGGGGCCGCCGGATGCGTTCCGCGTCCCCGTTCCCATCGGCAGCCGCGTCAGCGACCGCGACGCACGATCGCTCTCAGCTTGGCCAGCCGCTCGCCCAGTCGGGCCTCGGCGCCCCGGCCGGTGGGCCGGTAGTAGTCCCTGCCGACCAGCGCGTCCGGCGGGTACTGCTGCGGGACGACGCCGTCGGGATGGCTGTGCGGGTACACGTAGGTCTGGGCGTGACCGAGCTTCTTCGCACCGGCGTAGTGCCCGTCGCGCAGGCCGGGCGGCACCGGCCCGGCCAGGCCCTTCCGCACGTCGGCCACCGACTCCCCCATGGCTGTGGTGACGGCGTCGGACTTGGGGGCGGTGGCCAGGTGCACGACGGCCTGCGCGAGCGGGAAGTGGCCCTCCGGCATGCCGATCATCTGGACCGCCTGCATCGCCGCCACGGCCAGCGGCAGCGCCGTCGGGTCGGCCATGCCGATGTCCTCGCTGGCGGAGATGACCAGCCGGCGGGCGATGAAGCGCGGATCCTCCCCCGCCTCGACCATGCGTGCGAGGTAGTGCATCGCGGCGTCGACGTCGCTGCCCCGGATGCTCTTGATCAAGGCGCTGGCGACGTCGTAGTGCTGGTCGCCCTGGCGGTCGTAGCGCACAGCGGCCTGGGCGACCGCCGTCTCCAGCGTGGCCAGGTCGATCTCGGCCGAGCCGACCGCCTTCGCCGCTCCGGCGCCGGACTCCAGGGCGGTGAGCGCCTTGCGGCCGTCCCCGCCGGCGATGCGGACCAGGTGCTCCTCGGCCTCGGGGCTCAGCGTGACGACGCCGTCGAGCCCGCGGTCGCTGGTGAGCGCCCGGTGCAGCAGCGTGCGCACGTCGTCGTCCTCCAGCGGCTGCAGCGCCAGCACCAGGCTGCGCGAGAGCAGCGGGCTGACCACGGAGAAGAAGGGGTTCTCCGTGGTGGCCGCGATCAGGCTGACGATCCGGTCCTCGACCGCGGACAGCAGGCTGTCCTGCTGGGTCTTGGAGAAGCGGTGCACCTCGTCGATGAACAGCACGGTGCGGCGGGAGGAGAAGGTGAGCTCGCGCTTGGCGCTCTGGATGACCGCCCGCACCTCCTTCACCCCGGAGTCCAGCGCCGACAGCTGCACGAACTGCCGCTTGGTGGCCAGCGAGATGACGTGCGCCAGCGTGGTCTTGCCGGTCCCGGGGGGCCCGTAGAGCACCAGGGACATCGGCTCGTCGGACTCCACCAGCCGGCGCAGCGGGGCGCGCGGGCCGAGCAGGTGCTGCTGGCCGACGACCTCGTCCAGCGCGCGCGGCCGCATGCGCACCGCGAGCGGGGCACCCGGATCGAGGACGGGCGCGCCGTCCTCGTCCGGAGCGGGGTCGAACAGCGATGTCATACCGTCGGTTCGCTTCCGCGGCGCGCTCCGCTCCTCACTCGTTCCTCGCTGCGATGCTCACCCGCCTGTCCGCTCACGGTTGCGACGCTACCCGCGGGGCACGACAGGCCCCGTGCAGCAGCGACGCATCGGAGACCGGGACGTGAGCGCGATCGGGCTGGGGGCGATGCCCCTGTCCACCAAGGAGCCACGGCCCTCCCGCGAGGAGGCGATCGGCGTCGTCCACGCCGCCCTCGACGCCGGGGTGAATCTAGTAGACACCGCCGACGCCTACTCCCGCGACGAGGCGGAGTTCGGGCACAACGAGGAGCTCGTGGCCGAGGCGCTGGCCTCCTACGGCCCCGGCGCCGCCGACGTGCTCGTCGCCACCAAGGGCGGGCACACGCGCTCCGGCACAGACTGGCGGCTGGACGGCTCGCCGGACTACCTGCGCCGGGCGTGCGAGGCCTCGCTGCGCCGGCTCGGCGTGGACGCGATCGGCCTGTACCAGCTCCACCGCCCCGACCCCGCGACGCCGTGGGAGGACTCGATGGGAGCCCTGCGGGCGCTCGCCGACGACGGGCTGGTGCGGATGGTGGGGGTGTCCAACGCCGACATCGCGCAGATCGACGCCGCCCGCGCCATCGTCGGCGACGGCTTCGTCAGCGTGCAGAACCAGCTCTCCCCCGGCTGGCGCTCCTCGGCCGGGGAACTGGCGCACTGCGCGGCGCACGGGCTGGCATTCATCCCGTGGAGCCCGTTCGGCGGGGTGGGCGCGGCCGGCTCGCTGGACACCTCTGCGCCCGCGTTCGCCGGGGTGGCCGCGGAGCTCGGCGTCTCGGTGTACCGGGTGGCGCTGGCGTGGCACCTCGCGCAGGCCGACGTCGTCGTCCCCATCCCCGGCGCCTCCCGTGCGGCGTCGATCCAGGACTCGGCGGCCGCCGCCTCGATAGAGCTGACCCCCGACCAACTGGCCCGCCTCGACGCGAGCTGACCCCTCTTCTCGCCTCCCGCCACCCGGTTCCCTGCCTCCCGCGATCATCGAGTTGTTGCCGGCGACACGGGCCGGCGCGCCGCGGCGGGCGAGCACGAGGCGATGATCGCGGTCCACAGTTGCGGCCGCCGTCCACAGATCGACGCCGACCGGCCGGAACGGGCAGCTGAGGACCCACGGTCGCCTGCATGGGCGAGGTCGATCTAGGGACGGCGTACACCTGGGCCGCGGCTCGGCAGAGGGGCGCGGCCCGCCGCCAGGTGGGACGCGACGGCGTGCGGCTGGGACGCGGGCTGTACCTGTCCTCGGCGGTGGAACCGAGCCTGGTCCAGCGCTGCGCGGCGTGGGCCCTGGTGCTTCCCGCAGACGCCGCCTTCGGGCTGTTCACTGCAGCCCTGCTGTGGAGAGCCCCCGTTCCCGAGGACGGACCCGTGCAGGCGGTGGTGACCCCGCGAAGCGTCCTGCCGCAACGACGTGGGCTGCAGGTGCGGGTGCGCACCGATCTCACGCCGGCCGACGTCGTCCCGCTGTCCGGTCTGCGCGTGACCTCGCCGGCCCAGACTTACCTGGACCTGGCCGCGCGGGTGCCCGGACACGAACTGGTGGCCATCGGCGACGCGCTGCTCCGTGGTGGGCATCTCGATCGCGCTGCACTTGCATCCCGGCTCGCTCGGGCGTCCGGCGCTCGCGGTGTCATCCGTGCCCGAGCATGCGCCGGGCTACTCTCCCCGCTGGCCATGAGCCGCCCGGAGAGCCTGATTCGGTACTGGCTGGCGACCAGCCGCCTGCCCGAGCCGGAGCCGCAGGTGCCGATCCTCGACCGGCACGGACGAGCCGTCGCCCACGCCGACCTGGGCTGGTCCCGCTGGAAGGTCGCGGTCGAGTACGAGGGCCGGCAGCACGCGGAGCGGACTCAGTTCGGCCGGGACGTGGAGCGCTACTCCCTGATGGCGGCCGACGGCTGGCTGACGGTCCGATTCGCCGCCCGGCACCTCGACGAGCAGCTCGTGGTGGACCGCGCACGGCGGGCTCTCCTCTCCCGCGGCTGGCGCTGATACCCGCGATCATCGAGTTGTTGCCGGCGACACGGGAGGGCGCGCCGCGAGGAGCGAGCGGAACCCGATGATCGTGAGGCGGGTGAGGCGGGAGGGGCGAGGGGGTCAGCGGCCGAGGACGTCCTTCAGCGCGGCGAGCACGAGGGCGACCTTGCCGGGTGCGGCGTTCGGGCCCATGAGGCCGATCCGCCACACCGACGCCGCGTACGCACCCGCGCCCGCCCCGATCTCCAGGTCGTAGCGGTCGAGCAGCTCGGCGCGAACGGTGGCCGAGTCGACGCCGTCGGGCACCTTCACCGTCGTGAGCTCGGGCAGCCGGGAGCCTTCGGCGGCGAACAGCTCCAGCCCCAGCTCGGCCAGCCCCGCGTGCAGCATGCGGCCGGCCTCGGCGTGCCGGGCGTGGACGGCGTCCAGCCCCTCGTCCAGGATCCGGCCGAGCCCCGCGTGCAGGGCGACGACCATGCCGGTCGGCGCGGTGTGGTGGTAGGTGCGCCCCGAGCCCGCCGCCTCCCCCGCGTATCCGCCGAGCAGGCCGAGGTCGAGATACCAGCTCTGCGGCTTGTCGATCCGCCGCTCCCACGCCCGGTCGTTGATGGTGAACGGGGCCAGCCCGGGCGGGACGCCGAGGCACTTCTGCGAGCCCGAGTAGGCGAGGTCCACGCCCCACTCGTCCAGCCGCACCGGGACGCCGCCCAGCGAGGTCACGCAGTCCGCGAGCAGCAGCGCGTCGCCCTTGCCGGCGGCCAGCGGCCCGAGGTCGGAGAGCACGCCGGTCGAGGTCTCGGCGTGCACCGCGGCGATCAGCTTCGGCGCCGGGTGCGCCTGCAGCACCCGGGAGGCGTCGACCGGCTGCCCCCACTCGTGCTCGACGGCGACCACCTCCGCGCCGCAGCGCGAGGCCACCTCCACCATGCGCTGCCCGAACAGCCCGTTGACCGCCACGACGACGACATCGCCGGGGCCCACGGTGTTGACGAACGCCGCCTCCATGCCCGCCGAGCCGGTGGCCGAGAGCGGCAGCGTGCGCCGGTTCGCCGTCCCGAAGACCTGCCGCAGCCGCTCGGAGGTCTCGTCGAGCACCTGGAGGAAGAGCGGGTCCAGGTGCCCGAGCAGCGGGAGCCCCAGCGCGGCCTGCGCCTCCGGGTATGGGTTGGACGGGCCGGGGCCGAGCAGGGTGCGGGCGCGCAGCGTCATGGCGATCGGCTACTTCGTCGGGTCGGCCGGGCCGGACGCTTCCGGGAGGGCCGGCTCCTCGGGCTGCGCGTCGATGCCGGCCTCGCGGCGCTGGACGTCGGTGATCGGTGTCGGCGCGCCGGTCAGCGGGTCGAACCCGGCTCCGGTCTTCGGGAAGGCGATGACGTCGCGGAGCGAGTTCGCGCCGGCGAGGAGCATGACGACACGGTCCCAGCCGAAGGCGATGCCGCCGTGCGGCGGCGGCCCGTAGGAGAAGGCGTCGAGCAGGAAGCCGAACTTCTCCTGAGCCTCCTCGGGCCCGATGCCCATGAGGTCGAACACGCGCTGCTGCACGTCCTTGCGGTGGATACGGATCGACCCACCGCCGATCTCGTTGCCGTTGCAGACGATGTCGTAGGCGTAGGCGAGCGCGTTGCCGGGGTCCTGCTCGAAGCGGTCGATCCACTCCGGCTTCGGCGAGGTGAACGCGTGGTGCACCGCGGTCCAGGCGCCCCCGCCGACGGCCACGTCACCGCTCTCCCCGGCCGGCTCGAACAGCGGGGCGTCGACGACCCAGACGAACTCCCAGCGGCTCTCGTCGATCAGCCCGCAGCGCGCGCCGATCTCCAGCCGGGCCGCAGCCAGCAGGCCGCGGGCCGACGACGCCGCCCCCGCCGCGAAGAAGACGCAGTCGCCGGGTGAGGCACCGACGTGGGCAGCGAGGCCGGCGAGCTCGGTCTCCGACAGGTTCTTGGCGACCGGGCCGGTGAGCGAGCCGTCCTCCTGCACCAGCACATAGGCCAGCCCTCGGTGGCCCCGCTGCTTGGCGAAGTCCTGCCAGGCGTCGAGCTGCCTGCGCGCCTGCGAGGCGCCGCCCGGCATGACCACCGCGCCGACGTAGGGCGCCTGGAACACGCGGAAAGGCGTGTCGGCGAAGTACTCCGTGCACTCGACCAACTCGCAGCCGAAGCGCAGGTCCGGCTTGTCGTTGCCGTAGCGGCGCATGGACTCGGCATAGGTGATGCGCGGGATCGGGAGCGGGACCTCGACGCCCACGAGGGCCCACAGGGCGGCGACGATCCGCTCGCCGACCGCGATGACGTCGTCCTGTTCGACGAAGCTCATCTCGATGTCGAGCTGGGTGAACTCCGGCTGCCGGTCGGCCCGGAAGTCCTCGTCGCGGTAGCAGCGGGCGATCTGGTAGTAGCGCTCCATGCCACCGACCATCAGCAGCTGCTTGAACAGCTGAGGGGACTGCGGCAACGCGTACCAGTTGCCGGGCTGCAGGCGCACGGGCACCAGGAAGTCGCGGGCGCCCTCGGGGGTGGACCGGGTGAGCGTCGGCGTCTCGATCTCGAGGAAGCCCTCGTCGTGCAGCACGTCGCGCGCAGCCCGGTTCACGTCGCTGCGCAGCCGCATCGCAGCGGCCGGTCCGCTGCGGCGCAGGTCGAGGTAGCGGTGGCGCAGCCGGGACTCCTCGCCGACCTCGACGTGGTCGTCGATGGGGAACGGCAACGGGTCGGACTGGCTGAGCACCTCGACACCAGCCGCCACGACCTCGATCTCGCCGGTCGGCAGCTCGGGGTTCTCGTTGCCCTCGGGGCGGGTGCGGACCTCACCGGTCACGAGCACGCAGTACTCGTTGCGGAGGTGGTGCGCCTCCTCCTCGCGGACGACGACCTGCACGTAGCCCGATGCGTCGCGCAGGTCGAGGAAGACCACGCCACCGTGGTCGCGGCGGCGGGCCACCCAGCCGGCGAGGGTGACGGTGGTGCCCGCGTCGGACGCGCGCAGCGTGCCGGCGTCGTGGGTGCGCAGCAAGGGATGTGGCCTCTCGTGGTGGTGGGTGGGAGGGATCTGGCGGGCGGTGGGGCGGGTGGAAAGCGGGTCGGGGCGGGTTACCAGCGGTCGTGCACGTGGGCGCGGATGCGCTCGTCGTACAGCCGCTCGAGATCGGAGAGCTGGGAGGGCGACAGCGGCGGCAGCCCGGCGGCGGCGACGTTGCCGCGCACCTGCTCGACGTTCCGGGCACCGGGGATGACGGCGGTGACGCCGGGCTGGTCCAGCACCCAGCGCAGCGCGAACGCGGAGGTCTCGACGTCGCCGGCGATGGCGGCCACCTCGCGGGCGGCGGCGACGCCGACCTCGAAGGGCACCCCCGCGAAGGTCTCGCCGACGTCGAACGCCTCGCCGCCGCGGTTGAAGCTGCGGTGGTCGTCGGCGGCGAACGTCGTCGACTCGTCGTACGTCCCGGTGAGCAGCCCACTGGCCAGCGGCACCCGGGCCAGCACACCGACGCCGGCGCGGGCCGCCGCGGGCAGCAGCTCCTCCAGCGGCTTGCGCCGGAAGACGTTGAGGATCACCTGGAGGGTGGCCACGCCCGGGTGCTGCAGCGCGGTGAGCCCCTCGGCCACGGTCTCGACGGAGACGCCGTAGGCGGCGATCGCGCCGTCCTCGACGAAGGAGTCCAGCGCGTCGTAGACCCGCTGGTCGCCGTAGACCGCGGGTGGCGGGCAGTGCAGCTGCACCAGGTCCAGCGTGTCGACGCCGAGGTTGCGGCGGGACCGGTCGATCCAGGCGCGGAGGTTTTCGTGCCTGTACTGCGCGGCCTCGAACGGCTCGGCGCGGCGCCCTGCCTTGGTCGCGACGAACGGCCGGTCCGACCGCGGGGCCAGCGCCTTGCGGATCCGCGCCTCCGAGCGCCCGTCGCCGTAGACGTCGGCGGTGTCGAGCAGGTTCACGCCCGCGTCGAGCGCGGCGTCCAGCACGTCGGCGGCGTCGTCCTCGGAGACGTCGCCCCAGTCGCCGCCCAACTGCCAGGTGCCCAGGCCGACGACGCCGACCTCGGCCCCGGTCCGCCCGAGCGGCCGCTGCTCCATCACCGTGCTCATGGTTCGACTCCGCCCTCGATCCGCTCCTCGGTCGCTGGCGCTCCGTCAGGCGTCGTTCTCACGGACCCACCGTCGCACGCTTCAGCGCGTCGAACAGGTCCGCGACCGGGACGGCGGTCTGCTCGCCGGTGCTCATGTCCTTGAGCTGGCCCACGCCCTCGGCGAGGTCGCGCTCGCCGATGACCACGATGTGCGAGGCGCCGGAGCGGTCGGCGGCCTTCATCGCGCCCTTGAGCCCGCGGTCGCCGTAGACGGTGTCGGCGGCGACCCCGGCCTGGCGCAGCTGCCCGACCAGCCGGACGGCCAGCCGCTTGGCCTCCGCCCCCAGCGGCACGACGAAGGCCTGCACCCCGGCGCTCGCGCCGACGTCGAGCCCCTCGGCCCGCACCGCGAGCAGGGTGCGGTCCACGCCCACGGCGTAGCCGATGCCGGGCAGGTCCGGGCCGCCGAGCGCCGCCGACAACCCGGCGTACCCGCCGCCGCCGCCGATCGCCGACTGCGCGCCCAGCCCGTCGTGCACGAACTCGAACGTCGTCTTCGTGTAGTAGTCCAGCCCTCGCACGAGCCGCGGCGCCTCGGTCCAGGCCACGCCGAGGTCGGTGAGGTGCTGGCGGACGGCGTCGTAGTGCGCCCTGGTGGAGTCGGACAGGTGGTCGACCATGAGCGGGGCGTCGCCGAGCTGCGCCTGCACCTCGGGCCGCTTGTCGTCCAGCACCCGCAGCGGGTTGATCTCCGCGCGCCGGCGGGTCTCCTCGTCGAGGTCGAGCTTCGCCAGGTAGGCGACCAGCAGCTCGCGGTACTGCGGCCGGCAGGTGTCGTCGCCCAGCGAGGTCAGCAGCAGCTCGAAATCGGTGAGGCCGAGGTCGCGGAACCCCTGCACGCCCAGCGCCACCACCTCGGCGTCCAGCGCCGGGTCGTCGACGCCGAGGGCCTCGCAGTCGACCTGGGTGAAGTGCCGGTAGCGACCTGCCTGCGGGCGCTCGTAGCGGAACGCCGAGCCCACACTCCAGATCTTGACCGGCAGCGCGCCGGAGTACAGGCGGTGCTCGAGAAAGGCGCGCATCAGGCCCGCGGTGAGCTCCGGGCGCAGGGTCAGCGAGCGGCCACCGCGGTCGTCGAAGGTGTACATCTCCTTCTGGACGACGTCGGTGGACTCTCCCACCCCGCGCGCGAAGACGGCCGTGTCCTCGAACGCCGGCGTCTCGATGTAGCCGTATCCGGCCTGCCGCAGCGGCGCGGTGAGCGTGTCGCGGACCCCGAGGAAGCGGGTCGAGTCCGGCGGCAGCGTGTCGAAGGTGCCCTTCGGGGCGGTCAGGCCGCTCATCAGAGCCCCCGCCCCTTCGGCTCGGCAGCGGCCTCCGCCAGGTACGGGTTCGTCGCCCGCTCGCGCCCGATCGTCGTGGCCGGGCCGTGGCCGGGCAGCACGATCGTCTCGTCGTCCAGCGGCAGGACGACGTCGCGCAGCGAGGTGAGCATCGCGTCCCACGAGCCGCCGGGCAGGTCCACCCGGCCCACGGAGCCCGCGAACAGCACGTCGCCGGCGAGCAGGCCGGGGGCCTCCCCCAGGTCGAGGGAGAACATCACCGAGCCCTGGGTGTGCCCGGGCGCGTGCCGGACGGTGAGGTCGACGCCGGCCAGCGACAGCACGGCGCCGTCGTCCAGCGCCTTGACGTCGCTGGGGTCCGGCAGCCGGAGACCGCCGAGCAGCGGGGCGAGCTGCGGACCGTGCCAGCGCACCGGGTCCGAGAGCATGCCGAAGTCGTCGGGGTGCAGGTAGGCGGGGATGTCGTAGCCGTCGCACACCGGGAGCACGGAGAAGGTGTGGTCGAGGTGGCCGTGGGTGAGCACCACGGCGACCGGCTTGAGCCCGTCGTCGGCCAGCATGCGGGCCAGCGGCTCGACGGCGTCCATGCCGGGATCGACGACGACGCACTCCTGCCCCGGGCCGGACGCGACGGCGTAGCAGTTGGTCCCGAAGGCACCGGCGGGGAAGGAGCGGATGAGCACCCGTGCAGGTTACGCGGGCGCCCCGGCCCCGGCGGGCGTGCCAGGGAACGGACAGCTCAGCCACCTAGACTCCGTCGTCGACCGCGCCGAGCGGCGCCCGGCAGCAGGTCCACCCCGCCGCCCCGCCGTTCCGCCGAGCAGCCGCCCGTCCGAGGAGTTCCCGCCCATGCCCACGAACAAGCAGCGCCGCGAGGCTGCCCAGCGCCACCTCCAGCGGCAGATGGAGCGCCGCGCCGAGCAGGCCCAGAAGCGGCGCCGCAACCTGGGCATGACCCTCGCCGCGATCGCCGCCGTCGTGGTCCTCGGCGCGGTGCTGCTGTTCACCGGCGTCTTCACCGGGGACGACGACGACGCGACGGCGTCGGCCGACCCCACCCCGACCGACACGGCGGCTCCGACGGCGGCGGCGACGGCGAGCCCGGCCGTGCCCAACCCCGACGGCACCGTCACCTGCACCTACGCGCCCGACACCTCGGGCAACCCCAACCTCACCGACGTCGGCACGCCACCGTCCCCCGAGGCGACGCCGGCCGACGGCACCAGCACGTTGCTGATGAGCACCGACCAGGGCGACCTGACGCTGACCCTGGACCGCGCGAAGGCCCCCTGCGCCGCGGCCAGCTTCACCTACCTCGCGCAGCAGTCGTTCTTCGACGGCAGCACCTGCCACCGGCTGGTCAACCAGCCCAGCTTCGGCGTGCTGCAGTGCGGTGACCCGACCGGGACCGGCTCGGGTGGCCCGAGCTACAAGTACGCCGAGGAGGTCACGCCCGAGACGACCTACCCGCGCGGCACCATCGCGATGGCGAAGACCGCCGCTCCGGGCAGCACCGGCAGCCAGTTCTTCCTGGTCTTCACCGACACCCAGCTCCCCCCGGACTACACCGTCGTCGGCACGGTCGACGAGGCCGGCCTGGCGGTGCTGGAGGAGGTCGCCGCCGGCGGCATCGAGGGTGTCGGCCCCGAGGGCGACGGCGCTCCCGCCACCCCCGTGAACATCGAGACGCTCTCCGTCGTGGCGTGACACCGGCCCCGTGAGCGGCACCGACCCGTACGCCGGCTTCCCGGAGGACTTCTTCCGCCGGGACGACGAACGACCCGACGAGCTGTTCTACGGCCCGCCACGGCTGGTCACCCACATCGACGACGACGCCCTCGCCGCCGTGGGCGCCCTCTACGCCGAGCTGGGCATCGACGGCTGGGCACCCCGGCCGCAGCGGGTGCTCGACCTGATGTCCTCGTGGATCTCGCACTTCCGCACGCCGCCCGCAGAGCTGGTGGTGCTGGGGATGAACGCCGCGGAGCTGGCGGCCAACACCGCGGCCACCGAGCGCGTGGTGCAGGACCTCAACGCCGATCCGCGGCTGCCGCTGCCCGACGAGGACGTCGACGCCGCCGTCTGCTGCGTGTCGATCGACTACCTGACCCGGCCCATCGAGGTGCTCGAGGAGATCGGGCGGGTCCTGCGGCCCGGCGGCACGCTGGCGATCACCTTCTCCAACCGGTGCTTCCCGACCAAGGCCGTCCGCGGCTGGCTGCTCACCGACGACGAGCAGCACGCAGCGCTGGTCGCCGAGCTGGTGCGGCGCGCCGGCCGGTTCACCGAGCCCGAGGTCTCGCTGCGCACCCCGCCCGGCCGGGGGGACCCGCTCTACGCGGTGGTGGCCACCCGCCTGCCCTGACCCCGACGGCCTGCGGCGGGGACGGACGACCGTCGCGGAGGTCCTCCCTCACCTCAGCGCGTCCTCCCTCACGGCGCACGGTGAGGGAGGACGCGCTGGGATCAGGTCACCTGATCCCAGCGCGAGGTCAGGCGGTCACGCGCTCCACGTCGAAGACGCCGTCGACGTTGCGGACCGTCTGCAGGACCGCACCGAGGTGGGCGGGGTCGGCCAGCTCGAAGGTGAACCGGCTGATGGCCACCCGGTCCCGGCTGGTCTGCACCGAGGCGGACAGGATGTTCACCCGCTCGTCGGCCAGCGCCTTGGTGACGTCGGAGAGCAGCCGGTGCCGGTCCAGCGCCTCCACCTGGATCGCGACCAGGAAGACCGAGCCCGGCGCGCTGGCCCACTGGACCTCCACCAGCCGCTCGGGCTTGCGCTGGAGGTCGTCGGCGTTCGTGCAGTCGGTGCGGTGCACGCTCACGCCACCACCGCGGGTGACGAAGCCCAGCACCTTGTCGCCGGGCACCGGCGTGCAGCACTTCGCGAGCTTGGCCCACACGTCGGTCATGCCGTGCACGACGATGCCGGGGTCGCCACCCGAGGAGCGGCGGGGGGCCGGCCGGCTCGTGGGGATGGCGGTCTCGGCGATGTCCTCGACCGCGCCCTCGGTGCCGCCGAGCGCCGTCATGAGCTTCTCGACCAGTGACGCCGCCGAGATGTGGTTCTCCCCCACCGCCGCGTACAGGGCGGTGACGTCGGCGTAGCGCAGGTCCTTGGCCAGCGTGCTGAGCGCCTCGCCGCCGAGCAGCCGCTGCAGCGGCAGACCCGCCTTGCGCATGGCGCGGGTGAGCGCCTCCTTGCCCGCCTCGACCGCGTCCTCGCGACGCTCCTTCGTGAACCACTGGCGGATCTTCGTGCGCGCCCGCGACGAGCCGACGAAGGACAGCCAGTCCTGGGAGGGCCCCGCGGTGGGCGACTTCGAGGTGAAGATCTCCACGACGTCGCCGTTGGACAGCTTGCGGTCCAACGAGACCAGCGCGCCGTTCACCCGGGCGCCGATCGTGCGGTAGCCGACCTCGGTGTGCACCGCGAACGCGAAGTCGACCGGCGTCGACTCCCCCGGCAGGCTCACCACGTCGCCCTTGGGCGTGAAGACGAAGACCTCCTGCGGACCGAGGTCGTAGCGCAGCGTCTCCAGGAACTCGCCGGGCTCCTGCGCCTCCCGCTGCCAGTCCAGGAGCTGGCGCAGCCACAGCATGTCGTCGGGCGAGCCCACCTTGGGCGGCGCGCCGAACTCACCGGCGCTGGGCCGGCCGCCGGCCCGTGCGCTCTCCTTGTACTTCCAGTGCGCCGCGATGCCGTAGTCGGCGGTCCGGTGCATGTCGTGGGTGCGGATCTGCAGCTCGACCGGCTTGCCGTGCGGGCCGATCACCGTGGTGTGCAGCGACTGGTACATGTTGAACTTCGGCATGGCCACGAAGTCCTTGAAGCGGCCTGGCAGCGGCTGCCAGTGGGCGTGCATGATGCCGAGCGCGGCGTAGCAGTCGCGCACCGAATCGACCAGGATCCGGATGCCCACCAGGTCCCAGATGTCGGTGAAGTCGCGGCCGCGCACGATCATCTTCTGGTAGATCGAGTAGTAGTGCTTGGGCCGGCCGGTGACGACCGCCTCGATCTTCGCCGCCTTGAGCTGCTCCTGGACCGTCGTGGTGACCTCGGCCAGGTAGGTGTCCCGGGACGGCGCCCGCTCGGCGACCAGCCGCACGATCTCGTCGTAGCGCTTGGGGTACAGGGTGGCGAACGCGAGGTCCTCGAGCTCCCACTTGATGGTGTTCATGCCGAGCCGGTGGGCCAGCGGGGCGAGGATCTCCAGCGTCTCGCGCGCCTTCTTCTCCTGCTTCTCGGGCGGGAGGAAGCGCAGCGTGCGCATGTTGTGCAGCCGGTCGGCGAGCTTGATGACCAGCACCCGCGGGTCGCGGGCCATGGCGACGATCATCTTGCGGATCGTCTCGGCCTGGGCGGCGTCGCCCAGCTTCACCTTGTCGATCTTGGTGACGCCGTCGACCAGGTGGGCGACCTCGGGCCCGAAGTCGGCGGTGATCGAGTCGAGGGTGACGCCGGTGTCCTCGACGGTGTCGTGCAGCAGCGCCGCCACGAGGGTGGTGGTGTCCATCCCGAGACCGGCGAGGATGGTCGCGACGGCCAGCGGGTGGGTGATGTAGGGGTCGCCGCTCTTGCGCTTCTGGGCGGAGTGGGCGGCCTCGGCCACGTCGTAGGCCCGCTGCAGCAGGACCAGGTCGGCCTTGGGATGGCTCTGCCGGTGCAGGGCGGCCAGGGGCTCGAGGACCGGACGGACGACGGGGCTGCGCTGGCCGGCCACGATCCGGCGCGCCAGCCGGTCGCGGACGCGGCGGCGGGGGGTGCCCGGGTCGCCGTCGCCGGGTTCGGCGCCGACGTCGTCCGGTCGGCGCACCGCGGGCCGCTCCGGCAACGGTGGCCGGTGGGGCACCGGCGCTGCCCCGTCCGGCGGGGACGGGTCGGTGGTGGTGCCGGGCGTGCCGGGGCGCGCCGGAGCGGCGTCGGCGGCTACGTCGGAGGCCACGGCGACTCCCGCGGGTTCGAGGAGAGGAGGATCCTGTCCATGCTAGCCGCGCCGGGCGTGGCGCCGCCGCATGCCGGCGGGGCGCCTCCCTCGGTCAGGTGGTCCAGAGGGCGTGCACCGTGTGCGGCGCGACGCGCTGCCGGCCGCCCAGCGCCGCCAGCTCGACCACCACGGAGACCGCGGTCACCACGCCGCCGAGCTGCTCCACGAGGGCGACGGCCGCGGCCAGGGTGCCGCCGGTGGCGAGCACGTCGTCGACCACCAGCACGCGCTGCCCCGGGCGGATGGAGTCGGAGTGCAGCTCCAGCGTCGCGGTGCCGTACTCGAGCACGTAGTCGGCGGCGATCCGCTCGCGTGGGAGCTTCCCGGCCTTGCGGACCAGGACCACGCCGACCCCGGCGGACAGCGCGACCGCGGCCGCGAGCAGGAATCCGCGGGCCTCCACGCCGACGACGACGTCGAACGGCGGCCCCGCGTGGTCGGCACCGGCGTCGTCGCCACCGGCCAGGGCCGCGGCCCGCGGATCCCCGTTCTCCGGAGCGGCCAGGCCCGCGACCAGCCGGCGGAAGGCCGGGCCGTCGGCGAACACCGGCGTCAGATCGCGGAACAGCACCCCCGGCTCGGGGTGGTCGGGCACGTCGACGGTCAGCGAGGCGATCAGCTCGTCCAGCGGCTGCCGCACCGCCTCATCGGCGGGGACCGCGCTCACCGGCGCTTCCTGCCCGGCGGGCGGCCCTTGCCGTCGGAGCGCTGCGGCCGGGCACCGGGACGCGGCGCGGCCGTGCTCCCGGACGCGTCGGGCCGCACGGACGACGGCGACTCGATCACGACGTCGGCCTGCACCTCGCCGGGCAACTCGGCGACAGCGGTACCGCCGCCACCCGCCGGGCGGCGACCACGGCGCGCGCTGGCCACCGGCCCGGCCGGGGCGCCTCCCTGCCGCGCCGCCGAGGACCGGCGCGCGAGCACCCGCCGGCGCAGCGCCTGCACCTCGGGCTCGCGCTCCTTGAGGTCGGCCACGATCGGCGTCGCGAGGACGATCGACGAGTACGTGCCGGCGGCCAGGCCGACGAAGAGGACCAGCGCCAGGTCCTTGAGGGTCCCCACGCCCAGCAGCCCGGCGCCGACGAACAGCAGCCCGGCGACCGGCAGCAGCGCGATGACCGAGGTGTTGATCGAGCGCATGAGCGTCTGGTTGACGGCCAGGTTGGCCGCCTCGCTCCACGTCATGCGGGCCGACTTCTCGAGGTCCTTGACGTTCTCGTCGACCTTGTCGAAGACCACCACGGTGTCGTAGAGCGAGAAGCCGAGGATGGTCAGGAAGCCGATCACCGTCGCCGGCGTCACCTCGAACCCGACCAGCGCGTAGATGCCCGCGGTCACCACGATGTCGTGCACCAG
This sequence comes from Blastococcus goldschmidtiae, assembly GCF_031845325.1. Classification (NCBI taxonomy): domain Bacteria; kingdom Bacillati; phylum Actinomycetota; class Actinomycetes; order Geodermatophilales; family Geodermatophilaceae; genus Blastococcus; species Blastococcus goldschmidtiae. Next base: position 118,069 of record NZ_JAVREI010000009.1, on the reverse strand, counting down.
GGCGGCCATCGCGCCGATGGCCATCTTGGGCTGGAAGCGCAGGGCGAGGAACGCCACGACCGCGACCAGGAAGACGACCAGCGCGACGAGCGCCTGGTCGGTGATGTTCCGGCCCCAGTCGGCGCTCACCGACTCCGGGCTGACCTGGTTCGGGGCCACGCCGGCGGCCTCGGCGACGGCCTCCACGACCTGGCGCTCGGCGTCGCTCTCCAGGGCGCCGGTGCGCAGCAGGACGCTGTCACCGCCGACGATCTGCGCGGAGGCCACCTCGGCCCCGGCCTCGTCGGCCGCCTCGCGGATCTGCGACAACTCGGACTCGGTGCCGGGCAGCCGGAAGCTGTTGCCGCCGGCGAAGTCGATGCCGAAGTTGAAGCCCCGGAACAGCATCGCGGCGAGGGAGAGCAGCAGGATCACGGCGGTGATCTTGTAGATCAGCCGGCTGCGGCCCACCACGTCCAGCCCGGCCTCGCCGTTGTAGAGCCGGTGCGCCAGCGAGGCGCGAGGCCGGCCCGCCTGCTCGGCGCCACCCTCGCGGAGCAGGCCTGCGTCGGCGAGTGCATCGTCTCCCATCGACGCGGCCGCCTCGTCGGAGGCGTGACCCGCGTCCCGGGCCTCGTCGGCGTCGGTACCGACCGGCACGACCGCCTCCTCGGAGCCGGGGACGCCGGATCCGTCGTTCCGCTCGTCGCGGGTCATGAGGTGCTCCTGTTCTGCGCCGTGGCACCGGCGGTGGCGCCGACCAGGTCGCGGCCGGCCCGCGGAGCGGACGACGGGCGGGACCTGTCGACCTGACCCAGGCCGGAGACCCTGCCGCTGCCGAACCACTTGTAGCGCGACAGCACCGCCATCAGCGGATGGGTGAAGAGGAAGACGACGACCAGGTCCAGGACCGTCGACATGCCCAGCGTGAACGCGAAGCCCTTCACGTCGCCGATGGCCAGCACGTAGAGGATCGCCGCGGCCAGGAAGCTGACCGCGTCGGCCGACAGGATCGTCCGCCGGGCGCGGACCCAGGCCCGCGGTACGGCCGAGCGCAGGCTGCGGCCCTCGCGGATCTCGTCCTTGAGCCGTTCGAAGTAGACGACGAACGAGTCCGCGGTGATGCCGAGCGCGACGATGAAGCCGGCGATGCCGGCCAGGCTGAGCGTGAACCCGATCTCCCGACCGAGCACCACCAGCACGCCGTAGACCACGACACCGGAGAGCACGAGGCTGGCGATCATCACCAGGCCGAGCGCCCGGTAGTAGAGCAGCGAGTACAGGAAGACCAGGCCGATGCCGAGCGCGCCGGCGAGGAGCCCGGCGCGCAGCTGCTCCTCACCGAGCTCGGTGGAGATCGACTGGGCGGTCTGCTGGGTGAAGCTCAGCGGGAGCGCGCCGTACTTGAGCTGGTTGGCCAGCTCGGTGGCCGACTCCTGGTCGAACTGGCCGGTGATCTCGGTGCTGCCACCGAGGATCGCGCTCTGGATGGCCGGCGCCGAGATGACCCGGCCGTCGAGGGTGATCGCCACCGAGTTGCCGATGTTGGCCGCGGTGTAGGCACCCCAGGCGCTGCCGCCCTCGGAGTCGAAGTCCAGGTTGACGACCCACTCACCGGTGCCCGCGCGGGTACCGGCCGACGCGTCGGTCACCGAGGTGCCCTCGACGACCGTGGGGCCGAGCAGGTACTTGAACTCGCCGTCCTCACCGCAGGCGGCGACGTGGTCGTCCGGGCGGGCGGTGTCGCTGGCGACCGTGTCGCCGCAGGTCAGTGCGTCGAAGGCGATCTGCGCCTCTTCCTGCGTGACCGCCGGCGAGTCCGGATCACGCGCCGGGGCCTCGTCCGCCTCGTCGGCCGGCGCCTCGGACGGCTCGGCGCCCTCGGTGGGCTCCGCCCCGTCGGTGGGCTCCGCGCCGTCGGTGGGCTCGGCGCCCTCGGTCGGCTCCGCGCCGTCGGTGGGCTCCGCGCCGTCGGTGGGCTCCGCGCCGTCGGTGACCTCCGCACCCTCGGTCGGCTCCGCGGGCTCCTCGGCGGGCGCCTCGCCGGCCGGCGCGACGTTCAGCACCGGGCGGAACCTGAGCTGCGCCGTCTCGCCCAGCTGGCGTGCCTGGTCGCCGTCGTCCCCGGGCACGGAGATGACGATGTTCGAGTCGCCCTCGGTCACGACCGAGGCCTCGGCGACGCCCAGGCCGTTCACCCGTTGCTCGATGATCCGGCGGGCGAGCTCGAGGTCCTCGCTGTCGGGCGCGGCACCGTCGGGCGTGCGGGCGGTCAGCGTGACGGTGGTGCCGCCGCGCAGGTCCAGCCCGAGCTGCGGCGTCCGGTCGGTACCGGCGAAGAAGACCAGGCCGTAGAGCAGGGCCACGATCAGGATGAACGCGCCGAAGTACCGGCGGGCCGGCAGCGCACGGTTGGCCACGGGATCTCCCCGGCTCAGCGGGTGCCGTCGGCCGGGCGTCCCCCGGCCGAGCCGGGAGCGTCGTCCCCGGGGAGTCCGGTGCCCGGGCCCGCCGGCTGGCGGATCTCCAGGATCGCCTGCCGGGCGAACGTCACGACGACGCCGGGCGCGAGCTCCAGGTCGGCGGTGGTCTCGTGGAGTGCGGCCACCGTGCCGTGGATGCCGCTGGTCGTCATCACGGGAGTGCCGACGGTCAGCGACTCCTGCAGGGCCTGGGCACGGGCGGCCATGGCCTTGCGCTGGCGTGCGGGGAGCACGAACAGCAGCACCGCCAGCAGGGCGAGCATGATCAGTGGGAAGTACTCCACGACAGGTGTGCCTCTCTACCGCGCGTGCTGCTCCGCGGTCGGTGCGGCCCGGGGGGCCGCTCGGGTACGTCGGTTGCCTCGGCGCATCTGGTGCACGGCGCGCGGCGACCCGGAAGGGCGCGCACGGCCGCGGCCTCTCAGTTTGCGCGCCAGCGGTCTGGAGTCTAGGCGTCGAAGAGCGGCTCTGACGACGAGCCCGCGCCCGGTGGGTCGGGTGTGACCCGGCCGAGGGGGATCCCGCCGCGCGGCAGGGCGCGGCCCAGGTGCCGCCAGGCCGCCTCCGTGGCGACGCGACCGCGCGGCGTGCGGGCGAGCAGCCCGGCGCGGACGAGGAACGGCTCGCACACCTCCTCGACGGTGTGCGGCTCCTCCCCCACGGCGACGGCGAGGGTCGCGACCCCGACCGGGCCGCCGCCGAACTTGCCCACCAGCGCCTCGAGGACCTCCCGGTCGAGCCGGTCGAGCCCGAGGTGGTCGACGTCGTAGAGGGCCAGTGCGGCCTCGGCGACGGCGCGGGTGACCCGGCCGTCGGCCTCCACCTCGGCGTAGTCGCGGACCCGGCGCAGCAGCCGGTTGGCGATCCGGGGGGTGCCCCGCGACCGCCCGGCGATCTCCGCCGAGCCCTCGTCGGTCAGCTCCACGCCGAGCAGGTCGGCGCTGCGCGCCAGCACCAGCTGCAGCTCGGCGGGCTCGTAGAACTCCATCTGGCCGACGAACCCGAACCGGTCCCGCAGCGGGCCGGTCAGCAGTCCGGCGCGGGTGGTGGCCCCGACGAGGGTGAACGGGTTGATCTCCAGCGGGATCGCGGTGGCGCCGGGCCCCTTCCCGACGACGACGTCGACCCGGAAGTCCTCCATCGCCATGTACAGCAGCTCTTCGGCCGGCCGGGCGATGCGGTGGATCTCGTCGATGAAGAGCACGTCGCCGGGCGCGAGGTTCGACAGCATCGCGGCGAGGTCCCCGGACCGCTCGATGGCCGGACCGCTGGTGATCTTCACCGCGGTGCCCAGCTCGGAGCCGATGATCAGCGCGAGGCTGGTCTTGCCGAGCCCCGGCGGGCCCGACAGCAGCACGTGGTCCGGCGGGCGTCCGCGCCGCTTCGCCCCCTCCAGCACGAGCGCGAGCTGGCGGGCCACCTTGGGCTGGCCGATGAAGTCGTGCAGCGAGTGCGGCCGCAGGGCCGACTCGACGACCCGCTCCTCGTCCCCCGCCTGGGGCGAGACCGCCCACTCCTGGCCGAGCTCGCCGGCCACCTCACCGGTCATCGCCCGGTCGAACGGCGCACTCACGATCTACCCAGGAGCTGGAGCGCCTGCCGCAGCAGGACGGCGACCTCCACCGAGCCGGTCTCCACGATCTGCTGGTCGGCCACGGGGGCCAGCTGAGCCAGCGCCGTCTCGGCCTCCTTGCCCGACCAGCCGAGCCCGACCAGCGCGGAGGTGAGCTGGTCCCGCCACGGTGCGACGGGCGTGACCGCGGTGAGCCCGGCCGGCGCGGGACCGTCCAGCGAGGTGTCGGTGGTGACCGAGCCGAGCCGGTCGCGCAGCTCCAGGATCAGCCGCTCGGCGCCCTTCTTCCCGATGCCGGGCACCTGCATGAGCGCCTTCACGTCGGCCGTCGACACCGCGCGGCGCACCTCGCGCGGCGGGTGGATGGCCAGCACGGCCTGCGCCAGCCGGGGGCCGACGCCGTTGGCGGTCTGCAGCAGCTCGAACAGCTGGCGCTCGTCGTCGTCGGCGAAGCCGTAGAGGGTGAGCGAGTCCTCGCGCACGACCAGGCTCGTGGAGAGCCGGGCGGACTCCCCCACCTGCAGGCGGGCGATCGTCCCCGGCGTGCACTGCACCGCCAGCCCGATCCCGCCGACCTCCACCACCGCGCCGTCGGGCGACACCGCGGCCACCCGGCCGTTCACCGAGGCGATCACGGAGCCACTCCTGTCCACCGACGCCTGCTGGGTCCCCGTAGGGGCACGCCGGTCATCCAGGTGCTCATCGGGCCGCCACCCCCTGCCAGCGGGGCAGCGTGCGCTGCACGACGGGGGCGCCGAGGCCTCCGGCGAGCGCGGCCGAGCGCAGCCGTTGCTGGGCCGGTCCGCGCCAGGCGTGGCAGACCGCCAGGGCCAGGGCGTCGGCGGCGTCGGCCGGCTTCGGGGCCTCGGCGAGCCCGAGCACGCGGGTGACCATGAGGGTGACCTGCTCCTTGTCGGCCCGGCCGTTGCCGGAGATGGCCGCCTTGACCTCGCTGGGCGTGTGCCAGGCGACGGGCCGGTCGGCCTGCGCGGCGGCCAGCGCGGCCACCCCCGCGGCCTGCGCCGTCCCCGTGGCGGTGCCCCTGTTGTTCTGGGTGAAGACCCGCTCGATGGCGACGACGTCGGGCCGGTGCTCGCGCAGCAGCGCCGTCACCGCGGTGTGCACCTCGAGCAGGCGCAGCTCCAGGTCCAGCTCGGCCAGCGTGCGGACCACGCCGACGCCGATCGCCGTGGGGCGGGCACCGGGGCGGCCGTCGACGACCCCCCAGCCGCACCGGGTGAGCCCCGGGTCGATGCCGAGCACCCGCATGGCCACGCTCCTAGGTTCGCACGAACACCTGTTCGATCCGAACGCTAGCCCCTGGACAACGTAACCGACGGAAGACACGCCACCAGCGGGCGGCCCCGTCGCAGGGGCCCGCGCCGAGCGTGCGAGGCGTGGGGGGCGACGGGGTCCTCTTTCAGGCGTCGATCTTCTCCATGACCTCGTCGGAGACCTCGTAGTTCGCGTAGACGTTCTGCACGTCGTCGAGGTCCTCGAGGGCGTCGATGAGCCGGAACACCTTGCCCGCGCCGTCCTCGTCCAGCTCCACCTGCACGCTGGGCAGGAAGCCCATGTCGGCCGAGTCGTAGTCGATGCCGGCGTCCTGCAGGGCGGTGCGCACGGCGACCATGTCACCGGGCTCGCTGACCACCTCCAGCGTGTCGCCGAGGTCGCGCACCTCCTCGGCGCCCGCGTCGAGCACGGCCAGGAGCACCGAGTCCTCGTCCACGCCCCCGGCCTTCGGGACCACGACGACGCCCTTGCGGGAGAAGAGGTAGGACACCGAGCCCGGGTCCGCCATGGTCCCGCCGTTGCGGGTCATGGCGGTCCGGACCTCCATCGCCGAGCGGTTCTTGTTGTCGGTCAGGCACTCGATGAGGACGGCGACGCCACCGGCGGCGTAGCCCTCGTAGGTGATGCCCTGGTAGTCGACCCCACCGGCCTCTGCGCCCGACCCGCGCTTGACCGCGCGGTCGATGTTGTCGTTGGGCACCGAGCTCTTCTTCGCCTTCTGGACGGCGTCGTAGAGCGTCGGGTTGCCGGCCAGGTCGCCCCCGCCGGTGCGGGCGGCGACCTCGATGTTCTTGATCAGCTTGGCGAAGAGCTTGCCGCGCTTGGCGTCGATCCCGGCCTTCTTGTGCTTGGTCGTCGCCCACTTGGAATGGCCGCTCATGAAGGCGTTCCCCTCTCGTTCCCGGCCTCGGCGCCGGCCTGCTCGGCCAGGCGACGGCGGACGATGTCGACGAACAGCGCGTGCACCCGGCGGTCCCCGGTGAGTTCGGGGTGGAAGCTCGTGGCCACCAGGTTCCCCTGGCGGACGGCGACGATCCTACCGTCGGCCTCTCCCCCGACGACCCGGCCGAGGACGTCGACGCCCTCGCCGGCCTCCTCCACCCACGGGGCCCGGATGAACACCGCGTGCAGCGGACCGCCGCCGCGGCCCCCGAAGTCGATCTCGGACTCGAAGCTGTCGGCCTGCCGGCCGAACGCGTTGCGGCGGACGGTGACGTCCAGCCCGCCGATCGTCTCCTGGTCCGGTGGGGCGTCCAGCAGCCGGTCGGCGAGCAGGATCATGCCGGCGCAGGACCCGTAGGCCGGGAGACCGTCGCGCACGGCGGCGCGCAGCGGCTCCAGCAGCCCGAACCGGTGGGCCAGCTTCACGATCGTCGTCGACTCGCCGCCGGGCACGACCAGCCCGTCGACGGCGACCAGCTCCTCCGGGCGCCGCACCGCCACCGCCTCGGCGCCCTGGTCGCGCAGCGCCGCGAGGTGCTCGCGGACGTCACCCTGCAGCGCCAGGACCCCGATGACGGGTGCGGTCACCAGCCGCGGGTGGCGAAGCGCTGGTCGGCGGGCAACGTGGACACGTTCAGCCCGACCATCGCCTCGCCGAGCCCGCGGGAGACCTTCGCGATCACGTCGGGGTCGTCGTGGAACGTCGTCGCCTGCACGATCGCGGCGGCGCGCTGCGCCGGGTCGCCGGACTTGAAGATGCCGGAGCCGACGAAGACGCCCTCGGCGCCCAGTTGCATCATCATCGCGGCGTCCGCGGGGGTGGCGATGCCGCCGGCGGTGAACAGCACGACCGGGAGCTTGCCCAGCCGCGCCACCTCGGCGACGAGGTCGTACGGCGCGCGCAGCTCCTTGGCGGCGACGAAGAGCTCGGTCTCGTCCAGCGTGCCCAGCGCCTTGATGCCGGCGCGGATGGAGCGCATGTGGCGGGTGGCCTCCACGACGTTGCCGGTTCCGGCCTCGCCCTTGGAGCGGATCATCGCCGCGCCCTCGGAGATCCGGCGCAGCGCCTCGCCCAGGTCGGTGGCGCCGCAGACGAAGGGGACGGTGAACTCCGACTTCGCGATGTGGTGGGCCTCGTCGGCCGGGGTCAGCACCTCGGACTCGTCGATGTAGTCGACCCCGAGGGCCTGCAGGACCCGCGCCTCGACGAAGTGGCCGATGCGCGCCTTGGCCATCACCGGGATGGAGACCGCGCCGATGATGCCCTCGATCATGTCGGGGTCGCTCATCCGCGAGATGCCGCCCTCGGCACGGATGTCGGCGGGCACCCGCTCCAGGGCCATGACGGCGACGGCGCCGGCGTCCTCGGCGATCTTCGCCTGCTCGGGGGTGACGACGTCCATGATGACGCCGCCCTTGAGCTGCTCGGCCATCCCGCGCTTGACGCGGTCGGTTCCGGTGGAGGGGGTCTGTGCAGACACGGCAGTCGGCCTAACGGCTGGGGGTGGGGACGATCCCCCATCTTACGGCCGGTGGCCGGGCCCTCCCACGCCGCTCGTGGTCAGCGCCTCGAGACGGTCGTCGATGTCGAAGAACCGCGGCATCGGCCGCGACGCGTGCAGCCGCAGCACCCGGGGCAGCCGCCTGCCGCGCAGTGCCTGGGTGTCGCGGACGGCGTCGTTGTAGAACCGGCGGGCCAGCGCCACCCGGGTGCAGGTGCCGTCCAGGTCGGCCTGCAGGGCGGAGGGGACACCGGGCAGCTCGGCGGGCAGGTCGCGCAGCTCGCGGCCCAGGGCGTTCTCGGCCGCCTCACGGTCCCCCGGCGTCGTCGACCGTGCCTCGGCCGCCGCCGCCGCGAGCGCGCGGGCGCGCTCCGGACCCAGTGCGCACGGGTACTCGCGGGCCAGCTCCGCCGCCAGCCCGGCGCGGCGCCGGAGCTGCGCGTCCAGCGCCTCCCGGGCCCGGGCCACCCGTCCGGCGAGGCGCCGCAGCCGCACGAGGGTCCAGGCCGCCCACACCAGCAGCAGGACGACGACGACCGCGACGGCCGTCCACATCCACGCGTGCGCACCCACGACGCCGAAGGCTAGCGGGAGCTGCCCCTCCAGCGGGAGCTCCGCGGCGCGACACCGGTCGGCGGCGGTGTCGGGACGTCGTCGCCCTCGCGGGCCGTGACCCCGGCGCTCCCGGGCGCGACGACGGTCTCGTAGACGGCCAGGATCCGCGCGGCGAGCACCGGCCAGTCGTACGCGCGCGCGACCTCGGCGCCCCGGGTCCTCAACCGGTTCCGCCGCTCCGGGTCGGCGAGCAGGTCGCCGAGCGCCTGCCCGAGGGCCGCCGCGTCGCCGCGGGGCACCAGGACGCCGGCCTCTCCGCCGTCCAGGACCCGCGCGAACGCGTCCAGGTCGCTGGCCACGATCGGGGCACCGGCGGCGAGGGCCTCGATGAGGACGACGCCGAAGGACTCGCCGAGCAGGTTCGGCGCGCAGTAGACGTCGACCGTGCGCAGGAACGCCGCCTTGTCCGCCTCGGAGATCTCCCCCAGCAGCTCGACGTGCGGGCGCAGGTCCGCGCCCACCAGGCGCTGCATCGCATCGGCGTCCCCCCGGCCGGCGACCAGGAGGCGGGCACCGGGGTGCCGCCGGACGACGGTGCGCATCGCCTCGAGCAGCGTGGGCAGGCCCTTGCGCGGCTCGTCGAAGCGGCCCAGGAAGCCGACCGTGGGGGCCGGGCCGGCCGCGGCGGGGAGCGGCGGGCCGGAGGCGAAGGCGTCGACGTGCACGCCGTTCGGGATGATCACGGCATCGCCGCCGAGGTGTTCGACCTGCACCCGGCGGGCGAAGTCGGACACCGCGATCCGGCCGCTGATCCGCTCGAGCCAGGGCCGGACCACCGGCCCGAAGGCGGCCAGCATCTTGGAGCGGGTCGTGGCGGCGTGGAACGTCGCCACGATCGGCCCGCTGGCGATCATGCAGACCAGCAGCGCCACCGACGGCGGCGCCGGCTCGTGCACGTGCACGACGTCGAAGCGCCCTTCGCGCAGCCACCGGCGCACCCGGGCAGCCGAGACCGGGCCGAACTGCACGCTGGCCATCGAGCCGTTGTACGGGATCGGGACGGTGCGGCCGGCGAAGGTGACCCAGGGGTCGGTCAGGAACTCCTCGCGCTCGGCCGGGGTGAGCACCTCGACGTGGTGGCCCAGGGCGCGCAGGGTCTCGGCCAGGTCGCGCACGTGGTACTGCACCCCACCGGGAACGTCCCACTTGTAGGGGCAGACGAGACCGATCCGCATCAGCGGGCGGCCCGGTCCGGCGCGGCGCCCGCCGCCCGCCGGGGTGGGTCGGGTGGCACGTCGGCCCAGATGCGGCCCAGCATGTGCCAGTCCTCAGGGTGCTCGGCCAGGCCCGCGGTGAAGACGTCCGCGACGTCCTGCATGGCGGTGGCGACCCGGGCGGCCAGCCGCCCCTCGCCGGTCACCGGCACCTCGGGGTGGACCTGGATCCGCCAACCCGGCCCGTCGAAGCGGGGCACGGCCGGCAGCAGCGCGGCGCCGGTGCGGGCGGCCAGCAGCGCGGCGCCGCTGGGCAGGAGGGTCGGCCGGCCGAAGAACTCGAGCGGCACGCCACCGGTGCCGAAGTTGCGGTCGACCAGCAGGCAGCTCACCCCGCCGTCGGCCAGCCAGGCCCGCAGCACCTCGGAGCCGGGCTTCGGGCCGCCGGTCAGCGGGGTGACCTTCATGCCCAGGGATTCGCGGTAGGCCAGGAACCGCCGGTACAGCGACTCCGGCTCGAGTCGCTCGGCGATGGTCAGGAACGGCTCGCCCAGCCAGTCGGCCAGCCAGGCGCCGGCGGCGTCCCAGTTGCCGCTGTGCGGCAGGGCCAGGATCACCCCCCGGCCCTCGCTGCGTGCGCGGGTGATCAGCTCGTGGCCGGGCACCTCGGTGTCCCGCCGGATCCGGTCGATGCCGAGCGTGGGCAGCCGGAAGGCCTCCTGCCAGTAGCGCGCGTAGGAGGCCATGGCCCGGCCGGTCAGCTCGTCGAGCTCCGGTTCGGAGAGCTTTCCGTAGGTGGCGACCCGGAGGTTCGCCCGCAGCTGGCGCACCCCGGTGCCGTCCCGGCCGGCCGCCCATCGGCCGCCCCGGTCGAACCCGGCGCGGGCGACCGGTTCGGGCAGCATCCGCACCGCCCGCCACCCGGCCGCGTACCCCGCGTCGGTGAGCCGGCCGGTGAGCCGGCTGCGCAGACCCGCCGGCCCGGTCACGGCTGCGGCGAGGACTGCGGGAGGGCAGCGCCCGCGGCACCCCTGCGGACGGCGACCATCCGCTGGGCCACCGTGACCGCGCTGCCGGCGACCAGCAGGACGAGCGCCACGTGCAGCGAGTACGGGATGCCCAGGCCGGTGAAGCCGGTGCCCACGAGGACGATGATCAGCCGCTCGGTGCGCTCGACGATGCCGACGTCGCAGGACAGACCGACGCCCTCGGCCCGCGCCTTGATGTAGCTGGTCAGGACGCCGAGCACGAGGCAGATCAGCGACAGCAGGACGAACAGCCGGTTGTCGCCGCCGCCGGAGAACCACCAGGCCAGCGCCCCGAAGATGGCGGCGTCCGCGGCTCGGTCGCCGACGGAGTCCAGGACCGCGCCGAACACCGAGCCGCCGCCCCGGGCGCGGGCCAGCGCACCGTCGAGCATGTCCAGCATCACGAACATCCAGACGGCGAAGGCGCCCCAGAACAGGTGGCCCGAGCCGATGAGGAACACCGCGGAGACGACCGCCCCCACCGTGCCGGTGATGGTCACCATGTCGGGAGTGATCCCCGCCCGCACCAGCGCCGGCACGATGGGGGCGACCACCTTGGCGACGGCGGGACGCGCGTTGACGCCGAGCATCAGAGCTGCCCACCCGCGGGTGCCGCGTCCAGCCGCTGCCACGCCTCGGCCAGCAGCACCCGGGTCTCCCGCAGCACCTGGGGCAGCACGCGGGTCAGCCCCAGCACCGGCATGAAGTTGGTGTCCCCGCCCCACCGCGGCACCGCGTGCTGGTGCAGGTGGTCGGCGATGCCGGCGCCGGCGACCGCGCCCTGGTTCATGCCGATGTTGAACCCGTGCGCGCCGGCGACCTCGCGGACCACGCGCATCGCCGTCTGGGTGACCGCGCCGAGCTCGGCCACCTCGTCGGCGGTGAGGTCGGTGTAGTCGGGCACGTGCCGGTACGGCACGACCATCAGGTGCCCGGCGTTGTACGGGTAGAGGTTGAGCACGGCGAACACCGTCGCCCCGCGGGCGACGATCAGGCCGTCCTCGTCGCTCATCGTCGGGATGACGCAGAACGGGCAGTCGTGCGCGCCCGTGGGCTTGCCCTCACCGCGGATGTAGGCCATCCGGTACGGCGTCCAGAGGTGCTCGAACACCGCGGCGGGGCCGTCGTCGTCCGAGGACACGGCGACCCGGTAGGTCTCCTGGCCCGGCTCGCTCATCCGGCCTCCACGGTCTCGGCCGGCTCGTCGGCGGCCGAGGGGTCCACGTTGGACCGCGCGGCGATCCAGGCCACCACCTGTGCCACCGCCTCGTCCACCGGGACACCGTTGCGCTGCGATCCGTCGCGGTAGCGGAAGGAGACCGCACCCGCCTCGGCGTCGGTCGCGCCGGCGAGGAGCACGAACGGGACCTTCTGCTTGCTGGCGGTGCGGATCTTCTTCTGCATCCGGTCGTCGGAGTCGTCGATCTCCACCCGGACGCCGTGCTGCCGCAGCCTCCCCGCGACGTCGGCCAGGTAGGGCACCTGCTCGTCGGTGATCGGGATGCCGACGACCTGGACCGGTGCGAGCCAGGCCGGGAAGGCACCGGCGTAGTGCTCGGTGAGCACGCCGAAGAACCGCTCGATGGAGCCGAACTTCGCCGAGTGGATCATCACCGGCTGGGCCCGACCGCCGTCGGCGGTCGTGTACTCCAGCCCGAAGCGGGCCGGCTGGTTGAAGTCGTACTGGATGGTCGACATCTGCCAGGTCCGGCCGATGGCATCGCGGGCCTGCACCGAGATCTTCGGGCCGTAGAACGCGGCGCCGCCCGGGTCCGGCACCAGCTCCAGGCCGGAGTCCCGCGCTGCCTGCTCGAGGACGGCGGTGGCCTTGGCCCACTCCTCGTCCGACCCGATGAACTTGTCCTTCTTGCCCGGATCGTCGCTGCGGGTGGAGAGCTCGAGGTAGTAGTCGTCCAGTCCGAAGTCGCGCAGCAGTCCCAGCACGAAGTCCATCAGGTGCCGGATCTCGCCGGGCGCCTGCTCCGGGGTCACGTAGCTGTGCGAGTCGTCCATGGTGAGGCCCCGCACCCGGGTCAGCCCGTGCACGACGCCGGACTTCTCGTACCGGTAGACCGAGCCGAACTCGAAGAAGCGCAGCGGCAGCTCGCGGTAGGACCGCCCGCGCGACCGGAAGATCAGGTTGTGCATCGGGCAGTTCATGGCCTTGAGGTAGTACTGGGAGTTCTCCAGGTCCATGGCCGGGAACATGGTGTCCTCGTAGTAGGGCAGGTGCCCCGAGGTCTCGAACAGCCCGCCCTTGCTGATGTGCGGGGTGCCGACGTAGTCGAAGCCCTCCTCGATGTGCCGGCGGCGGACGTAGTCCTCCATCTCTCGCTTGATGACGCCGCCCTTGGGGTGGAAGACCGCGAGGCCCGAGCCGATCTCGTCGGGGAAGCTGAAGAGGTCGAGCTCGGCGCCCAGGCGGCGGTGGTCGCGGCGCTCGGCCTCGGCGACCTGCTCCAGGTAGGCCTTGTGCGCGTCCTTGCTCTCCCACGCGGTGCCGTAGACCCGCTGCAGCTGCGGGTTCTTCTCGCTGCCCCGCCAGTAGGCGGCCGCGGACCGGGTCAGGCTGAAGGCGGGGATGGTCGAGGTCCGCGGCAGGTGCGGGCCGCGACACAGGTCGGTCCAGACCCGCTCACCGGTGCGGGGGTCCAGGTTGTCGTACATCGTCAGCTGCGCGCCGCCGACCTCGACGTCGGCACCCTCCGCCGCATCGCCGGCACCGCCCTTGAGCCCGATCAGCTCGAGCTTGTAGGGCTCGTGGGCGAGCTCGGCCTGCGCGTCGGCGTCGCTGATCTCCCGGCGGGAGAAGTGCTGCCCGGCGCGCACGATCTCGGTCATCTTCTTCTCGAGGGCGGTCAGGTCCTCGGGGGTGAAGGGCCGCTCGGGGTCGAAGTCGTAGTAGAAGCCGTTCTCGACCGGCGGCCCGATGCCCAGGGAGGTGCCGGGGAAGAGCTCCTGCACGGCCTGCGCCAGGACGTGCGCGGCCGAGTGCCGGATCACCGCGCGGCCCTCGGCGCTGGCGGCCGGGACCGGCTCCACCTCGGCGTCGGCGTCCGGGGTCCAGGCGAGGTCCCTGAGCTCGCCGCCGGCGACGTCGCGGACGACGACGGCGCCGTCCGGGCCCTTCAGCGGGACACCGGCCTCCTTGAGCGCCTGCATCGCCGTCGTCCCGGCCGGCACCCGCAGCACGGACACGGCAGCGGTGGGCGAGGGCGGGGTCGACACGAGAGCACTCCAGGGGTGGCGGGGTGGGGCAAGGGCGGTGGGGTGGGACAAGGGCGGTGGGAGACTGCGACCCGAGCCTAGTGCGCGACCGCTCTCACCCCGGGACGACTTCCAGTCCCGCCTCCACCGCACCCCGCCGCCCCAGGACGCCCGCGATGCGCGTGAAGCTCTCCGGGTCCGCCGGCACGATGCGGACGGCGCCCTGGCCGGTCTGGATGCGCAGGGGCACCGCCTCGGCTGTCGTCACCGTGAACCGCCCGTCGGCACCCCGGGTGAAGGTGAACCGCGCGGCCACGGAGTCCTCGGTCGGGTACCCGCGGGTGGCGTGCTCGGCGAGGTGGTTGCCCAGCCCGTAGGCCGCCCACTCGTCGCCGATCCGCTCGAAGGGCTGCACGACGTGCGCGTGGTGGCCGAGCACCAGGTCGACGTCGGGCGAGGCCAGGAGGGTCCGGACCGCGGCGACCTGGGTCTCCGTCGGGTCGTTGTCGTACTCCTGGCAGCAGTGCAGGCTGGCGACGACGACGTCGGCACCGGCGGCCCGCGCCCGCGCCGCCCCGGCCAGCATCCCGGCGACGTCCGGCAGATCGGCGACATCGACCGACCACTCGCGACCCGCAGGAAGCGGCACCCCGTTGAGGCTGAACGTCCCGGCGACGTGGCCCACCCGCACGCCGCCCACGTCGACGATCGTCGGCTGCGCGCTCGCCGCCTCGGTGCGGTACGTGCCGGTCGCCGCGATACCCGCCCGCTGCAGGGCGTCGAGGGTGCGGGTGAGGCCGTCGAACCCGGCGTCGAGCGAGTGGTTGGACGCCGTCGAGCAGATGTCGTAGCCCGCTCCGGCGAGGGCGTCGACGATCTCGGGCTGGACGCTGAAGCTCGGGTAGCCGCGGTAGGGGCCGCCCGGGGGCGCCACCGGCGTCTCCAGGTGGCAGATGGCCAGGTCGGCGTCCCCGATGAGATCGGCGACCGGCGCGAAGACGCCGGCGAAGTCGTAGGAGCCGTCCGGCTGCCGGGCGCCGCCGGTGAGCGCGCGGCCCTGGTGCACCAGCACGTCGCCCGTGGCGACCAGCGTGAAGCTGTCGGGCGGCGGCAGCGCCGTGGCCGTGGTCTGCGGGGCCGTGGTCTGCGGGGCCGTGGCCTGCGGGGCGGGGACCCTGACCGACTCCTCCGCCGTCCCCGGTTGCGGGTCCCCGGTGCAGCCGGCCAGCAGCAGCGCCGTCAGGACGGCGAGGGCTCGGGATCGACAGCGCGGCACGGCGGGAGGCTAGAGGAGGACGGCGTCGCCGACGCCGATCTCGCCGGGGCGTCGCACCTCGGCGTAGATCCCCAGGCAGTGCTTCGGCGTGCGGGTCACGGTCAGCTCCGCGGCGCCGATGCGCAGGGTGCGCCCGACCCAGCTGCGCTCGTCGTCCCCGTCTGCCAGGTCGAGCAGGACGTTCGCGCGGGGATCGTCGGCCGAGCAGCCCTCCGGGACGTTGCCGGCCGCGGCACGGTCGATCGCCTGGCGGGAGACCAGGTGCACCGCCGCCACGTCGGCCGCCGAGCCCTCCCCGGCGGCGCGCAGCAGCACCGGCCGGCCGAGCGCCTCGGTGACGGCCCGCGCGTCGGCGTCCGGGTCCCCGGTCGGCAGCACGCCCGCGAGCCCGGGCGCGTGCTTGCCGCGCAAGACCTCCCCCGTGCCGGCGTCGACCACCGACCACACCCGGTCGCCCTCCGGCCCGGCCGGCCGCAGCCGCACCCGGTCCCGGGACGTCCCACCCATGGACTTCACGGGGTAGATCCAGATCCGCGCCACCCGGCCCGCCGTCGTCGTCACGGTCCGAATCTAGGCGGGCATCGCGCGGCCGCTCCCCCGGCGGCGGAGACGGCGCAGCTGGGCGTCCAGGTGCGGGCGGGCGCGCCGCTGCCCGCCCTCGCGGGCGATGACCGCGGCCAGCGCGGCCAGCGAGCGGGCCAGCCGGGCCTCGTCGGGCGCCCACCCGCGGCGCAGGCACTCCTCGAGCCACTCGACCGCGCCGCGGTGCCCGCGTTCCGCATTGCAGCGACGGCAGGCGGCCACCTCGTTCTCCAGCCGCGAGGGGCCGCCCTTGACCCGGGGGACGACGTGCTCGGTGGTGGGAAGGACCAATGCGGCGAAGCACCGGCCGCACCAGACGCACGTCGCGCCGTCCCGCTCCAGGACAGCGAGCAGGCGCACCGCGCGGGCGGACTGAGCGGCGGGGCGGGACATCCCCTGCAATGGTCCACCACGAGCCGGCGATGCACCGGTCCGTACGCCAGGTTGCCGACCGGAAGCGGTGCGTTCCGGATCGCGATGCGGGCCTGCCGCGACCACGGTCTGGAGTGATGCAGATCACCCGCAGCGAGCCCGGTGACCTCACCCTCTCGCTCATGGCGGCCGACAGCGCGTCGTCCGCTCCGGCGGGAGGCAGGTAAGGACATGACGGGACGTATGGGGCTGCGCCGCTGGTCCACGGGCGGCGCCGCCCTCCTGATGGCGGCCGCCCTGGCCGCCTGCGGAACGGACGACGACGGCGGAGAGGACACCACGGCCGCCGGGAGCACGGAGACCACCGAGAACACGGAGACCACCGAGAGCACGGAGACCACCGGGACCACCGAGAGCGGCAGCGGCGACGTCGACGCGTTCTGCTCCGCGGTGGTCGACGTCGAGACGCTCTCCAGTCAGGGCCCGCCGGTGGACCCGGAGACGGCGCCGCCCGAGGAGCTCGAGGCCGCGATGCTCGAGTTCAGCGAGCAGCTGGAGCCGTCCCTCGAGGAGGCCGAGGAGACCGCTCCCGAGGAGGTCAGCGAGGACGTCGACACTCTCGTCAGCCAGATCCGGCAGGTGCTGGAGACCGGCGACGACAGCATGCTGATCAGCGAGGAGTTCCTCACTGCCGACGCCGCGGTCGACGAGTACATGATCGACAACTGCGGCTACGAGCAGATCGAGGCCACCGGCGTCGACTACGAGTACGAGGGGCTTCCCGACACCGTGCCGGCGGGCACGGTCGCGGTGACCTTCAACAACGAGGGCGAGGAGGTCCACGAGATCGGCCTCGTCCGGATCAACGAGGGTGTGACCCAGTCGATCGAGGAGTTGCTGGCCCTGCCCGAGGAGGAGGCCATGAGCATGGCCACCTTCGTCGGCGTCGCCTTCGCCGACCCCGGCCAGAGCGACACCACCTTCATGGAGATGGAGCCGGGCCGGTATGCCGCGGTCTGCTTCGTCCCGGAGGGGACCACCCACATCGACATGCCGGGCGAGGGGGCGCCGCACTTCACGCTGGGCATGGTCGGAGAGTTCACCGTGGAATGAGCGCCGTTCCCGACCTCGGCGCCGGGCTGTCCGTGACCCGGCGCGGCTTCCTCGCGCTCAGCGCAGCGGGGTTGGCCGCCGCCACGGGGTGCGCCGGGGGTGGCGGACGACCGTCGGCCACCCCGGGCGGCCTGTCGCTGCAGCCTGGCCCGGTGATCCTCGACGTCGCCGGCCACGAGGTGCCGACGTGGGGGTACGGCACGGTCCCCGGTCCGGAGATCCGTCTCCGGGCCGGGGACACCCTGCGTGTCCGGCTGCACAACGGACTGCCCGAGGACACCACGGTCCACTGGCACGGCCTCGCGCCGCCGAACGGGATGGACGGCGTTCCCGACGTGACCCAGCGTCCGGTGCCCCCCGGCGGGACGTTCAGGTACGAGTTCCGCACGCCGGTGGCCGGGTCGTTCATGTACCACTCGCACGTCGGCATGCAGCTCGACCGCGGGCTGTACGGACCGCTGATCGTCGAGCCGCGGGACGAACCGCTGGCCTACGACCGCGAGTACACCCTCATGCTCGACGACTGGGCGGACGGGCTGGACGACGGCGGGGACCACACCGACCACGGCGGACTGCCCCCGGAGGCCGCCGTCGACGGCGATCCGACCACGGCCGTCTCCTTCGGCGGCCGCACCTATCCCCTGCTGCTGGTCAACGGCCGCCCGCCCGAGGATCCGCCGGTAATGGAGGGCCGTCCCGGGGACAGGCTGCGGCTGCGGGTCATGAACATCGCCGCGGACACCGGGTTCCGCTTCGCCGTGGCGGGACACCGGCTCACCGTCACGCACACCGACGGGATGCCGGTGGAACCGGTGACGGTGGACGCGCTGCGCCTGGGCATGGGCGAGCGCTACGACGTCCTGCTGCACCTCGACCAACGCGACGGCGCCTGGCAGGTGGGCGTGGCCCCCGAGGGGCGGCCCGGCTGGGGGCGCGCGGTGCTGCGGTACGCGGGCAGCCCGGCGTCGTCGTCGCCGCCGGTGACCGCCTGGCCGACGGAGCTGGACGGCCGGCCGGCGACGTACGGGGACCTGCTGGCGGTGGAGCCGCCGGAGCTGCCCGCAGGTGCGCCGGACCGCGTCTTCGACCTCACGCTGCAGAGAACGGAGATCAGCGGGCAGAGCTATCCCGACGCCGATCCGCTGACCGTGGCCGAGGGCGAGTGGGTGCGCGTGACGATGCGGAACACCAGCGCGAAGTGGCACCCGATGCACCTGCACGGTCACCACTTCCAGGTGCTGACGCCGTCGGGTCGCGGGCCGGTGAAGGACACCGTCACCGTGCCCGCCCGGGGTGGTGCCGTGACCTTCGACTTCCTGGCCACCAACCCCGGGGACTGGCTGTTCCACTGCCACAACCACCACCACATGACCGACGGCATGGTGCGGCTGGTGCGCTACACCTCCCCCTGATCCGCGCCACCTCCGCCGTCCCGGGTGGCGCGCCGCACCGACGAGCCCTGGGCCGGCTTGCGGGCCAGGAGGAACCCCTGCGGGATCTTCGCCGCCGCACCGGTCGGGTCGGGCGCCCGGACCAGGCGCGCGGTCGGTTCGAAGCCCGACCGGACGAGCAGCGCAGCCACGTCGTCGACGCGCAGGCGGTGGAAGTCCAGCGACACCGGGTGACCGAAGGCCTCGTCGAGGTGCAGCGTGTCCTCCCCGACCTGGAAGGCCAGGAGGACGTGTCCGCCGGGCCGGAGCACCCGGTGGAACTCGTCGATCACCTCCTGCCGCCGGCCGGTGGGCACGTGGATGAGTGAGTACCAGGCGACCAGTCCGGCCGCTGCGGCGTCGCCGAGCCCCAGCGCGCTCATGTCCCCCACGTCGAACCGGATCCCGGGGTGGTCCCGGCGTGCGCGGCTCACCATGGCCGGCGACAGGTCGATGCCGCGCGCCCGCAGCCCCAGCCCCGCGAGGTGAGCCGCGATCGTGCCCGGCCCGCTGCCGACGTCGAGGACCAGCGGGTCCGCATGGTCCGCGCCGACCATCTCCGCGAAGGCGCTCAGGAGCGCCCGGTCCAGCGGAGCGCCGTCCAGGGCGGCCTGGGACAGCTCGCCGTACCGGTCGGCGAGGGCGTCGTAGCCGGCCCTGGTCGCGGTGAGGTGCGCCGGCTCGGTCACGTCGGCAGGCTACGGGGCATCCGACGGGCCCGACGACGACGAAGGCCCCTGATCAGCATCTCTGCTGGTCAGGGGCCTGCCCCGGGTGGGCGATACTGGGTTCGAACCAGTGACCTCTTCGGTGTGAACGAAGCGCTCTACCACTGAGCCAATCGCCCGTTGCGCGTCCGATTGTGCCAGACGCGCTGCGCCGGAAGGGCACCCACCCCGACGTGCCGCGTCACCGCGACGCGGGCGGCTGGTGCCAGAGCGGCACCCAGTCCGGCATCCAGGTGGGGACACCGAACAGGCGCAGGGTGAGGACGAGGACGCCGTAGACGAAGGCCGCCGTCACCAGGCCCAGCAGCACCCGGACCCACAGCGGCTGGGCGCCGACCCAGTCGGTCCAGCGGCTCACCCGCTCCTTCGTGTACTCCAGCAGCCGTTCGGCCCAGGTGAACTCGCTGGCGAGGATGAACAGCCCGGCGATCACCGTGAGCCACCCCGGCCCAGGGAGCGGGATGGTGACCAGTCCGAAGGCGACGATCAGTCCGCCCACGACCCCGACGACCACCCGGTAGACGTGGTCGGTGCTCCGACGGGCCGCGACCCGTCGACGCCATCTGGCGTCGGCCACCCGCTCGCGGAGGGAGGTGATGTCGTCGGTGTCGAAGCGGGCCCGCCGCTCGTCCCTCGACTCGCCCTCCGGCCGCGGACTCCGGGGGGCCACGGTCTCCTGTCCGCTCAGCGTGCACCTCCCGGATCGTGGTCCGCCCGCATCGTGGGATCGCCCCCCGGAGCCTACGTCCGGCCGGTGCCTTCGATCGACGTCGTGAACCTCATCGGTCACGTCTGCCCCAAAACGGTTTCCGAACCGTCCTCGGCGGACACACAACCTTCCATGACCGACATGTGGGGCTGGCGGGACGGATGTGACAGGAGTGACTCGCTGCGTCACTCCCCGAGTGGGACGTCGTTGAGCTGACATGACCAATCGCTGGAATCCCGGTCACTGCGCGCCCGTCACGCTGCAGCTCATCGGCCCGCAGTCGTGGACCGAAGTGCCTGCCCTGCTCTGCTACGACGCGACGGATCCCTTCGCCGTGCGGATCGCCTTCGGCGACATCGGCGACGACAGCGGCGCCGTGGACACCGACGAGGGCATCGCCTGGCTGGTCAGCCGCGAGCTGCTCCAGGCCGGGCTGGACCGCCCCTCCGGCGAGGGCGACGTGCGCGTCTGGCCGACCGCCTCGGCCAGCGACGTGCTCTTCCTGCACCTGCGGGCACCGTCGGGCGAGGCGCTGTTCGAGCTGTCCCGCGCGGTCGTCGCCGGCTTCCTGCGCCAGACCGAGGCGCTGGTCCCGTCGGGTTCGGAGAGCGAGCTCCTGCACCTCGACGACGAGCTGCACGTCCTGCTGTCCAACGGCGGGGCGGACCCGTCGGGGCGCTGACCTGCAGGAACGTCGCTGGCGTCTGCCACGGTGGCCCGCGAGGGTGCCCCCCCTCGTTGGACGCCGGAAGGCCGTCAGGTAACGTTTCTCCTGCAACGCGGATGTGGCTCAGTGGTAGAGCATCACCTTGCCAAGGTGAGGGTCGCGGGTTCGAATCCCGTCATCCGCTCGGAACCTCGGGCGCTGATCGCGAGATCAGCGCCCGCGTGCGGTGGAGTGGCCGAGAGGCGAGGCAACGGCCTGCAAAGCCGTCTACACGGGTTCAAATCCCGTCTCCACCTCGTTCTCCTCCGCGGAGCACGAGCGCGGAGGAGGGACCGGTCGCGAGACCGGGCCGGGCGATTGGCGCAGCGGTAGCGCGCTTCCCTGACACGGAAGAGGTCACTGGTTCGATCCCAGTATCGCCCACCGAAGAACCCCAGGACTGCCGTCGCCGGCTCCTGGGGTTCTGTCGTTCAGCCGGGTCCCACAGCAGGCCCCGACAGCGGGATCTCCGCCTGCGCCACGTCACCGTCGACCGTGACGACCGCGCCGGACGATCGCAGCACCCCGACGGCTGCGGCATTGCCGGCGGTCGTCTCCGCACGGACCGTCGTGGCCCCGGCCTCCCTGGCGCGCTCCAGGACCAGGTGCAGGACCTGCCGGCCGACTCCTCGGCCGCGCGCATCTCGCACCAGCCAGAGGCCGGTCTCCACGACTCCCGCATCGCCGCTCCGGCGCAACCGGGCCGACCCCACGACGTGCTCGTCGTCCCGGCTCTCGCCACGGACCTCCACGACCGCCCACGTCGCTTCCTGGTGCGGCCCGTCCAGCCCTCGGCGCCGGTCGCGGTGGAAGCCCCGCAGCCACTCGACCCGCTCCGGTGTCCACCGCTGCCCCGGAGTCACCTCGTCAGCAGCGGCTCCGTCCAGGGCGGCTGCCACGAGCCGGGCCAGCCGCGCCTCGGTGACCGGGACCAGGTCCACCCCAACGAGCGCGGCCAGCCTGCTCCGGTCCTCGCGCAGCTGCCGCCACATCACGAGTGCGGAGCCGAGGTAGCCGACCGCGAGGACGACCCACGCGACGTCCAGCCAGAAGGCGGTGTCGTCGTCGAGCCAGCGCACGGCGGCGAGGACGAGCCACAGCACCCCGAGCGCCAGCTGGAAGCGCACGTGGAACTGCCGGCGGGAGATGTCGTCCCGGAGCTCCCGGCGCCGGCGCCGGCGCCGGCGGAGCAGGGTGCCGACCTCAGCCGCGCGCCGGCTCGACATGCTCCTGCCAGAACCGGTCCACCTGCTCCGCGAGCTGCTCCAGGGTGCCGCTGTTGTCCAGCACGACGTCGGCGGCGGCCCGGCGCTCCTCGTCGGTGGCCTGCGCGGCGATCCGGGCGTGGGCGTCCTCCCGACTCGTCCCCCGCTCGACCAGCCGGGCCAGTCGCGTCTCCAGATCGGCCTGCACGACGAGCACGAGGTCGTAGGTACCCGCCTGACCGGTCTCCACCAGCAGCGGGACGTCGTTGACCAGGACGGCGTCCGGCGACGCCGCAGCGATGAGCTGGACGGACCGCTCGCGCACCAGCGGGTGCACGATGGCGTCGAGCCGCGCCCGGGCCGCGGGGTCGGTGAACACGACCGAGGCCAGGGCCGGCCGGTCGAGCGATCCGTCGGCCGCCAGCACCGACTCCCCGAAGGCGTCGACGATCGCCGCCAGCCCGGGCGTGCCCGGCTCCACGACCTCCCGGGCGATCCGGTCGGCGTCGACGACCACCGCGCCCCGCTCGGCGAGCAGCCCCGCGACGGTGCTCTTGCCCGAGCCGATCCCGCCGGTCAGTCCGATCCGCAGCATGTGCGCAGAGTAGCGACCCGACGGCCCGTACATCACGGAGAGGTAACACGACGCCGAGTCCTCCGGCGCGTCGCACGAGTCCCACCAGTCACAGCACTAACTTCAGCCCCGGCGATCTTCCCCGCCGAGGAGAGGCAGAACCCATCATGTCCCGTCACAGGTCCGCACCTGGCTCACCGTCGACCCGCACCGGCTCCAGCGGTGCCGGCCGCCACCGGGTGGGCTCCCCCGCCGGTGTCCGCTGCTCGGACATCCCCGCCGTGCGCGAGCGCATGAGCTTCCAGCAGCCCGTGACCGGGCCGCGCAACGCCTTCCTCCGCTGGCTGGTGCAGACGCCCTCCGCCGGGCGGCACACCTGGACCTTCCTCGCCGGCAACGGCGGCCGCCCCCGCACCGCCTTCGCGATCATCCTCAGCCTCTAGTCCCTCCTCGCCGGAGCGGTCCCCGCTGCGCCCGCTGCCGCCGGCGCCGGGGGCATCCGGCGCGACGGCGTGCTGCGCGGGCTCGTCGGCCCAGGGGGATCTGGGCCGCCGACCTCGGCACACGCGCGACGAAGGCCCCGTGGACCACCGTCCACGGGGCCTTCGTCGTCCGGCGGGACTTCCCGGCCGGTACCCGCAGTCGACCGCCGCACCCCGCACCTCGCACCGGCCCCCGGACGTGCCGGAGGCCCCGGACGTGCCGGAGGCCCCGGACGTGCCGGAGGCCCCGGACGTGCCGGAGGCCCAGGACCACGCGGGTCCTGGGCCTCCGGGTCAGCGCTGAGAGGTCAGCGCCGGACTACCTGCTCACTCGCCGCCGGCGAGCTTCGCCCGCAGCGCGGCCAGGGCCTCGTCGCTGGCCAGGGTGCCGCCGGTGCTGGCCGGGGCGTCCGGACCAGCGACGTCGTCGCTGGAGTAGCTGCCGCCGGCCGCAGCCTCGGCGTCGGCCTCCTTGGCCGCCGCGATCTGCTTGCGGTGCGCCTCGAAGCGGGCCTGGGCCTCGGCGTACTGCCGCTCCCAGGTCTCGCGGGCCTGGTCGAAGCCCTCGAGCCACTCGCCCGTCTCCGGGTCGAAGCCCTCGGGGTAGATGTAGTTGCCCTGCTCGTCGTAGGACGCGGCCATGCCGTAGGCGGCCGGGTCGAACTGCTCCTCGTCACCGACGACGCCCTCGTTCGCCTGCTTGAGCGAGAGCGAGATGCGGCGGCGGTCCAGGTCGATGTCGATGACCTTGACCAGGAGCTCGTCGCCGACCTGCACGACCTGCTCCGGGATCTCCACGTGGCGCTCGGCCAGCTCGGAGATGTGCACCAGGCCCTCGATGCCCTCGTCGACGCGCACGAACGCACCGAAGGGGACCAGCTTGGTGACCTTGCCCGGGACGACCTGACCGATCTGGTGGGTCCGCGCGAACTGGCGCCACGGGTCCTCCTGCGTCGCCTTCAGCGACAGGGAGACCCGCTCGCGGTCCAGGTCGACGTCGAGGACCTCGACGGTGACCTCCGTGCCGACCTCGACGACCTCGGAGGGGTGGTCGATGTGCTTCCAGGACAGCTCCGAGACGTGCACCAGACCATCGACGCCGCCGAGGTCGACGAACGCGCCGAAGTTGACGATCGAGGAGACGACACCCGTGCGGACCTGGCCCTTGGCGAGCTTGTTGAGGAACTCGCTGCGGACCTCGGACTGGGTCTGCTCAAGCCACTGGCGACGGGAGAGCACGACGTTGTTGCGGTTCTTGTCGAGCTCGATGATCTTCGCCTCGAGCTCGCGGCCCACGTAGGGCTGCAGGTCCCGGACGCGACGCATCTCGACCAGCGAGGCCGGGAGGAAGCCGCGGAGACCGATGTCGAGGATGAGGCCGCCCTTGACGACCTCGATGACGGTGCCGGTGACGACCTCGTCTGCTTCCTTCTTGGCCTCGATCGTCCCCCAGGCGCGCTCGTACTGTGCGCGCTTCTTGGAGAGGATCAGCCGCCCTTCCTTGTCCTCCTTCTGGAGGACCAGGGCTTCCACCTCGTCGCCGACCTTGACGACCTCGTTCGGGTCGACGTCGTGCTTGATGGAGAGCTCGCGCGAGGGAATGACGCCCTCGGTCTTGTAGCCGATGTCCAGCAGCACCTCGTCCCGGTCGACCTTAACGATGACGCCCTCGACGATGTCGCCATCGTTGAAGTACTTGATCGTCTGGTCGATGGCGGCGAGGAAGTCCTCGGCGCTACCGATGTCGTTGATGGCGACCTGGGGGGTGCTGGAAGGACGGACCTGAGTGGAGGTCATGTGGTTGGTTGCTCCGGACGGTTTATGCGTAGGGACAGGACGACCCGCGGCCGTGAGGCCACGAGATGATCAGCGGGGAGAGCCGGCTCTGGCGTTCCGTATGGGGAAAACCACGACAGACCTCTGGCGCATTCCTCATCGTACGGACGTCGGGACGCCCGGGTCCACCTGGGTCCGGCACCTCCGCCCACCCCTCCGGCGTGTCACCATCGGCGTGTCATGAGCCTCCCCTCCCGCCCCGGCACCGGCCTGCCGCTGGGCAGTGACGGCTATCCCGCGGCCGGTGGCGTCGCCCGCCGTCCGGCCGGTCAGGAGGAGTCCGCCCGGGCCAACCGGCGGTGGTGGGACGCCGCCGCACCGGCCTACCTCGCCGAGCACGGCACCGATCTGGGCGACGCCGACTTCCTCTGGTGCCCCGAAGGCCTGCGGGAGGCCGACGCCGGCCTGCTGGGCGAGGTGGCGGGGCGCCGCGTCGTCGAGATCGGCTGCGGTTCCGCGCCGTGCGCCCGCTGGCTCGCGCGCCAGGGCGCCCACGTCGTGGCGCTGGATCTCTCCGGCGGCATGCTCGCCCGGGCCGCCGACCTGAACCGGGCCACCGGCACCGCGGTCCCGCTGCTCCAGGGCGACGCCGGCCGGCTCCCGCTGGCGACGGCATCCATGGACCTGGCGTGCTCCGCGTACGGCGGGCTGCCCTTCGTCGCGGACGCCCGCGCGGTGCTCGCCGAGGTCGCGCGCGTGCTGCGTCCCGGCGGGCGGTTCGTGGCCTCGGTCAACCACCCCATGCGCTGGCCCTTCCCCGACTCCCCCGATCCCGAGGACCTGCAGATCACCTCGTCGTACTTCGACCGGCAGCCCTACGTGGAGACCGACGGAGCGGGCCGCACGGTGTACGTCGAGCACCACCGCACGGTCGGCGACTGGGTGCGGGCCGTCGTCGGCGCCGGGCTGGTGCTCGGCGACCTCGTCGAGCCGGAGTGGACGGCGGGCCGGACCCAGAACTGGGGTCAGTGGTCACCCGAGCGCGGCGCGCTGGTGCCCGGCACGCTGATCCTGGTCTGCGACAAGCCGGGCTGACCGGCCCTCGGAGGGCGTCACGCTCCGGCGAGCGGGGGCGAGCCGTGGCGGACCCAGGTCTCGCGGGCCATGGCGGTCGCCGCGGCGGTGAGCGGCACGAAGAGCAGCGCTCCCGCGATCCCCCACAGCAGCCCGCCCGCGGTGACCGCAACCAGCACCGTCACCGCGTTCAGCGGCAGCCGGTTCTTCATCACCCAGGGCTCGACCACGTCGTTGCCGATCTGCTGCACGACGACGACCAGGACCGCGACGAGGACGGCCGAGCCGAGCCCGCCGGAACCGTAGGCCACCACGACGGCGACCGCCCCGGCGACGAAGGCCCCGATGGTCGGGATGTAGGAGGCGAGGAACTGCAGCGCGGCCAGGGTGAGCGCGAGCGGGACGCCGAGCAGCAGCAGTCCCCCGCCGATGGCGACCGCGTCGAACAGCGCCACCACGGTCAGGCCGCGGACGTAGGCGCCCAGCGTGGCCCAGCCGGCCCGGCCGGCGGCGTCCACGTCCTCCCGCACGCGTCCGCCGAACTTGCCGAGGAACCACTGCCACATGCCCGGGCCGCTGGTCAGGAACAGGAATGCCAGCGCGATGGTCAGGAAGCCGGCGATCGCGAGCTCGGCGGCGGTCTGGGCGGGGCCGAGGAGGTCGCCGGCGCTCGTGCCGCCCGACGAGCCGCCCGATCCGTCGCCGCCCGACCCACCGTTCCCGGACGACGAGGCCCACGGCAGCTCGATCCCCAGGCCCGAGGACAGGTCGGCCGACATCGAGCGGAACGAGTCGCGCAGCTGAGGGAGCTGGTCGGCGATGCGGGCGGCCAGGCCGAGCGCGGCACCGCCGAGCGCGACCAGCAGCAGGAGCACCATCGCGCCCGCGCTCACCCAGCGCGGGACGCCGCGGCGGTCCGCCCACTGGACCAGGGGCGAGGCCACCCCGGCGAGCAGCAGCCCCACCAGCACCGCGACCAGCAGGAGCGTGACCTTGGCGGCCAGCCCCGCGAGCAGCCAGACGAGCACGGCCAGGACCAGCAGGCGTCCACCGATCGCCGCCGACCGGGTGAGCCATGCGGGTGCGGGGGCCTTGTGGGCGTCTTCCTCGATTGCCATGCCCGGAGGTGTTCTCCCCACCGCGCGCCGCGACACATCGAGTCGGTGACAGTTGGATGACTCAGCGCCCTTCCGACCTGCGAGTTCCTTCCCCCGCCAGCCAGCGGCGGACCTGCCGGGCGCCCCGCAGCCGGACCACCACGACGCCGCGCGCCGCGGCGTCGGCGAGCTCGGCCTCCGTGCGCCGGCGCTTGGCCCGGAACTCACGGCTGAGCACGATGCGCAACGGATGGCTGGCGCGCAGCCACATCGCGACGCTCTCCCGATTGCCGTTCCAGTAGGTCCGCCGGGTGACCGCCCGGACCACCGAGCGGCGGAGCAGCCGGGCGACGACCAGCAGGAAGGGGTGGTCGAGCCACACGACGGCCTGCGCCCGACCGAGGAGCCGGTCCTTCACCGGGCGGTACTGGTACTCGGTGATCCAACGGCCGGTGGCCAGCATCGCCTCGACATCGGCCTCGAACTCGGGTCGCGGCACCCAGCCGGGCCCGTGCCACAGCGCGTCCAGCTCGGTGTGCGGGAGGTCGAGGCGGCCGGCCAGCGCCCGGGCCATCGTCGTCTTGCCCGCTCCGCTGCTGCCGACCACGAGCACGCGCTGGACGCCCGCCGGCAGCGACGGCGGCGGGTCGCCGGCGCCACAACCCTCGGGCTCCACGTGAGGTCCAGGCCCGGGCCTCAGTGCGCCGCGGCGTCCCAGCTGGTGCCGAAGCCGACCGAGACCTCCAGGGGCACCGACAGCTCCGCGGCGCCGGCCATCTCGCGGCGGACCAGTGCCTCCAGCGCCTCCCGCTCCCCCTCCGCGACCTCGAGCACCAGCTCGTCGTGCACCTGCAGCAGCATCCGGGAGCGCAGCCCCGCGGCGGCGATCGCCTTCTCCACGTCGAGCATCGCGACCTTGATGACATCGGCGGCGGAACCCTGGATGGGCGCGTTGAGCGCCATCCGCTCGGCCATCTGGCGGCGCTGGCCGTTGTCACTGGTGAGGTCGGGCAGGTAGCGCCGGCGGCCCAGCGTGGTCTCGGTGTAGCCGGTCTGCCGGGCGTCGTCCACGACGCCGTCGAGGTAGTCGCGGATGCCGCCGAAGCGCTCGAAGTAGGCCTGCATCTGCTCACGGGCCTCCTCCACGGAGATGCGCAGCTGCCCCGACAGCCCGTAGGCGCTCAGCCCGTAGGCCAGCCCGTAGCTCATCGCCTTGATCCGGCGGCGCATCTCCGGGTCGACCTCGGAGATCGGGATGTCGAAGGCCCGGGAGGCGACGAAGGAGTGCAGGTCCTCCCCCGACGTGAACGCCTCGATCAGGCCCTCGTCACCGGACAGGTGCGCCATGATCCGCATCTCGATCTGGCTGTAGTCCGCCGTCATCAGGGACTCGTAGCCGGCGCCGACGACGAACGCCTGCCGGATCCGGCGGCCCTCGGCGGTGCGGATCGGGATGTTCTGCAGGTTCGGGTCGGTCGAGGAGAGCCGGCCGGTGGCGGCGATGGTCTGCTGGAACGTGGTGTGGATCCGCGAGGCGTCGTCGACCATCGGGATGAGCCCGTCGATGACGGTGCGCAGCCGCGTCACGTCGCGGTGCCGCAGCAGGTGCTCCAGGAACGGGTGGCCGGTCGAGGCCAGCAGCGAGGTGAGCGCCTCGGCGTCGGTGGTGTACCCGGTCTTGTTCTTCTTGGTCTTGGGCAGGCCCAGCTCGTCGAAGAGCACCGTCTGCAGCTGCTTGGGCGAGCCGAGGTTCACCTCCCGGCCGATCACCGCGTAGCAGTCGGCCGCGGCCGCGGCGACGCCCTCGGCGAACTCCTTCTGCAGGTCGTGCAGGAAGTCCAGGTCCACCGCGATGCCGCGGTACTCCATGGCCGCCAGCACGCGGGTGAGCGGCAGCTCGATGCCGCCGAGCAGCGCGTCGCCGCCCTTGGCGCCGAGCACCTGCTCCAGGGCGTCGGAGAGGTCGTTGACGGCCACGGCCTTGAGGACGTCGGCGTGCGCGGCCTCGCGGGCGACGTCGTCCTCGGTCGGACCGAGCCCGTCCAGGGTGAGCTGACCCTCGGGCTCGGCGGTGTCCTTGAGCTCGCGCCGCAGGTACCGGACGGCGAGGTCGCCCAGGTCGAACGAGCGCTGCCCGGGCAGCGCGAGGTAGGCGGCCAGCGCGGTGTCGCTGACCATCCCGGCCAGCTCCCAGCCGCGGGCCCAGATCGCCAGCAGCGGGCCCTTCACCTCGTGCACGACCTTGGGCCGGTCGGCGTCGGCCAGCCAGGCGGCCAGCGCCTGCTCGTCGGCGATGTCGAGCCCGGGGCCGAGGTCGACGAAGGTGGCGTGGTCGTCCCCGCCGGCCAGCCCGATGCCGGTCAGCTCGCCGGTGCCCCGCCCCCAGGTGCCGCGGAAGATGACGCCGGTGCGGCCGCGCGCGTGGGTGTCCAGCCACTCCCCCAGCTCTCCGCGCGCGAGCTCGTCGAGGTCAACCTCGAAGCCGCCCTCGACCTCGGGCTCGGCGCTGGAGAGGGTGGCGAAGAGCCGGTCGCGCAGCACCCGGAACTGCAGGTTGTCGAAGAGGGTGTGCACCTCGTTGCGGTCCCACGCCTGGACGGCGAGGTCGGCGGGGCCCACCTCCAGCGGCACCGCCCGGTCCAGCTCGGTGAGCCGCCGGTTCTGCAGCACCGAGGAGAGGTGCTCGCGCAGCTTCTCCCCCACCTTGCCCTTGACGGTGTCGACCTGGTCGACCAGCGCGTCGAGGGCGCCGTACTCGCGGATCCACTTCGCGGCGGTCTTCTCCCCGACGCTGGGGATGCTCGGCAGGTTGTCGCTCGGGTCCCCCCGGAGCGCGGCGAAGTCGGGGTACTGCGCCGGCGTGAGGCCGTACTTGGTCTCGACCTCCTCGGGGGTGAACCGGGTCATGTCCGACACGCCCTTGCGGGGGTACAGCACCGTGACGTGCGGGTTGACCAACTGCAGGGCGTCGCGGTCACCGGTGCCGATGAGGACGTCCATGCCCTGCTCGACGGCCTGCACGGTCAGCGTGGCGATGACGTCGTCGGCCTCGTAGCCCTCCGCGGTGATCACCGGGACCCGCAGTGCGCCCAGCACCTCCTGCACGAGGCTGACCTGGCCACGGAAGTCGGTCGGGCTCTCGGCGCGGTTGGCCTTGTACTCGGCGAAGATCTCGCTGCGGAAGGTCTTGCGCCCCACGTCGAACGCCACGGCCAGGTGCGTGGGCTGCTCGTCCCGCAGGATGTTGATCAGCATCGACGTGAAGCCGTACACGGCGTTGGTCGGCTGGCCCGTCGTCGTCGAGAAGTTCTCGACCGGCAGCGCGAAGAACGCGCGGTAGGCCAGCGAGTGGCCGTCCAGCAGCAGCAGACGGGGGCGCTGGGTGGCTGGGAGAGCTCCAGCGGAGGGGGCGGCGGGCGCGGAGGTGGAGACCGGAGCGGACATCGCCGTCGATCCTAGTAAGAGGACCCCGTCGCCCCCCACGACTCGCACGCTCGCCGTGGGCCCCTGCGACGGGGCCATTACGGTGCCCGGGTGACCACTCCCCCTCCCGACTGGCTGACCGGCACCGCGCGCAGCCCCCTGGACGACAAGCTCGGCATCGAGATCGTCGACTACGCCCCCGACCGGCTGGTCGCCACCATGCCGGTCGCGGGCAACGAGCAGCCCTTCGGCCTGCTGCACGGCGGCGCCACCTGCGCCCTGGTGGAGACCATCGGCTCGGTGGCCGCGGCCATGGGGGCCGGGCCCGGCAAGCAGGTCGTCGGCATCGAGCTGAACGCCAGCTACCTGCGGGCCGCGACGTCCGGCACGGTGACGGCGGTGTGCACGCCGGTGCGCCGCGGCCGCACCCTCTCGACGTTCCTGATCGAGGTGGCCGACGACGAGGGCCGGGCCACCGCGACCGCGCGGCTCACCTGCATGACGCTCAGCGGACGGCAGTAGCCGACGGCAGCGGGGGCACGCGCCGCCGGCCGACGCCGGGCACCCGGCGCGCCAGCGGGATGATGCCCAGGCGCCGGCGTTGCCAGGCCGACAGCGAGCGGCCCAGCGTGTGCACCGAGGCGATGCGACGGGTGGTCAGCGGCGCGAAGCCCATGCGGGCGAAGAAGCGCTGGCGGTCGGCCTCCTGCGCCACGGCGGCGACGACGTAGGCCGCACCGTTCTCCCCCGCGTACGCCACGGCCGCGCCCAGCAGCGCCGCGCCGACCCCGGACCTCCGGTGCTCGCGGTGCACCACGAAGGTGTCCACCGTGACCTGCGGCGTGCCCAGCACCAGCGACAGCGGGTCCAGACCGAGCACCGCCAGGCCGACCCCCACCTCGCCGTCCTCCTGTGCGCCCTCGGCAGCCGGCAGGACGGCCAGCACGACGCGGTGCCCGAGGTCCTCGAGCAGCCGGCGGAACCCGGCACCGGCGGCGTGCACCGGCGGGTGCCCGGTCAGCACCTCCTCGGTGTGGGCCTCGACCCTGTGCTGACGAACCAGTTCCAGGACGAGGGGCAGGTCCTGAGGACGAGCCACCCGCGTGACGACCTTGGATCGCGATGCAGACCCGGCCACAACTGCCTCCCCCTACGAGTTGAGCGCAGGGTGCACCGTTGTGCACAACCGGTAGCGACGGCGCGCCGTCCGCTGTGACGCACGGGGCGGGCGGTGCGAGATGCGACCGCACGGTGAGCAAAACGGCCTCGGCGCGCTGCTGCCGGACGCGCGGGGGCCCGGGCGTCGATGCGACACCCGGGCCCCGGCGGAGGTCCTGCACTCAGCGGCTCAGACGTCGCCGCCCAGGTAGGCCGCCCGCACGCTGTCGTCGGCGGCCAGCTCCCGGCCGGTGCCGGTGCGGACCACCTCGCCGGTCTCGAGGATGTAGGCCTGGTCGGCGATCTTGAGCGCCTGCGCGGCGTTCTGCTCGACCAGCAGGATCGTCGTCCCTTGCTCCCGGATCTCCTTGATGATCGAGAAGATCTGCTGGATCAGCTTCGGCGCCAGCCCCATCGAGGGCTCGTCGAGCAGCATGAGCTTGGGTCGCGACATGAGCGCCCGCCCGATGGCCAGCATCTGCTGCTCGCCGCCGGACATCGTGCCGGCCGCCTGGTCGCGCCGCTCGTGCAGCCGCGGGAAGAGGCCGAAGACCCGCTCCAGGTCCGCCGACCGGGTCTTCGCCCGGTCCGCACGCGCGTACGCGCCCATGTCCAGGTTCTCGACGACGGTCATGCCGGGGAAGATGCGCCGCCCCTCGGGTGCCTGGCTGATCCCCAGCGGGACGCGCTCGTGCGAGGCCATCTTCGTGATGTCCCGGCCGTCGAACCGCACCGTCCCGGCCCGGACCTTGCGCAGCCCGGACAGGGTCTTCAGGGTCGTGGTCTTCCCGGCGCCGTTGGCCCCGATGAGGGTGACCACCGATCCCCGCTCCACGGAGAAGGTGATGTCACGGATGGCTTCGATGCGCCCGTAGTTCACGCACAGGCCCTCGACCTCGAGCAGCACTAGGACTCCCCCTCGTCGTCGGCATCCGTGCCCAGGTAGGCGGCGATCACCGCGGGATCGTTGCGCACCTCGGCCGGCAGGCCCTCGGCGATCTTGCGGCCGAACTCGAGGACGGCGACGCGGTCGCTGACCCCCATGACCAGGCTCATGTCGTGCTCGATGAGCAGCACGGTGAGACCGCGGTCGCGGATGCGCCGGATCAGCTCCATGAGCTGCTCCTTCTCCGCCGGGTTGAAGCCGGCGGCCGGCTCGTCCAAGCACAACAGCTTCGGCCTGGTGGCCATGGCCCGGGCGATCTCCAGCCGGCGCTGGTCCCCGTAGGACAGATTGCGGGCCAGCTCGTCGGCCCGCTTCTCCAGGCCGAGGAACTCCATCACCTCGCGCGCCGTCTCCTCGCCCTCCCGCTCCTCGCGGCGGTGCCGAGGCGACCGGACCAGCGCATCGAGGATGTTCGTCCGGTGATGGGCGTCGGCACCCACCAGGACGTTCTCCAGTGCGGTCATGTTGCCGAACAGCCGGATGTTCTGGAACGTGCGCGCGATCCCCAGGCGGGTGATCGCGAACCGCTTCCGCCGGCCCAGCGGCTGCCCGGCGAAGCGCACCTCGCCGGACGTCGGCTGGTAGACGCCGGTCATCACGTTGAAGCAGGTGGTCTTGCCGGCGCCGTTGGGCCCGATGAGGCTGAGGATCTCGCCCTGGCGCACGTCGAAGCTGACGCCGTCCAGCGCTTTGAGGCCGCCGAACTGGATGCTGACGTCGTCGACCGACAGCAGGGCGGCGCCTTCGCGCACGCCGGGCTGCGCGGCCACGGTGGCCTCAGGCACGGACCTTCCCCTCCTCCATCGAGTCGATCTGCTCGTCCACGGCCTGGGCCCGCCGGGCCCGGCGGGGCGGCAGCAGCCCCTGCGGGCGGAAGTTCGCCAGCAGCAGCAGCGCGAGGCCGAACACCAGCAGGCGCCACTCCTCGAACCCGCGGAAGCGCTCCGGCAGGTAGGCCACCACGATGGCGCCCAGGATGACGCCGTACCGGTTGCCCGCGCCACCGACGACCACGGCCGCGAGGAACAGGATCGACAGGAGGAGCAGGAAGGACTCGGGGTTGATGAACCCCTGCCGGGAGGCGAACAGGGCACCGGACAGGCCGCCGATGAATGCGCCGGTGGCGAACGCCAGCAGCTTGAAGCGGAAGGTCGGGACGCCCATGAGCTCTGCGGCGTCCTCGTCCTCGCGCGTGGCCTCCCAGGCGCGGCCGATCCGGGACAGCCGCATCATCCGGTCGGCGCCCAGCACCACGAAGATCACCGTGAGGGCGAGCCAGTAGTACGGCGCCTGGTCGGCCACGCCGAACGACAGGAACGTCGTCGTGTCGTCCAGGTCGATCAGCGCCGTCGCGCCCTCCCACTCCAGGTGGGGCAGCTCGAACAGATCGACGCTCGGCGGCCGCGGGACACCGGTGATGCCCTTCGCCGCGCCGAGCCACTCGGTGTTGAGCGCCGTGAGCCGGATGATCTCGCCGAAGCCGAGCGTCACGATGGCGAGGTAGTCACCGCGGACCCGCAGGGTGGGCGCGCCGAGCAGGATCCCGGAGATCGTGGTGATGATCACGGCCAGCGGGATGAGCAGCCACCAGGACAGCTGGGCCTGCAAGGACCCCAGCACCGCCACGGTGTAGGCGCCGACCGCGTAGAAGCCGACGTACCCGAGGTCGAGCAGACCCGCGTAGCCGAGGACGATGTTGAGCCCGAGTGCGACGAGCACGTAGCTGGCCACGGTGAACAGCACGGCACCGAAGTCGGTGTCGGGAGTGCTGATGATCGGGAGCTCGAGCAGCGGCAACGCGTAGAGCAGCACCACCAGCACGCCGATGAGCGCCCACTTCACCGACCTGGGCAGCCGGGTGACGCGTCGCGCCAGGGCGCCGCGGTCCCAGCCCAGCCGGGGTCCCCACGCGCGCGACCGCGCCACGCCGGGCGAGGTCTCGGGAGAAGCCTTGCCTTGAGTCATGCGCGTGCCCTCCCGAGGCTCTCGCCGAGCAGGCCCGTCGGCCGGAACAGCAGGATGACGACCAGGAGCAGGAAGGCGACGACGTCGCGCCACTGCGAGCCCACGAGCGCCGAGCCGTAGTTCTCCGCCAGGCCGAGGATGAAGCCGCCCAGCAGCGCCCCGCGGACGTTACCGATGCCGCCCAGCACGGCGGCGGTGAACGCCTTGACGCCGAGCAGGAAGCCGGCGTTCCACCGGGTGACGCCGAAGCGCATCAGGTACAGCAGCGCCGCGGCACCGGCCATCACGCCGCCGACGAGGAACGTGGCGCGGATGACCCGGGCGCGGTTGACGCCCATGAGCGCCGCGGCCTCGGAGTCCTGCGCGACGGCGCGGATGCCGCTG
The DNA here is from genome assembly GCF_031845325.1 of Blastococcus goldschmidtiae. Lineage (NCBI taxonomy): Bacteria > Bacillati > Actinomycetota > Actinomycetes > Geodermatophilales > Geodermatophilaceae > Blastococcus > Blastococcus goldschmidtiae. The sequence continues at coordinate 83,290 of NZ_JAVREI010000009.1, read as the reverse complement.
CCCGTGCGGGTGCGGCGGATGAACTGGTCGAGGGCCACCATCATCAGCAGGGCGCTGATGATGATGATCAGGTCGACGTTGCTGACGGTGTAGCCACCCACGGTGAACACACCCTCGGTGTCGAGGGGGTTGCGGAAGCGGGTGTTGTCGCGCGCCGAGCTGACGTAGGGCGCGAGCGTGTCCTCCAGGCCGAACCAGCCGGCGACGCGGTCACGCAGACCCATGAGCTCGGCCAGGGCGAAGCTGGCGCCGATGGCGCTGATGAGCGCTACCAGCCGGGGGGCGTCGAGACGGATCAGCCGCCGGTAGGCCACCCGCTCCAGCAGCAGGGCGATGCCGCCACTCATCGCCATGGCGGCGAGCAGTGCCAGCAGCAGGACGCCGACGACGGCGGGCAGGGCGCTACCGGGGGCCAGGCCGATGGCCACGGTCACCCACACCGCGGCGAAGCTGCCGAACATCCAGACCTCGGAGTGGGCGAAGTTGATCAGCTGGAGCACGCCGTAGACGAGGGTGTAGCCGAGGGCCACGAGGCCGTAGACCGCGCCGAGCACGAGGCCGGTGACGGTCAGCTCGACGAAGTTGTCGATCAGGAAGGACACGGGGTCTCCGAGTGGCAGGTGTCGACGCGGCCGGGCTCCCTGAGGAAGGGAGCCCGGCCGCGCCGGAGACGGTCAGCGGGAGATCAGTCGGTCTCGATCTCCTGGTCCGCGACGATCTCGCCGTCCTTCACCGCGTAGGCCCAGACGGAGATGTTCTGCACCTCGCCGGTCTCGTCGAAGGAGACCTCCTTGGTGATGCCCTCACCGTCGTACTCGTTGATCCACTCGAGCAGCGACTCGCGGGTGGTGTTGCCCTCGGCGATGCCCTGGAGCATCACGTTGGCCGCGTCGTAGGCCTCGGCCGAGTAGGTCGCCGGCGCGGTGCCGAAGGCCTCCTCGTACGCCTGGAAGAACTCGTCGCTCTCCTCCGGGGGCAGGCACGGGCAGGTGATGATCGTGCCCTCGGCGGCGTCGCCGGCGGCCTCGATGAAACCCGGGTCCTTCACGCCGTCGGCCACGACGAACGTGGCGTCCACGCCGCCGCGGCGCATCTGCTCGACGAGCAGACCTGCCTCGGCGTAGTAGCCGCCGAAGAAGACCGCGTCGGCGCCGGAGTCACGGATGGCCGCGATGGTGGCGGAGAAGTCGGTCTGCCCGGTCTGGATCGTGTCGGTGCCCACGACCGCGTCGCCGAGGTCCTCCTCGACGATCTCGGCCAGGCCGGCGCCGTAGGCGGAGGCGTCGTCCACCACGAAGACGCTGTCGCTCTGGAGCACGTCCTGGATGTACGTCGCGGCCGCCGGGCCCTGGCTGGCGTCGTTGCCGAGGATCCGGTGGAAGGTGTCCCACCCGTTCTCGGACAGCGCCGGGTTGGTCGCCGAGGCGGAGATCGTCGGCAGCTCGCCCTCGGCGAAGATCGGGCCGGCGGTGTCGGACTCGCCGGAGAACGCCGGGCCGACGACTCCGATGACGTCCTCGTCGCCGATCGCCTGCGTCGCCAGACCCGTGGCCTGGTTGGGGTCACCGGCGGAGTCGTACTCCTCCAGGGCGACCTCGCAGTCGGGGTTCTCCTCGTTGAACTGCTGCACCGCCAGCTCGACGCCGTTGCGGATGTTGATGCCCAGGTTGGCCGCGGCACCGGTCAGGGCGCCGAAGTAGCCGATGGCGATGTCCTCACACGAACCGGCCTCGCCGCCGTTGGCCGAGGGCTCGTCGTCGCCGCCCGAAGTGCCGCAGGCGGTGAGCGCCAGCGCCATGGCGAGCAGGGGCGCGCCCGTCTTGACCGAGAAACGCACATGTCCTCCAGAGCCAGATCGGCGGTCCGCTGGTCGGACCTGCCGGTGGTCGTCGCCGTCCCGATGGGCGGCTGGGAAACAGTAGGGCGCAACCAGGTGGCCGCGGAGAGGCCCCGACGTTTCGTGACCGTCTCGTGATCGCGCCGCCGGACGCACCGCACCGCGGGCCGTACGGGACGGAACCGGCCTCGACGGTCGACCTCGGAACGTTCGAAGGCCACCTGATTTCGGCGCCGAAGATCAGCAGGTGGGCGCCCGACCGGAGTCGCTGTAACGACGGCTGGCCCACAGTCCTCAGGCGGGCCCGGGCTCCTGGGGCACGCCCTCGGCGAGGATCCGCTCGGCGAGCGCCTTCATCGACGTCCGGTCGTTCATGGCGGTGCGCTGCAGCCAGCGGAAGGCGTCGGCCTCGGTCACCCCGCGCTCCGCCATGAGCCGGCCCTTGGCCTTCTCCACGACCTGCCGGGCCGCCAACCGCTCCTCGAGCGTGCGCACCTCGCCGTCCAGCGCCGCCATCTCCGCGAACCGGCCGCGCGCGACCTCGATCGCGGGCACGAGGTCGTTCTTGGAGAACGGCTTGACCAGGTACGCCATCGCCCCGGCGTCGCGCGCCCGCTCGACCAGCTCGCGCTGGCTGAAGGCGGTGAGCACGATGACGGGAGCGATGCGGGCCGACGCGATCTGCTCGGCCGCCGAGAGCCCGTCGAGCACCGGCATCTGAATGTCCAGGATCACCAGGTCCGGCGCCAGCTCCATCGCACGGTCGACGGCCTGCTGCCCGTCCCCGACCTCGGCGACGACCTCGTACCCCTCTTCCTCGAGCATCTCCTTGAGGTCGAGACGGATGAGTGCTTCGTCCTCGGCGATGAGGACCCTGGCCGGCACGCTGCTCACGGCCAGAGCCTAGCGACGCCGGGGCCCGCCCAGCCCCCGCTAGGCTGATCCGGCTGCCGGCCCACCGGCACGCCCCCGTACCCCAATCGGCAGAGGGAGCGGATTCAAAACCCGCGCAGTGTGCGTTCGAGTCGCACCGGGGGCACTGGGTTGAATTGTCGTCCTCCGGACGACACCGCGGCCATCACACGGCGATCCTCCGGATCGCACCGCGGCCACGCGCCGTTCCCGGCTTGCTCGGAGCCCATGCCTGCTCCTCGTCGGAGACCCTCCGGGCCCCACTCCTCGGGCAGCCTCGCGGGGCGGCTCCTGTTCCAGCGTCTTCGTCCTCCGTCCCGTCGATGCTCGGGGACCCTGCGGGCCCCGCTCGCATCGACACCGCCCTCGGCGGTTCCGTGCGGACCACCACCTACGGTGAGTCCCGTGAGTGAGCCGTCGGAGATCCAGCCTGCACCGCACATGACTCCCGAGCAGTTCCGGCAGCACGGCCACGAGGTCGTGGACTGGATCGCCGACTACTGGGCGCGGGTCGGCTCCCTCCCGGTGCGGTCGACGGTGGCGCCGGGCGACGTGCGGGCGGCGCTACCCACCGCTCCCCCGGAGCGCGGCGAGCCCTTCGCCGACGTCCTCGGCGACCTCGACCGGGTCGTCGTCCCCGGCCTCACGCACTGGCAGCACCCCGGCTTCTTCGGCTACTTCCCCGCGAACACCTCCGGGCCGTCGGTCCTGGGCGACCTCGTCTCGGCCGGGCTCGGTGTGCAGGGCATGTCGTGGGTGACCAGCCCCGCGGCCACCGAACTCGAGCAGCACGTCCTGGACTGGTTCGCCGAGCTGCTCGGGCTTCCGCAGTCCTTCCGGTCCAGCGGGACCGGCGGCGGCATCGTCCAGGACTCCAGCTCCGGGGCGAACCTCGTCGCGCTCCTCGCCGCCCTGCACCGCGCCAGCGGCGGCGCCACCGTCCGCCGCGGCGTGGAGCCCGAGCGCGCCACCGTGTACGTCTCCGCCGAGACCCACTCCTCCATGGAGAAGGCCGTCCGGATCGCCGGCCTGGGCAGCGATGCGGTCCGCATCGTCGAGGTCGACGGCGACCTGGCGATGAACCCCGTCGCGCTGGCCGCCCGCATGGAGCGCGACGTGGCCCGCGGGTACACGCCCGTGCTCGTCTGCGCCACGGTCGGCACCACGTCGACGACCGCCGTCGACCCGCTCGCGGCCATCGGCCCGATCTGCCAGAAGCACGGCGCGTGGCTGCACGTCGACGCCGCCTACGCCGGCGTCAGCGCGATCGTCCCGGAGCTGCGGGGCCTGCAGGACGGCGTGGATTGGGCCGACAGCTACACCACCGACGCGCACAAGTGGCTGCTCACCGGCTTCGACGCCACCCTCTTCTGGGTCGCCGACCGTGCCGCCCTCACCGGCGCGCTGGCGATCCTCCCCGAGTACCTGCGCAACGCCGCGACCGATGCCGGCACCGTCGTCGACTTCCGCGACTGGCAGGTCCCCCTCGGGCGTCGTTTCCGGGCCCTCAAGCTCTGGTTCGTGCTGCGCTGGTACGGCGCCGAGGGGCTGCGCGCGCACATCCGCGGCTCGGTCGCCCTCGCCCAGGAGCTCGCCGCCTGGGCCGGGGCCGACGAGCGGTTCGACGTCCTGAGGCCGCACCCGCTGTCACTGGTCTGCCTGACACCGCGCTGGCCGTCCGGGGTGGACGCCGACGTCGCCACGATGACCCTGCTCGAGCGGCTCAACGACGGCGGGGAGGTGTTCCTGACCCACACCACGGTGGGCGGCCGGGCCGTGCTCCGGGTCGCCGTCGGCGCACCGACGACGACGCGCGCCCACGTCGAGCGGGTCTGGACGCTGCTGTGCGAGGGCCACGACTGGCTGGCGGCCGACTTCGCCGCCCAGGCCGCCGAGCAGGCCGCGGCCCGCGAGACCGAACGCCGGCGCGCCGAGGCCGAGAGCGCCCGGGCCCAGAGCGCCGAGGCGGAGGGCGCCCGGCCCCAGGGCGTCGAGGCGGAGAGCGCCGAGGCCCAGACCGAGACCGAGCCCGAAGGCACCGAGCCCGAGGGCACCGCGACCGACCTGGCGGGAGCGCCGGCAGAGCACCCGTGACCGCGGCGCGGTACCGGCCCGACGACGCCGGTGCCGCCCTGCAGCGCGGTACCGGCAGCCGCGCAGCGGTAGCGGGTCTCGCCGGGTTCAGCGCGTCAGCGGACGGATGAGCCCCTGCTGGCTGACGGTCGCCACGTGCGTGCCGTCGGCGGCCCAGATCTGCCCGAAGCACAGCGCCCGCCCGTGGGAGGCCGCCGGGCTGTCGGTCTCGTAGAGGAACCACTCGTCGGCCCGCACCGGCTGGTGGAACCACACCGCGTGATCGAGGCTGGATCCCGCCGTCTTCCCCCAGCCGCCACCCATGCGCGCGGTGCCGGCGCCCAGCAGGCTGAGGTCGCTGGCGAACGTCAGCGCCGCGCCGTGCACCGCCTGGTCGTCGGGGAGCTCGCCGGCGACCCGCATCCACGTCCATGACCTGGTGTCCGGGTAGGACTTCGGCGGCCGGTCGAAGGGGTGCTCGAGCATCCGCTGCTCCACGGCCATGCCGATGCTCATCGCGACCCGCGCCTCGTCACCGCGCGCGCGCAGCAGCTCGACGAAGCTGGGCAGGCTCTCCGGCGCCGGCACGTCCGGCATCGGGAGCGCGTGCTCGGCGTACGCGGTCTCCCCCGCGGAGGCATCGGCGGTGAGCGCGAAGATCGCGACGTCCCGCTCGCCGCGTCGCTGCCAGGCGACGACGCGGCGGGTGCTGAACGTCCGGCCGTCCCGCATCCGCTCGACCGCGTAGCGGATCTCCTCGTTCGGGTCTCCCGGGCGCAGGAAGTACGAGTGCAGCGAGTGGACGCCGCGCCCCTCCGGCAGGGTGCTGGATGCCGCCATGAGCGCCTGCCCGGCCACCTGCCCGCCGAAGATGCGCTGCATCGTGGTGCCCGGGGTCTTGCCGACGAAGGTGTCGGGCTCGCGCTCCTCGAGCGCCAGGACCGACATCAGGGCCGCGGCCTGCGTGTTCTCGCCTCCGGTGCTCACGAGTCGGTCCCGACCTCGTGCACCCGCATCAGGTTCGTCGAGCCCACCGTGTTCGGCGGGCTGCCCGCCACGACCACGACCCGGTCGCCGACCTTGAGCCGTCCGATGGACAGCAGGGAGAAGTCCACCTGGGCGACCATGTCGTCGGTGTGCGCCACCTCGGGGACCAGGAAGGTCTCCACGCCCCACGACAGGGCGAGCTGGCTGCGGACCCGCGCGTCGACGGTGAAGGCCAGCAGCGGCTGGTGGGGGTGCAGGGCCGACAGCCGGCGCGCGGTCTCGCCGGTCTGCGTGAACGTGGCCAGGGCCTTGACGTCGAGCGCCTCCCCCACGTCCTTGGCCGCCCGCACGATCGCCCCCGAACGCGACCGCGAGCGCCGGGCCACCTCGGGGACGGGCATGTGGTCGCTCTCGACCGCGTCGATGATCCGCTCCATGGTGCGGACCGCGGCGATCGGGTGCGCGCCCACCGACGTCTCGCCGGAGAGCATCACCGCGTCGGTGCCGTCGAGCACCGCGTTGGCGACGTCGGAGGCCTCCGCGCGGGTCGGCCGCGAGTTGGTGATCATCGACTCGAGCATCTGGGTGGCCACGATCACCGGCTTGTTGCGCTCCCGCGCCGCCTGGATCGCCCGCTTCTGCACCAGCGGCACCCGCTCCAGCGGCAGCTCCACGCCCAGGTCGCCGCGCGCCACCATGATGCCGTCGAACGCCTCCACGATCTCGTCGAGCCGCTCGACCGCCTCCGGCTTCTCCAGCTTGGCGATGATCGGGACCTCGATGTCCTCCTGCCGCATGATCTCGCGCACCAGCTCGGCGTCCTCGGCCGAGCGGACGAACGACAGCGCGATGAAGTCCACGCCGAGCTGGAGGGCGAAGCGGAGGTCGAGCTCGTCCTTGTCCGACAGCGCGGGCACGCTCACGGCCACGCCGGGCAGCGACAGCCCCTTGTTGTTCGAGACCGGGCCGCCCTCGATGACCAGGCAGACCACGTCGGGCCCCTGGACGGAGAGCACCGTCAGGGCCAGCTTGCCGTCGTCGACGAGCAGGCGGTCGCCGACCTGGACGTCGTTGGCGAGATCCTTGTACGTGGTGGAGACGCGCGAGGCGGTGCCCTCGACGTCGTCGACGGTGATGACGACCTGGTTGCCGGTGGGCCAGTCGACCGGCCCACCGGCGAACGTGCCGAGCCGGATCTTGGGGCCCTGCAGGTCGGCCAGGACGGCGACGGCGTGCCCGGTGCGGTCGGAGGCCTCGCGCACCCGCTGGTAGGCGGTGGCGTGGTCACCGTGCGCGCCGTGGCTGAAGTTGAGCCGGGCGACGTCCATGCCGGACTCGACGAGCGCGACGATCTGCTCGGCGGAGCTGGTGGCCGGACCCAGGGTGCAGACGATCTTGGCGCGGCGGGACATACCCGTCACGCTAGTTCACCGCGGTCCTCCCGACCGCACCGCGGCCAGGAGCCGTCCCCCACACACGCGGAGCGCGTCCGTCCCACCTGCGCGGGACCCTGCGGGCCCCACTCGGCGGAACAACACGCTGGTCGGCGCGCCGGAGGCGGGGGTCACATCCCCCGCCTCCGGCGGCACGTCACCTCAGGGCGACCGCGGTGGGCGTGACGGGACGGGGCAGCGCCGAGGCACCGGTCAGCCAGGTGTCCGCGGCGGCCGCCGCGGCGCGCCCCTCCGCGATGGCCCACACGATGAGCGACTGCCCGCGGCCCATGTCGCCGGCCACGAACACGCCGGGCACGGTGGACATGAACTCGCTGTCGCGGACGACGTTGTCGCGCTGGTCCATCTCGACGCCCAGCGCGTGGAGCAGGCCCTCGCGCTGGGAGCCGGTGAACCCCATGGCCAGGAAGACCAGGTCCGCCGGGAGCTCGCGCTCGCTGCCCTCGATCTTCTGGAACCGGCCGCCGATCCGCTCGACCTCGTGCAGCAGCAGCGCGCGCACGTTGCCGTGGGCGGGGTGGCCGGGCTCGTGGCCCACGAAGCGCTCGGTGTTGACCGAGTACAGCCGCTCGCCGCCCTCCTCGTGGGCGCTCGAGACCCGCATGACCATCGGGTAGGTCGGCCACGGGTTGGCGCCCTCGTCCCGGCGGTCCGGCGGCGCCGGCATGATCTCCAGCTGCGCCACCGAGGCCGCGCCCTGGCGGTGGGCCGTGCCGAGGCAGTCCGCGCCGGTGTCGCCACCACCGATGATCACCACGTGCTTGCCGGCGGCGTTGATCGGCGGGTCGTCCAGCTCGCCGAGCGCCTGCCGGTTGCCCAGCGGCAGGTACTCCATCGCCAGGTGGATACCGGCCAGCTCGCGGCCCGGGGCGGGCAGGTCGCGGCCGACCGTGGCGCCACCGGCCAGCACGACGGCGTCGTGGTCGGCCCGCAACTGCTCGGTGGACAGGTCCTGCTCCCCCGCCCCGCCGACGTCGACACCGGTGACGAAGCGGGTGCCCTCGGCGCGCATCTGGTCCAGCCGCCGGTCCAGGACCGACTTCTCCATCTTGAACTCGGGGATGCCGTAGCGGAGCAGGCCGCCGATCCGGTCGGCCCGCTCGTACACGGTGACGTCGTGCCCGGCGCGGGTGAGCTGCTGGGCGGCGGCGAGCCCCGCGGGACCGGACCCGACGACGGCGACCTTCTTGCCGCTGCGCTCGGTGGGGGCCAGCGGCGCGACCCAGCCCTCGTCCCAGGCCCGGTCGATGATCTCCCACTCGATCTGCTTGATGGTGACCGGCGACTCCTGCAGGTTGAGCACGCAGGAGCCCTCGCACGGCGCCGGGCAGAGCTTCCCGGTGAACTCCGGGAAGTTGTTCGTCGCGTGCAGCCGCTCGATGGCGTCGTGCCAGTCGTCGCGGCGGGCCAGGTCGTTCCACTCGGGGATCAGGTTGGCCACCGGGCACGCGTGGTGGCAGAACGGGATGCCGCAGTCCATGCAGCGTGCCGCCTGCTTGCGCACCTCCGCCGTCGGGAAGAGCGGGTCCTCGCCGTTCTCCCGGGCGACGTAGACGTCCTTCCAGTCCCGGATGCGGACCTCGACGGGACGCCGCGGCGGCAGCCCCCGCTCGAACTTCAGGAATCCGGTGGTGTCAGCCACGAGCTGCCTCCTCCTGCGCCAGTGCCGTGAGGCGTTCGGTTGCGTAGCGCGTCTCAGCCACGAGCAGCCTCCATGACGGCAAGATCCACGTCGGTCCCGTTGGCCTCGGCCATCCGCTGGGCGTCCAGCGCCCGCTTGAAGTCCCGAGGCATGATCACGCTGAACTGTGCGGACCAGCGCCCCCAGTCCGCCAGCAGCGCGGTGGCCACCGGGGACTCGGTCTCGGCTGCGTAGCGCACCAGCACGTCGCGCAGCCACTGCGCCGACTCGCCGTCCAGCGGCTCGATGTCGACCATCTCGCCGTTGACCCGGTGGCGGGCCAGGTCGAGCACGTACCCGATACCGCCGGACATGCCGGCCGCGATGTTGCGCCCGGTCGCGCCCAGGATCACCGCGCGGCCGCCGGTCATGTACTCCAGCGCGTGGTCGCCCACGCCCTCGACGACCGCGAGCGCCCCGGAGTTGCGGACGCAGAACCGCTCGCCGACCCGGCCGCGCAGGAAGATCTCGCCGCTGGTCGCCCCGTAGCCGATGACGTTGCCGGCGATCACGTTGTCCTCGGCCGCGAAGGTCGCCTCCCGCGAGGGCCGCACGATGATGCGGCCGCCCGACAGGCCCTTGCCCACGTAGTCGTTGGCGTCGCCGAACAGCCGCATGGTGATGCCGCGCGGCACGAAGGCGCCGAACGACTGCCCGGCCGACCCGCCGAAGGTGAGGTCGATCGTGCCGTCGGGCAGGCCCTCGCCGCCGAAGCGGCGGGTGACCATCGAGCCCAGCATGGTGCCGACCGTGCGGTTGACGTTGCGCACCGGCAGCTCCAGGCTCACCGGCTGCGCGTCGAGCAGCGCGCCCTCGCAGAGCTGGATCAGCGTCTGGTCCAGGGCGACGTCGAGCCCGTGGTCCTGGTCTCGGACACGCCGCAGCGGTGTGCCCTCGGGCAGCTCGGGGACGACCAGGAGGGGCGCCAGGTCGAGACCCGAGGCCTTCCAGTGGCCGACCGCCTCGCGGGTGTCGAGCAGCTCGGCGTGGCCGATGGCCTCGTCCAGCGAGCGGAACCCGAGCTCGGCGAGGTACTCCCGCACCTGCTGGGCCAGGAACTCGAAGAACGTGACGACGAACTCCGGGCGCCCGGTGAACCGCTTGCGCAGCTCCGGGTTCTGCGTGGCCACGCCCACCGGGCAGGTGTCGAGGTGGCAGACCCGCATCATCACGCAGCCGGAGACCACCAGCGGAGCCGTCGCGAAGCCGTACTCCTCGGCGCCCAGCAGCGCGGCGATGATCACGTCGCGGCCGGTCTTCATCTGCCCGTCGGCCTGGACGGTGATGCGGTCGCGCAGGCCGTTGGCCAGCAGCGTCTGCTGCGTCTCGGCCAGCCCCAGCTCCCACGGGGAGCCGGCGTGCTTGAGCGAGGTCAGCGGCGCCGCGCCCGTGCCGCCGTCGTGGCCGGAGATCAGCACCAGGTCCGCGTGCGCCTTGCTCACGCCGGCCGCCACGGTGCCGACGCCGACCTCGGCGACCAGCTTGACGTTGATCCGCGCCTGGTCGTTGGCGTTCTTCAGGTCGTGGATGAGCTGCTTGAGGTCCTCGATCGAGTAGATGTCGTGGTGCGGCGGCGGGCTGATCAGGCCCACGCCCGGCGTCGAGTGCCGGGTGCGCGCCACCCACGGGTAGACCTTGCCGCCGGGCAGCTGGCCGCCCTCGCCGGGCTTGGCGCCCTGCGCCATCTTGATCTGGATGTCGTCGGCGTTGACCAGGTACTCGCTGGTCACGCCGAACCGCCCGCTGGCGACCTGCTTGATCGCGGAGCGGCGCAGGTCGCCGTTCGGGTCGGCGGTGAACCGGTCGGGGTCCTCGCCGCCCTCACCGGTGTTGGACTTGCCGCCCAGCCGGTTCATGGCGATCGCCAGCGTCTCGTGCGACTCCTGCGAGATGGAGCCGTAGCTCATCGCGCCGGTCTGGAACCGCTTGACGATCTCGCTGACCGGCTCGACCTCGTCGATCGGCACGGGCGGACGGACGCCGGTCTTCAGCGCGAACAGTCCGCGCAGCGTGCCGGCGTCCTGGCTGAGCTGGTCGACGGTGTCGGTGTACTTCTGGAAGACGTCGTACTGCCGCGAGCGGGTGGCGTGCTGGAGCAGGAACACCGTCTCCGGGTTGAACAGGTGCACCTCGCCCTCGCGCCGCCACTGGTACTCGCCGCCGACCTCGAGGCGGCGGTGCGCGGTCTCGGTGGGGTTCTCCGGGAAGGCGCGGCGGTGGCGCATGGCCACCTCCTCGGCCAGCACGTCGATGCCGACGCCGCCCAGCGGGGCGGAGGTGCCGGTGAAGTACTCGTCGACGAGGTCCTGGGACAGACCGACGGCCTCGAAGATCTGCGCCATCGTGTACGAGCCGGCGGTGCTGATGCCCATCTTGCTCATGACCTTGAGGACGCCCTTGCCCAGCGCCTTGACCATGTTGCGGACGGCCTGCGCGGGCTCCACGCCGGTGAGCGCACCGTCGCGGATGAGGTCCTCGATGGACTCGAAGGCCAGGTAGGGGTTGACCGCGGCCGCGCCGTAGCCGAGCAGCAGCGCGACGTGGTGCACCTCGCGGCAGTCGCCGGACTCGACGACCAGACCGACCTCCATGCGGGTCTTCTCCCGCACCAGGTGGTGGTGGACGGCGGCGGTCATGAGCAGCGACGGGATGGGGGCGCGCTTCTCGTCGCAGTCGCGGTCGGAGAGCACGATGATCCGGGCGCCGGCGGCGATCGCCTTGCTCACCTTGATGCGCAGGTCCTCGATGGCCTGGGCCAGGGCCGGGCCCCCGCCGTTGACGTCGAAGTGGCCGGTGATCCGGACGGCGGCGTAGCCGGGCAGGTCACCGTCGTCGTCGATGTGCAGGATCTTGGCCAGCTCGTCGTTGTCGATGACGGGGAACGGCAGGAACACCTGGCGGACCGAGGCCGGCGTGGCCGTCAGCAGGTTCTGCTCCGGCCCGAAGGTGCGCCCGAGGCTGGTCACCAGCTCCTCGCGGATCGCGTCCAGCGGGGGGTTGGTCACCTGGGCGAACAGCTGGCCGAAGTAGTCGTAGAGCAGCCGCGACCGGTCCGACAGCGCCGCGATCGGCGTGTCGGTTCCCATCGAGCCGATCGGCTCGGCACCCGAGGCGGCCATCGGCTGGACGAGGATGCGCAGCTCCTCCTCCGTGTACCCGAACAGCGCCTGCCGGCGGACGACGGACTCGTGGCTGGGCCGGGACCGGCGGCGCTCGGGCAGCGTGGGCAGGTGCACCAGGCCGGCGTGCAGCCAGTCGTCGTACGGCTGCTCGGCGGCCAGCGCACCCTTGACCTCCTCGTCGGAGACGATCCGCCCGGCGGCGGTGTCGACGAGGAACATCCGGCCCGGCTGCAGCCGTCCCTTGGCGACGACGTCGGCGGCGGGGATGTCCAGCACGCCGACCTCGCTGGCCAGCACGACGAGGTCGTCCTTGGTGTGCCACCAGCGGCCCGGGCGCAGCCCGTTGCGGTCGAGGACGGCGCCGATCAACGTGCCGTCGGTGAAGCAGACCGCGGCCGGCCCGTCCCACGGCTCCATGATCGAGGAGTGGAACCGGTAGAAGGCCCGGCGGGCCGGGTCCATCTCGTCGTGGTTCTCCCACGCCTCCGGGATCATCATCAGCACCGCGTGCGGCAGCGAGCGGCCGGACAGGTGCAGCAGCTCCAGCACCTCGTCGAAGGTGGCCGAGTCGCTGAAGTCGCTGGCGGTCACCGGGAAGATGCGCTCCAGGCCCAGCTCGGAGGCCGGGCCCGCCGGGCCGTCGAACAGCTCGGTGGTGAGCTTGGCCTCGCGGGCCCGCATGCGGTTGCGGTTGCCCTTGATGGTGTTGATCTCGCCGTTGTGGGCGACGAACCGGAACGGGTGGGCCAGCGGCCAGCTCGGGAAGGTGTTGGTGGAGAACCGGCTGTGCACCAGCGCGATCGCCGACTCGTAGCGGTCGTCGCGCAGGTCGGGGAAGAACAGCGGCAGCTGGTCGGTGGTCAGCATGCCCTTGTAGGTGATCGTCCGCGACGACAGCGAGGCGATGTAGAGCGAGCTGCCGGCGTCGACCGCGGCGCGCTCGGCCCGCTTGCGCAGCACGAAGGAGCGCCGCTCCAGCCGGGTGACGCCGTTGCACACGACGTTCCCGCCGAACGCGGCCCCGTCGGCGCGGGCGCCCATGGTCTCGGCGACGAACAGCTGGGCGAAGTGCGGCATGACCGCCCGCGCGGTGGGGCCCAGGTCGGCGCCGTCGGGGTCGATCGGCACGTCCCGCCAACCCAGGACGGTCAGCCCCTCCTCGTCGGCGAGGCGGGCGACGTCCTCGACGCGAGCGGCTCGCTCGGCGTCGTCGGCGGGCATGAAGGCGATGCCGACGGAGTACTCCCCCGCCGGAGGCAGGTCGAAGTCGACGCTGGCGCGCAGCAGCGCGTCGGGCACCTGGGTGAGGATCCCGGCGCCGTCGCCCGAGTTGGGCTCGGCGCCGGCGGCGCCCCGGTGGTCGAGGTTGTGCAGGGCCGTGAGGCCCTTGGCGACGATGTCGCGCGACCTGCGGCCACGGGCGTCGGCCACGAAGGCGACGCCACAGGCGTCCTTGTCGTTGGCCGGGTCGTACAGGCCGGAGGCAGCCGGGACCGCGGAGAACGGAACGGCTGACTTCGGAGCGGCGGGGGCGGTGAGGTCGGGCATGTCACTCCCGTCGTCGGCGGCGCCTGCGCCCCCGGAGGGAGCGGGCGGGGCTGGAGCCCGGGCCGGTGGTCAAGGGGTCGGCGGACGGCACTGCGGAGGGCCGGCAGCCCGGGACGTACGTCGCCCCGGTGCGGCAGGCCTGAGCCCACCGGCTGGTCACCGACAGGCTGTCGTCCGCGGGGCGGCGCTGGCCCGGTCCGACGGTGAGGCCCGGCCGGGATCGCCGGCGGGCCCGCTGCGAAGCGTACACAGCGGTAACACAGGCCTCAGCCGTGTAAATCACAGGACGCGGCGCGTCGGCAGGAACATCCCGGAAGTTGGCCGCATCGGCCCGTGGCAGGGGCCCCTTCGGTGATCATGTTCACGGTGCGCGACGGGCCTGATGGGCCGTCAGCCCGGCTCGCCGCGGCGGTGTTCGTCCGCGCGCACCGCTCCGGGCTCGGTCGCCGGAGCGTCCGCCCGGTCCCCCTCCCCCGACGAGGCACGCTCCGCGGCGGCGAACTCCTCGCCGCGGGTGATCACCTCGCGCGGCCGGCCGCGCTGCCAGACGAGGTAGGCCACGGCGAGCAGGCCCACGACGATCGCGGTGAACACGTTGAGCCGGACGCCGAAGAAGGTCTCCGCCGGGTCGGTGCGCAGCAGCTCGATCCACAGCCGGCCGGCGCAGTACAAGGCGACGTAGAGGGCGAACGCCCGGCCGTGGGAGAGCCGGAAGCGCCGGTCGGCCCAGATGACGACCGCCGCGGCGGCCAGGTTCCACAGCAGCTCGTAGAGGAACGTCGGGTGGAACGTGGCCACGTCCAGGTACTCCGACGGGCGGTTCGCCAGGTCGATCTCCAGGCCCCAGGGCAGATCGGTCGGCCCGCCGAAGAGCTCCTGGTTGAACCAGTTGCCCAGCCGCCCGATCGCCTGGGCGACCAGCAGGCCCGGCGCCAGGGCGTCCCCGAAGGCCGGCAGCGGGATGCCCCGGCGCCGGCAGGCGATCCACGCGCCCACCGCCCCGAAGGCGATCGCCCCCCAGATGCCGAGCCCGCCCTCCCAGATGGCGAAGGCGCGCAGCGGGTCGCCGCCCTCCCCGAAGTACGGCCGGGGGCTGGTGATCACGTGGTAGATCCGGCCGCCGATGATGCCGAACGGCACGGCCCAGACGGCGATGTCCAGCACGTCACCCGGCGCACCGCCACGGGCGAGCCAGCGCTTCTCGGTCAGCCAGGCGGCCGCGACGATGCCGGCGATGATGCACAGCGCGTAGGCGCGCAGCGGGACCGGGCCGAGCTCCCAGACGCCCTGGGACGGACTCGGGATGGAAGCGAGCAAGGTCATGCCGGCACCCCCGCCCGGCGGACGCCGGCGGCGAGATCCGCGGTGAGCGCGCGGACGCCGTCGGCACCCCGGCCCTGGAGCATCTCGCGCACGTAGGCCGAGCCGACGATGACACCGTCGGCGAAGGCGGCGAGCTCCGCGGCCTGGGCGCCGTTCGAGACACCGAGGCCCACGCAGAGCGCGATGTCCGGCCGCGCCTCGCGGGTGCGGGACACGAGCGTCCGGGCCGCGTCGCTCACGGTGTCCCGGGCGCCGGTCACGCCCATGGTGGAGGCGACGTAGACGAACCCCCGGCTGGCCGCGGACGTCGAGCGCAGCCGCGCGTCGGTCGACGAGGGGGCGACGAGGAAGACCCGGTCGAGGTCCGCGCGCTCCGCGGCGGCGATCCACTGGGCGGCCTCGTCGGGGATGAGGTCCGGGGTGATCGCCCCGGCTCCCCCGGCGGCGGCGAGATCCGTGGCGAACCGGTCGACGCCGTAGCGCTCGATGGGGTTCCAGTAGCTCATCACCAGCGGGACGGCGCCGGCCGCCGCGACCGCCTCGACCGCCCGCAGCACGTCGGGCATGCCGACCCCGGCACGGACGGCGACGTCCACGGCCTCCTGGATCACCGGGCCGTCCATGCCGGGATCGCTGTACGGGACGCCGATCTCGAGGACGTCGGCACCCGCCTCGACCGCGGCGACCATGGCCTCGATCGAGGCGTCCACGTCGGGGTAGCCGACCGGCAGGTAGGCGACGAGCGCCGCCCGCCCCTCGTCCTTGGCCCGCTGGATCCGCTCGGCGGCCTGGCTCACAGCTCGTCTCCCGTCTCGGGCCCGGCCACCGCGTCGCCCTGGGTGACGGCGCCCTCGGTGGGCTGCTGGTCGGTGTCCAGGCCCGGGCCCGGGTCCACCTCCTCGCGGTCGCCGAGACCGAACCAGCGGGACGCCGTCTCGACGTCCTTGTCCCCGCGCCCGCTGAGGTTGACCAGCAGCAGCGAGTCCGGGCCGACCTCCTGGCCGAGCCGCATCGCCCCGGCCAGGGCGTGCGCGGACTCGATCGCCGGGATGATCCCCTCGGTCCGGCACAGCAGCGCGAAGGCCTCCATGGCCTCGGCGTCGGTCACCGGCCGGTACTCGGCCCGGCCGATGTCGTGCAGGTAGCTGTGCTCGGGCCCCACGCCCGGATAGTCCAGACCCGCGCTGATCGAGTGCGACTCGACCGTCTGGCCGTTGTGGTCCTGCAGCAGGTACGACCGCGCCCCGTGCAGCACGCCCGGGGTGCCACCGGTGATGGTCGCGGCGTGCCGGGCGGTGTCGACGCCGTCGCCGCCGGCCTCCAGGCCGATCAGCCGGACGCCGTCGTCGGGCACGAAGGCGGTGAAGATGCCGATCGCGTTGGAGCCGCCGCCCACGCAGGCCAGGACGGCGTCTGGCAGCCGCCCCTCCCGGTCGAGGACCTGGGCACGAGCCTCGTCGCCGATCACCCGCTGGAAGTCACGCACCATCGCCGGGAAGGGATGGGGGCCGGCGACGGTGCCGAAGACGTAGTTCGTCGTCTCCACGTTGGTCACCCAGTCGCGGAACGCCTCGTTGATCGCGTCCTTGAGGGTGCGCGAGCCGGTGGTGACCGGGATGACCTCGGCGCCGAGCAACCGCATGCGGGCGACGTTGAGCGCCTGGCGACGGGTGTCTTCCTCGCCCATGTAGACGGTGCAGGACAGCCCCATGAGCGCGGCTGCCGTCGCCGTCGCCACACCGTGCTGGCCGGCGCCGGTCTCGGCGATGACGCGGCTCTTGCCGATCCGCTTGGTGAGCAGCGCCTGCCCGAGCACGTTGTTGATCTTGTGCGAGCCGGTGTGGTTGAGGTCCTCGCGCTTGAGCAGGACCCGCGCCCCGCCGCAGTGCTCGGCGAACCGGGGCACCTCGGTGACCGGGCTGGGCCGGCCGGTGTAGTCCCGCTGCAGCGTCGCGAACTCCTGGAGGAACGCGGGGTCGACCCGCATGGCCTCGTAGGCCTCGGTCAGCTCGTCGAGCGCGGCGATCAGCGCCTCGGGGACGAAGCGGCCGCCGAAGACGCCGAAGTGACCGGTGGCGTCGGGCCAGCCCGGGCGCGCCGGCAGAGAGAGTTCTCCGGGCTGCGCTGGGCGGGTCGTCGTCATGCGCCCAGAGTAAGGACCTCTCTGCCCCCCGCCCCTCGCAGGCTCGCGGCGGGCCCCTGCAGAGAGGCCGTGGGGGTTAGCGGCAGGTGCGCGGCGTGGCGGGGTGCGCTCCCGCCGTCACCAGGTCGGCCACCGCCTGGCGGGCGTCGCCGGCGGTCACCAGCCCCTCCCCCACGAGCACCGCGTCGGCACCCGCCGCCGCGTAGCCGATGAGGTCGTGCGGCCCGCGGACGCCGGACTCGGCGACCTTGACCACCTCCGACGGCAGCCCGGGGGCGATCCGCTCGAAGGTGGAGCGGTCGACCTCCAGCGTGGTGAGGTCGCGGGCGTTGACGCCGATCACGGCGGCACCGGCGGCCATGGCCCGGTCGGCCTCGGCCTCGGTGTGCACCTCGACCAGCGCCGTCATGCCGAGGGACTCCACGCGCTCCAGCAGGCCGGTGAGCACGTTCTGCTCCAGCGCGGCCACGATCAGCAGGACGACGTCGGCGCCATGGGCCCGGGCCTCGTGCACCTGGTAGCTGCTGACGATGAAGTCCTTGCACAGCACCGGGACGTCGACCACGGCGCGGACCGCGTCCAGGTCGGTCTGCGAGCCGCCGAAGCGTCGTCGCTCGGTGAGGACGGAGATGACCCGCGCGCCGCCGGCGGCGTACTGCTGGGCCAGCTGGGCCGGGTCGGGGATGTCGGCGAGCTCGCCCTTCGAGGGGCTGCGCCGCTTGACCTCGGCGATGACGCCGACGCCGGGGGCGCGCAGCACGGCCAGGGCGTCCAGCGCCGGGCGGGCGTCACGGGCGGCGGCCTTGACCTCCGCGAGCGGCGTGACCGCCTCGCGGGCGGCGAGGTCCTCGCGGACGCCGATGACGATCTCGTCGAGAACGCTCACCGGATCGTCCCTGCCGGCGCCGATGCACGCCTGCTGCTCGTCTCCACTGCCTGTCGCACGTCGTCCCCTCACCAGCCGGATCGGTGTGGCCACTCTAGAGCCGACGCCGGGTGCGCCCGGCCAGGGGGCGGTCGGGGCGGGTCCGCCCGTTTCCGCTATACGTCGCGTGGATCGGTGGGGTCCTCGCCCCGGTCCAGCGCCTTCCACGCGTCCACGGCGCGGTCCTCGTCGGTCCGCGGGCGGGCTGCCGCGCCCGCCTGCGCGGGCGCCGTCCCGCTCTCGTCCCGCTCGTAGCGGCGGCCCATCCCCGGCCAGGTCCGGCCCCGCAGCACCGTGACCACGCCGGTGGCGACGGCGACGAGGCCGGCCAGCACGGCGAGCAGCGGCCAGGTCGCGGACACGTCGGCCGCGATGCCGTCCACCGTCGCCCCGCTCAGCCCGGGCAGGTCGGTGGCGGCGTCGTCGAGGCCACCGGTCAGTGCGCGCAGCCCGGACCAGGCCACCGCTCCCCCGGCCGCCGCCGCGAGGAGACCCACGCCCACGCGCCCCGCGCCCCGCACGGCCAGCAGCGCGACCGCCGCGGCCAGCAGCACCAGGCCCGCGGCCGGGACGAGGGGGGCGGCGTCGGCGCCGGACAGGCCGGCCGAGACCGGCGGCAGCGGTGCCCGGCGCTCCGCGGTCACGGTCGCCCAGGCCTGGCCGCCCGCGATGAGCGCCAGCGTGCCGGCCAGCACCGCACCCAGGACCGCGGCGGTGAGCTCCCTGCGGCCCTGTCCGCTCACGGCGCCCGACGGTCCGCTCCCGCGGGACGCTCCGCTCACGGGAGCTCCTGGAGCCCTTCGGCCCGGGTGATCGCCGACAGCACCGCCCGTGCCTTGTGCCGGGTCTCGGCCTCCTCGGTGGCGGCGTCGCTGTCGGCGACGATCCCGGCGCCGGCCTGCACGTAGGCGCGGCCGTCGTGCAGCACGGCGGTGCGGATGGCGATGGCCATGTCCATGTCGCCGCTGGCGTCGACGTAGCCGACGGTGCCGGCGTAGAGCGCGCGCCGGGTCGGCTCGAGCGACTCGATGATCTCCATCGCCCGGGGCTTCGGGGCGCCGGAGACGGTGCCGGCGGGGAACGTGGCGTCGAAGACATCCAGGGCGTCGTGCTCGGGCGCGACCTCGCCGGCGACGGTCGAGACCAGGTGCATCACGTGGCTGTAGTGCTCCACGCGCATGAAGTCGGGCACCTCGACCGACCCGGGGACGCAGACCCGGCCCAGGTCGTTGCGGGCCAGGTCGACCAGCATGACGTGCTCGGCACGCTCCTTGGGGTCGGCCAGCAGCCCCTCGGCCAGCCGGACGTCCTCCTCCGGGGTGGCGCCGCGCGGACGGGTGCCGGCCGGCGGGTGCACCACGGCCGAGGACCCGGTGACGGTGACCAGCGCTTCCGGGGAGGAGCCGACGACGTCGAAGGGAGACTCCCGGCCCTCGAAGCGCAGCAGGTACATGTACGGGGAGGGGTTCGTGGCCCGCAGGACCCGGTAGAGGTCCAGGGCGTCGGCCGTCGTCGCCGTCTCGAAGCGCTGGGCGAGCACCACCTGGAAGGCGTCCCCGGCCCGGATGTGCTCGCGCACCCGCTCCACGCCCGCCTCGTACACGCCCGGCGCCATGTTGCTGGCCACCTCGGGGACCTGTGCCTCCCCCAGCACCGCCACCCCGGGCGGGACGGCGCGGGTGAGGTCGGCGGCCATCGCGTCGAGCCGGGCCACCGCGTCGTCGTAGAGGGCCTCGCCGCTCCGACCTCCCCCGCCCTCACCACCCCCGCAGACCGCGTTGGCGATGAGCAGGACCGTGCCGTCGGCGTGGTCGAGCACGGCGAGGTCGGTCACCAGCATCATCGCCAGCTCCGGCATGCCGATGTCGTCGCTGCTCGTCTCGGGCAGCCGCTCCAGCCGCCGGACGACGTCGTAGCCGAGGTAGCCGACCAGGCCCCCGGTCAGCGGCGGCAGCCCGGGCGTGCGCGGCGACCGCAGCCGGCGGGCCAGCGTGCGGACGGCGGCCAGCGGATCGGTGGGCAGTCCGTCGGTGACCCCGGGGATGTCCTCCCCCAGCCACTGCGTGACGCCGTCGCGCTCGGTGAGGACGCCGGCGCTGCGCGCGCCCACGAAGCTGTAGCGGGCCCAGCGCTTCCCCTGCTCGGCCGACTCCAGCAGCACCGTGCCCGGGCGGTTGCCGGCCAGCTTGCGGTAGATGCCGACGGCGGTCTCGCTGTCGGCGAGCAGCTTGCGGACGACGGGGACCATGGGCCGGTCCAGGGTGAAATCCTCGCGGGCCGGCGTCGCGATGCCGAACCTCATGCGCCGGCCGTCCCGTCTCCGGGGACCGACGGCAGCTCCCGGAAGAAGCAGCTGCGTGCGCCGGTGTGGCAGGCGGGCCCCTCCTGGTCGACGAGCACGAGCAGCGCGTCGCCGTCGCAGTCCACCCGGACCTCGCGGACCCACTGACGGTTGCCGGAGGTCTCCCCCTTGACCCAGTACTCCTGCCGGCTGCGGGACCAGTAGGTCGCCCGGCCGGTGCTCAGCGTGCGCCGCAGGGCCTCGTCGTCCATGTAGGCGACCATGAGCACCTCGAGGGAGTCGTGCTGCTGGACCACCGCGGCCACCAGGCCGTCGGGGTCGCGGCGCAGCAGGGCGGCGACCTCGGGGTCGAGAGCGGGCTCGGACGGGACGACGGGCATGCCCGCCAGTCTGCCGTGTCCCTGCGTCAGGCCGATGGGGTGGCGGTGAACCAGCGCCGCGCCGCCCCGCTGAGCAGCAGGCCGAGGGAGACCACCGGTCCGACCACGAAGAACAGCGAGAACGCCGCGAGCGAGCCCTCGGCCTCGGCACCCGGCAGGTTCCCGAGGAGATCGAGCAGCCGGCCGGCCCAGTACAGCGCGAGCACGATCTGGACCACGTGCGCGGCGCCCAGCAGGCGGTGGGCGGCCGGCGTGCGGCGGTTGAGGGCGGCGATCCCGCCGACGACGAGGAGGACGACCGACACCAGCTGGACGACGGCGAGGATCGTCCCCTCGGTGGCCAGCTGACGCGCCGTCTCGGACGTGTAGACGTCGGGCCGTCCGCTGGACGCGATGTCGGCGATCGAGGCGAAGAACCAGACGTAGAGCGAGGCGATGAGCACGACGACGGCCTGCACGAAGGCCAGCACGGACGCGGTGATCACCTGGGCGGGGGTGCGCTGCGGCCGGCCCCACGGCTGCCCGTACGGCGGCTGACCCCACTGCGGCTGCCCCCAGGCCGGCTGGCCCCACGGCTGCGGCGCGCCGTAGGGCGGAGCCCAGCCGGGCGGCTGGCCGTACGGAGGCTGCTGGCCGTGAGGGGGCTGCTGCCCGTACGGGGGCTGCTGCCCGTACGCGGGCTGCTGCGGTGCGGTCTGCGGCGGAGCCGGCTTGGTCGGGTCCGACCAGGGATCGCTCACAGTTCCGCCGCCACGGCCCGGCCCGCGGTGCGACCGGAGAACAGGCAGCCGCCGAGGAAAGTGCCCTCCAGCGACCGGTAGCCGTGCATGCCACCGCCTCCGAAGCCGGCGACCTCACCCGCGGCGTACAGCCCGGGGAACACCTCGCCGCCGGGCCGCAGCACCCGGCCGGAGAGGTCGGTCTCCAGGCCGCCGAGCGTCTTGCGCGTGATGATGTTGAGCCGCACGGCGATCAGCGGTCCGGCCTCGGGGTCGAGGATGCGGTGCGGCTGCGCCACCCGGATGAGCTTGTCGCCCAGGTAGTTGCGCGCACCGCGGATCGCGGTGATCTGCAGGTCCTTGGTGAACGGGTGGGCGATCTCCCGGTCGCGGGCGACGATCTCGCGCTCGAGGTCGGCGGGGTCGATCGCCGGTGTGCCCCCGGTGATCCGGTTCATGCCGGCGACGAGCTCGGGCAGCGTGCCGGCGACGACGAAGTCCTCGCCCTTGTCCAGGAACGCCTGCACCGGCGCCGAGACCCCGGCTCGTGCCCGGTTGACGAGCAGCCGCACGTCCTTGCCGGTGAGGTCGGGGTTCTGCTCGGATCCCGACAGCGCGAACTCCTTCTCCACGATCTTCTTCGTGGTGACGAACCAGGTGTGCTCGTGCCCCGTCGTGCCGATGTGGGCAAGCGTGCCCAGGGTGTCGAAACCGGGGAACAGCGGCACCGGCAGCCGCCGGCCGAGCGCGTCGAACCACATCGAGGACGGCCCGGGCAGGATCCGGATCCCGTGCTTGTCCCACACCGGCGAGTGGTTGGCGATGCCCTCGGTGTAGTGCCACATGCGGTCGTTGTTGACCACGCTGGCGCCGGCACCGGCGGTGGCCTCGAGCATCTGGCCGTCGACGTGCGCGGGCACGCCGGAGAGCAGCCGCTTCGGCGCCGGCCCGAGGCGAGCGGGCCAGTTGCGCCGCACCAGCTCGTGGTTGCCCCCGATGCCACCGGAGGTGACGACGACGGCCTGGGCGGAGATCTCGAACTCCCCGACCTCCGTGCGCGAGCTGGCCTCGCCGCGGGCGACGTCGCTGGGCTCCAGGACGGCACCGCGCACGCCGGTCACCGCGCCGTCGGTCACGACCAGTTCGGCCACCCGGTGCCGGAAGCGCAGCTCGACGGTGCCCGCCTCCACGGCGGCGCGCACCCGGCGGATGAAGGGGTCGACGACGCCGGGCCCGGTGCCCCAGACGATGTGGAACCGCGGCACGGAGTTGCCGTGCCCGGTGGCCGTGTAGCCGCCCCGCTCGGCCCAGCCGACGACCGGGAAGAAGCCGATGCCCTGCTCCTTGAGCCAGGCGCGCTTCTCGCCCGCGGCGAACTGCAGGTAGGCCTCGGCCCACTGGCGCGGCCAGTGGTCCTCGGTGCGGTCGAAGCCGGCGGTGCCGAACCAGTCCTGCCGGGCGAGCTCCAGCGAGTCGTGCACGCGGAGCCGGCGCTGCTCGGGCGAGTCGACGAGGAAGAGGCCGCCGAAGGACCAGTGCGCCTGGCCGCCGAGGCTCGCCTCGGGCTCCTGGTCGACCAGTACGACCCGCTTGCCGGCGTCGGCCAGCTCGGCGGTGGCCACCAGCCCAGCGAGCCCCGCGCCCACGACGACGACGTCTGCCTCGGTGCTGCCGTTCGCGATGTCCACGGACCCGACGCTAGCGGGCCGCGCCCCTCTCGTGCCGCCGGACGCCGCACGACCCACCCGCCAGGGTCGGGCGGAACGATGGTGCCGCGGGGCTAACGTGCGTCGATGACCGACGACGGACTCGCGCCGCTCCTGTCCGAGCAGGTCGCGTACTACCGCGCCGGAGCGGGCGAGTACTCCAACGGCGTCCTCGACCTGCCGGGCGCTGCACAGCTCGAGGCGGCGCTCACCGCCTTCGCGCCGACCGGAGACGTCCTCGAACTGGCGTGCGGGCCGGCGACCTGGACGCGGCGTCTGCTGGAGCAGGCGGCGAGCGTGACAGCGGTCGATTCCGCGCCGGAGATGCTGGCCCTCGCCCGGGAGCGGGTTCCCGACGACCGCGTGCGCTTCCTGCAGGTCGATCTGTTCGACTGGCGTCCCGACCGACGCTATGACGTCGTCTTCTTCGGCTTCTGGCTCTCGCATGTCCCGCTCGAGCGCTTCGACGCCTTCTGGCAGCTCGTCGACGACTCCCTGGCCACCGGCGGTCGCGTCTTCTTCGCCGATGACGCCTACCGCAGACCCGACGAGCTCATCGAGGGCGCCGCGTCGTCGACCATCGGCCGACGGGTCGGCGACGGCACCGCGTACCGCCTGGTCAAGGTTGCCCACACCCCGGTCCAGCTCGAGGAGCGCCTGGCTCGGCTCGGCTGGGACATCCGCGTGGTCCCGACGGCAGGCCCCTTCTACTGGGGCGCCGGCGGGCGAGCATGACCCTCCGGTGGAACGGCCGTCCCGCGGTCAAGGCAGGGGTCTAGGGTCGGGCTGGGCCGTGACTGGCGCTCGAGGTGGGGCACCACCGGGGAGCGGCCCCGACGATCGCCGCGCGCCTGGGCTCCATCCGATGAGGAGAGCCCATGGACGACACGCCGAGCACGACCGCCCGCATGCTACCGGGCAAGCCCGTCGCCGATGCGGTCTTCGAGCAGATCACCGCCGACGTCGCGCGCTTGCGTGCCGGCGGAGTGACGCCGAGCCTGGCGACAGTGCTGGTCGGAGACGACGACGCCAGCGCCGGCTACATCCGCATCAAGCAGCGCACCGCGGCATCCCTCGGCTTCGCATCGCCGCACGTCCACCTCTCCGCGGATGCCGGCCAGGACGACCTGCACCGGGTGATCGACGGACTCAACGCCGACCCGGCCGTGCACGCCGTGCTGATCCAGCACCCGGTCCCGTCGCACCTCGACTACGACGCCGCGCTCGCCGAGGTGGACCCGGACAAGGACGTCGACGGCATGCACCCGCTCAACCTCGGCAGGCTCGCCCTCGACCGGCCCGGGCCCCGGCCGTGCACGCCGGCGGGCATCGAGGCTCTCCTGGCCCACTACGACATCCCGGTCGCGGGCAGGGAGGTCGTCGTCCTCGGCCGGGGCGCGACGCTCGGTCGACCGCTGGCGATGCTGCTGGCGCAGAAGCGCCCCACCGCGAACGCGGCGGTCACCGTCGTGCACACCGGTGTCCCGGACTGGGCCCGGTACACCCGGCGCGCCGACGTGCTCATCGCGGCCGCCGGGTCGCCCGGCATCGTCCAGCCGCAGCACGTCAAGCCGGGCGCCGTCGTCATCGGAGGCGGGGTGCGCTACTCCGGCCGGCGACTGCTGCCCGACGTCGACGAACGATGTGCCGACGTCGCCTCGGCGATCACCCCGCGTGTGGGAGGTGTCGGCCCCACCACCGTCGCGATGCTGTTCCGCAACGCCGTCCACGCGGCCGAGGTGGCATCCGCCTAGCGGACGCCGACAGGTCCGAGCAGGACGCACAGCTGGCGGGAGCGATGCGCACGCTCCCGGGCGGTCGCACGCTGTCCCTCGGGGATCCCTGCTGCCTGGCACTGACCGTCCGCAGCGTCCCACCCGAGGTGCTGACCGCCGACCGCGCCGACCAGTCGCGCTGGGGAACCTGAGCAGTGAACCCGAGGGACCCAGAACCAGGATGATTCTGGGTCCCTCGGATTCAACGGTGCGGTGCGCCCGGCCGTCGTTCGCCGGTCGGTTCAGGCGCGGTGCTACGCGGCGACCCAGCCGCGCACCGGGGAACGAGCCGGGTGACCGGGGCCCGCCCGCCGGCTCGGTCAGCCGGCGGCGGAGGTGTCGATCACGGCCACCGTGCCGTCATCGAAGTTCGTGACGAGCGCCTGCCGTCCGTCCGGCAGCAGAGCGACGCTCGTCGGGCTGACACCGGTGGGGATGCGGGCGGTGACCGCACCGGTGGCGGCGTCCACGACGGAGACCGTGCCGTCCTCCACGTTCGCGGTGTAGAAGTGCCGGCCGTCAGGGGCATAGGCGACGTCCTGCGGTCCGGCTCCTACGCCCGGCACGGTCTGGACCACCCGGTTGGTCGCCGTGTCGATGATGGAGACGTCGTCGCTGATGTAGTTGACCACCGCGACGCGGGCGCCGTCGGGTGACAGGGCGACGCTGTGCGGACCCTGGCCCACCGGGATCGTCGACAGCACCGCGTTGCTGCGGAGGTCGATCACCGTCACGACGTCGGAGAAGTGGTTGGTGACGTAGCCGACCCGGTCGTCCTCCGACATCGTGATCCAGTGCGGGCTGGGCGCGGTCGTGATGCGCGTGACCAGTTGGCCGGTCGCGGTGTCGAGCACGTCGAGGTGGTTCTCGTCGTAGAAGGGCAGGTAGAGGAGACTCCCGTCGGCCGTCGTCGACGCCGCGTACGGACCCCGTCCCACCGGCACGGCCCAGAGCACGCTGTCCGTCCGCACGTCGAAGGCCACGACGTGGTTCTCCGTGAGGGTGGTGCCGTAACCGGTGGACTCGCTCTTGTAGACCGAGACGTAGACCCGCGAACCGTCGGGCGAGAGCGTCACCATCTGCGGCGGACCCTGCGGGATCGGAATGGTGGTGGTGGGCTTGCCCGCAGCCGTGTCGAAGCGGATGACGGCGCGGGCGGCCGGGTCGGCGATGTAGGCGTACGTGCCGTCGGGGGCGACGGCGACGTGGTGCGGCGCCTGCCCGACGGCGACCACCGTGCCGACTGCGGGGCTGGGCCCGCTCGCCGCCGGCGCCGGGGTGCCCGTCGGCGTCGTGTTCCCGTGCTCGTGGGCCTCGTCCCGCCGATCACCCGAGGAGGAACCGGTCTCCCCGCCACCGTCGGAGCCCGTGTCCTCGGAGGTCGTGTCCGCTGAGATCGTGTCCGCTGAGGTCGCCTCCGTGGAGGTCGCTTCCGTGGCGTCCCGCGACACCATCGCGAAGACCGCCGAACCGGCGAGCGCCGCGAGAAAGAGCACGGGGAGCAGGAGCCGACGCCAACTCCGCCGCTGCCGGTGCTTGCCGTGTGCGGTCGCGTGGCCGTGGTCCATGGACGATCTCCCCCGAACGCTCGTGGACCGGGTCGTCGACTGCACGACACGGGTGGGCAGGGCAGTGGTGTGGGACCGCCCCGGCGAGTCCGATGACCCGGGGTGTCGAGGCGTGGTCGAACTCGTCCCGCATCCCCGCCACCGAGCCGATGCCCCGGTTCTGCGCCACTCACGCATCGCCTGGGCATGTCGTCGAGAAGTGCCAGCTGACGAGGACGCCGGCCCGCCGACCACCCACCGATCGGACGTGGACGTCGTGCCCCGGTCCTCACCAGGCCACCGGCGCCGTCGTCCCAGGAGACCGACTACCAGGAAGCCGGCTCCTAGTCGGTGCAGCGCGTGTGGACCGGCCGGACGCGCCAGGTAGCGCTCGTGGCGGAAGCCGAGCTCCCGCCTGACTGCGAACGAGCCCGTGTTGGACAGCAGGGTGAACGCGACGACCTCACGCAGACCGATGACGTCTCGGGCGAGATCGAGAACTCCGGCTGACCCTTCGGTCGCATGACCCGCCCCCAGAATTCAGGGAACACGGCATGACCCAGCTCGACCTCCGGCCTTCCGTCGATCTCGCAGTGCGCCAGCTTCACCGTGCCGACGGGGCGCTCGCCCTCGTGCCGACGCGACGTCGGCGCACCGCTCGTTGCCGTCTGGGCAGCTGAGAGGTCATCGAGCTGAGCGACCTGAGCAGTGAACCCGAGAGGCCCAGGACCAGGACTGCGCCGGGCCGCTCGGGTGCAACGGTGCAGCGCCCGGTCGTCGTTCGCCGGCCGGCTCAGCCCAGGCGCCTCGCGGCGACCCAGGCGCGCACCGACGGGAGCGACGCCAGCACCGCCGTGGCCGCGGGGAACAGCCCGGTGGAGATCCCCAGGCCCAGCGCGTCCTCGGCCCAGCCGCCGAACAGCGTGCCCCCGATGATCAGCACCCCGAGCACCCCGCCCGAGACGGCGACCACGCGCCACGACCGGCCCAGCAGGAGCAGCACCGCGCCGACCAGCAGCCCGAGCGTCAGCGCCAGGGGCACCACCAGCAGCAGCCACTCGAGCCCGGACAGCCGCCCGCCGGAGAAGCCGACCACCACGAGGACGAAGAAGCCGGGCACCAGCCCGCTGAACACGGCCAGCGGCGCCGCGATCAGCCCGGGCACGGGCGGCAGCCGCGATGCGGCGCGGTCGGGCATCGGGAGGGACACGCGGCGCAGCCTAGGGGCGGGAGCGGTCAGGCCACGCGTTCCGGCTCGCCGGCCGACGACCGGCGCCACGAGGCGTGCAGCCGCGCGTAGGTGCCCTCGACCCCGACCAGCTCGGCGTGGCTGCCGCGCTGCACCACGTGGCCGGCGTCGACCACGAGCACCTCGTCGGCCCGCTCCGCGGTGGACAGCCGGTGCGCGATGGTCAGCGTCGTCCGCCCCGCGGTGAGGGTGTCCAGGGCCCGGGTGAGTCGCTGCTCGGTGGCCGGGTCGACGGCGCTGGTGGCCTCGTCGAGCACCAGCAGGTCGGGGTCGGCGACGTAGGCGCGGGCGACGGCGACCAGCTGGCGCTCGCCCGCGGACAGCGACTCACCGCGCTGCCCGACCTCGCTGGCCACACCGGCGGGCAGGCCGGTGACCCAGTCGGAGAGCCCCAGGTCGTCGAATGCCTTGGCGACGTCGGCATCGCTGATGCCCGGCCGGCCGTAGCGCACGTTGTCCGCGACCGTGGCGTCGAAGAGGAAGCCGTCCTGCGGCACCATCACGACCCGCTCGCGCAGTGAGGCGAAGGCGACGTCCCGCAGGGGCGCCCAGCCTGCGGCGTCGGAGCCCAGCAGCACCCGGCCCTCGACCGGGTCCATGAGCCGGGTGACCAGCTTGGCGAAGGTCGTCTTGCCCGACCCCGTCTCGCCGACGATAGCCACCCGGCGGCGGGGCGCGATGGTGAGGTCGACGTCGTCGAGAGCCTTCCGCGCGCCGGGCGCGTACCGGAAGGTGACGTGGTCGAACCGGACGCCCAGCACGCCGTCGGGCAGGTGCAGGGTGCTCTCCGGCGCGGCCGTCGCCGGATCGCGCACGTCGGGCTCGGTGTCGAGGATGTCGAGCACGCGCCGGAAGCCGGCCAGCGCGTTCTGCGCCTCGTTGATCACCTCGCTGGCGGTCTGGACTGGCGCCACGAAGAGCGTGACCAGGAAGAGGAAGGCGACCAGCGTGCCGGCCGTGATGTCGCCGGCCAGGCCCAGGTACACGCCCGCGACGACCAGCGCGGCATTGGCGAGGGCGGCGGCGAACTCACCGCTGACGAAGACCCCCACGGCCACCCGCTGCGCGTCGACCGCCGCCCGGTAGTGCCGGTCGATCGCCGCGTCGATGCGCTCCGCGGTGCGCTCCCGCACGCCGTAGGCGCGCACGGTCGACGCGCCGACGACGGACTCGGAGACGGCGGCGAGCAGGTCGCCGATCCGCTCGCGGACCCGGCCGTAGACGACGGCCAGCTTGGCGGCGAACCAGCGGACCGCGATGCCCAGCGGCACGAAGCAGACCAGGACGACGAGCGTCAGCTGCCACGAGTAGACGAACATCACCACCGTGGCCACGAGGAGCTGGCCGAAGCTGATCAGGCCGAGCACACCGCCCCACTGCATGAACTGCGACAGCTGGTCGACGTCGCTCGTCACCCGCGACACCAGCCCGCCGCGCTTGTCGGCCTGCTGGTGCACCGCGGACAGGTCGTGCACGTGGCGGAAGGCCCGCACCCGCAGGCCGGCCAACGCGGTTTCGGTGGTGCGGAACAGCCGCAGGTTCATCCGGTAGACCGCCACGGCCGTGAGCACGACGATCACCGCGGACGCGAGCACGACCCAGGTGACGAAGTCCAGATCGGGCCCACCCGCCGCGCCGATCCCACGGTCGAGGACCTGCTGGACGGCGATGGGGACGACGACCCGGCCGGCGGTGGCGAGCACCGCGAGCAGGACGGTCAGTGGTAGCCCGCGCCGGAACTCGGGCATCATCCGCAGGCCCCGGCGCATCGTCTGGATCGCGCCCTCGTGGCGGTCCTCGTCGGGCAGCGTGACGGTCATGCCGGCACCCCCTCGGCCTGGGAGTAGGCGCGCACGAGGTCGGTGTAACCCGGCACCTCGCGGAGCAGGTACCCGTGGCTGCCGCGCGCGACCGCGCGACCGTGCTCGAACCAGACGACCTCGTCGGCGAGTGCAATGGTCGCCTGGCGGTAGGCGACGACCACCACGGTCGCGGGGGCGTCGCTGGCCCGCAACGCATCGAGGATGCGGGCCTCGACGGAGGGGTCGACGGCGCTGGTGGCGTCGTCGAGCACGAGCAGCCGGGGGCGGCGGACGATGGCCCGGGCCAGCGCCAGCCGCTGCCGCTGACCGCCGGACAGGGAGGCGCCGCGCTCGCCCACGTGGGTGTCGAGGCCCTCGGGCAGGACGTTCACGAAATCGTCGGCGGCGGCCACGCGCAGCGCCGCCCAGACGTCCTCGTCGGTGTACGGACCCCCCAGGGTGATGTTGCCGCGCACCGTGTCGTCGAAGAGGAACGCCTGCTGGGCGACGAAGGCGGCGTGGTCGCTCACCTGCCCCTCCCGCAGCCGGCGGATGTCGAGCCCGTCCAGCAGGACCGTCCCGTCGACGGGATCGACGAGCCGGACCAGCAGCCCGGCGAGGGTGGACTTGCCCGAGCCGGTCGGCCCGACCACCGCGACGGTCCCGCCAGCGGGGACGTCGAAGGTCACGTCGCGGACGGCCGGGCGCTCGACGCCGGCGAAGGTGTAGCCGACCCCCTGGAGCCCCAGTGCCGCACCGCCGCCCGCCGTGGCGGCGTCGTCCGGCCCGTACGGCGTCTCGCCGGTCGCCTGGAGGACAGGGGTGATCCGGTCGTAGCCGGCCAGCGCGCGCGGCAGCTCGGCGAGCACCCAGCCGATCGCCCGGATGGGCAGTGCCAGCAGCGTGAACAGGTAGGCGATGGAGATCAGCGCGCCGACGTCGATCGCCCCGTCGGCGACCCGATGGGCCCCGACCAGCAGGACCGCCAGCGTGCCGAGGTTGGGCAGCGACTCGATCAGCGGGTCGAACAGGCCACGGACCCGGCCGACCGCGATGAGCCCGTCGCGCAGCTCTCCGGCGCGGGCGGTGAAGCGCTCGGTCTCCGACTCCTCGCGGCCGAGGGTCTTCACCACCAGCGCCGCGTCGAAGCTCTCGTGGGCGATCTCGCTGACCTCGGCGCGCAGCTGCTGGGCACGCTGCTGGCGCGGGCTCATCACCTGCGAGTACAGCGCGTTGATCACGAAGACCAGGGGGAAGACGACGAGGCCGATCAGCGCGAGCAGCGGATCGGTCACGACCATCGCCCCGCCGGTGATCAGGATGATGACGACCGCGCCCAGCCCGAAGGCCAGCGGCGCGACGAAGAACCAGGCCGCCTCCACGTCGCTGTTGGCGTTGGAGAGCAGCTGACCCGTGGGGTGCTGCTGGTGCCAGGACAGCGGGAGCCGCAGGTACTGCCCGGTCACCTCGCGGCGCATCTGCGCCTGCAGCCGGTACTGCATGATCCCCGACAGCAGCCGGCGCCCGATGATTCCGACGATGCGCAGCAGGGCCACGCCGATGATGGCGGCGACGGCGAGGGCCAGCGCGGCGGTCGGGGCGCTGCCCTCTTCGAAGGACGGCAGGACGACGCGGTCGGTGGTCTCGCCGATCACGTACGCGCTGGCCACCGTCATGACGGCGAACAGGCTGCTCCCCAGCAGGGCGGCGGCGAAGATCTTCGGCTGGAGCGCGATGGCGCGGCCGACGTGCCGGATCCCTCGCCGCACGACGGCATCTCGACGGCGGCGCGGCACGGGTCTCCTCGGGGTGGTTCGGTTCCGGCACTGGGATGTTACGTGGATCGCACCGGGCAACCGAACGGTATTCGGATTATTCCGCGCGCCCGGTGTGGGTAGCGTCGGGCGATGACCTCATCCTCCGCCGCGGGATCGCTGGCCGACCAGGAGCGCCGCGCGCTGGCCGATCTGCTCGCCGAGCTCGGGCCCGACGCCCCGACGTGCTGCGAGGGCTGGACCACCGCCCACCTGGGGGCGCACCTCGCCGTCCGCGACCGCCGGCCCGACGCGATGCCCGGCTACGCGCTGGAGATGGTGCCGGGCCTCGCTCGCCTGGGGAGCTGGGCGCACCGCGTCGAGGACCGGTCCCGTGAGCGCAGCTCCTACGCCGAGCTGGTCGAGCAGGTGCGCAGCGGACCGCCGTCCTGGACCCCGCTGTCCTGGCCCGGACTGGACCGGCTCAACGTGTCGGAGTTCGTCATCCACCACGAGGACGTGCGCCGCGCGCAGCCGGGGTGGGCGCCGCGGGAGCTGCCGTCCGCCGTGCAGGACAGGTTCTGGACACCGGCGACGCTCTACGCCCGGCGTGGCGCCGGCCGGCGCGGGGTGCTGCTGCGCCGCTCGGACCGGCCGGGGGTGGAGGCGCGGATCGGTGCCGCGGGCCGCACGGTCGAGGGCGAGCCGCTGGAGCTGCTGCTGTGGGCGGCCGGCCGTCGCGACGTCGCGCGCGTGACCGTCACCTAGTCCGCGTGCCCGACGACGTTGACCACGACGCCGTGCGGATCGCGGACGAAGAACCGGCGCACGCCCCACGGCTCGTGGGTGAGCGGGTGGACGATCTCGTACCCGCGGCGCTGCGCGTCGGCGTAGGCGGCGTCGACGTCGGCCACGGCGACGCTCATCGACGACTGCTCGGGTGCGCTCGCGTCCTCCCCGACCAGGCTGATCTGGATGTTCGGGTCGGACCGCGAGCGGAAGCTGGCCACCCAGCCCAGATCGAACGCCTTCTCCAGCCCGAGGAAGTCCTCGTAGAACTCGTGACCGGTGGTCGGGTCGGCGACGGTCAGGTTCGGGACGATGCGGTGCAGGTCCATGGCGGGGCGCGCTCCAGGGTTCCGGGGTGGGCCGCCCACCCTGCTCGCCCTCTCCCCGCCCGTCGACCCCCCGGTCGCGTGCCGTCCGTGATGCCCTCGTTCGTCCTGCCCACCAGTGCGGCGGTGGCGAGCAGGTGGCCGGGTAGGGGTCAGACGTCGCGCAGCGGCGTGTCGGACGCCCGACGGACCGGGAGGCCCGCGCGGGACAGCTCGCCCTTGACGTCGCCGACCCGCAGCTTGCCGAAGTGGAAGACGCTGGCGGCCAGCACCGCGTCGGCGCCGGACTCCACCGCGGGCGGGAAGTCCTCGACCCGGCCCGCTCCCCCGCTGGCGATGACCGGCACCGTCACCTCGCGGCGCACGGCCCGGATGAGCTCGGTGTCGAAGCCGGCCTGGGTGCCGTCGGCGTCCATGGAGTTCAGCAGCACCTCACCGACGCCGAGGGCGGCGGCCTGCACGACCCACTCGACGGCGTCGCGCCCGGTGCCGCGCCGTCCGCCGTGCGTGGTGATCTCGAACCCGGAGTCGGTGGCGGCGCCGTCGCGGACCCGCCGGGCGTCGACCGAGAGCACCAGCACCTGGCTGCCGAACCGGTGGGCGATCTCGGCGATCAGCTCCGGCCGGGCGACGGCGGCGGTGTTCACGCCGACCTTGTCCGCGCCGGCCCGCAGCAACCGGTCGACGTCGGTGACCGTGCGCACTCCGCCGCCGACGGTGAGCGGGATGAAGACGCTCTCGGCCGTGCGGCGGACGACGTCGTAGGTGGTCTCCCGGTTGCCGGAGCTGGCGCTGATGTCGAGGAAGGTCAGCTCGTCGGCGCCCTCGGCGTCGTAGACGCGGGCCATCTCCACCGGGTCACCGGCGTCGCGGAGGTCCACGAAGTTGACGCCCTTGACCACCCGGCCCTGGTCGACGTCCAGGCACGGGATGACGCGCACCGACAGACTCATGCTCCGGTCCCCCGCACCGCGTCGGCCTCGATCTCGACCAGCATCGCGGGGTCGATCAGGGCAGCCACCTCGACCATGGACGTCGCCGGCCGGATGTCGCCGAAGACCTCCCCGTGCACCCGTCCGACCTCCTCCCACCGGGAGATGTCGGTGACGAACATGCGGGTGCGCACGACGTCGTTCAGCGTGAACCCGGCTCGCTCGAGGGACTGCTCGATGGTGAGCAGGCACTGCCGCGTCTGGGCGGCGGCGTCCCCGTGGTGGGCGACCGCGCCGTCCACCGTGGACGTCGTGCCGCTGACCCAGGCCGTGTCGCCCCGGACGACGACGCGGCTGTAGCCGACGACCGCCTCCCAGGGGCTGTTCGACCCCAGCCGGATCACGCTCGATGTCTCCGGTTCGCTCCCGCGGCCCGCTCCGCTCCTCGCTCGTTCCTCGCTGCGGTGCTCCCGGCCCTGTCCGCTCACGCGAGCTCCTCGGTGCTGTGCTCCGTGCGCGACCTCGCAAGCTCGGTCACGTGCAGCGCCTCCGGCAGGGTGAAGGCGCCGGCGTAGAGCGCCTTGCCCACGATCGCGCCCTCGACGCCGACCGCGGTCAGTCCGGCGAGCGCGCGGATGTCGTCGAGCGAGCTGACTCCGCCGGAGGCGATGACCGGCCGCGGGGTCGCGGCGCACACCTCGCGCAGCAGGTCGAGGTTCGGGCCCTCGAGCGTGCCGTCCTTGGTGATGTCGGTGACGACGTACCGGGCGCACCCCTCGGCGTCCAGGCGGGCGAGAGTCTCGTAGAGCTCCCCGCCCTCCTGGGTCCAGCCGCGGGCGGCCAGCCGGGTGCCGCGCACGTCCAGGCCGACGGCGATCCGGTCGCCGTGCTCGGCGATGGCGCGGGCACACCAGTCCGGGGACTCCAGCGCGGCGGTGCCGAGGTTGACCCGCCGGCAGCCGGTGGCCAGGGCCGCGGCGAGCGATTCGTCGTCCCGGATCCCGCCGGAGAGCTCGACGTCGACGTCGAGCTCACCGACGACGCGGGCGAGCAGCTCGCGGTTGGACCCGCGGCCGAAGGCGGCGTCGAGGTCGACCAGGTGCACCCACTCGGCGCCGTCCCGCTGCCACTGGAGGGCGGCCTCGAGGGGGGCGCCGTAGGAGGTCTCGCTGCCGGCCTCCCCCTGCACGAGTCGGACGGCCTGCCCGTCGGCCACGTCGACGGCGGGGAGCAGCTGCAGCTTCGGCACGGCACCAGCCTAGGAGCGTCGCGGGCCGGGCCCTGCGGCAGGCTGTCGGCGTGGAGTTCGCAGAGGTGGTCCGCCGGCGCCGCATGGTGCGCGACTACGACCCTGACCGGCCGGTGCCGCCCGACGTGCGGGAGCGGCTGCTGGCGCACGCCATCCGGGCGCCGTCGGCGGGGTTCAGCCAGGGCTGGGCGTTCCTCGTGCTGGAGAGCGACGAGGAGCGGGCGCGCTTCTGGGCGGCCACCACCGACAGTGCTGCTGCCCACCCGCCCGGCGCGGACGGCTGGCTGACGCGGATGCGCCGGGCGCCGCTGCTGGTCGTGCCGATGTCGAACAAGGACGCCTACCTGGACCGGTACGCCGAGGCGGACAAGGGGTGGACCGACCGCGACGAGTCGCGCTGGCCCGTGCCGTACTGGGACGTCGACGCGGGGATGGCCTCGCTGCTGATGCTGCTGACCGCTGTCGACGAGGGGCTGGGCGCCTGCTTCTTCGGCGTGCCCGCGGACAAGGTGACGGGGTTGCGCGCGGCGTTCGGCGTTCCCGACCAGTACCGGCCGGTCGGCTGCCTGTCCGTCGGCTACCCCGGCGACGGCGACCGCCGCTCGCCCTCGCTGCGCCGCGGCCGGCGCGGGCTCGACGAGGTCGTGCATCGCGGCCGCTGGTGAGCCGGTGACGGACGGCCCCGCCGTGGCGACGTCCTCCCTGGACGCGCCGGTCCCGGTGGTCCTGTCGGTGCCCCACGGAGGAACGTTCCTGCCCGCAGCGTGCACCGACGCACTGCGGATCGACCCGGCGACGCTGTGGTCGGACTGGTACACCGCCGAGCTCTACGACCTGACGCGCGAGTTCGCCGTGCCGACGGTGATGGCCATGCTCAGCCGCTTCGTCGCCGACCCGAACCGTGCGCCCGTCGCGCCGCTGCACGGGAACTTCTGGTCCACGGCCGTGCCCGCCACCGATCCGGCCGGTGCGCCCCTGTACGACCGGCAGCTCCGGCCCGACGAGCTGCAGGAGCGGCTCGACCTGGCGCACGCCCCGTACCACCGGGCCCTGGACCGGGCGGTCACCGCCGCGTTGCGCCGGCATCCGCGGGTGCTGCTGCTGGACCTGCACAGCTTCGGGCTACCGCTGGGTCCCGACGTCGTCCTCGGGGACGGCGACGGCTCGACGGCCCGCGCCGAGGCGGGCGACCGGGTGGAGCAGGCCTTGCGGCACGAGGGGTTCACCGTCGCCCGCAACCTCCGCTTTACCGGCGGCCACATCGTCCGGCGGTGGGTCGGCGAGCCACGCGTCGACGCCGTGCAGGTCGAGCTCGACCAGCGGTGCTACCTGGTGGACTCCGACGTCGAGGGCAACCGCCCCCAGCCACGACGGGATCCCGCCGGCTGGGCCAGGACACGGCAGGCGGTCACCGCCGCGATCCGTGCGCTGGCATCCGGCTGAACGAGGGGCGCCGAGCCGCTACGGTCGCCGGATGTCCGAGGAACTGTGGCGTCCGTACGACCGGATGGCCGACGAGTTCCTCGCCCACGCCGAGGACAGCCCCTACAACGCGCACTACGACCGGCCCGCCGTGCTCGACCTGCTCGGGGACGTCGGTGGCCTGCGCGTGCTGGACGCCGGGTGCGGTCCGGGGCTCTACGCGGAGGCGCTGCTCGAGCGCGGGGCAGAGGTGCTCGGCTTCGACGCCAGCTCAGCCATGGTCGAGCTCGCCCGGGCCCGGGTCGGGGACAGCGCCGGGATCCGCGTCGCCCGCCTGGACCAGCCGCTCCCCTACCCCGACGACTGCGTCGACCTAGTGGTCTGCGCCCTCGCCATCCACTACGTCGAGGACCGGCACGCCGCCTTCGCCGAGTTCCACCGGGTGCTGCGCCCCGGGGGGGCCGCCGTCGTCTCCACCCAGCACCCGACGACCGACTGGCTGCGCAAGGGCGGGTCGTACTTCGACCGGGTGCTGGAGACCGACACCTGGGCCCTGGCGTCGGGGGCCCACGAGGTGCGGTTCTGGCGCGAGCCGCTGTCGGACCTCTGCGCGGCGGCGACCGACGCGGGGTTCGTGATCCAGCGTCTCGTCGAGGCCCGGCCGCCGGAAATCATGCGCGAGCGCTGGCCGGAGGAGCACGAGAAGCTCAGCCGGCGGCCCGGGTTCCTCGCGCTGCGGCTGCTCGCGCTGCCGTGATCAGTCGAGGCTGTTCAGCCAGTTGGTGAGCAGCTGCGCGCCGGCGTCACCGCTCTTCTCGGGGTGGAATTGGGTCGCCGACAGCGCCGCGTTCTCGACCCCCGCGACGAACCGGTCACCGTGCTCTGCCCAGGTGACCTTGGGGCGCGGCAGCGGCGACGGTCCGGTGTCGTGGGCGAGCGGGAAGTCGCGCACACCGTAGGAGTGCACGAAGTAGAAGCGCTCGTCCTCGATGCCGTCGAAGAGGACGCTCCCCCGGGCGACGTCGACCTGGTTCCAGCCCATGTGCGGCAGAACCGGGGCCTTCAGCTGCTCGACGACGCCGGGCCACTCACCGCAGCCGTCGGCGTCGTGGCCGTGCTCGACGCCGCGGTCGAAGAGGATCTGCATGCCGACGCAGATGCCGAGCACCGGACGGCCACCGGCGAGCCGCCGGCCGATGATGCGCGGGCCGTCGACCGCCTTGAGGCCCTCCATGCACGCGGCGAAGGCGCCGACGCCGGGGACGACGAGGCCGTCGGCGTCCAGCGCCGTCTGCGCGTCGGAGGTCACCGTCACGTCGGCGCCGACGCGGGCCAGCGCGCGCTCGGCCGAGCGCAGATTGCCCGACCCGTAGTCGAGGACCGCCACCTTCTTCACGCCTGCCACGCTACCGACCAGCGCAGCACGGCCGGCCGTGATTCCCGCGACCGAGTGGCGCCGCCCACGCAGCGCCGCCCGCTCGGGTGCGCGACGCCCGGGCGGCGTGCGCGTCCTCCGCCCGGGAGACGTGGGTCGGCAACGCCCGCGAGGCGTGGGCTGCCGATGCCCAGTCCTCATGCACGGGCTCCGCGCCAGGCGCCTGTCAAGCCCGCCTCCGGATCTGTGGACAGGGCTCTGACCTGCGGATACATGATGCCCGATGTCCCTCGTGGCGGTAGACTTCGAACACCTGGTCGAACTGGCGGGAGGTGCCGTGGAGGAGCTGACCGAGGCCCTGGACGCACTCGCCGCCGAGCGGCTGGACGGGTTCTTCGGGCCTGCGCTGCTGGAGCGGCTCGGCCCGCTGCTGACCGCGGTGAACCGGCTGGCCGCCGAGGTCGCGCGCACGGTGCGGCAGTGCGAGGTCACCGGCGCGGCGGAACACGACGGCAAGGCCTCGATGGCGTCCTGGCTGCGCGGGCACCACCGGCTCTCCCAGGCTGAGTCGAACCGGCTGGTGCGCGCCGGGCGGGCGCTGGAGCAGCTACCGGTGCTGGCCGCCGCGGCCGCCGCAGGGGCGGTGACGGCGGAGGCGGTGAACGCGATCGCGTCGATCGCCGCACCGGACACCGCCGCCGCCGCCGACGCACAGGCCGTCGACGTCGCGGAGATCGACGCGGCCCTGACCCGGGCGGCGATGACAGCACCGCACGCCGACCTGCGCCAGGCCGTCGGGCACTACCTGGCCCGCCTCGACCCCGACGGCCCCGAACCGGACCCCACCGAGCAGCGGTCGCTGACGATCACCCGGCACACCGACGGGTCGGTGTCCGTCCGCGGCGAACTCGACGCCGTGGGCGGTGAGAAGTTCCAGACCGCGATCGAGTCGATCCGGCAGGCCAACCGCCCCGCCGGGGACACCCGCACCCGCGCCCAGCAGGGCGGCGACGCACTCGTCCAGCTCGCCGACAACGCCCTGGCCGCCGGCAACCTGCCCACGATGCGCGGGCACAAGCCGCAGGTGATCGTGACCATCCCGCTCGCCGACCTCGTCGACCCCAGCCACGGCGCAGGATCGGGGCGCACCGGATTCGGCGGCATCATCTCCGCCGCCCGCGCCCGCTGGCTCGCCTGTGACAGCGTCATCAGCCGCGTCGTCATGGGCCCCGAAGGCCAACCACTGGACTACGGCCGCACCAAACGCGTCGTCCCCCCGCACCTACGCCGCGCCGTCGAGGTGCAAGACCGGAGCTGCGTGTTCGCCGGATGCGACGCCCCCAGCCACTGGTGCGACATCCACCACGTCGCCGAATGGCTCCTCGACGACGGCCCGACCAGCCTCGAGAACTCAGCCCTGCTGTGCGAGCGCCACCACACCAAGGTCCACCACGGCTTCCGCGTGGAACGACAACCCGACGGCCGATGGCGCACCTGGCGCCCCGACGGCACCGAGATCGTCGTCCTCGAACCTTTCCTCGTCTCCGCCTGACGGACGCGCGACGGTGCCGTCGGGCGTGCGGTCGCGCGGCGGGACGCCTGCGCCGCCGGCTGGTGCACGTCGACGCCCCTGTGCACCGCCACGTCCGAGAGCGCCCCGCACCGCGCTCGGTGCCGCTCCGCCCCACCGGGTTGAGGCCCCGCACCACCACGTCCAGGACCGATCCGCATCAGGTTCAGTTCCGCCCCATGCCCCGCTCCGCTCGGGTCGGCAAGCCGGCCGAGCGGACGCGACCGCGCGCTAGCGTCTCGGTGTGCCGCAGGACGACGACGGCTGGGAGCCGCTCTCGGTCGAGTCGGTGAGCGAGCTGCTGGAAGGCGTGGACGCTCCCTGGTGGATCGCCGGTGGCTGGGCCCTGGACCTCCACCTGGGCCGCCGGACCCGCGCGCACCACGACATCGACGTGCTCGTCCTCCGAGAGGACCTGCCCACCGTCCGCGAGCGGCTGCGGGGCTGGGACCTGCAGGCAGCGGACCCGCCCGGCGCCGGCACCCTGCGGCCGTGGCCGGAGGACGAGGTGCTCCCGGCCGCCCTGCACGACGTCTGGTGCCGGCCGTCACCCACGTCGCCCTGGGCCCTGCAGCTGATGGTCGACGACACCGACGGTGGCGAGTGGTTCTTCCGGCCCGACCGGCGCGTCCACCGGTCGGTGGCCGAGCTGTCCGGGCCGGCGTCCACGGCCGTCCGGCAGGTGCTCACCCCCGAGGTGCAACTGCTCTACAAGAGCCACGGTCTGCGACCCAAGGACGTCGAGGACTTCCACCGCGTCGTCGGCTCGCTGGACGCGACGCAGCGCCGCTGGTTGTGCTGGGCGCTGTCGACGGTCAGCCCGGAGCACGACTGGCTCGCCGCGCTGTAGCCGCCGGGCTACCCGTCCCAGGTCAGGACCGTCAGCTCCGACCACTCCCCCAGCCAGCGCGCCGCCTTGGCCTCGTAGACGTCCCGCGGAGCCAGCCGGTGATTGGGGCGCACGACGAGGTCGAAGAGGTCGTCGTAGCCGTGCGGCGCGTACACCCGGGGGCTGCCGTTGGGCCCCACCGTGACGCCGAGGCAGCAGCAGACCGCCGCGAAGTGGTCGATGGCGTCCGCGCAGTCCCGGAACGCCGGCGCCGGCACCCCGAAGTGGTCGGCGTACCAGAGGTGCACCCGCGCCTCGTTGCGGATCTCCACGGGAACCGGCAGGTCGGCGAACAGCTCCGCACCCGCACGGATGACGGCGTCCTCCGCCTCCCACGACGTGTCCTCGTCGAAGTAGAAGAGGTCGGCGTCCCGGATACCGGTGCCCGCCGGACGACCGGTCAGCTCGTTCCACACCGTCTGGAACAGCACGCCGGCGGTGAGCCACCAGTCCCCCACGCCCAGCGCGGGCGCCCGGTCCAGGATCGTGCGCACCGTCGGATCGGCGAGCACGATGCCCAGGAACCGCTGTTCGGCCCTCTCCCGGGTACCGCCCCGAGCGTGCGAGGGGTGGGAAGGAGGGGGTCCTTTCACAGGCGCAGGATGCCCGAGGCGGATGCCAGGAGCGCGGCCAGCAGCAGGACCACCGCGAAGACGACCTGCGGGGTGCTGCGGTGCGGGGAGTCCTCGTCGACGCTCCACACGCTCCAGGCGCCGCCGAGGAGGAAGCCCCCGACGAGCAGCAGGACCAGACCGGAGTTCACCGGTTACAGGGCGCCCTTGGTCGAGGGGACGTCGGTCACGCGGGGGTCGAGGGCGACCGCCTGGCGCAGCGCCCGCGCGAGCGCCTTGAACTGGCCCTCCACGATGTGGTGGGCGTCGCGCCCGGCGTAGAGCACCCGCACGTGCAAGCTGATCCGCGCGTTGAAGGCGAACGACTCGAGCACGTGCTTGGTGAGCGACGTCGGGTAGTCCGGCCCGATCATCGGCGTCATGTTCTCGGGCTCGGCGTGCACGAAGTACGGCCGGCCGGACAGGTCGACGGCGGCCTGCGCGAGCACCTCGTCCATCGGGATCGTGGCGTCGCCGTACCGGGTGATACCGCGCTTGTCGCCCAGCGCCTCCGCGAACGCCTGCCCGAGCGCGATGGCGACGTCCTCGACGGTGTGGTGGGCGTCGATGTGCAGGTCGCCGTCGGCCTGCACCGTGAGGTCGATGCCGCTGTGCTTGGACAGCGCGGTGAGCATGTGGTCGTAGAAGCCGACGCCCGTGCTGATCGAGCTGGTGCCCGTGCCGTCGAGGTCGAGCTCGACGACCAGCTTGGTCTCGCTGGTCTCGCGCTCCACCCGGGCGGTGCGACGTGCAGGTGCGGTCATGGGGTCAGTCTCCCAGAACGGGGCGGTGAACACGTGCGACCTCACCCAGCGCGGTGAGGAAGGCGTCGGTCTCGGCGGCGGTGC
This sequence comes from Blastococcus goldschmidtiae, assembly GCF_031845325.1. Classification (NCBI taxonomy): domain Bacteria; kingdom Bacillati; phylum Actinomycetota; class Actinomycetes; order Geodermatophilales; family Geodermatophilaceae; genus Blastococcus; species Blastococcus goldschmidtiae. The sequence continues at coordinate 42,040 of NZ_JAVREI010000009.1, read as the reverse complement.
CGGCGGTGACCCGGAGCCAGCCCGGCAGCCCGACGTCGCGGACGAGCACCCCCCGGTCGAGCAGTGCCTGCCAGGCGGCGGAGGCGTCGGCGAACCGGCCGAACAGCACGAAGTTGGCGTCGCTGGGCACGCTGGTCAGCCCCAGGGCGGGCAGCTCGGCGACGATCCGGTCGCGCTGTCCCCGCACCGCGTCGACGGTCGCCAGCAAGGCATCGGTGTGCGCCAGGGCGGCCCGCGCGGCCGCCTGGGTGAGCGAGCTCAGGTGGTAGGGCAGCCGCACCAGCTGCAGCGCGTCGACGACGGCGGCGTCCGCGGCGAGGTAGCCCAGCCGCAGCCCGGCCATCCCGAACGCCTTGCTCATCGTCCGGCTCACGATCAGCCGGGGGCGGCCCTGGAGCAGCGTCAGCGCCGACGGGGTGCCCGTCCGCGCGAACTCGGCGTAGGCCTCGTCCACCACGACCATCCCGGAGGTCGCGTCGTAGAGCTGCTCGATCGTCTCCAGCGGCACGGCGGTGCCGGTCGGGTTGTTCGGGCTGGTCAGGAAGACGACGTCCGGAGCCACCTCCCGCAGCTGCGCCACGGCCGCCGACGGGTCGATGGTGAAGTCGGCCCGGCGGTGCCCGTCGACCCAGCCCGTACCGGTGCCGGCGGCGATGATCGGGTGCATCGAGTACGACGGCGTGAAGCCCAGCGCGGTCCGCCCGGCACCGCCGAACGCCTGCAGGATCTGCTGCAGCACCTCGTTCGAGCCGTTGGCCGCCCACACCTGGGCCGGCTCGAGCGCCGTCCCGGCGGTCCGGGAGAGGTAGCCGGCGAGGTCGGCCCGCAACTCGCGTGCGTCCCGGTCGGGGTAGCGGTTGAGCTCCAGCGCCGCGTGCCCGAGCGCCGTCCCCAGGTCGGCGAGCAGCTCGTCGGGCAGCGGGTGCGGATTCTCGTTGGTGTTGAGCCGGTGCGCGGCCGGGACCTGCGGGGCTCCGTAGGGCGTGCGGCCACGCAGCTCCGGCCGCAGCGGGAGCTCGTCCATCGAGCTCACGCGGCTTCCTCGCTGGCGCTCGTCAGCCGCATGCGCTGGGCTGCTGTGTCTTCTCGTGACCTCGCAAGCTCGGTCACGTGCGCTGGCGGATGCGGACGGCGGCGGCGTGCCCGGGCAGGTCCTCGGCCCCGGCGAGGGCGTAGATGTGCCCGGCGACGTCGGCCAGCGCCTGCTCGTCGTACTCGATGACGTGGATGCCGCGCAGGAAGGACTGCACGGACAGACCGCTGGAGAACCGGGCGCACCCGCCGGTGGGCAGCACGTGGTTGGAACCGGCGATGTAGTCGCCCAGCGAGACCGGCGACCACGCCCCGACGAAGATCGCGCCGGCATTGCGCACCCGCGCAGCCACTGCGCGGGCGTCGCGGGTCTGGATCTCCAGGTGCTCGGCGGCGTAGGCGTCCACGACCCGCAGCCCGGCGTCGACGTCGTCGACCAGGACGACCCCCGACTGGCTGCCGTCCAGCGCGGTGGTGATCCGGTCGGAGTGCTTGGTCGCCGTCACCTGGCCGGGCACCAGATCGAGGACGGCGTCGGCGAGCGCCTCGCTGTCGGTGACGAGCACGGCGCCGGCCAGCGGATCGTGCTCGGCCTGGCTGATGAGGTCGGCGGCGACGTGTGCGGGGTCGGCGGTGTCGTCGGCCAGGATGGCGACCTCGGTGGGGCCGGCCTCCGAGTCGATGCCGATCAGCCCGCGCAGCAGCCGCTTGGCCGCGGTGACGTAGACGTTGCCCGGCCCGGTGACCATGTCGACCGGCTCGCAGGAGCCCGCGCCGTAGCCGAACACGGCCACGGCCTGCGCCCCGCCGACGGCGTAGACCTCGCTGATGCCCAGCAGCGCACAGGCGGCGAGGACGCCGGGGTCGGGCAGCCCGCCGTGGTCGCGCTGCGGCGGCGAGGCGACCGCGATCGACTCCACGCCGGCGATCTGCGCCGGGACGACGTTCATGACCACGCTGGACAGCAGCGGGGCCAGCCCGCCCGGCACGTAGAGGCCCACCCGGCGCACGGGCACCCAGCGCTCGGTCACCGTGCCGCCGGGCACGACCTCGGTGGTGACGTCGGTGCGGCGCTGGTCGGCGTGCACCTTCTGCACCCGGGCGATCGCCTCCTCGAGGGCGGCGCGCAGGGTGGGATCGCACTCGGCGAGCGCCCGGTCCAGCGCCTCCTGCGGGACGGCGAAGTCCTCGTTGTCCACGCCGTCGAGGCGCGCGGTGATCTCCCGGACGGCCTGCGCACCCCGGATCCGCACGTCCTCGCACAGCGGGCGCACCGTCGCCAGGACGGAGTCGATGTCGGTGGCGGCGCGCGGCAGCAGGCCGGTGAGCTCGCGGGTTCCCGGCAGCGCGGATCCGCGCAGGTCGATGCGGGCGAGCACGGTTTGCCTCCGGGATGGTGGGCGGGTGGACGGCTCAACGGAAGGGACGGGAGGAGCTCGGTGCGCCGACCAGGGAGCGGCCGGCGGGAAGTCCCAGCGTAGCCAGCGGCCCGTAGGCTGCTGGGATGGGTGAGCTGATCCCGCTGTTCCCGCTCGGGACTCCCCTGTTCCCCGGCGTGGTCCTGCCGCTGCACGTCTTCGAGCCCCGGTACCGCCGGCTGGTGCTCGACCTGCTGGCGATGCCGGAGGAGAGCGACCGCCGGTTCTTCGGCGTCGTCGCCATCCGGCAGGGCTGGGAGGTGGAGCGGATCGCGCCGGCCGAGGCGCTGTACGACATCGGCTGCGTGGCCCGCCTGCAGATGGTGCGCCCGCAGTCCGACGGCGGTTTCCGGGTGGTGACCGTCGGCGGCGAGCGCTTCCGGCTGCGCGACGTCGTGGTCGGCGACGACCCGCCCTACCTGCAGGGCGAGGTGGAGTGGCTCGCCGACGAGGAGGCCGCGGAGGAGGCAGCCGGCGACGCCGAAGGGCTGGTGCTGCCCGGCAGCGGTCCGGCGGCCGGCGGGACGGCGGGCCCCGGGGCGCCTCCGCCGTGCGACGAGCACCTGGACGAGGTGGTCGCCTCCGTCGCCCGGAACTCGCTGGCCCTGCTGGCGTCCGCCGTGCAGGAGCTGTTCACCGACTACGTGGACGAGGTGGCCGACCTGGGCGCGGGCAGCGACGGCGAGGACGCCGAGCGTGCCGCGCTGCTGGCCGCGGTGGCCGGAGATCCCACGGCGCTGTCCTGGCTGGTGGCCTCCGCGGCGCTGCTGACCACCGAGGACCGTCAGGCGCTGCTGGCCGAGTCGGCCACCCGGCGCCGGCTCGCGGCGGAGACGCGGCTGCTGCGCCGGGAGCTGACCCTGCTCCGCGAGCTCGGGGCGGTGCCTGCGCCGCTGCAGCGCTTCGCCACCCCCATGACGGTCAACTGAAGAAGGACCCCCGGAAGGACCCCGTCGCCCCCCACCGCTCGCACGCTCGCGACGGGAGCCCTGCGACGGGGCGGACGGCCCTTCGCACGCTCAGGGCGAGCCTCCGGACGGGGCCGATGGAGCATCCGTGCGGCCGACACCGTCCTCGGCGTTGACGATCACGCCGAGGACGTAGACCAGGACCGCCACGAACGGCGCGACCGCCAGCGCCGCGGTGGCTCCGAGGTCCAGCCCGGTGGTGACCACCCGCCCGACCTCCGACAGCTGGGCATCGGTCGGCCCTTCGCCGAGCATCTCGCCGACCAGCCAGGCGACCGCCCCCGCTGCGGTCGCCCCCACCGCGAGCGCGCCGAGGATCGTGACCCCGCGGTGCCGGCGCAGCGGCCACGCGGCCAGCCCGGCGAGCAGGCCGACCACCGCCATGACGAGGACGAAGATCGCGTCGTCGGCGACCAGCAGCTCCAGCGACGGCGAGCCGACGACCACCGGACCGTCCGCGGTGATGCGGAAGTCCGCCCGGGGCGCCAGCACCCACCAGAGCAGCCCCGCGGGCGCCCCGGCGCCGGCCAGCGTGAGGGCGAGCAGCACCGCCGGGCGCCGGTCGGCGCGCAGCTCCTGCCGGCCCAGCCAGCGGTCGGACGCCGCGGGCCCGACCTGCCGGGGCGGGACGAAGGGGGGGCCGGGCCGGCTCACAGCAGCGCGACGCTCATGGGGCCGAGCAGCGCCTTGATGTCGCCCATCAGCGCCGGGCTCGGGCGGACGCGGAGCCCCTGGTCCAGCCGCAGCACCGTCTCGCGGCTGCCGTTGACCAGCTTGAGCTGCACCTCGGTGGTGCCGGGGTGGCTGCCCAGCACCTCGCGGAGCCGCTCGACCACCGGCGGGGTGCAGCGCCCGGCGGCCATCGAGACCAGCACCGGGCCGCGCGCGCCCTCGGTGAGCTCGGGCAGGGTCACCTCGGAGCCGAAGAGCGAGGGCTGGTCGTCGCGGCGGCTGATCCGGCCCTTGACCACCACGATCTGGTCGCGGACGACCTTCTCCGAGACCTCCGCCCAGGTCTTGGGGAAGAAGAGCACCTCGATGCCGGACTCGAGGTCCTCCAGCGTGGCGATGGCCCAGGGCGCGCCCTGCTTGTTGGTGCGCGGCGAGACCGCGGTGAGGATGCCGGCGATCGTGACGTTCGCACCGTCCTCGACGCCGCCGGCGTTGATCTCGGCGATCGGGGTGTCGGCGTTCTGCGCCAGCACGTGCTCGACCCCGTGCAGCGGGTGGTCGGAGACGTAGAGCCCGAGCATGTCCCGCTCGAAGACCAGCCGCTCGCTCTTGGACCAGTCGGCCGTCGGGATGACGATGTCGAGTGCGCTGCCGAACGGGTCCTCGATCGCGCCGTCCCCGTCGGCGCCCTCGCCGAAGCTGCCGAACAGGTCGAACTGGCCCTCGGCCTCCTTGCGCTTGAGACCCATCGCGGAGTCCACCGCCTGGGCGTGGATGGCGACGATGCCCTGGCGGGAGTGGCCGAGGGAGTCGAACGCGCCCGCCTTGGCGAGGGACTCGATGACCTTCTTGTTGCAGGCCACCGTGTCGATCTTCTTCATGAAGTCGGGGAAGTCCTTGTACGCCCCCTTCTCCTCGCGCGCCCGGACGATCGACTCGACGACGTTGTGCCCGACGTTGCGCACCGAGGCCAGGCCGAAGCGGATGTCGTTGCCGACCGCGGTGAAGTCCCAGGAGGACTCGTTGACGTCCGGCGGCAGCACCTTGATGCCCATCCGGCGGCACTCGGCGAGGTAGATCGGCCGCCGGTCCTTGTCGTCCTGGACGCTGGTGAGCAGGCCGGCCATGTACTCGGCCGGGTAGTTCGCCTTGAGGAACGCCGTCCAGTAGGAGATCAGCCCGTACGCCGCCGAGTGCGCCTTGTTGAACGCGTAGTCGGCGAAGGGGACGAGGATGTCCCAAAGCGTCTTGATCGCCGCGGCGGAGAAGCCGTTGGCCTTCATGCCGGCCTCGAAGCCGACGAACTCCGCGTCCAGCACGGACTTCTTCTTCTTGCCCATCGCACGGCGCAGCAGGTCGGCCTTGCCGAGCGAGTACCCGGCGACCTTCTGCGCGATCGCCATGACCTGCTCCTGGTAGACGATCAGGCCGTAGGTCTGCCCGAGGATCTCCTCCAGCGGCTCGGCGAGCTCTGGGTGGATCGGCGTGATCTCCTGCTGGCCGTTCTTGCGCAGCGCGTAGTTGGTGTGCGAGTTCGCGCCCATCGGACCGGGCCGGTAGAGCGCGCCGACGGCGGAGATGTCCTCGAAGTTGTCCGGCCGCATCAGCCGCAGCAGCGACCGCATCGGGCCGCCGTCGAACTGGAAGACCCCGAGGGTGTCACCCCGGCCGAGCAGCTGGTAGGTCGCCTTGTCGGTGAGGTCCTTGCTGATCTCGTCGAGGTCGACCGGCGCCTTGCCGTTCAGCACGATGTTGCGCAGCGCGTCGTCCAGGACGGTGAGGTTGCGCAGCCCCAGGAAGTCCATCTTGAGCAGGCCGAGCGTCTCGCAGGTCGGGTAGTCGAACTGCGTGATCATGGCGCCGTCGGCCTCCCGGCGCATGAGCGGGATGCTGTCGATGAGCGGGTACCGGCCGATGATGACGCCGGCGGCGTGCACGCCCCACTGCCGCTTCAGGCCCTCGAGCTTGCGCGCCTGGTCGACGACCTCGGCGGCCCCCGGGTCGGACTCGTAGCGGGCGCGGAACTCCGCGGCCTCCTTGTAGCGGGGGTGGGCCGGGTCGAAGATCCCCGACAGCGGGATGTCCTTGCCCATGACGCCGGGCGGCATGAGCTTGGTCAGCTCGTCGCCGACGGAGTAGGGCCGGTCGAGCACACGGGCGGCGTCCTTGATCGCGGCCTTGGCCTTGATCGTCCCGTAGGTGACGATCTGGCTGACCCGCTCCTCGCCGTACTTCTCCGACACGTACCGGATGACCTCGCCGCGGCGGCGGTCGTCGAAGTCGATGTCGACGTCGGGCATGGAGACGCGCTCGGGGTTGAGGAACCGCTCGAAGATCAGGCCGTGCGCCAGCGGGTCGAGGTCGGTGATGCCCATGGCGAAGGCGGCCAGCGAGCCGGCGGCCGAGCCGCGGCCCGGCCCGACGCGGATGCCGTTGTCCTTGGCCCAGTTGATGAAGTCGGCGACCACGAGGAAGTACCCCGGGAAGCCCATCTGGCAGATGATCCCGACCTCGTAGTCGGCCTGCTTGCGCACGTGGGCGGGGATGCCGCCCGGGTAGCGCTTGTGCAGTCCGCGCTCGACCTCCTTGACGAACCAGGAGGTCTCGTCCTCCCCCTCGGGCAGGGGGAAGCGCGGCATCAGGTCGGCGCCCTCGGTGAAGCTGACCTCGCACTGCTCGGCCACCAGCAGCGTGTTGTCGCACGCGACGGAGAGCTCGCCCGGGAACAGCGCCCGCATCTCCGCGGCGCTCTTCAGGTAGTAGCCGTCACCGTTGAACTTGAAGCGGTTGGGCTCGTTCAGCCGCGAGCCGGTCTGGATGCACAGCAGGGCGTCGTGGGCGCCGGCGTCCTCCTTGTGCGTGTAGTGCAGGTCGTTGGTGGCCAGCAGCGGGATCCCGAGGTCCTCGGCGATCCTGAGCAGCGCCGGACGGGTCTTCTTCTCGATGGACAGGCCGTGGTCCATCAGCTCGGCGTAGAAGTTCTCCTTGCCGAAGATGTCCTGGAAGTCGGCCGCGGCCTGCTTGGCCCGGTCCTCCTTGCCCGCCCGCAGCCACATGTTGACCTCGCCGGACGGGCAGCCCGTGGTGGCGATCAGGCCCTTGCCGTAGCGCTCGAGCAGGTCGCGGTCGAAGCGCGGCTTGCGGTACTGGCCCTCGAGGCTGGCCAGCGAGGAGATGCGGAAGAGGTTGTGCATCCCCTCGGTGGTGCGGGCCAGCAGCGTCATGTGCGTGTACGCCGCCTTGCCCCGGTTGGAGCCGCCGTCGCCCTCCTCGTCCAGCAACTTGTCGCCGAAGTCGAACGGAGCGCGGTCGAACCGCGAGCCCGGGGTGTAGTACCCCTCCATGCCGATGATGGGCTTCACGCCCGCGGCGCCGGCCTGCTTGTAGAACTCGTAGGCGCCGAACACGTTGCCGTGGTCGGTCATCGCCAGCGCCGGCATCCCCTGCTCGGCTGCCGCCTTCGTCACCTCGGGCAGCTTCGCCGCGCCGTCGAGCATCGAGTACTCGGTGTGCACGTGCAGGTGCGCGAACGAATCGGACGAACTGGTCACGGACACTCCTCGCTGGCGCTCGTCGTGTCCGTTCCCAGGGGTGCTGCGTTCATCGGTTCGCTCGCCAGCTCGCTCACGGTGCGGTCGTGCTCCTCAGTGGTCGTGCGTGCCCGGCCGGCATGGTCTCCGGCGGGCGACCGGCGGGGAAGACCGGCGTGCGAGCCTCGGGAGAGGTGTCTCGGGTGACGCCCGTCGATCCTCGCACTGGAAGCTGTCTACGCCGAGGGTCTGACAGGACGTGTCTGCCCGCGGGCGGACCGATCGGTCACATCCGCCCCGTGCCGCCCGCGTGCCCGCCCGGCACCCGGTGACCGTCGTGCGGCTCCGCGAGCACCCGGCGCATCGTGACGTGCGCGATGCCGGCCTCGAGGTACTCCCCGCCGACGGCGGTGTAGCCGGCCCGTTCGTAGAACCGCCGGGCGGTCACCTGGGCGTGCAGCTCGACCGCGGTGGCCCCGCGCAGGGCGGCCTGGCGGTGCAGCTCGGCCAGGACGGCGGCGCCGTGCCCGAGCCCGCGCACCGACGCGTCGGCGGCCATCCGGCCGATCCCGGCCACCGCCGAGCCGTCGGCCGGCAGCAGCAACCGCCCCGTGGCCACGACGCGATCGGCGGCGTCGCGGCTCACCACGTGCACGGCCGTGGCGTCGCGCTCGTCCTGCTCGATCTCCGGCGGCACGCCCTGCTCGTCGACGAAGACACGGGTGCGCAGGGCCACGACCTCCGGCCAGTCGTCCGGGGTGGCCACGCGGGCCGACGGCCGGGTCACCAGGCGGGCCTTGCGGCGGGCAGCACGGACGTGGGCACGAGGAGGAAGCGTAGGTCGATGGCGGCGTGCAGCAGCACCGGGAGGAGCAGCGACCCCGTCCCCAGGTACAGCGCGGCCATCACTCCCCCGAGCACGCCGGTGAGCACGATGCCGGCGCGTCCCTGGTAGGCGTGGGCCAGACCGAAGGCGACCGCCGCCACCAGCACGAGCAACCAGGTCGGGAGGTCGCCGGCGACGGCGGCGACCACGGCGAGGAAGAAGCCCCGGTACAGCCACTCCTCGCAGATGCCGGCGGTCAGGCCGACCACGGTGAACAGCCGGCGCTCCTCCGCGGTGCGCGGCAGCAGGGCGAGCGTGGCGGACCCCGGTGGCTCGGCGTGCCGGCCCTGGCCGGGCGGACGGCGGGCCGCGGGCGCTGGCGCGGGCGGGCCGGCCTCGACCAGCGCGCCGCCGCGCAGGGCCCGCGTGGAGGCGACGACGAAGACGAGCACGAGGCCGACGAGCAGCAGCGTCAGCGGGCCGGGCCACGACCGCGGCCAGGCCAGCCCCACCGCCCCGGCGTCCACCCCGGGGGCCGAGAGCCACACGACCAGGGCCAGCAGGGCCAGCCCCCACTCGAGGATCAGCAGCCGGCCGTAGAAGGAGCGGCGGGCGCCGGGGTCGGTGCGCAGCCGACCCTCGAAGCGGCGGTGCAGGACGTGGCCGGCCACCGGCTCACCGGCGACCAGGTACACGGCGACGACGACCGCGGCGAAGGCCGCCGGGCCGAAGTCGGTCAGCGACTCCGGGAGCCCGCTCACGGCCGACGCCCGGGCCGGGTCAGGCCTCGGCGCGCAGGACGGCCAGCGCGCCGGCGAGATCGGTCGGGTACTCGCTGGTGAACTCCACCCAGCGCCCGTCGGCCGGGTGGTGGAAGCCCAGCCGCACCGCGTGCAGCCACTGGCGGCTCACGCCCAGACGGGCGGCCAGCGTGGGGTCGGCGCCGTAGGTCGTGTCGCCCACGCAGGGGTGCCGCAGCGCCGAGAAGTGCACCCGGATCTGGTGGGTCCGTCCGGTCTCGAGCCGGATGTCGACCAGACTGGCGGCCGGGAACGCCTCCATCACCTCGTAGTGCGTCACCGAGGGGCGGCCGCCCTGCACCACCGCGAACCGCCAGTCGTGCTTGGGATGCCGGTCGATCGGCGCGTCGATGGTGCCGCGCGAGGGATCGGGGTGGCCCTGGACGAGTGCGTGGTACCCCTTCTCGACGGTGCGCTCCTTGAAGGCGGCCTTGAGGACGGTGTAGGCGCGCTCGCTCTTCGCCACGACCATCACGCCGGTGGTCGCGGCGTCCAGGCGGTGCACGACACCCTGGCGCTCCGCCGCTCCGGAGGTAGACACCCGGTACCCCGAGGCGGCGAGCCCCCCGATGACGGTCGGCCCGTCCCAGCCGGGGCTCGGGTGGGCCGCGACCCCGACGGGCTTGTCGACGACGACCAGGTCGTCGTCGTCGTGCAGGATCGTCATGCCCTCGACGGGGCGCGGTGCCACCGGCTCACCCGGCGGCGGCGGCAGCTCGACCTCCAGCCAGCTGCCCCCGGTGAGCCGGTCGCCCTTGCCGCGGACCCGGCCGTCGACCTGGACGTTCCCGGCATCGGCGACCTCGGCCGCCACCGACCGCGAGAGCCCGAACAGCCGCGAGATCGCCTGGTCCACCCGCTGGCCCTCGAGCCCGTCGGGAACGGGCAGGGCACGGTGGACCCCGGACGCGGGCAGGCCGGGAGAGCTGGTCACTCCTCCATTGTGACGGGCCGACCACCGCTGCCGGCGGAGCCCGCCGACCCGGCGCCTTCCCGGGCGCCGTCGAAGTCGATGCCGCGCAGCGCGAGGACGGCTCCGAGGATCCCGCCGCAGACGATCGCCGAGTCGGCCACGTTGAACACCGGCCACACCTCGCCGTCCGGTCCGAACACCGACAGGAAGTCGACGACGCCACCGCGCAGGAAGCCGGGGTCGCGGAAGATCCGGTCGATCAGGTTGCCGACGGCGCCCCCGAGCACCAGTCCGAGCGCGACCGCCCATGCGGTGGAGAACAGCCGCCGGGCGGTGCGCACGATGACGACGACGACGGCCGCCGCGACCAGCGTGAACACGACCGTGAAGCCCTCGGCGAAGGAGAACGCCGCGCCGGTGTTGCGCAGGTGCGTCAGGTACAGCGCCCCGCCCAGGGCCCGGATGTCCTCCCCTGGCTCGATCGTCGCGACCACGACCAGCTTGGTGACGAGGTCGAGGAGCAGCACGGCCGCGGCCGGGGCCAGCAGCAGACGGGTACGCGGCCGCCCCCTCCCGGGAGCGGCCGCCACGCCGTCGGACGCCGTCGCACCGTCGTTCGGGCCCTCGGACGGGTCGTGGTGCTCGGACAGGGCGCACTCCTCGGTTCGGGGGCGGACCCGCTCCGGCGCCGCCGCACCCGACGATAGCCGCGCCCCGGCCGCCCCCTCCGGGCACGCCGACGCCGTCAGGCCGACGCTGCCGTTGCCCCGCCCACCTGCTGACCCGCGGACGTGCGGGTCTGCGAGTCCTCCAGCTGCTCCTCGCGGTCCTGGTTCGCCAGCCGGGTGAGCTCGGCGCCGGCCTCGGCGTCGCGGGTGAGGTTCTCCCCCGACTCCGGGTCGAAGACGTGCACCTTGCGGCTGTCCAGCCAGAACTCCGCCTCCCGGCCCTCGCGGATCCGGCTGGTGGCGTCGATCGACACGATGGCCTGCGTGCGCAGCTCCTCGGAGTCGAGCTCGCGGGAGAGGTCGCGGAGCTTGGTCTGGATCGACTCGGGTGCGTCGTAGGGGATGTAGGCGAACTGCGAGTCGCCCAGCCACTCGGTGACGTCCACCCGTGCGGTGAAGGTCGAGCCGAGCGGCCGCTTCGCCTCGTCCACCAGCGAGGCGTCCTCGAAGTACTCCGGGCGGATGCCGACCAGGAGCAGGTCGTGCCCGGCGAGCTTCCCGGCCCGCGACTGCTCGATCTCGATGTCGCCGAACGGCGTCTTCAGGCGGTTGCCCTCGGGCGTGGCCGGGAGGAAGTTCATCGGCGGGGAGCCGATGAACCCGGCGACGAACAGGTTGACCGGCTGCTCGTAGAGCTCCCGCGGGGAGGCCACCTGCTGGATCTTCCCCTTGCGCAGCACGCAGACCCGGTCGCCGAGCGTCATGGCCTCGGTCTGGTCGTGGGTGACGTAGACGGTCGTGATCCCCAGCCGGCGCTGCAACCGGGAGATCTCCGTACGCATCTGCCCGCGCAGCTTCGCGTCCAGGTTGGACAGCGGCTCGTCGAACAGGAACGCCTCGGCCTGCCGGACGATGGCCCGTCCCATGGCCACGCGCTGCCGCTGACCGCCGGAGAGGTTGGCCGGCTTGCGCTCGAGGTGCTCCTTGAGATCGAGGACGTCGGACGCCTCGGTCACTCGGCGGCGCACCTCGTCGTCGGGCATCTTGGCCAGCCGCAGCGGGAAGGCGATGTTCTCGAACACCGTCATGTGCGGGTAGAGGGCGTAGTTCTGGAAGACCATCGACAGGTTGCGGTCGCGGGGCGCGAGGTCGTTGACCCGCGTCCCGCCGATCACCATGTCGCCGCTGGTGATGTCCTCCAGGCCGACGATCATCCGCAGCAGCGTCGACTTCCCGCAGCCGGACGGACCGACCAGGATCATGAACTCCCCGTCGGCGATGTCCAGGCTCACGTCGTTCACCGCCGGGAAGCCGTCGCCGTACTGCTTGACGATGTTCTTCATCTCGATGGAGGCCATCAGTGCTCGTCCCCTCGGTGGGATGCGGTTCGGGAGGTCGGGATCGGGGGTGTGGTCACGGCGATCAGCCCTTCACCGCGCCGTTGGTGAGGCCGGCGACGATGCGCCGCTGGAACAGCAGCACCAGGACGACGACCGGGATCGTGACGATCACGGCGGCGGCCGAGATGGCGCCGGTCGGCTCCTCGAACTGGGAGGCGCCGGTGAACAGACCCAGCGCCGCCGGGACCGGCCGGGCGGCCTCGGTGGAGGTGAGCGAGATGCCGTAGATGAAGTCGTTCCAGGCGATGAAGAAGGCGATGATCGCCGTGGTGAACACGCCCGGGGCGGCGAGCGGGACGATCACCTTGCGGAACGCCTGCCACGTGGTCGCGCCGTCGACCTGGGCGGCCTGCTCCATCTCCCACGGGATCTCCCGGAAGAACGCCGACATCGTCCAGATCGAGATCGGCAGGGTCAGCGACAGGTACGGGATGATCAGACCGGGCCAGGTGTCGTAGAGGCCGATCTGGCGCCACAGGTTGAACAGCGGCGTGACGATCGAGATCACCGGGAAGATCGCCACCACCAGCGCGGTGGACAGGATTAGCTTCTTACCCGGGAAGTCCAGCCGCGCGATCGCGTAGGCCGCGAACATCGCGAGCAGGACGGAGATCGCCGTGGCGATCAGGCAGATGCCGAAGGAGTTGCGCAGCGCCGGCAGGAACAGGTCGCTGGCGCCCCCGGTGAGGATGAGTTCGTAGTTCTGCCAGGTCAGCTCGGACGGCAGGAAGCTCCTGTTGGCCAGGTCGCTGGGTGCCTTGAAGGAGACCGAGACGATCCAGGCGATCGGGAACAGGCAGTAGACGACGATCAGGAAGCCGCCGACGCCCCAGAGAACCTTCTTCCGCGTGGACATGGACTACTCCCCCCGAGCCTGGGACAGATCGACCCTGAACAGCTTGATGAACGTGAACGCGATCAACACGACGGCGAGGAACAGCAGCACCGACACCGCCGACCCGAGGCCTATCTCCAGGCGCGCGATGGTCTGCCGGTAGGCGAGGAACGACACCGACTCGGTCCCGTTGGCCCCGTTGGTCATGATGAAGATGGTGTCGAAGACCCGGAAGGCGTCCAAGGTCCGGAAGAGCAGGGCGACCATGATCGCCGCCTTCATGTTCGGGATCGTCACCCGCCACATGCGCTGCCACCTGGTCGCGCCGTCGACCTTGGCCGCCTCCTGCAGCACTTCGGGGACCTGGGCCAGGCCGGCCAGGAGCAGCAGCGAGATGAACGGCGTGGTCTTCCAGATCTCGGCCAGGCAGATGACCAGCAGCGCCGTCCAGCGGTCCCCGAACCAGTCGGTGTTCTCCGAGACACCCGGGATCCAGGTGAACCAGGAGTTCACGAAACCGGAGTTGATGTCGAAGGCGAACTGCCAGGCGAACGCGGACACGACGGTGATGACCGCGTACGGGATCAGGATGGCCGCGCGCAGGACCGGGCGAAGCGCCCGGAGCGCCTTCACCATGACCAGGGCCAGGGCGAAACCGAGGACGAGTTCCACGGCCACCGTCACGATCGTGATGAACGCGGTGACGCCGATCGACTCCCACCACAGCGGGTCGGTGAGGATCACCCAGTAGTTGTTCAGCCCGACGAACGAGCGGTTGTCCGGGTCGGTGAGGCGGAAGTCGAACAGGGACTCGTAGGTGGCCTGCAGGATCGGGTAGGCGGTCACCAGGAGCATGACCAGGAAGGCCGGCCCGGCCAGCAGCCAGCCGAGTTTGCGCTCGCTCCGGGAGCGGTCGCTGATCCCGGCCTTCGGTGCCGACTTCGGTTCGGTCTTCTTGGTCGGGGGCAGCGTCGTGGTGCTCACAGCAGGTCCTCCTTCGCCAGGACCGCGTTGATGAGCTCGGTGGCGACCTCGCCCGTCTCGCCGGGCTCGACGCCCGACGGTGGGTGGTAGCTGCGCTGGATGCCGACCGAGATCTCGTTGTAGTACGGCGTCTGCGGACGGGGCGCCGCCAGCTCGAGGGACTCACGGATGACCGGGGCCATGGGGAATGCCTCCAGCACCTCGGGGTCGTCGTAGACGGCCTCGGAGGACGCCGGGTTCCCGTTGGTCACGAAGTAGTAGGCCTGGTTCTCGTCGGAGGTGATGCACTCCGCCGCCTCGTAGGCCAGCTCAGGGCTCTCGCTGAACGCACCTACGCCGAGGTTGATCCCGCCGTAGGGTGGGGCGGCCGGCTGGTCTTCCTCTACGCGCGGGTAGATCGTGGCCGCGTAGTCGTCGGGGACCGAGGGGTCGAGCGTGCCGGCCTCGGCGGCGCCCAGCGCCCGCGGGTAGACGAACGGGTAGTTGACCTGGAAGCCACCGTCCTCGCTCTCGAAGCCCGTGGCGGTGGAGTCCTCGTTCGAGGTCGAGAAGGCCGGGCCCGCCGCGTCGGACTCGGCGACCAGCTTCATGGTCTCGGTGGCCCGCGCGCCGGCGTCGGAGGTGAGACCGAGCTCGATCTGAGCCGGGTCCTCCGGGGAGGGATCGGTGATGATCTCGCCGCCCGCGGACTCGATGAGGGCGTTGAACCAGACGGTGAGCGACTCGGCGCGGGTCCCCTGGGCGCCGACGAGCTTGCCCTGCCCCTCGGCGGCCTCGACGATCTGCTCCCAGGTGACCGGCTGCGACATGTCCAGGCCGGCCGCCTCGGCCACCGACTTCCGATACCAGAGCAGCTGCGTGTTCGCCCAGAACGGGACGGCGACCAGTTCGTCGTCCCACGTCGCCCCCTCGATGGCGCTCTGCACGACGCCCTCGGTGACCCGATCGGCGACGTCGTCGGGCACCGGGGCCAGGAAGCCCGCCTGCGCGAACTCCGGGATGAACGGCGGGTCCAGGCTCATGAGGTCGATCGAGTCGTCGTTGGCCGCCAGGCGCCGGATGAGCTGCTCGCGCTGCGATGCGGCGTCGCGGGGCAGCAACGCCGTCTCGATCGTGTAGCGGCCGTCGGCCTCCTCGGTGCACCGGGCGGCGATCTCCGCCTGGCCTCCCGCGTCCGGGTTGATGTACCAGGTGAGCGAGGAGGCTCCCCCGCCGTCGCTGCCGCAGCCGGCCAGCGTCCCGGCGGCCACCAGCAGTGCCGCCGCCCCCGCCGTCCCGCGCCCCCTCCGGCGCCCGAGCGGCGGCGCCGGGGTCCTTCCGTCCGAGCGGATACGGCCTCGAGCGTTCGGCATCGGTCATCGCCTCCGTTGGCGCGCCACGAGCTGATCAACAGCGGTTCCCGGAGCGTGGTCCAGGCCACATTCGCTGTCAATTCGAACCGGCCCCGTCACGTCCGGAGCGATCGGATCGTGACCCGGCGGACGACGGGTGGGACGGCTCAGCGACCCCGGGCGCGGTCGGCGATGACCGACGGCGTCGTGACCTCCTGGGGCGTGCGCGGCAGGACGTCGGCCGCGTACGAGCGCGCCGCCTCCTCCGTCCCGACGTCGCGGCCGGCCCGCTCGGACAGGAGCCACCGGTGCGTGAGCACCTCGTGGAAGATCTCGGCCGGGGCCAGCCGGCCGGCCAGTTCCGGGGGGATCGCGGCCATCACCGTCTGGTAGACCTCCGCCAGCCAGCGGTGCGCGGCGACCGGCTCGGGCACCGGTGCCCCGCCGCGCTGCTCGAGGTGGGCCCGGTAGGCCCGGACGTCGTTGAGCAGCCGCTGGGCCTGCCGCTCCTGCACCTCCAGGCCGGTGAGCCGGAACAGCTCGCGCCGATTGTGCCCGGGCTCGGAGACGCGGGTCTCCACGCGCAGCCGGGAGCCCCCGGGAGAGGTGACGATCTCGATCTCGCCGACGTCGAAACCCAGCTCGTTGAGCCGGCGCAGCCGCTCTGCCACGCGGTACTGCTGCTCCTCGGGCGAGAAGGTCTCCTCGCGGGTGACCTCCTCCCACAGTGATTCGTAGCGCTTCGGCAGGCCGTCCGCCACCTCGATCGGGTCGATGCCGTCGGGCAGCAGCCCGCCGAACCGCAGGTCGAGCAGCTCGGCGCCGACCCGTTCCCGGGCCAGGTCGACGTCGTGCCGGCGCTGCCCCGGTGTCAGGGAGGGGTAGCGCTCGACGGTCTCCGCGTCGACGAGGTAGGCGGCCAGGGTGCCCGCGTCCAGCCGGAACAGCGTGTTGGACAGCGAGCAGTCGCCCCAGAAGACGCCCGCCAGGTGGAGCCGGACCAGCAGCACCACCATCGTGTCGAGCAGCTGCTCCGCCGAGTGGGCACCCGGCGGGCGCGAGAACAGCCAGCGGTAGGACATCGAGTACTCGAGGTACCGCGTCACGAGGATCGCCTGCTGGTCGTCGGGGCGGTCCACGCAGATGCCGAGCACGCTGACGGCCGGCAGTCCCTCCTCCTCGAACCGGGCCAGCAGGCCGTACTCGTGCCGGGCCAGCCGCTCGGCGATCTCCTTGAGGGCGTACACGTGCCCGCCCGACGCCACGAAGCGCACGACGTGGCGGGAGATGCCGCGCTGCGGCACCTCGAGCAGCAGGCCGGCGTCCCACTCCTCGAGCGGTGCGTCCCAGGGCAGCGCCAGCAACTCGGCCGCCTCGTTGGCCGGGGGCCGGAAGAGGAAGCGCATGGCGGTCTCCGTCGCTCGCAGCACCCGTCGGCGCCGTGCCCGCACGGCGCCCCTGGGGACGTCACCTTCGCACGTACCGCCGGGTCCCCGCACGGCCGACCGGGCATCAGTCCGCGCCGGTCACCGCCCCGGTCTCGCCGCGCCAGGACGCCAGCCGCCCGGCCCGGCTGACCGCGCGCAGGCGGCGTTCCGCCTCCCGCCGGGAACGGCGCGCGGAGACGATGAGGGCCTGGTCGCCCCGCATGAGGCGGGTCACGTCGTCGGGCACGAACGACCGCCCCTCCCGCACGATCAGCACGACCGCGGCGTCTTCGGGCAGCCGCAGCTCCGGCAGGTAGACGCCGTGCAGCCGCGACCCCTCCGCAACGGTGAGCTGGAGCAGGTCGGCGTCGAGCTCGTCCAGCGGGGCGGACTCCACGTCGACGTCCCGCGGGACGACGGGCGCGGTGATGCCCAGCCGCCGGGTGACCAGGGGCAGGAGCCCGCCCTGGACGACGGTGAACACGACGACCAGGACGAAGACGGTGTCGAAGATCATCGCCGCGTCGGGCACCTGCGCGGTCAACGGGAAGGTGGCGATGACGATCGGCACCGCGCCGCGCAGCCCCGCCCACGAGACGAACGCCTGGTGCCTCAGCGGCCAGCGGAACCAGACGAGGCTTGCCAGCACCGACAGCGGACGGGCCACCAGCAGCAGGGCAGCCCCGACGAGCAGCGCGGGGAGCAGCGCCTCGGGCAGCCGACTCGGCGACACGAGCAGCCCGAGCAGGACGAACAGGCCGATCTGGGCCAGCGAGGCCGTCCCCTCGGCGAAACCGATGCTGGCCGAGCGGTGCGGCATCCGGACGTTGCCGAGGACCACCCCGCACAGGTAGACCGCGACGATGCCCGACGTGGCACCCAGGGTCGCCACCGAGTAAGCGAGCACGCAGATGGCCAGCGTCGCCAGCGGGTAGAGGCCGGCCACGGGGAGCGCCACCCGGCGCAGGACCCAGCCGCCGCCGAACCCGATGGCCAGGCCGAGGACCGCGCCGCCGGCGAGCTGGCCGGCCACCTGGAGCGCCACGACGTACCAGGCGCTCGCGGCGTCGCCGTTGAGCTGCGCGATCAGCGCCGCGGCCAGCAGGACCACCGGGGCGTCGTTGAGACCGCTCTCCGCCTCGACGGCGGCCACCAGCCGGCGCGGCAGCGGCAGCCGCCGGAGAACCGCGAAGACCGCAGCCGCGTCGGTCGAGCCGATCACCGCCGCGAGCAGCAGGGCGAAGCCCCACTCCAGCTCCAGCAGCCAGACGGCGAGCGCGGCGGTGACGACGACGCTGACGGCCACACCGACGGTGGCCAGCGTGACCGCAGGCCCCAGCGCCCGCCGCATGTCGTCCCACCGGGTGGTGAGACCGCCCTCGGCGAGGATGACGACGAGGGCGGCGATGCTCAGGTTGGCGGCGAGGTCGAAGTCCTCGAACTGGATGCCCAGTCCGCTCTCCCCCAGCCCCACGCCCAGCGCCAGGTAGAGCAGCAGGCTGGGCAGACCGAGCCGGTCGGCGAGCCGCAGGGCCACCGCGGCCACGAGCACGACGACGGCGCCGATGCCCAGCGCGAGCGTCACGGTCGTGCTCACCGTTCGCCGCCCACCATGGGGGCAGTCTCCCGCACGCCCGGATCCGTCTCCTGCGGCGAGCCGGCGCCCCTCGCGGCCGCCGGTGGACGCGCCGTGCGAATGCGTTTGGCCGTTCGGGGAGAATGGGTCCCGTGAGTTCCCCCTCGGCCACCGGCCCCTTCGCCGCGCTGCCCCCGCAGGTCGACCTGCCGGCACTCGAGCAGCAGATCCTCCAGCGCTGGGAGGCCGAGAAGATCTTCTCCCGCACGCTCGAGGGCTCGGCCGGCCGGCCGCAGTGGAACGTGTACGAGGGCCCACCCACGGCCAACGGACGGCCGGGGACCCACCACATCGAGGCGCGGGCGTTCAAGGACGTCTTCCCCCGCTTCAAGACGATGCAGGGCTGGCACGTGCCCCGCCGCGCCGGCTGGGACTGCCACGGCCTGCCGGTGGAGATCGCCGTCGAGCAGGAGCTCGGTTTCGCGGGCAAGCCCGACATCGAGCGCTACGGCATCGCCGAGTTCAACGCGAAGTGCCGCGAGTCGGTCGAGCGGCACGTCGACTCGTTCTCCGAGCTCACCCGGCGGATGGGCTACTGGGTCGACCTGTCCACCGCCTACTGGACGATGGACCCCGGCTACATCCAGAGCGTCTGGTGGTCGCTCAAGCAGATCTTCGACAAGGGCCTGCTGGTCGAGGACCACCGCGTCGCCCCGTACTGCCCGCGCTGCGGCACGGGTCTGTCCGACCACGAGGTGGCCCAGGGCTACGAGACGCTGACCGACCCCTCGGTGTACGTCCGGATGCCGGTCACCAGCGGCGAGTGGGCCGGCCGGGCCGACCTGCTGATCTGGACGACGACGCCGTGGACGCTGCCGAGCAACACCGCCGTCGCCGTGCACCCCGACGTCGCCTACCTCGTCGTCCGCACGGAGCATGCCGGTGAGGAGGCGACCGTGGTCGTCGCCGAGCCGCTGGTCGACGCCGTCCTGGACCCCGACGCCCCCCGCGAGGTGCTGGCCCGGACCACCGGCCGCGACTGGGAGCGGGTGCACTACCAGCGGCCCTTCGAGCTGGTCGAGTTCCCCGACGGCGACGCCCACTACGTCGTCCTCGCCGACTACGTGACGACCGAGGACGGCACCGGCCTGGTGCACCAGTCCCCCGCGTTCGGCGCGGAGGACCTCGCGGTGTGCCGCGGCTACGGGCTGCCCGTCGTCGTGCCGATCGACGCCACGGGGCACTTCCTGCCCGAGATCCCGCTGGTGGGCGGGCACTTCTTCAAGGCGGCCGACCCCGCGCTGGTCGAGGACCTGCAGACCCGTGGTGTGCTCTGGCGCGAGCACCGGTTCGAGCACAGCTATCCGCACTGCTGGCGCTGCCACACGCCGCTGATGTACTACGCGCAGCCGTCCTGGTACATCCGGACCAGCGCGATCAAGGACCAGCTGCTCGCCGAGAACGAGAGGACGAACTGGTACCCGGAGAGCATCAAGACGGGCCGCTACGGCGACTGGCTGAACAACAACGTCGACTGGGCGCTGTCCCGCGACCGGTACTGGGGCACGCCGCTGCCGATCTGGCGCAACGACGCCGACCCGAGCCGCATGGTGGCGATCGGGTCGCTGGCCGAGCTCTCCGAGCTGACCGGCCGCGACCTGTCCGACCTGGACCCGCACCGGCCGTTCATCGACGACGTCACCTTCACCCGCCCCGGCGAGGAGGGCACCTACCGGCGGGTCCGCCAGGTGATCGACGCCTGGTACGACTCGGGCTCCATGCCCTTCGCGCAGTGGGGCGCGCCGCACCGCAACCAGGAGCAGTTCGAGGCGGCCTACCCGGCGCAGTTCATCTGCGAGGGGATCGACCAGACCCGCGGCTGGTTCTACACGCTCATGGCCGTCGGCACGTTGGTGTTCGAGCAGAGCTCGTACGAGAACGTGCTGTGCCTGGGGCTCCTGCTGGCCGAGGACGGCCGCAAGATGAGCAAGCACCTGGGCAACACGCTGGAGCCGATCCCGCTGATGGACCGGCACAGTGCCGACGCCGTCCGCTGGTTCATGCTGGCCAGCGGCTCGCCCTGGTCGGCCCGGCGCATCGGGCACGAGACGCTGTCCGAGGTGGTCCGGAAGGTGCTGCTCACCTACTGGAACACGGCCAGCTTCTTCACCTTGTACGCCGAGGCCAACGGCTGGGACCCGGCGACCACCCCTGGCCCGGCGCGGGCCGATCGGCCGCTACTCGACCGCTGGGCGCTGGCCAGGCTCGCGGCGGTCGCCGAGGGCGTCACCGACGCCATGGAGGACTTCGACACCCAGGGCGCCGGCCGGCTGCTGGCCGGCTTCGTCGACGACATGTCCAACTGGTACGTCCGGCGGTCCCGGCGCCGCTTCTGGGAGGGCGACCCCGCCGCCCTGGCCACGCTGCACGAGGTGCTCGACGGGCTCACCCGGCTGATGGCGCCGTTCGTGCCGTTCGTCACCGAGGAGGTCTGGAGTCGTGCCGTCGTCCCGGGGCTCGTCGGTCCGGCCGCCGATCGCGCCGTCGACTCGGTACACCTTGCCGCGTGGCCCACCGCCGACGAGGACGCACGGGACGACGCGCTCGTCGCCCAGGTCGACCTGGTCCGCCGCCTGGTGGAGCTGGGCCGGTCGGCCCGGACGTCGGCGAAGGTCCGCACCCGCCAGCCGCTGGCCCGCGCCCTGGTCGCGGCCCCCGCATGGTCGGCGCTCCCCCGCGACCTGGTCACCGAGGTCGCCGACGAGCTGAACGTCGCCGAGCTCGTGGCGCTCTCCGCGGTCGGCGGCGACCTGGTCGACGTCAGCGTCAAGGTCGATTTCCGGGCGGTCGGCCGGCGCCTGGGCAAGCAGGTGCAGGCGGTCGCGAAGGCCGTGGCCGCCGCGGACGCCGCCGGACTGGTGGCGGACTACCGGGCCGGGTCGGCGACGGTCGAGGTGGACGGCGCCGCCGTCGCACTGGAGGACGGCGACCTGATCATCACCGAGACCCCCCGCGAGGGCTGGACCGTCGCCAGCGGTGGCGGTCTCACCGTCGCGCTGGACCTGACGCTGACCCCCGAGCTCGAGCGCGCCGGGCTCGTCCGGGAGGTCGTGCGCCTGGTCCAGGAGGCGCGCAAGAGCGGCGGTTTGGAGGTCAGCGACCGGATCGAGCTGTCCTGGACCGCCGAGGGTGCGGTCGCGCAGGCGGTGGAGGAGCACGCCGAGCAGCTGGCCGCGGAGGTGCTCGCCGTGCGCGTGCAGGCGGGTGCAGGCACCGGCGACGGCGTCGAGGGGCCCGAGGGTTCGCGGTTCTGGGTGGTCCGCGCCGGGAGCTGAGGTCCGCGCCCGCCTCGGGCGACCGGCGGCTCAGCCGCCGGCGGAGCCCCTCCGGGCGCGGACCCGGTCGGCGAGCGTGGCGTCCGGGCGGCAGGACCCGCACGGCGTGAAGCCGTCGGTCTTCGCCTCGTCCACCGGGAGCGGGATGGTCTCCTGGCCGGTGAGGTGCCGGCAGCCCGCCACGTGGTACCGCGGGTGCTCGTCCACGACGAGCACCTCGTCGCGCAGGTCGACGACCAGGAGCAGATCGGTGACCTCGACCTCCTCGACCGGAGGCTCCCCTGTCGTGCCCGCCGTCGTGCCCGCCGAGAGAGAAGCCGCCGTGGCCCCGGCTGCCGGGACCTCCGCCGTGGGCGCCTCGGCAGCCGGCTCCTCCGCAGGAGTGAGGGCCGGCGCGTCCGTCCCGCGAGGTTCGGCAGGCGGCGCCGGGCCGTCGGCGCCCGCCGCGGGGGCGGGCTCCGGGACGCCGGCACCGCCCGGCGCGGTCGCGGCAGCGGGCCGGGTCGCGGGCTCCTCGGCGTCACCGGCATGCCGCCCGGACCTGCCCCCGGCCGGTGCGGCGGTGGCCGGTGCCGCGCCGGCCGGTGCGGCGGTGACCGGTGCGGCGGTGGCCGGTGCAGTGCCGGCCGGTGCGGTGCCGGCCGGTGCGGTGGTGGCCAGTGCGGTGGTGGCCGGTGCGGTGGCGGCCTGAGCGCGCAGTCGGCGCCGCGCGAGGTACAGCAGCACGGCCGCGACCACGCAGGCTCCCACGCAGGCCCAGTACAGCGCCGTGACGTCGGTCAGGACACCGGCCACGAACAGTCCCAGACCTCCGAGCACCAACAGGCCGGCCGCGACGATCACGAGCAGGACTCTAGGGGCACCACCCGCGCGCCGCCCCTGCCCGAGGGTCCGCCACGCCTACGGACGCCACAGGGCTCCCGGACCATGGTCCGGGAGCCCTGTGCGTGACTGCGTCGTTCAGGCGCTGGCGTGCTGGTTCTGGCGTGCACCGGAGGCCGGCTCCGCCGTGCCCCTGCTGTCCAGGTCGCGCAGGTTCGACTCGAGGTAGGACCGCAGCCGCGTCCGGTACTCGCGCTCGAAGGTGCGCAGCTCCTCGATCCGGCGCTCGAGGCTGCTCCGCTTCTCCTCGAGGCCGCTTATCGCCTCGGTGTGCCGGCGCTCGGCGTCCTGGTCCAGAGCCGCGGCCTTGGCCCGCGCCTCGCGCTCCACGGTCTCGGCGCGGGTGCGGGCATCGCCGATCATCGAGTCGGCGCGGTGCTTGGCCTCGGTGACCATCTGCTCGCTCTTGGCGCGCGCGTCGGTCATGAGCCGCTCGCTGTTGGTCTTCGCACCGCTGAGCATCTGCTCGGCCTGGGTCTTGGCCTCGTTGACGTAGCGGTCGGCCGTCTCGGTCGCCAGGGCGAGCATCCGCGAGGCCCGTGCGCTGTCGTCCTCGCGCGGCTGCTGGACCGGCGGCGCGGCCGGCACCGGCGCGGGCGCCGGGGGCTCGGGGCGCTCCTCGGCGCGGGCCTGGACCCGGCCGCCGACGCTCGAGCGCAGCTCGTTGTTCTCCTCGATCAGGCGGGCCAGCTCGGCCTCCACCACGTCGAGGAAGGCGTCGACCTCGTCCTCGTCGTAGCCCCGCTTGCCGATGGGCGGCTTCTTGAAGACGACGTTGTGCACGTCGGCAGGCGTGAGTGGCATCAGGTCACCTTAGTGATACGGCGGGACTGGGGGGCTGCGAGCGGTGCGCCGGGGACCAGGTCCCTGACGCGGCCCGCTACCGGGGACGTACCCGTCACGTTAGCGCGCGAGGGAGGTGGTGATCCCACGGAGGATGACCACGGCGATCAGCAGCACCATGAATCCCAGATCGAGGCGGATCTGGCCGAGGTTCAACGGAGGGATCACCTTCCGCACCGCCTTCAGCGGCGGGTCGGTGGTGCTGTACACGACCTCCAGGCCCGCCGCGACGAGTCCGGAGGGACGCCAGCTGCGCGCCAGCACCATCACCCAGTCCACGACGAACCGGGCGAAGAGCAGCACGAGGAACACGAGCAGGACCGACGAGACGATCCCCCAGAAAAGTGACACGGTCCTCGCTCGTCCAGGGCACCTGACGTGCCGCCGTCATCGTGCGCGCGGGCGGGCGCCCGCGCGGGACCTCAGGACTGGTTGAAGAACCCGCCCTCGCGGATCCGCGCCTTGTCCTCGGCCGTCACGTCGACGTTCTGCGGACTGAGCAGGAAGACCTTCGCCGTGACGCGCTCGATGCTACCGCGCAGCCCGAACGACAGTCCCGCGGCGAAGTCGACGAGCCGCTTGGCGTCGGCGTCGTCCATCTCCGTCAGGTTCATGATGACCGGCATCCCGTCGCGGAACCGCTCACCGATGATGCGCGCCTCGTTGTAGGTACGCGGGTGCAGGGTGGTGATCCGGTAGGGCTGCGGTGCGGGAGCCGGCGCCGGCGCCGGGTCGGGCACGACGGCGGCGACGGGCTCGCGGACGGCGAGTCCCGCGGCGCCGACCGGGCCGCTGCTCATGGCGCTGATCCGGGACCCGCCACCGCTGCCCACCGAGGGGGCCAGGCCGAGCGGGCGGGCCGGGGCGACCCGGCGGACGCTCAGCGGCTCGGGGGCCCGGGCCGGAGCCGGCTCGACGGGCTCGTCGTCGGCGTACCCGGCCGGGTAGTCGCCGTCGGCGTAGTCGTCGTAGCGCTCGTCCTCGTACCGCGCGAACCGGCGGTCGGCTTCGGGATGGTCGGACTGGCGGGCGTCGTACCGGCCGTACCCCCGCGCGTCGTCGTCCTCGACGAGCCCCAGGTAGATACCCATCCTCCGCATGGCTCCAGCCATCGGACCTCCCCCTCTGCCAGCGTGCTCAGCCTGCACGTTCGACGACCGTCGACGGAATCACCCCGGGGCTCCGGAGGCCCGTGTGACTGGTGTGACTCCTGTGTCTCCTCGGGAGGTTAGGGGCCGTCGGCCGGACAACGCGGTTCCGACACGCACGAGCGTGGCGCCCGCCGCGACGGCCTCCTCCAGGTCGCCGCTCATGCCGGCGGAGAACTCCACGGCCTCCGGGTGGTCGGCCCGCAGCCGGGCGGCCAGCTCGCCCGCACGGTCGAACGCCGGCCGCGGATCGGCTCCGCGGGGCGCGACCGCCATCAGTCCGCGCAGCCGGATCCCGGGCAGCCCGGCGACCGCGTCGGCCAGCGCCGGCAGCTCGGCGGGGTCCACTCCCCCACGGGCTCCCAACTCCCCCTCGGGCCCGCCGAGGTCGACCTGCAGGAAGACCTCGACGGCCCGCTCCGCGGCCTCTCCCGCCCGGCTGAGGGCCTGGGCGAGCGACGTCCGGTCCACGGAGTGGACGACCGCACCCAGCCGGGCCACCGCGGCGGCCTTGTTGCGCTGGAGCTGGCCGATGAAGTGCCAGCGGACCGGGAGGTCGGCGAGCTCCGCAGCCTTGCCGACCAGCTCCTGCGCGCGGTTCTCGCCGAAGTCGGACTGCCCGAGCCCTGCCAGGGCACGGACATCGGCCGCGGGCCAGGTCTTGCTGACGGCGAGCAGCGCGACCGTGGCCGGGTCCCGCCCCGCGGCACGGGCGGCGGCGTCGATCCGGTCGCGCACCGCGCGCAGGTTCTGCGCGAGGTCGGTCATGCCGGGTCGAGCCACACCAGGCCGGCCTGGCGCCCGGTGACGCCGTCCCGGCGGTGGGAGAACAGCGTCCGGTCCTCGACGGTGCAACGCGCGTCGTGCACCACCTCGGTCACGCCGGCGCGGCCGAGGATCTCGGCCAGGCCGGCGCGCAGGTCCAGCCCCGGAGTGCCGCGCCGGGTCGGGACGGCGGCGGCCGGGACGACGGCGGCCACCTCCGCCTGCATGGCCTCGGGCACCTCGTAGCAGGCGCCGCACACGGCCGGGCCCAGCAGCGCGGTGACGTGCCTGGCCCGCGCGCCGAGGCTCGCCATGGCCGACAGGGTCGCGGGCAGCACGCCCCGGCGCACACCCTCGCGGCCCGCGTGCACGGCGGCGACCACCCCGGCGACCGGATCGGTCAGCAGGACGGGCACGCAGTCGGCGGCCAGGACGCCGAGGACCAGCCCCGGGGTGGCGGTGACGAGGGCGTCGGTACCGGGCAGGGGGCCGTCCTGCGGGGCGTCGACGACCGCGACGGCCGAGCCGTGCACCTGGTCCATCCAGACCAGCCGCTCCTCGCCGACCCGGAGCTCGCGTGCCACGCGCGACCGGTTGGCCGCCACGGCGGCTGGATCGTCACCGACGTGGTCGCCGAGGTTGAAGGAGTCGTAGGGCGACACGGAGCGGCCGCCCCGTCGGTCAGTGACGACCCGGCGGGGTCGCACCGCCGACGAGGCGGCCGGATTCGTGTTCATGTAGGCGCAGCCTACGAGGTGACGCGATGGAACGGCCCCCGTCCAGGGACCCGGCCTGAGCCTGCGAAGGTCGGGGAGGACGGGGGTCCTTCTACTGCTTGAGGAACTCGGGGATGTCGAGCTCTTCCTCGAAGTCCTCGTTGGACAGCGGGCGACGACCGTTGATCGCTCCGGGGATCGGCGGCAGCGGAGGCACGGTGATGCCACCGCCGGCGGGCGGGGGCGTCGGCCGGGACGGGGCCGCGGGCGCCGAGGCCACCGGCTGCGCGGGGGCGAGCCGCTCACCGGAGCCCTGCGGTGCCGCCGGGGCGGGGTTCATCGGCGCCACCGCGGGGCGGCGGTGCGGCGTCAGCCCGCCGGGGACCGAGCCGTTGGACTGGCTCCCGGGCACCGATGCGGCAGCACCGTCCTTGCGCACGTTGGGCTTGCCGCTGTCGAACCCGGCGGCGATGACGGTCACCCGCACCTCGTCACCCAGGGCGTCGTCGATGACGGCGCCGAAGATGATGTTGGCGTCCGGGTGCGCCGCGTCGGAGACCAGCGAGGCGGCCTCGTTGATCTCGAACAGGCCCAGGTCGGACCCGCCCGAGATCGACAGGAGCACGCCGTGGGCGCCCTCCATGGAGGCCTCCAGCAGCGGGCTGGCGATCGCCTGCTCGGCGGCCAGCAGCGCACGGTTGTCGCCGCGGGCGCTGCCGATGCCCATCAGCGCCGAGCCGGCCCCGGACATGACCGACTTGACGTCGGCGAAGTCCAGGTTGATCAGACCGGGCGTGGTGATCAGGTCGGTGATGCCCTGGACACCGGACAGCAGCACCTGGTCGGCGGTGCGGAAGGCGTCCATGACGCTGACGTTCCGGTCGCCCAGCTGCAGCAGCCGGTCGTTCGGGATCACGATGAGCGTGTCGCACTCGTTGCGCAGCTCCTCGATGCCCGACTCGGCCTGCACCGCGCGCCGCTTGCCCTCGAAGGCGAACGGGCGGGTGACCACGCCAATGGTCAGGGCGCCGAGCTTGCGCGCGATGGAGGCCACGACGGGGGCGCCACCGGTTCCGGTGCCACCACCCTCGCCCGCCGTCACGAAGACCATGTCGGCCCCCTTGAGGACCTCCTCGATCTCCTCGCGGTGGTCCTCGGCGGCCTGGCGGCCCACGTCGGGCTGGGCGCCGGCGCCGAGCCCCCGCGTGAGCTCCCGACCGACGTCGAGCTTGACGTCGGCGTCGCTCATCAGGAGGGCCTGGGCGTCGGTGTTGATCGCGATGAACTCGACCCCCTTGAGGCCGACTTCGATCATGCGATTGACCGCGTTCACCCCGCCGCCGCCGATGCCGACGACCTTGATGACCGCTAGATAGTTGTGCGGAGGTGTCATGCGGCGCTCCCCAACTGGACCCTCATCCTCAAGTTCAGCCTTACAGTTATGTCAACTCGGTCGACGTGGATGAAGTTAGGTGCGGGTCGAGAGGCGCTACAAGCACCCCGCCCGGCTCGGCGTGTCGGTAGCGCGGATGACGACCGTTTACTGACGACTCACCGATCACAACTGCACCACTGATCGTGACGACCCGCGCCGCTTTCGTCTCAGGTCGGGGTGCAGACTCCCGCCCGCCCCAGGAATCACACGCGCGACATTTGTTTCTGCCGCCGGGCGTGTCGCGGTCCTGGGCGTGTCGGCCGCACAGGCCGGTCCGCGCCCTGTGCAGGCGAGCGGCGACCGTGCGCGACGATCAGCGGACGACGACGGCCTTCGGGACGCTGAGGTCCAGCTCGTCCGCGGGCTCGAGCGCGCCGGACGCCAGCTGGTCGAGCAGCGCGGTGAGGATCCCGGCCTTCTTCTCCGACTCCTCGGCCCCGCCCCAGCGCACCAGGGGGCCGTCGGTCAGCACGACCACGACCTCGTCGGGGCCGGGTGCCTCCACGCGGGCGACCTGCTCCCGCACCGGCTCCGGCAGCGCGCCGATGGCGGCCAGCGCCGCCGCGGTCGCCTCGTCGTCCGGCCCGGGGTCGGCGACCGAGAGCGGGACGACGCCGGCCGGCGGATCGCCGGTGACCGAGTCGAAGAGCACCCCCCGCTCGTCCAGCAGCGACCGGCGCCCGGCCTCCCCGACGACGGCCAGCGGGGTCCGCTCGACCAGGGTGATGACGACGCGGCTGGGCCAGCCCCGGGTCACGGTCACCGACTCCACCTGCGGCAGCTCGGCGACCGCGGCCCGCGCGGCGTCGACGTCCACCCGCAGCAGCGACCTGCCTCCCTCGATGCCTGCGGCCTCCCGCACGAGTGCCGCGGGCAGCCTGGTCGCGCCGTCGACCTGGACGGACCGGACGGCGAGCAGCGGCCCCGACCACAGACCCCAGCCCAGGGCGGCCAGCACGAGCAGGCCCACCGCGAGCTGCAGGGCGCGCCGGCGCCGGGCCGCGTACCGGCGGTTGCGCAGCGGGGTGACCGGGGCGCTGGGGCGCCGCCCGGGGGACGGCCGGGACGAGCCGCGGTCGCGGGTGGTCGTCCCCGTCCTGCTCACCGGGCCGCGCCCGTCGCGTCGCCCGCCTTCCCTTCCCCGTCCCACCCATCCCGCTGGGCCACGCGGGCCGTGAGCGCCTCCAGCACCTCGGGGCCGACCATCGAGACGTCACCCGCGCCCATGGTCATCACCAGGTCACCGGCGCGGGCGCGGTCGGCCAGGGCCGGCGCCGCCGCCGACCAGGACGGCTCGAACAGCACCTGCTCCACCGGCAGCGGGACGGAGTCGGCCACCATCGCGCCGGTCACGCCGGGCACCGGGTCCTCGCGGGCGCCGTAGATCTCCATGACCACGACCTCGTCGGCCAGGCCGAGGGCCTCGCCGAAGCCCGCGGCGAACTCCCGCGTCCGGCTGTACAGGTGCGGCTGGAAGGCCACGACCAGCCGCCCGTCCCCCGCGACCGCGCGGGCCGCACGCAGCTGCGCGCGCACCTCGGTCGGGTGGTGGGCGTAGTCGTCGTAGACGCGGACGCCGTCGACGACGCCCTTGAGCTCGAACCGCCGGTGCACCCCTCCGAAGCGGCCCAGCCCGTCGATCAGCCCGTCCGCCGGCAGGCCGAGCTCCAGGCCGGCGAGCAGGGCGGCGGCGCTGTTGAGGGCCATGTGCTCCCCGGGCACGAGGATCCGCACCCGCCCGAGCTCACGTCCGTCGAGCACGGCGGTGTAGCTGGTCGCGTCGCCCTCGACGCGCAGGTCGTCCAGGCGCAGGTCGGCGTCGGCCGCCCGGCCGTAGGTGCGCAGCCGTGCCGACGACGGCACGCCCCGCAGCCGGGCCGAGCCCGGGTCGTCGGCGCACACGACGACGAACCCCTCCGGGGACACCGTGGACAGGAAGCGGTCGAAGGCCTCCTCGACCGCGGCCAGGTCGCCGTAGTTGTCCAGGTGGTCGGCCTCGACGTTGGTGACGATCCCGCCGAAGGGCGCCAGCAGCAGGAAGGAGCGGTCGCTCTCGTCGGCCTCGGCGACGAAGATGTCGCCCTCCCCCGAGTGCGCGTTGCTGCCGGACTCGTTGAGGTCGCCGCCGATCGCGAAGGACGGGTCGGCGCCGCAGGCCTGGACGGCGACGGTGAGCATCGACGTGGTCGAGGTCTTCCCGTGCGTCCCGGCCACGGCCACGCTCCGCCGTCCGGCCATGACGGAGGCGAGCGCCACCGCCCGCGGCAGCACCCGCAGCCCCCGGCTGCGCGCGGCGGCCAGTTCGGGGTTGTCGGCGCGGATCGCGGTGGACACGACGACGGTGTCGGCGTCCCCGAGGTGCTCCGCGGCGTGCCCGACCGCCACCCGCGCACCGAGCGCGCGCAGGGCCAGCAGGGTCGGGGTGTCCCGCCGGTCGCTGCCCGAGACCGGCACGCCGCGCGCCAGGAGGATGCGGGCGATGCCGCTCATGCCGGCGCCCCCGATGCCCACGAAGTGCACGGCACCCAGCTCCGGCGGCGAGGGCACCGGCCCGGTCCAGGCGGCGACGTCGGCGGCGCTCATCGTTCGGTCCTTGCCACGTCGAGGACCATCTCAGCCAGTCGCTCGTCGGCGTCGGGCGCCCCCGCCGCGGCGGCGTGTCGCGCGTACCCCGCCAGGGCGTCGGGGTCGGCGAGCAGCGGGACCAGGTGCTCGGCGATCCAGGCGGACGTGAGCTCCGCGTCCTCCACCAGCAGCCCTCCCCCGGCCTCGACCACCGGCAGGGCGTTGCGCCGCTGCTCGCCGTTACCGATGGGCAGCGGGACGAACGCGCCCGGCAGCCCCACCGCGGAGAGCTCCGCGACGGTCACCGCACCGGACCGGCAGAGGGCGAGGTCGGCGGCGGCGTAGGCGAGGTCCATGCGCTCGAGGTAGTCGACCACCACGTAGGGCGCCGAGCCCGGCCCGGCGCCCGGGGGCTCGACATCGGTGTTCTTCGGGCCCCGCGCGTGCAGCACCTGGATCCCGGCGGCGGACAGCGCCTCCGCGGCGCCCACCGCTGCCCGGTTGAGGGTGGCCGCGCCCTGCGAGCCGCCGAACACCAGCAGGGTGGGGCGGTCGGCCTCCAGGCCGAAGGCGGTCCGCGCCTCGGCCCGCCGGGCCGCACGGTCCAGCGAGCTGATCGCCACGCGCAGCGGCATGCCCACGTGCACCCCGGCGTGCAGCGGCGTCCCCGGTGTCGTGACGGCCACCCGGGCCGCCAGCCGGGCGCCGATCCGGTTGGCCAGCCCCGGCAGGGCGTTCTGCTCGTGCACGACGATCGGGACGCCCGCCCGCCGCGCCGCCAGGTAGGCCGGCAGGGCGACGTATCCCCCGAAGCCCACGACGACGTCGGCGGCCAGCTCGTCCAGCAGCGCCCGTGTCTGCGCGACCGCGCGGCGGACCCGCCCGGGCACCCGCAGCAGGTCGACCGTCGGCTTGCGCGGCAGCGGCACGGGCGGGATGAGCCGCAGGTCGTACCCGCGGGCCGGCACCAGCCGGGTCTCCATGCCGCGCTCGGTGCCGAGGCAGGTGATCCGCAGCTCGCCGTCCGCGGCGGGACGGCGCCGCAGCGCGTCGGCGAGGGCGAGCATCGGCTCGATGTGACCACCCGTGCCGCCTCCGGCGAGGACGATCGACAGCGGACGGGACGACGGTGCGCTCACCGGGCTCCCCCGGGACGGCGGGCGGCCGGGTTCCGGAGCGCGGGGCGCTGCTGGGGCGGCTCGGCCGCCCGTGCGCCACGGACCGGGCGCTCCTCCCGGATCGGCCGCTGGTCGCGGACCGGCCGGCCCTCCCGGATCGGCCGCTGGTCGCGGACCGGCCGGCCCTCCCGGATCGGCCGCGGCGCCGCGGCCGGCCGCTCCCTGCGGCCGGGCGACGGCGCGGGGCCCCGCCGGGTGGGCGCGCTGCGGGCGTGCACGACGGTGCGGCCGCCGCCCACGGCCGGGCGACGGGCGTCGCGCTCCTCGGGCCGGCGGCGCGGGCGGACGGGCTCGACCGCCGCCGACGGCGCGGGCAGCACCAGGCGGGCGAGCCGGCCCCGGTCGCGCCCGCGGAGCGACTCCACGGCCGCGGGCTCGGTGCACGCGAAGCGCGCCAGCAGCCCGACGACGACGAGGGTGAGGATCAGCGACGTGCCGCCCGCGGAGATCAGCGGGAGCGTCACGCCGGTCACCGGCAGCAGTCCGACCACGTAGCCCATGTTCATGGTGGCCTGGCCGACCAGCCACACGGTGATCGCGACGCAGGCCAGCTGCACGAAGCGGTCGGCCGCACGGCGGGCGATGCGGAAGCCGGCGTAGGCCAGCACGCCGTAGAGCGTGACGACGACCAGGCAGCCGAGGAAGCCCAGCTCCTCGCCGATGATCGCGAAGATGTAGTCCGACTCCGCTTCCGGGAGGATGTTCCACTTCATCGCGCTGTTGCCCAGCCCGACCCCCGAGAGTCCGCCGCTGGCCAGCGCGTAGAACCCGCGGATGGCCTGGAAGCCGGTGTTGCTCGGGTCCGCGAAGGGATCCATGAACGAGGTCAGGCGGGCCATGCGGACCGGGGAGAGCAGCGCGACGGCGGCCAGCAGCGCGGCTCCGGCGAGGGCCATCCAGCCGAACCAGCGCAGCGGCATCCCGCCGGCCCAGAGCAGCCCGACCAGCACCAGGCCGAGGCTCACCACCCCACCGAAGTCCGGCTCGGCGATGATCAGCAGCGCGAGGATGCCGAACACCGGCAGCACCGGCACCAGCAGCGACGTCGTCGTCAGGTAGCGCTCGCGCAGGGCGAGCACGTGGGCCCCCCAGAGCGCGAACACCAGCTTGCCCAGCTCGGAGGGCTGGAAGTACATGAAGCCCAGGTCGATCCACTGCCGCGCGCCGTTGAGCTTGACGCCGATCCCGGGGACGAGCACCAGGAGCAGCATCGCCCCCACGACGAGGAGGGCGACGGGCGACCACCGCCGGACCAGCCCGACCGGCAGGCGCATGGCGACCACCATGCCCACGAGGCCGATGCAGGCCAGCATGAGCTGCTTGACGCCCGGGGCCCACGCGGGCTGGTCGTTGAGCGCCGCGTCGATCGCGGAGGCGGAGAACACCATGGTCAGCCCGATGAGCAGCAGCAGCCCGGCCGCGCCGAGCACCAGGTGGCAGCTGGTCATCGGCCCGTCGAGCCAGGCCGGGCCCGACCAGCGCCGCGACGGCCCCGGTGCCCGGTCCTCCCGCGGCGCCCGGACGGGACGAGGGCGCGCCTGCGTCGTCGTCACGACCTCAGCCCAGCGCCCGGACGGCGTCCGCGAAGGCGGTGCCCCGGTGCGCGTAGTCGCGGTACACGTCCATGGACGCGGCCGCGGGGGCGAGCAGGACGGTGTCACCGGGGTGCGCGAGCTCGCGCGCGGCGGCCACCACGCGGGCCGTCGTCGCCTCGGCCGTCACACCCGTCCCATCCATCCCGCCATCGTCGCCGCTGGGGACCGTCACGACGGGGACCGTCGGGGCGTGTCGCGCCAGTGCCGTGGCGATCAGGTCCCGGTCGCGGCCCAGCAGGACCACCCCGGCGAGCCGGGGTGCCACGGCGGCGACCAGCGGATCGACGTCGGCGCCCTTGAGCAGACCCCCGGCGATCCACACCACGCGCGGGTAGGAGGCCAGCGACGCACCGGCGGCGTGCGGGTTGGTCGCCTTGCTGTCGTCCACCCAGTCCACGCCGGCGACGGTGGCCACCAGCACGTTGCGGTGCGCGCCGCCGCGGAAGCCGGCCAGGCCGCGCGCCACGGCCTCGGCCGGGACCCCGGCGGCACGCGCCAGGGCGGCGGCGGCCAGGGCGTTGACCGTGTTGTGCGGGCCGGGCACCTGCAGCAGGCCCGGCTCGAGCAGCACCTCCCCCGCGGGATCGGCGGCGAAGGCGCGGTCGACCAGCGCTCCGCCACGCACACCCAGCTGGCCGGGCGCCGGCTCGCCGAGGGTGACGGTCACCGGGTGCGGATGGGCTGCGGCGAGCGCGGCGGCGACCGGGTCGCCGGCGTCGGCGACGGCCACCGGTGACCGCTCCAGGATGCGGGCCTTGGCGTCGCGGTAGGCGGGGAAGGAGCCGTGCCAGTCGGTGTGGTCGTCGGCCACGTTGAGCACCGCCGCGGCTGCGGGCGCGAGCGTCGCGGACCAGTGCAGCTGGAAGCTGGAGAGCTCGACGGCGACCGCGTCGAAGCTCGGCGTGCCGTCGGCGTCCCGGGCGGTGACCACCTCGACCAGCGGCCGGCCGACGTTGCCCGCCGCCACCGCCCGCCGGCCGGCGGCGTGCAGGATCGCCTCGAGCATGGTGACCGTGGTCGTCTTGCCGTTGGTGCCGGTGACCGCCAGCCAGGGCGCGGGGACGCCGTCGGGCCCGGCGATCCGCAACCGCCAGGCGAGCTCGGGCTCCCCCACGACCTCGATGCCGCGGCGCGCGGCGTCGGCGAGCAGCGGGTGGTCGGGGCGCCACCCGGGCGAGGTGACGACCAGGCCGGTGCCGTCCGGGACGACGGCCGGCTGCCCCAGCCAGGTCGCTCCGGCGGCGGCGAGCTCGGCGACGGCCGGCCGCTCGGCGGCATCGGTGAGCGTGACGGTGCTGCCCAGGTCGAGCAGCACCCGCGCCGCCGCGACGCCGGACACCCCCAGCCCGGCGACGAGCACCGTGGCGCCGCGCAGGTCGGTCACCTCCGTACCTCCGGTTCGACTCCGGACTCGCTCCGCTCCTCGGTCGCTGTGCCCCGCAAGCGGGAGGTGCCCCCAGCCACTGACGATGCTCACTCCCCCGTCGCCCTCACAGCCCCGCGAAGGAGAGCCAGTCGGCGTAGAACAGCCCCAGCCCGAAGGCCACGGCCATGCCGGTGACCAGCCAGAAGCGGACGATGACGGTGTTCTCGGTCCAGCCGGCCAGCTCGAAGTGGTGGTGCAGCGGAGCCATCCGGAACACCCGTCGCCGGGTGGCGCGGAAGAACGCCACCTGGATGACCACCGACAGGGTGACGGCGACGAACAGCCCGCCGAGCACGACGAGCAGCAGCTCGGTGCGGGTGACGATGGCCAGCCCGGCGATCAGCCCGCCGAGCGCGAGGGAGCCGGTGTCGCCCATGAAGATGCGGGCCGGGCTGGTGTTCCACCACAGGAAGCCCAGGCAGGCTCCCATGCCGGCCGCGGCGACCAGCGTGATGTCCAACGGGTCGCGCACCTGGTAGCAGCCGTCGATGAGCTCGCTGGCGCAGTCGTGGGTGAACTGCCAGAACGAGATGACGATGTAGGACGCCAGCACCATCGCCGAGGAGCCGGCCGCGAGGCCGTCGAGGCCGTCGGTGAGGTTGACGGCGTTGGAGAACCCGGCGATGAACAGGTAGGCGAGGATCACGAAGCCGATCGAGCCCAGCGCCAGCGGTTCGATGTCGCGGACGTAGGACACGACGGTCGACGCCGGCGTGAGCCCGTTGCTCGGGAAGTTGATCGCGAGGACCGCGAAGGTCACGCCGACGAGCAGCTGTCCCACGAGCTTGGCGGTCTTGTTCAGGCCCAGGCTGCGGCGGTGCCGGATCTTCAGGTAGTCGTCGAGGAAGCCGACGGTGCCCATGCCGACCATGAGGAACAGCAGCAGCACACCGGTGGCGCTGAAGCCCCAGCCGTCGTCGCCGATGAACGCCAGGTGGGCGACGAGGTAGCCGACGACGGTGGCGCCGACGATCACCGTGCCGCCCATGGTGGGCGTGCCCTTCTTGGACAGGTGGCTCTCGGGGCCGTCGTCGCGGATCTCCTGGCCCATGCCCTGCCGCCGGAACGCGCGGATGGCCAGCGGCGTGAGCAGGATCGACAGGATCAGCCCGACGCCCGCGGC
This sequence comes from Blastococcus goldschmidtiae, assembly GCF_031845325.1. Lineage (NCBI taxonomy): Bacteria > Bacillati > Actinomycetota > Actinomycetes > Geodermatophilales > Geodermatophilaceae > Blastococcus > Blastococcus goldschmidtiae. The sequence continues at coordinate 6,649 of NZ_JAVREI010000009.1, read as the reverse complement.
GATGAGGACACTCCTCATCCCTGCGTCCCCTCGTCGAGCAGATCGGCCGCGAGCAGCTCCAGCCCGTAGGAGCGGCTGGCCTTGACGAGGACGACGTCCCCGGGGCGCAGTTCCCGGGCCAGCAACTCGCGGGCAGCGGCCCGGTCCGGCACGTGCATCGATTCCTCTCCCGCGCCGAGCCCGGCGGTGACCGCGGCCTCGGCTATCCCTACCGCATCGCGCCCGACGGCGACGATCACGTCCACCCCGGCGGCGACCGCGTCGGCGCCCAGCCGCCGGTGCTCGTCCTCCGCGTCCGGTCCCAGCTCGGCCATGGCGCCCAGCACCGCGACCCGCCGGGTCGCGGGCAGCCCGGCGAGGGCGGCCAGCGCCGCCCGCATGGACTCCGGGTTGGCGTTGTAGGCGTCGTTGACGACGGTGACGCCGTCGGCCCGCCGCGTCACCTCCATCCGCCACCGGCTGCGCGCACCGGCCGCCGATAGGGCGGTGGCGACGTCGGCCGGGGTCATCCCGGCGGCGAGCGCCGCCGCGCCGGCGGACAGGGCGTTGGCGACCTGGTGCTCGCCGACGACGCGCAGCGCGACGGCGTGCTCCTCGCCGCCCGCGACCAGGGTGAACCTGGCGCGGGCGGAGTCGTCGAGCGCGACGTCGGTGGCCCGCACGTCCGCGTCGGTCCCGCGGCCGGTGGTCACCACGTGCGCCCGGGTGCGCGGGGCCATGCCCAGGACGCGCGGGTCGTCGGCGTTCAGGACGGCGGTGCCGTCCTCGGGCAGCGCCTCCACGAGCTCGCCCTTGGCCTGCGCGATGACCTCGGCGCTGCCGAACTCGCCCAGGTGCGCCGAGCCGACGTTGAGGACGACGCCGATCTGCGGCGGGGCGATGCGGCAGAGCGCGGCGATGTGGCCGGGACCCCGGGCGCCCATCTCGAGCACGAGGTACCGGGTGTCCTCGTCGGCGGAGAGCACCGTCAGGGGCAGGCCGATGTCGTTGTTGTACGACCCCGGCGGGCTGACCGTGGCCCCCGCCCCGGCCAGCACCTGGCCCAGGAGGTCCTTGGTCGAGGTCTTGCCCGACGAGCCGGTGAGGGCCAGCGTGCGCAGCCCGGCGGCCGTCAGCCGGGCGTGCACCCCGGCGGCGAGCCTGCCCAGCGCGACCACGGGGTCGTCCACGACCACGCAGGGCAGCGCGGGGTCGGGCCGGGCGCCGAGCGCGCCGACGGCGCCGGCAGCCCCGGCGGCGGCGAGGAAGTCGTGCCCGTCCACCCGCTCGCCCGCGACGGCGACGAAGAGGTCCCCGGGGGCGACCGTGCGCGAGTCGAGGGTGACCGCACCGGTGACGGTGGCGCCCGGGTCGCCGCCGGTGAGCGTGCCGCCGGTCAGCTCGGCCACCTCGGCCAGGGTCAGACGGATCATGCCGAGGCGTCCGACGCGGAAAGGACCTCGCGCAGCACCGCGCGGTCGTCGAAGGGGTGCACCGTGCCGGCGATCTCCTGGCCGGTCTCGTGCCCCTTGCCGGCGACGAGCACGGCGTCGCCCGGCCCGGCCAGCGCCACGGCGGCCTCGATCGCCGCCCGCCGGTCCCCCACCTCGAGCACCTCGGCGCGGCGGTCCTCCGGCACGTCCAGAGCGCCGGCGAGCATCGCGGCCCGGATCGCCGCCGGGTCCTCCGAGCGCGGGTTGTCGTCGGTGACCACGAGGACGTCGCTGCCGGCGGCCGCGGCCGTGCCCATGGCCGCCCGCTTGCCGGGGTCCCGGTCGCCTCCGCAGCCGAGCACGGTGATCAGCCGGCCGGCGGTCGCCGCCCGCAGGGCACCCAGGGCGGTGGCGACGGCGTCGGGGGTGTGCGCGTAGTCCACGGCGGCGACGAAGGGCTGGCCGGCCTCGACCGGCTCCATCCGGCCCGGGACCACCGTCGTGGCCACGCCCGCGAGCGCGGCGTCGACCGGCACGCCCGCGGCGTCGAGCAGGGCCACGGCCAGCACCGCGTTGGCCACGTTGAACCGGCCCGGCAGCCGCACGCTCGCCTCCCGCCGGATCCCGTCAGGGCCGTGCAGGGTGAAGGTGGAGCCGCCGTCGGCGGCGGCCGCGACGTCGGTCGCCCGCCAGTCCGTGTCCTCCGCCTCGCCCCGGCCCTCGCCCTCGGTGGAGACGGTGACCGGGCGGGGCCGGCCGGGCCGGTCGAGCAGCCGGCGTCCGTGCTCGTCGTCGACGTCGACCACCTCGGCGGCGGCCCGGCCGTCGAACAGCAGCGACTTCGCCCGGAAGTACTCCTCCAGGTCGCCGTGGAAGTCCAGGTGGTCCTGGCTGAGGTTGGTGAAGCCGGCGGCGGCGAACCGCACGCCACCCACGCGGCCCAGCACCAGCGCGTGGCTGGACACCTCCATGACCACGGTCGACACACCCGACTCGGCCATCGCCGCGAGCAGCGCGTGGACCGCCGGCGCCTCGGGGGTGGTGCGCTCGCTGGGCAGGGCGGTGACCGTCCCGTCGGCGGCCCGGGTCTGCGTCTGCACCGTGCCGATCAGGCCCGTGGCCCGGCCGGCGGCCGCGAGGCCGGCCTCGACCAGGTAGGCGGTCGTGGTCTTGCCGTTGGTGCCGGTGATCCCGATGACGTCCACCCGCTCGCTCGGCCGGTCGTACACCCGGTCCGCGACCTCGCCGAGCACCCCGCGGGGGTCGTCGACGACGCACACCGGCAGGCCGGTGGCCACCGCGTCGTCGCGCCCCGACGGGTCGGTGAGGACCGCGACGGCGCCCCGGCGGACCGCCTCCCCGACGTACCGGACGCCGTGGGTGCGGGCTCCGGGGAGGGCGGCGTAGAGGTCACCCGGGCAGACCTCTCCGGAGGCGAGGGTGAGCCCGGAGACTGCGACGTCCGCGGTGCCGGTGGACGGCGGACCGACCAGGTCGGCGAGGTCGGCGAGCGGCACGGGGCGCGGATCGAGTGGGCGGCTCCCCGTGGGCCGGGGTGCCGACCCGGCGTCGGTCGGGGTCACGAGGCTCCAATCTACCGGCGACCCCCGCCGTACCCGTGCCGCGCCACGGCCCCGCTGCAGGGTCCCGCCGCGAGCCTGCGAGCGGTGGGGGGCAGTGGGGTCCTTTTTCAGGGGGTGGCGGTGAGGCGGAAGTCGGGCCGCGCGGTGCCCGACGGGACCACCCCGTCGGCGGTCAGCGCGTAGCGGAGGATGTCGCGGAACACCGGTGCGGCCACCTGGCCGCCCTCGGCGGAGCTCGTGGGCCGCTCGAGGTCGACGGCGACCACGTACTGCGGGTCGTCCGCGGGGGCGAACCCGACGAACGTGGTCACGTAGCCACCGCCGGCGTACCCGCCGGTCTCGGGATTGGCGCGCTGGGCGGTACCTGTCTTGCCCGCCACGCGGAAGCCGTCGATCTGCCCCAGCGGCGCCGTGCCGCCCGGGCCCACGACGGCCTCCAGCATGTAGGCCAGGGAGTCGGCGGTCGCCTCGCTGATCACCCGGGTCGTCTCCGGCTCGTCCGCGGGACGCACCCGCCCGTCCGGGGCGGTCACCGACCGGACGATGCGGGGCTCCACGCGCACGCCGCCGTTGGCGATGGCCTGGAAGACCGACGCCATCTGGAGCGTGGTGACCGAGACGCCCTGCCCGATGGCGATGTTGGCGGCACGGATCCCGCTCCAGTCCGCGGACTCCTGCAGGATGCCGGCGCTCTCGCCAGGCAGCTCGATGCCCGTCCGGCTGCCGACGCCGAAGGCCCGCAGGTACTGCTCGAGCTTCTCGTCCCCGACCTCGCGGGCGAGCATGATCGTGCCGACGTTGCTCGACTTGGCGAGGATGCCGGTGACCGTCCAGTCGACGGGTGCGTGGTCGTGGGCGTCGGTGACGACCCGGTCGCCGGCCTGGATGTGCCCGTTGACGCTGAGCACCCGGTCCGGCGTCGCCACCCCCTCCTCGACGGCGGCCGCCAGCGTGACCGCCTTGAGGACCGAGCCGGGCTCGAACACGCTCGAGACGATGGGGTTGCCCAGCAGGTCGGGGGTCTCGGCGTACCGGCCCGGGTCGTAGCCGGGGCAGGAGCCCATGGCCACGACCTCGCTGCTGCGCACGTCCAGCACGACCGCCGAGGCCCGGGTCGTCGCGCCGTCGGCGCAGGACTCGGCCAGCCGCTGCTCGGTCACGTACTGCAGGTCCTGGTCCAGGGTCAGGGTGACGTCGCTGCCGTCGGTCGCCGGCAGCGCCTCGTCGATGCCCCGGGAGGGGATGGGGTTGCCCCCGCTACCCACCTCGACGCGCCGCGTGCCCGGCGTGCCGGCGAGCACGTCCTCGAAGGTCTGCTCGATGCCAGCTAGCCCGGCGCCCTCGCGCCCGACGAAGCCCACGACCTGGCCGCCGACGGCGCCGGAGGGGTAGAGCCGCACCGGGTCGTCCTCGAGGAAGACACCTCCCAGCCCCAGCTCCTCCACCGCGTCGGCGGTCTCCGGCGCGACCTGCGTGGCCAGCACGACGTAGCGGCCCTCGCCCGACAGCTTCTCGGTGAGCTCGCCGACGGGCACGCCGACCACGGTGGTCAGCGCCAGGGCCGTGCGCGCGGGGTCAGCAACCACGGTCGGGTCGGCCACCACGCGGGAGGCGTCCACGGTGTAGGCGAAGGGCCGGCCCTCGCGGTCCTGGATCTCCCCCCGGATCGACGCGATCGGATAGGTGCGCAGCCGGTCCAGGGAGGCCGCGTTGGCGTACGCCGCGCCGTCCACGCCCTGGACGACGGCCAGCCGGCCGATGACGACGACGAGCAGGGTGACGAGCAGGATCAGGCCGATCCGGTTGCGCCGCATGCGCTGGGCCAGGGTCAGGCCCGCTCCCCCGCTGCGCCGGCTGCCCGGTGCACGACGCGACGTGAAGGCGCCCGGCCCGGTACGTGGTGCCGGCCGGCCGCTGCGCGCGCCCCCTCCGGGGCCGCGGACGGAGCCCGTCACGGTCAGTTCCCGCCCGCGGGGCGCTCCGCCGGTGCGGACGGCGCAGGTGCGGACGGCGCAGGTGCGGACGGCGCCGGTGCGGACGGCGCCGGCGGCTCCGGCGCGGGCGGCGCCGGGGCGGGCGGGGCCTCGGCCGGCGCCGGCTCGCCCCGGAGGACGGGCGTGCCGTCGGGGTCGAGGACCAGGTAGGCGGCAGCGCCGGCAGGCACGAGTCCGGCGGCCACCGCGGCCTGGGCGATGGCGGCGGGCGTGTTGCCGTCGATGACCTGCTGCTCGAGGCTCTGCACGTCCTGCGCCCGCTGGGCGTTGTCCGCGCGCAGCCGGCTGGCCTGCAGCGAGTCGACCGCGATCGCGGTGTTGAGGACGAGCAGCCCCACGGTCGTGCCGGCCAGGAGCGCGACCACGAGCAGCACGAACGGCGCCCGGCGGGAGCGCAGGGCCGCGCGGGCGCGCCGGCGGGGCCGGGCCGGCGGCGTGGCGACCACGCTGAGCTGGGGGCGGGACGGGGAACGCGGCGCCGACCGGGCGGGTACGGCGCGTGCGGTCGTCGCGCGCGGGGTCACGGGGACGCGGGCAGTGGCACGGCCGCTCATGCCGCCCTCCGGATGCGCTCGGCCGCGCGGACGCGGGCCGAGGCCGCGCGGGAGTTCGCGGCGACCTCGGCGTCGGAGGCGGCCTCGCCGCCACGGGTCAGGAGCCGGAGCACGGGACCGTGCTCCGGGAGGGGCACGGGCATGCCGTGCGGGGTGTGGTCGGTCGCGCCCTCGGCGAGGGTCTGCTTGACGATGCGGTCCTCGAGGGAGTGGAAGGTGATGACGGCGATCCGCCCTCCGACGGCCAGCGCCTCGATCGCCGCGGGCAGCGCCCGCTCGAGGACGCCCAGCTCGTCGTTGACCTCGATCCGCAGCGCCTGGAAGGTGCGCTTGGCCGGGTGTCCGCCGGTGCGCCGGGTGGCGGCGGGGATGGCGTCGCGCACCAGTTCGGCCAGCCGGGCGGTGGTCGTGAAGGGGTCGCGGGCGCGCTCGCGGTCGATGGCGGCGGCGATCCGGGACGCGAAGCGCTCCTCGCCGTACACCCGCAGCACCCGGGCCAGGTCCTTGGGCGGATAGGTGTTGACGATCTCGGCGGCGGTGCGGCCGGCCCCGGGATCCATCCGCATGTCCAGCGGGGCGTCGGCGGAGTAGCTGAAGCCGCGGTCGGGCCGGTCGAGCTGCAGCGAGGAGACGCCGAGGTCGAACAGGACGGCCTGCACCTCGGCCACGCCGAGCCGGTCGAGGACGTCGGGCAGCTCGTCGAAGACGGCGGGGACCAGGGTGACCCGGTCGGTGTGGCCGGCGGCCTCGATGCGGCGGGCCGCCTCGGCGCGGGCGTCGGGATCGCGGTCCAGGCCGATCAGCCGGAGGCCGGGGTGGGCGCCCAGCAGCGCCAGCGAGTGGCCGGCGAGACCGAGGGTCGCATCGACGAGCACGGCGCCGGGGAGCGCGCAGGCGGGCGCGAACAGTTCGGAGATCCGGTCCAGCAGGACGGGCACGTGCACCGGGGGCCGGGGCGCATCGGACGCCGCGGCGGATCCGGTGCTGCTCATCGTCGACTGCCTCTCGGGTTCCGGTGGAGCTCTGGCGATGGTGCCGCGCCCCGGTCCGCGGCGGTGGGACGTGGCGCGCTGCAGCGGAACGCAACCGGGCGGATGGGGCGGGTG
>NZ_JAVREI010000008.1:0-169761 GCF_031845325.1 Blastococcus goldschmidtiae | reverse complement strand
AGGGAGGGGTGGGCGGGTGAAGAACGAGGGCGCGGCGAGCGCCCACAGGTGCATCACCGCGTAGGAGCGCCACGGGCGCCAACGGGTGGCGGCCTCGGCGTCGGTGCTGCCGAGGGCGGCGAGGGAGCGTCGCAACGCGAGGTCGCCGGGCAGCCACACGTCGGGGTCGGCCAGACCGCGCAGCGCGACGAGCGCCGCCGTCCAGGGGCCGATGCCGCGGACGGCGAGCAGCGCCCGGACCGCCTCGTCGCGGTCGGCGCCCGGGTCCAGCGCGACGTCGCCGTCGGCCAGGGCGGTGGCCAGCGCGCGCACCGTCGCCCGGCGGGAACCGGTGAGACCGACGGCGCCCAGGTCGGCCGCGGCGAGCGCGTCCGGGCGCGGGAAGGCGTGGGTGAGGCTGCCGACCGGGATCGCCAGCGGAACGCCGGCGGCGGTCACCAGTCGCGCCGTCAGGGTGCGGGCGCCGGCCACCGAGACCTGCTGGCCGAGGACGCCGCGGACGGCGAGCTCGGGACCGTCGGGTGAGCCCGGCACCCGGCGTCCGGGGGCGCCGGCCACCACGTCCGCCAGCGCCGGGTCGGTGCCGAGCACGGCGTCGACGGCCACGGGGTCGGCGTCCAGGTCGAGCATCCGCCGGCAGCGGCTCACCGCCACCCCGACGTCGCGCAGCTGCGCGAGGTGCAGACGTGCCGTGACGGCGCCTCCGCCGGGGGCGGGGGAGAGGGCGACGACGCCCGGGCCGTGGGGCAGGTCGAGGACGCGGGAGAAGGTGGTGCCGTCCCACTCCTCGAGTCCGGGCGCGGCGTGCGCGCCGAGGAAGAGCAGCACCTCGGCCGCGTCGTACGGCGCGCGGGCGGTGAGCCGCAGGGTGAGCGAACCCGGCGTGCCGCCGCCGGCCGGGGCCGGACGGCGCCGGAGCTCGGTCGGGGTGGCGGCGAAGACCTCGCGGACGGTGTCGTTGAACTGCCGGATGCTGGCGAACCCGGAGGCGAAGGCGACGTCGGCCATCGGCAGGTCGGTGGTCTCGATCAGCAGCCGGGCGGTCTGCGCTCGCTGCGCCCGGGCCAGCGCGAGGGGGCCGACGCCGAGCTCGCCCACCACGAGCCGGTGCAGCTGGCGCTCGGAGTAGCCCAGTCGGCGCGCCAGGCCGGGGACGCCCGAGCGCTCCACCTCGCCGTCGGCGACCAGTCGCATGGCCCGGGCGACGACGTCGGCGCGCACGTCCCACTCGGGCGAACCGGGCGCGGCGTCCGGTCGGCAGCGGCGGCAGGCGCGGTAGCCGGCGGCCTGCGCCCCGGCCGCGGTGCCGAAGAAGGAGACGTTGGACGGCTTGGGCGTGCGGGCCGGGCACGACGGGCGGCAGTAGATGCCGGTCGTGCGCACCGCGGTGAAGAACCAGCCGTCGAACCGCGCGTCGCGCCCGGCCACGGCCCGGTAGCGGCTCTCGTGGTCCATCGCCGTCGTCATGGGCACGAGCATGGCACCCGGAGGCGGGCGCGACCGGCGGGTTTCGGACATCGCCGTGGCTCAGCGGTCGATGATCGCCGCGACCCCGTCGAGCAGCCGCTCCAGGCCGAACGCGTAGGCCCGCTCCGCCGGGTAGGCCCCCAGCTCGGGGCCGGACACCGGCCCGACGCGGGTCGCGGTCGGGTACCTCTCCGGGTCGAAGACCCGGTCCAGGTGCGGCTCGGTCGCGGCCCACCACTGCTCCTCGGTCAGGCCGCTGGCCTGCTCGGCGGCCACCTTCTCGTGCAGGCCGCTCACGATGCCCTTCACGAAGCCGGTCACCAGGATGGTGACCAGCTCCATCTCCACCTCGCCCAGGCCGAGCCCGTCGACGGCGGCCAGCTCCGCGTCGTACTTGGCCATCAGGTTCGGGCCGAGGATCGGCCGGCCGGTGCCCACGGTGGCCACCCAGGGGTGCCGGACCAACAGGTCCCAGTTGGCCTGCGCGACGGCGGTCAGCCGCGCGCGCCAGTTCCCGGACGGCGGCTCCGGGTAGAGCCCGGCGAGCACCGAGTCGTACATCAGGGCGATCAGCTCGGCCTTGCCGGGCACGTGCGTGTAGAGGCTCATCGCACCGGCCCCGAGCTCGGCGGCCACCCGGCGCATCGAGAGCGCAGGGAGCCCGTCGGCGTCGGCCAGCCGGACCGCCGTGGCCACGATGCGGTCGACGTCGAGCCCGGCCCGTGGGCCAGGGCGGGGAACGTCGTCCCGGGGGCCGCGCCAGAGCAGCGCCATGGTGCGGGCCGGGTCCGCGCCGGCGGTGAAGTCGGTGGCCATGCCTCACTCTCCCGCACTCGTCGATCGCCCCGGAGAGCCCCTGGCGGAATATCTCCGTACGGCGTACGTTACCGCCCGGGTCTATTGGCGTACAGCGTACGGAGGTGAGAGTGGTGGCGGACGCGATTGCGGTGGCGGGACTGACCAAGCGGTACGGCGAGAAGGTGGTGCTCGGCGGCGTCGACCTGACGGTGGCGCGGGGGACGGTGTGTGCGCTCCTGGGTCCGAACGGCGCCGGCAAGACGACGGCGGTGCGGGTGCTCACGACGCTCACCCGGCCGGACGCCGGCTCCGTGCAGGTGGCGGGGGTGGACGTCGTCCGGAACCCCCGGGCCGCGCGGCGGCGGATCGGGCTGATCGGGCAGCAGCCGGCGGTGGACGACGCCCTCGGCGCACGCCAGAACCTGGTGCTCTTCGCCCGGCTGCACCACCTCGACCGCCGGGCCGCCGGCGTCCGGGCCGAGGAGCTGCTCGAGCAGGTGGGGCTGGCCGGCACGGGCGCGCAGCCGGTGCGCGAGTTCTCCGGGGGCATGCGGCGGCGGCTGGACATCGCCGCCGGGCTGGTGCTGGCGCCGGAGGTGCTCTTCCTCGACGAACCGACCACGGGCCTGGACCCGGCCGGCCGCCGGGACGTGTGGGAGGCGGTGGGTGGGCTGGTGGCCGGCGGCACCTCGGTGCTCCTGACGACCCAGTACCTGGAGGAGGCCGACCGCCTGGCCGGCCGGGTGTGCGTGCTCGCGGGTGGACGCGTGATCGCCGAGGGGGCACCCCGCGAGTTGACCGCCGCGATCGGCGGGGACCGGCTCGAGCTGGTGGTGAGCGATCCCCGGCGGGCCGGTGAGGCGGCGCTGCTGGCCGAGCGGGCGGCGGCCGGCCCGCCCGTCCCGCGTGCGGAGGGGGGCGGTGAGCGCGTCGTGGTGCCGGTATCCCGGCGGCCGGGCGTCGTCGGCGACGTCGTCCGGGCTCTGGACGGAGCGGGGATCGACGTCGACGACGTCGTCCTCCGGTCGGCCACCCTGGACGAGGCCTACCTCCGGATCACCGGCGCCGACCGGGCGCGGGCGGAGGTGCCGGCATGACCGCGGTGCGGACGGCGCAGGAGGAGTCGGTCGGCGACCGGGTGTGCTGGGCGGTCACCGACGCCGTGACGGTGGCCGGTCGCGACGTCGCCCACTGGCGCCGGTCGCCGGGTGCACTGCTGGTCGGCGTGCTCTTCCCCGTGCTGATGCTGCTGATGTTCACCTACCTGATCGGCGGCGGGATGGCTGTGCCGGGCGGCGGCAGCTACCGCGACTTCCTGGTGCCCGGGGTGCTCGCACTGGCGATGGTCTTCGGGGTGGAGGCGACGATGACCGCCGTCGTCACCGACACCGCGCGCGGCATCACCGACCGGTTCCGCTCGCTGCCCATGGCACCGTCGGCGGTCGTCGCCGGGCGCTGTCTGGCCGACATGGCGTCCTCCGCGGTGGGCCTCGTCGTCCTGGTCGGGGCCGGACTGGCCATCGGGTGGCGGCCCGACGGCGTCGGCGGGCTGCTCGCCGCGGTGGGGCTGCTCCTCCTGCTGCGGGTGGCGTTCCTCTGGATCGGGATCTACCTGGGCCTGTTCGCGAAGGATCCGGCGACGGTGATGACGGTGCAGATCCTCGTGTGGCCGTTCGCCTTCCTGTCCAACGCCTTCGTCGCTGCGTCGGCGATGCCGGGCTGGCTGGCGGCCGTCGCCGAGTGGAACCCGGTGGCCGGCACGGTCACCGCCGTCCGGGAGCTGGTGGGCTCACCGGCGGGTACCGGCGGTGGCTGGGCGACCGAGAACGCGATGGTGCTCGCCGTCGCCTGGCCGGTGGTGCTCACCGTGGTGTTCGCCGCGTTGAGCGTCCGGAGGTTCCAGGCGCTGGGCCGCTGAGTTCCCGCTGTCGGACCCGTCGTCCACTCTGACGGCGGGTCCGGCCGGTGGAAGGAGGCGACGTGGAGACCGAGCTGCTCGCCGGTGTGCGGGCGATCGCGCTGGCGCTCCCGGAGGCGTACGAGGAGCCGGCCTGGGTAGGCACCCGCTGGCGCGTCCGGTCGAGGACTTTCGCCCACCTGCTGACCATCGAGGGCGGGCGCCCGCAGTCCCACGCGCGTGCGGCGGGGACGGCAGGACCGTGCCGGATCCTCACCTTCCGGTCCTCGGGGCTGGAGCTGGAGACCCTGCGCCGGACCGGCCCGCCGTTCTTCGCGGCCCCCTGACGCGGGGACGAGGTCGGATTGCGGCTCGACGACGGCGTCGACTGGGAGGAGGTCGGGGAGCTGCTGACCGACAGCTACTGCCTGCTGGCGCCGCAGCGGCTGGCGGCGTCGGTGCCGCGCCCGGAGGTCGACGGATCGGCACTCCTCCCGCCCGGACCGGCCTGATCGGCGGAGCCGGCCGGTCCACCGGTCGGTGGACGACGGACCAGCGCTTCGGCGGTCCCGCTCGGGCCCGTGCGTCGACAGGCTCGGCGCATGACGACGACACAGCTCGCGCCGCTGCCCACGAGCAACGGTCCGGAGCCGGCCGCGGTGACGGTGCGCGGCCTGAGCAAGCGGTACGGCGGGCGTCCGGTCCTCGACGGGCTGGACCTCGAGGTCCAGCGGGGCGAGTGCTTCGCGCTGCTCGGGCCCAACGGTGCAGGCAAGACCACGACGATCGAGATCCTCGAAGGTGTCCGGCCCCGCGACGCCGGGGACGTCGACGTGCTGGGGGAGGACCCCGCCGTCGCCGGCCGTCGCTGGCGGGACCGGGTCGGGGTGGTCAGCCAGGGTGAGGGTGCGGGCCCCGCGCTGTCGGTGCGCGAGACCCTCGACCACTTCGCCGGCTACCACGGGTCGGTCCGCCCGACCGACGGGCTGCTGGCCGCGGTCGGGCTGACGGAGTCGGCGGCCGTCCGGGTGGAGCGGCTCTCCGGGGGGCAGCGCCGGCGGCTGGCCGTCGCGCTGGGCGTGCAGGGCCGGCCGGAGCTGCTCTTCCTCGACGAGCCGACCACCGGCATGGACCCGGTCGCCCGGCGGCAGTTCTGGGAGCTGATCCGGGGTCTGCGCGCCGACGGGACGACGATCCTGCTCACCACCCACTACCTGGACGAGGCCGCAGAGCTCGCCGACCGGGTCGGGGTGATCTCCGGGGGCCGCCTGGTCGACGTCGCACCCCCGGACGAGCTGGGCGCCGAGCTGCGCCGTGAGTCGACCGTCAGCTGGCTGGAGGCGGGCGTCCGCCGCCGGGTGTCCACCGAAACGCCCGCCGCCGTGCTCCGGGACCTGCTCGCCGCGCACGCCGAGGTCCCGGATCTCACGGTCAACCGCCCCGGCCTGGAGGACGTCTACCTGCGCCTCGTCGGTGCCACCCCCGCCAGCACGGCGACCCCCGCCGGCACTGCAGCCCCCGTAGGAGACCTCCGATGACCGCCGTCCTGACCCCCACCCGCCCGGCGCCGCCGTCGACGACGCGGATCGCGGCGTCCCGGGTGGGTCTGGAGCTGCGGCTGTTCTTCCGCGACCGCCAGAAGGTGGCGTTCTCCTTCGCCTATCCCGTCGTCATGCTGGTGATCTTCGCGGCGATCCTCGGCTCCGACGAGCGGCCCGGCGGCGTCCCCTTCACCCAGTACTTCCTGGCGGGGATCGCCGCGACGGGGATCATGCTGGTGAGCTTCCAGGCCGTGGGGACGGCGATCGCCGACGAGCGGGAGACCGGTCAGCTGGAGCGGCTGCAGCTCCTGGGCACGCCGCCGGCCGCCTACTTCGCCGGCAAGGCGGGGCAGGTGCTGGTGACCACGGCCGCGCAGCTGGCGCTGCTGCTGCCGGTGGCCCGCTACGCCTACGACGTGCCGATGCCCGTGGACGCCGCCCACTGGGCGACCTTCCTGTGGGTCGGAGCGCTCGGCTCGCTGGCCGGCACGGTGCTGGGCATCGCGGTCTCGGCGCTGCGGGGGAACGCCGCGTCGGTGTCCACCGGCATCGCCGCGCTGGCACTGGTGCTGCAGTTCTTCTCCGGCGTCTTCTTCGGCTTCCTGGAGCTCCCGGGCTGGATGCAGCAGACCGCGGCGCTGTTCCCGCTGAAGTGGCTGACCCAGGGCATGCGGTCGGCGTTCCTGCCCGAGGAGGCGGCTGCGTTCGAGATCGCCGGGGGATGGGAGCACGGCACGACTGCCCTGGTGCTGGTCGCATGGGTGATCATCGGCGTCATGGTGTGCGTGCGCACGTTCCGCTGGCGTCGGGGCGAGGGATGACGCTCGGGTCCGGCCGGCCCGCCGTCGCCTCCCCGACCGGGGGTGGCGCCGGCGGCCGCCCGCTGTCCGAGCGGGGCTGGCGGATCACCCTGGTGGTCCACCACGTCGTCGTCGCCGTCCTCGTCGCGATCGCGATGGTCGACGCCGTGCTCGAGGAGTCGGGTGCCCGCGAGGCGGTCCTGCTCGCGGCGCTCGCCGTCCTCCTGCTGGCGTACGCGACCGTCGGCGGCCCGGCGCTGGTCCGGCGCGACCACCGGCGGGCGGCCCGCTACCTGCTGGTCCTGGTGGTCGTCATCGGCGTGCTGGCCTGGATCCTGCCGGAACTGCTCTTCCTGCTCTTCCTGGCCTTCCCGCAGGTCTGGTTCATGGTGGCGGGCCTGCGCAGCGGTGTGCTCTGGACGCTGGCGCTCGGTGTCGCCGCGGCCCTCGGCCCCACGGTGCACTGGGCGCAGGGCACCGAGCCCTTCGACCTGCAGACGCTGGTCGGGGTGGCGTTCAGCCTCGCGATGGGGGCGTGGGTGTTCAGCGTGCTCGAGCACAGCGATCAGCGGGCGGCGCTGATCCGGGAGCTGGAGTCCACCCGCGCCGAGCTCGCGGTCCTGCACCACCAGCAGGGCATGGTCGCCGAACGCGAGCGGCTGGCCCGCGAGGTGCACGACACCCTGGCGCAGGGCTACACCAGCATCGTCGTCCTGGCCCAGACCGCGGTGGCCGTGCTGCCGGGCGACCCGGATGCCGCGGCCGAGCGGCTGGCGGTCATCGAGGAGGTCGCCCGGGAGAACCTCGCCGAGGCCCGCGCCATGGTCGCGGCCTTCGCCCCGGTCGCGCTGGACTCCGCGACGCTGGTCGAGGCGCTGCAGCGGCTGGCGGAGCGGTTCGGCCGCGAGACCGGCATCGTCACGCGGGTGGACACCGCGGCGCTCGGGAGCACGGGCACCGCGCTGAGCCGGGCCGAGGAGATCGTGCTGCTGCGTGGCGCGCAGGAGGCGCTGGCCAACGTGCGCCGGCACGCCGCGGCCTCGGCCGTGGTGCTCCGCATCAGCCGGGTCGGCTCGGGGGACGGCGCGCAGGTGTCGGTGCACGTCGAGGACGACGGCGTGGGCTTCGACCCTGCTGCGTCCGCGGGCGTGGGGCTCGCCGGCCTGCGCGACCGGGCGGAGGAGGTCGGCGGTGCCGTCGACGTCCGCTCGGCCCCGGGGGAGGGGACCCGGGTGACGGTGCGGGTGCCGGTCCGATGACCGCGGGTCGAGCCGTGATCCGGGTGCTGGTCGTGGACGACCACCCCGTCGTCCGCGGAGGCGTGGTCGGTTGGCTGGCGGCCCAGCCGGACATCGACGTGGTCGGTGAGGCCGGCGACGGCCAGGAGGCGCTGGCGATGGTGGCGTCGCTGACCCCGGACGTCGTCCTCATGGACCTGCGGATGCCGCGGATGGACGGCGCCACCGCGACCGGCCGGCTCGCGGCCGACCACCCGGCGGTGCGGGTGCTCGTGCTGACGACGTACGACACCGACGCGGACATCGTGCGGGCGGTCGAGGCGGGCGCCACCGGCTACCTGCTCAAGGACACCCCGCTGTCGCAGCTGGCCGACGCCGTGCGCGCGGCCGCGCGGGGCGAGACCGTTCTCGCGCCGCCGGTGGCCGCCCGGCTGGTGTCACGGATGCGGGCCCCCGCGGTGGATGCGCCCACGGCGCGGGAGCTGGAGGTGCTGGCCGGGGTGGCTCGCGGGCTGACCAACGCCGAGATCGGGCGCGCGCTGTTCATCGGGGAGGCGACGGTGAAGACGCACCTGCTGCGGGTGTTCGCGAAGCTGGGCGTCGACGACCGGACCCGGGCGGTGATGGTCGCGGTCGAGCGCGGGCTGCTCCCCGGTCCCGGCGCCTGAGCGCCGGGACCGCTCCTCACCTCAGCCCAGCGAAGCGCTCATCGTGACGCTGTCGTCGGTGATGTCGGAGCACTCGAGGCTGAGCGGCCCGACGCTCACGGTCTCTCCTTCGCCGCAGGTCACGGTGCGGTCCCCGGCGCTCACGGTCGCCTGACCTCCCTCGACGCTCTGCAGGGAAAGCTGCGTCCCGAGGACCTCCACGTCCGAACCGGTGCTCACGGTCACCGAGCAGGAGTTGCCGGAGCACTCGACCCGTTCGTTGATCGCGCTGGCCGCTGACGACGCGGCCGCGCCGGCCGACTCCGTGGCCGACGATGCCGCCGAACCCGCCGATTCCGCCGCGCTGGTCAGATCGGCGGCAGTGGTGTCCTCTGCGTCCGCCGAACAGCCGGTCAGGGGGAGCAGGAGAAGTCCGGCGGCGACGACCCCACCTGCGAGCCTCGAACTGCTTGTCATGGACATGGATCGAGGCTAGGACGACGGCTCGCACGCTGCTCGACGGATGGGGAATCTCCACCGGGGCGCAACATATCGTCGCTGACCGCAGTGGTGGGTCGTCACCGCGTCACGGGTTGACGAGCACCCCGTCACCGCGTGCCTCGATCTCCACCGTCGATTCCTGCGGTTCGATGGCGGTGATGCGCTGCCCGAAGGGCAGCGAGTCCACCGGCACGGCGAATCCGAACCGCTGCTGCAGGAGCAGCCGGCTGGCCCCGTCCAACGCCGTCCCGGTCTGCAGCTCCGTGGGCTGCACCAGGATCCGGCCGTCCTCGGCCGTCAGCCCGGCCTGGGCCGAGGCGGAGACCTCCTGCCCGAAGATCTGGACCGACCCGGTCAGCTGCACCTCGCCGTCGGAGGCGTTCTCGATCCGCACCGGCCGGCCGGTGAGTTCCAGATAGGTGTTGAGGTCCTCGTACCGCAGGGTGGCCCGCTCCCGGGTGCTCTCCACGTAGATCGGGACGGGGTTGCGGTAGAGCAGGTCGTGGAAGGACAGCCGGACGCCGGTGAGCTCGGCGTCCAGCCGCTCGATGCGCAGCGGGCCGGAGGCGATCCCCTCGAGCCCGACCTCCACGTCCTCGTACCGCCCGCGCAGCATCTGCAGGAGGACGAAGCGGCTGTCGATCTCCACCTCCGGGGTGGTCCGCACCCCGGTCTCGGCCGCGATCCGGTCGGCCAGCACCGCCTCGGCACCCCAGCGGGCCAGCCGGTCGACGCCCCACAGCAGCAGGAGCATCCCGGCGAGCACGCTGGCGGCGAGGAGCAGCGTGGACCTGCGTGGCAGCCGACGGCCCGGTGCCCTCGTCCCCCCGGTCTGCGGCACGGCGGTGCTCACCGGCCGGCCATCTCTTTCTCGGCCGCGTTCCCGGCCCGGGGCTGGTGCGGCTCGCGGGCGGCGGCCACGGCGGTGCGGTGCAGCTCCTCCGCCGACACCGCCTCGGTGCGGATCCGGCGGCTGGGCCAGCTCGAGGCCGAACCCAGCAGGGTGAGGACGGCGGGAGTCAGCACCGGCCGGACGAGGAAGGTGTCGATGAGCAGGCCCACGGCCATCGTGAAGGCCACCTGCCGGAACGTGTCGAGCGGGATGATCGCCACCATCGCGAAGGTGGCGGCCAGGATGACGCCGGCTGCGCTGATCGCCCGCGAGGTGCTGGGCATGGCCACGGCGATGGCCTTGCTCAGGGGCATCCGCGCCGCCGCCTCCCAGATCGAACCCACGGCGAAGACGTTGTAGTCCGAGCCGAGTGCGAGCAGCAGGACGGCCGTGGCGAACGGCGCGTAGAAGGTCAGCCCGGGGTCGCCCTGCCAGTCCTGGAAGACCAGGACGGTGAGCCCGAGCGCGGACGCGACGCTCAGCGCGCTGGTGAACATCAGCACGACCGGCGCCGGTATCGCCCTGAGGAAGACCATCAGGATGACCAGCTCGACGATCACCACGGCCAGCAGCGTGACGCGGAGGTTGTCCCAGGTGATGTCGGCGAGCTCGCCGGCGATCGCCGTCTGGCCGGTCACCGACAGGTCGACGTCGCCCAGACCTGCCTCCGCGGCGAGGTCGGCGATCCGCGACTCGAGGCGGTCCAGGTCGGCGATGGCCGGGGCAGCCAGCGGGTCGCTGTCCAGGATGACGACGAAGCGGGCCGCGCCGCCGTCGGGCGTGAACACCACGCCATAGCTGTCGGGCAGCGGATTCTGCGCCGGGCCGAGCACCTCGGCCACGCCCGGCTGGGACTCGATGAGCTGCTGCAGGCGTTCGAGCCGATCCCGCCGGCCGGCGATACCGGGCTGCTCGATGATGATCTCGGTGGGCGCCTCGACGCCCCGGATGCCCGCCTCCTCGAGGGCCACGGCACCGCGGGTGACCCGGTCGTCGTCGGGCAGTCCGCCGGTGAAGGACAGGTCCAGTCGCATGTGGGTCAGCGGCAGGGCTGCGAGGGTGAGCACGGCCAGGCTGAGCGCCGCTGCCACGGCCGCGCCCCGGCGGCTGATCACGATGCGGACGAGCGGGCCCGCGCCTCGCCCGGCCCCCTGGGACACCACCCGCCCCTGGTTGGGCACGAACAGCCACTTGCCCAGGATGGCCAGCAGCGCGGGGACGAGGGTCAGCGAGACGAGCACACCGACGATGACGGCGAGGGACAGCGCGGGCCCGAAGGCCCGGAAGAGGTTGTAGTCCGCCGCCAGCAGCGCCGCCGTTCCGGCGGCGACCGTGATGCCTGCGACGGCGATGATGGGCCCCTCGACGGCGACCGCTCGTCGCGCGGCGTCCAGGCGGGATGCGCCTGCGTCCAGCTCGCGCCGCAGGCCGGAGAAGAACAGCACGCAGTAGTCGGTGATCACGCCGATGAGAAGTGCGGCGATCAGCGGCTGCATCTGGTCGGGCAGGGAGAAGCCCAACTGTGCGGCGATCAGGCCGAGGAAGCGGATCGCGACCAGGTAGCCCAGCCCGGCCGTGAACAGCACGACCAGTGGCGCGACGATCGAGCGGAAGACCACTCCCACGACGAGCGAGATCAGCACGAGGGTGGCGATCTCGAACACGTGCAGCCGGGTCTCGAGGTAGTGGGCCTGGCGGACCTGGGCGGGGGTCACCCCCGTCACGTACGTGCGCACCGAGTCCTGGTTGTTGAAGTGGGCTGCGTACTCATCGGCCAAGGCGGCGGCCTGCGCCAGCGACGTGCCGCCCGTGACGTACAGGTAGGTCACCAGGGTGTCGGGCGTCGAGGTCGGGATGGGCACGGCTGCGGCGATGTTGCCGCGGCCGGTCGGTGCGGTGCCGTCCAGGAACCTCTGGCTGTAGGAGAGCGCCCAGAGAGCGGCATCGGCCTGGGTCAGGGCACTGAGCCCCCCGGGGTCGGTCACCACGACCGCCGTCTGGGACAGCACCGGGATCCGGAACATGTCCAGGCTGCGCTCCTGGACGGCGAACGCCTCGCTGTCCTCGGGGACGAGGGACCCGATGCCTCCGCCACCTGGCCCGCTGGTCTGCGCCGGCAGATTCGTCGAGACCACGACCGTCCCGATGATCCAGGCGAGCACGACGAACCAGCGGCCGGAGACGACAGCGGTGCGGTAGCCACGGGCCAGGGCGCGGAGCGGCCGCCAGGAACGCGGACCGCCGGCGGCGGGCGCGCTCACGGCACCCGCCAAGGGGGCGTTGCCGGCGCGTCCACGTGGCCTCCAGCCTGGCGGCCTCCCGGGTTGGTTCCCGTGATCGGAGGGTAGCGGCGGGACTCAGGACGTGCTTGGCGACGAAGGGACGAGCATGGCCGACTCCGCGACCAGGTCACCGGGCGGACAACAGTGGCTCTCCAGAGCGGCGCGCTGGTGGGCGGCCGGTCTCGCCTTCGTCGTCGGGCTGCTGGCCGGGGCACTGCTCGTGGGCCTGCTCAGCGGCGGCGGGACCGTGCCACTCGCCGCGACGGGCGACGCGGCGGGCACCACGGCGCCGGGTGGCGCGGACGCATCGCCGGGCGAGGGGCCGGCAGACACCGCCCGTGAGGTCGTGGTGAACGCCGCGTGCCTGCGCACGGTCAACGCCGCCCAGGACGTGTTCGACGTGGTGGAGGACCTCGGGGACGCCCTCAGCGAGCTCAACGCCGGCCGGCTCGACCAGATCGTGCGTCAGCTCCAGCCGCTCCAGGACCGGCTGGAGGTCAACCTGGCGGAGTGCAACGTCGCCGCAGAGATCACCGAGGTCGACGAGGAGGGAGGCGGCGGCCCGGCGGCGCCGACGACCGCACCGCTGCCGACCGCACCGCCGCCGACCGCACCGCCGATACTTCCTCCGCCGGGCGACTGAGGGTCAGGCGGACAGCGCCTGGTCGATCGGCCCGGTGTGCTCGGAACGCTGCCGGGGCAGCGGGATGCCGCTCGCGGTCGCGAGCTCGGCGTCGTGCGCGGGGCGCGGTCCGGGGACGGCCGGCCGGCCGAAGTGCCAGCCCTGCCCGTAGTCCACACCCAGCGTGCGGAGCGCGGCTGCCTCCTCGGCGGTCTCGATGCCCTCGGCCACGACCCGGGCCTGCAGCCCCGTGGCGAAGTCCACCAGGGAGCGGATCAGGGTCGTCCGGACGGGGTCGGTGTCCAGCCCCGTGACCAGGCTGCGATCGATCTTGAGGACGTCGGGCGAGGTGATCACGATGTGCCGGAGGGAGGAGAAGCCGGCGCCGACGTCGTCGATGGCCAGCTTCATACCCGCGGCCCGGAACGGGGCGAGCGTTGCGGCGAGTGCGTCGTAGTCGTCGACCTGGTCGTGCTCGGAGAGCTCGAGCAGGATCCGGTCCAGCGGGAGCTCGGAGAGCAGCCGGGCGCACTCCGGCGTCATCAGGGTGCCGGGGGAGACGTTCATGGCGACGTAGCCGTCGACGTCGTCCAGGTGGTCGGCGGCGCGGCGCAGAGCCAGGAGTTCGAGCTCGTCACCGCGGCCCACGCTGTGCGCCTCGGCGAAGACGACGTCGGGGGTCGTCTCCCACGCGGCGGGGAAGCGGCTGAGCGCCTCGGAGCCCACGCGGAGGCCGGTGGCCAGGTCGACGATCGGCTGCAGCGCCACCACCGGGCCGCCGTCGGCGACGACCGGGCCGAGCCGCTGCTCGATCGCGGTGCGCCGCTCCTCCTCCTTGACCTGCGGTTCGATGATGACCGACGCGGCCGAGGCCAGGACGTCCATCAGCGACTTGTCCCGCTTCGTGAGGTCCTTGTCCGAGGTGAAGCCGGCGGCGCAGAACGTCCCGTACAGCGAGCCGTCGGACAGCGTGACCGGCACCGAGACGTAGCTGCGGATCCGTGGCATCCGTGCGGCGGGCAGCTCCATCGCCCGCGGGAAGTCCTTGAGGTTCGGGATCACCACCGGCAGCTTCTTGTCCAGGATGGCCTGGCACAGCGTCGTCTCCTGGACCTGCGTGGCGCCCTCCTGGAACAGGAACGGCACCGAGGACTCCACCACCTCGAGGTGCTGGGTGGTGCCGTCCAGCCGGGACAGGAACGCCACGGAGAGGTGCAGTGACTTCTTCGCCGTGCGCAGCAGCTCGGCGATCTGCTGCTCGGCGTCGGTGCGGCTCTTGCTCATGACGTGTCCCCTTCGACCGGTCCACGTCGGTCGTCGGCCCCCCGGGCACGGAACTGGAGCACCGCTCCTCCGGAAGGGGCAGGGCCGGGGGGCCGACGACGTCCGGACGGCGCGGACACGGCACGTAACCTCGACGCTCGTGAGCCTCACCATCGGGATCGTCGGACTGCCCAACGTCGGCAAGTCGACTCTCTTCAACGCCCTGACCAAGAACGACGTCCTCGCGGCGAACTACCCGTTCGCCACCATCGAGCCGAACGTCGGCGTCGTGGGCGTGCCCGACCCCCGGCTGGCGACGCTCGCCGAGATCTTCGGCTCGCAGAAGATCATCCCGGCGACGGTGTCCTTCGTGGACATCGCCGGCATCGTGCGGGGCGCCAGCGAGGGCGCAGGTCTGGGCAACAAGTTCCTGGCCAACATCCGCGAGAGCGACGCCATCTGCCAGGTGATCCGGGTGTTCACCGACCCCGACGTCGTGCACGTCGACGGCAAGGTCAGCCCGGCCGACGACATCGAGACGATCAACACCGAGCTCCTCCTGGCCGACCTGCAGACGCTGGAGAAGGCGATCCCGCGGCTGGAGAAGGAGATGCGCAAGGACAAGGAGCGCGCCGAGCTGCACAAGGCCGCCCTCGAGGCGCAGCAGGTGCTCGACGGTGGGAAGACCCTCTTCGCCGCCGGCGTGGACCCCGCTCCGCTGCGCGAGCTGGGCCTGATGACCACCAAGCCGTTCCTCTACGTCTTCAACGTGGACTCCGACGAGCTGGCCAACAGCGAGATGCTCGACGAGCTGCGGGCGCTCGTGGCACCGGCCGAGGCGATCTTCCTCGACGCGCAGACCGAGTCCGAACTCATCGAGCTGCCGGCCGAGGAGGCCGCCGAGCTGCTGGAGTCGATCGGTCAGAACGAGCCGGGCCTGGACCAGCTGGCCAGGGTCGGCTTCCGCACCCTCGGGTTGCAGACCTACCTGACCGCGGGCCCCAAGGAGGCGCGCGCCTGGACCATCCCGGTCGGCGCGACCGCCCCGCAGGCCGCGGGCGTCATCCACACCGACTTCCAGCGCGGCTTCATCAAGGCCGAGATCGTCTCCTTCGACCAGCTCGTCGAGGCGGGTTCCATGGCCGAGGCCAAGTCCAAGGGCTGGGTCCGCATGGAGGGCAAGGAGTACGTCATGGCCGACGGCGACGTCGTGGAGTTCCGCTTCAACGTGTAGATCGGCATAAAACCGCAGGTCAACGGCTTGTCGACCCCTCCCAATCCACACTCAGTCCACAAGAATCTGCGAGCAAGGCCTGCGCGGCGGTCCGGGTGCGGTCCTCGGCGCTCGGCCACAGGTGGCTGTACGTGTTCAGCGTCGTGGTGGCGGAGGCGTGCCCGAGGGCCCGCTGCACGGTGACGACGTCGCAGCCGGCCGCGATCAGGCCCGAGGCGTAGAAGTGCCGGAGGTCATGCAGTCGAAGCCCCGCGATGCCGGTGGCCGCGGTGGTGGTGCGCCAGCGGTAGCCGACAGTGTTCTGGTGCGGGGGCTGTCCCGCTTCACCGGTGAAGAGCCATCCACCACCCGGGCAGAACGCGGCGACATGCGCCGCCAGGAAGTCGACAAGCCCCGGAGCGAGGAAGACGATCCGCTCGCTGCCGTACTTGGGCGGCCGCAACTCGACCCGGCCTCGGCCGCCTCGCTGTACCTGGCGGGTGACGGTGAGCGTGCGCCGCAGGAAGTCGATGTCCCCCACCTGCAGAGCGGCGGCCTCGCCAAGCCGCAGACCGGCGAAGGCGCAGAGCGCGACGAACGGGCGGAAGGCGTCGTCGGCGGCCTGGAGGACGGCGCCGACCTGGGCCGGGGTGGGCAGGGTCATCGCGGCTGCCGCCCGCCGGCGCCGGGGGAGCGCGACGCCGACGCTCGGATCACTCGCCATCAGCTTGTCGGCGACCGCGCCGTGGAGGACGGCGCGCACGTTGTTCACCCGCGTGTGCACGGTGCCGGGGGCAAGACCGCGATTGACCATCCCCTTGACCCAGCCCTCAACGTGCGAGCGGCGCAGCGATCTCAGCGGGACGTCGGCGAACGGCACCGAACCGGCCGCAAGGTTCATCGCGAGAACCGTCCCCGGTGCCCACACCTGGCGGCTGGACCAGTCCGCGTAGAACCCGGCGAACGTCGTGCGGCCGGCGCTCGGGTCGACGTAGGTGCCCCGGACGATGTGGGCGGTCTGCTCGGTCAGCCAACGCTGCGCGTCCCGCTTGAGCGCGAACCCCTTCATGATCTGGCGGCCCGACGGATCCCGGAACTGCGGGCGGTAGCGCAGCCCCTTGCCGTCCAGCTCCGTGGGCACCAGGCGGCCGGTGGCCGGGTCCCTACGACGCCACCGGTCCTGGATGCTCGCCATGGCTCCGCCCTTCAATCCGCATGGACCTCACCGGAAACCGACGCGGCCGAACGTAGTCCGAGGGCCTGACACTGCGCCGTGCCCGGGCCGCGACGCCGTCCGCGGAGTTCGACCGCGCGCCGCGCCCAGCCGGCGGGCGCCCGGTCAGCTTGTCCTGACCTCGGGAAGCAGCGTGAACGACGCGACGTGGGCGGGGCGGACGACCGTGAAATGGCGCCGGTCGAAAGTGGCGATTCGATCGATGCGCAGGCGCTCGGCGATGGCGACGAGCGAGGCGTCGGTCCCGCCGAGACGGAGGTCCGCGTACCGCTCAACCAGATCGGCCATGCGTGCAACGTCGGCAGTGGTCAGCTCTGCCAGTTGCAGCCCGCCGGATCGGAGGTCGCGAAGGAACCGGACCTCGGCGCCGGGTCCACTCCACTCGTTGAGGAGGTAACAGACCTCCGCCAGCACGGTGGGTGGAACCAGCAGCGGCTCGTCGAGGGTCTCAAGCAGCCGCGCCGCGGCAACGTGGTTTGTGTCTGCGGTCCGGGCAGCGGCGACGAGGACGTTCGTGTCGACGAGGATCACTCGCGGCCGAAGCCTCGCTGCAGGTACTCGTCAGTGCGGGTGGACAGGTCCGCGGGACCACCGTGCACGGAGCCGATGAAGTCGAGCTTCGCGCGGGTGGGCCGGGCAGCATCTTCGCCGTTTGATCGCGCCCCCTCCTCATCCGCGCGCACCACATGCAGGCGCTGGCCGGGCCGCACGCCGTGACGGCGCAGCTCGGCGAGCAGCTCGGCTGCATCTTCGGGGACCGTCAGGTCCCAGCCGTCGGCGGAACTCATGATCACAGGGTATCGGGAATCTCGGACAACGAGCCCTGTTTGCGGGAGCCGCTCCCTCCGCGTCAGCATGCCGGCTGCGTTGGGGCGCCGGAAGGGCGCTGCGCGGCCCTCCGGGCTGGGCCTCCGGCCCACCTTTCCCCCGACCCACCCCAGCCGGCCAAGGAAGCGGTTATGGGGAGCTGGCTGGGAAGTGACCGGCCGTCGCACTCCGGCAGTTCCGTTTGGGGATGGGCTCGCGGAGCGACCCGGTGCGGGATGGGCTCGCGGAGCGACCCGGTGCGGGATCGGCTTCCGGGATGCCCAACGCGTGAGTGTTTGGCCGTGAGCGGGGCCGATGGAGTGCCTGGGCCACCTTCAGCCAGCTCCGGGCTCCGGGAGCGTGTCTGCCGCGCCTGGCTCCTCGTCACCGTCCTCGTCCAGCGACATCAGCGTCTTGGACGACGGTCCCTGGTGTTGGCCGAACGCTGTCTGCACACCTGTCCCCCGACGACCACTGTCAGGAGGATCGGGGATGCGTGCACAGGCCCGGGACCTCGCGGCTCGCGAGGCTGGGCATCAGCCAGTAGCGCCTCGCCCAGGCCACCGGTCTCCCCCAGACACGGATCAGTCAGATCGTGCGGGGCGAGCGCGCCATCACCACCGACACCGCACTGCGCCTGTCAAAGGCGCTCGGGGTCGACGACCGGTTCTGGATCAACATCCAGACCGACTACGACCTGGAGGTCGAGCGCGACCTGCACGCCGACGACCTGGCCAAGGTCACCGCCCTGGTCCCGAGCTGAACTCGGCAACGTGCGGCCTCACGGACGCCCCAGCGCCAGCCGAACTCGCGTTTGCGCAGTTCAGCATGGGTGCGTCGATCACTACTACGACCTGTAGTCACTTGTGCACGTAGAGCTCGAGCTCAACAGATTCGAGTACGAGGGCTCCGGCGTCGCCGGAGCCCTCGTCGCATCCCGGGCACGGCGAGAGCTACAGGCGCCGGCACTCCCCCGCGGCCGCTTCCCTTGTGCACGCTCATGCCGATGAGCGGGCGGGGTGTGCACTGGGTGAACAGGGAAGGTCTTGTTGATCCATACCTCAACCTACGCTTGCCCTTGCCAGTTGGCTGCCGCGCACAGAAGGACCCGTGGATGCTACGTCGAATGGATCGGGAGCCTATTGCTGTGGCTCACCCAGGCGCGCCCCCTGCTCGAGCTCGGCGGCGAGACCTTCACCTGTCGCGGCTCGGGCGAGAGCGCGCCCCAGCGATGGTGCCTGCTTGAACAGATTGTGACCGGCCACGAACAGGACGGGACCTGCCTCCCACACGGCCACGCCGTCCTCACTCCACGGGAGGTCGGTCACCCAGCAGTGAAGGAAGTCGCGCGGCTCTGGGTGGAGACCGGGCAGCGCCCGTGTCACGTATTCGCGCGCGCGTTCGTCCAGCGATCGAATCGCCGCAGGGTCGATGAACGTCCCGTCGTCGCGGACGCCGACGGTCTCGCTGAGTCCGACCGAATAACTGCTGTTGCCCGGTAGCGGCGTCGCGTACACGCCGACTTCGCCGAAGACGCCGCTGCTGTCCTGCAGGCACGCGACGCGTGCCGGGGCGGCGGCTTTCACGTCGAAGGTCAGCCGGACGTGTGCGGCAAGGCGAACCGGCAGCGACAGGCCGACGCTGCGGGCCAGGCGGGCGGTTTCGCGGCCGGCGCACACGACCACCTTGGAGTAGACAGCCCGGTCGGTGACGCTGCGCACCTCGACCGTCCCATCGGCGCGGGGATCGATGGAGATGACCTCTGCGGTGATGACGGCATCTGCGAGGGCACCCGCGAGTGCCGTGATCGCGGTGCGGGTGCGGATCGCGCCGCCCGACTCGTCGAGCACCGCTGGCCCCGAGTACCCAGCGAGCAGCGGCATTCGCTGGGCGAGCTCGGCTGCATCGATCTCGCGTGCTTCCACGCCGCCGACCTGGTCGAGCACCCGCAGCCGCGCCAGGGCGCTGTCGCCGATCGCCACGACACCGTCTGATGAGACCAGCTCGACGTCGAAGTGTTCGGCCCACTCATCCCATACGCCGCGGCTTTCGCGCGCGAAAGCGACGAGTCGCGGGTCGTCGTGGGCATGCCGGAAGATCCGCGACTCGCCTGCGGACTGACCCGTTCCGGGCAGACCGGCCTCGTACAAGCGCACCGGCACGCCCTGCTCCCGCAGCGCGTACGCCGTCGACAGACCAACGATCCCGCCCCCGATCACTGCTACCTCGGGTGAACGCGTCGGGGCAACGCCGTCGTCAGTTCCTGTCATCGCGGTTCCTCGATCTGTTGGGGATGTGCGATAGGCCGCAAGAGAAGGGGCCGCTGCCACGACGTCAGCGGGCTGTGTCAGCCCGAAGTCACCGCGTGCAGCGACCCCTCATGTCGGGGTCAGTACTCCCGGTCTGTGGTGTCAGGCGGGGAGTTTGGAGCCCAGTACGTCGAGCTTCTCGATCGTCGGTTCGGAGAACAACGTGCCGGTCTGCTCGCCGAGAGCTACCGCAACAGGGCCGGACAGGTGGGCGTCACGTCCGGCGTCATCGGTGAACACGTCGAAGATCCCGAACGAGGTCGGCCCGAGGCGGATCGCGAACCACGCGGTGGTCGCCTGCTCGTCCTCGACAAGCGCACGGCCGCTGTCAAGGAACTCCTTCACGTCGTCCTCCTTGCCGGGCAACGCGTCAAACCTGACCAGCAATCCCTTGGTCACACTCATGACTTCTCCTCTTCCTTTGTCGTGGTGCCCGCGAGTTGGGACACGATCGCCTCGGAGAACGCCGGCAGGTCCTCCGGCGAGCGGCTGGTGATGAGATTCTTGTCGATCACCACGTCCTGGTCGACGACGTCGGCGCCGGCGTTGCGCAGGTCGGTGCGAATGCTCGGGTACGACGTCAGGGTGCGACCCGCGGCCACGCCGGCCTCGATCAACGTCCACGGCCCGTGACAGATCGCCGCCACTGGCTTGCCGCTCTCGACGAAGTCGCGGACGAAGGAAACGGCGCCCTCGTCGACCCGGAGCTGGTCGGGGTTAACCGTGCCGCCGGGAAGCAGCAGGGCGTCGTAGTCGCCCACCGAGGCGTCGGCGACCAGCCCGTCGACGGTGAACGTGCCCGCTTCATCCAGGTCGTTCTCACGGGCCTTGATCTCGCCGTCGTGGATCGAGAGGACCTCGGTCTGAGCGCCCGCGCGGTCCAGTACTTCGCGGGGTTGCTCGAGCTCAACGCGTTCGACGCCGTCGGCGGCGAGGATCGCGACCCTCTTGCCCTGAAGATCTGCTGCCATATCAGTTTGCCTTCTTTCCGTTCGACATGCCGGGCTTGATGACGACCTTGGTCCAACCCTCGGACCTGGAGTCGAAGTTCCTGTAGGCGTCGGCAGCCTGATCCAGCGAGATCTCGTGGGAGACGATCCAGGACGGCTTCGCCTTGTCAGCCGCGATGAGGTCTCGCAGCCGGCGGTTGTACCTCTTGACCGGGCACTGACCGTTGCCCATGGTCTGTCCCTTGAACCAGTGGGTGCCGAAGTCGATGGCCGCCTTGCCCTGCTTGGCCAATTCGCCCTTGGCCCCCGGGTCCTCGGGGACGAACACGCCGACGGTGCCGATCCCGCCGGTGAACCGGACCGAGTTGATGAGCATGTTCAAGGTGGCAGCCGGGTCTTCGTTGCCCTCAGGGTCGTGGGCCTGGTAGCCGACACACTCGCAGCCACGGTCGGCTCCGAGCCCCATGGTCTCGTCCAGCACAGCCTGCACGGGGTCGACCTTGGAGTCGTCGATGGCGATCGCTCCGATCTGCTCGGCCAGCGCGAGCCGGTCGGGGTGGCGATCGACCACCATCACCTTCGCGGCGCCCTTGATCGTCGCGGACAGGGCGGCCATCAGTCCCACGGGGCCGGCCCCGGCGATCACGACGCTGTCGCCCGGGATCACGCCGGCCATCTCGGTGGCGTGGTAGCCGGTGGGGAAGATGTCGGAGAGCATGACGTAGTCGTTCTCCTTGTCCTGCGCGTCTTCACCCAGGCGCAGCGCGTTGTGGTCGCCGAAGGGCACCCGGAGCAGTTCTGCCTGCCCGCCGCCGTACGGGCCCATTTCGGCGAAGCCGTAGGCCGCACCGGCGGCCGACGGGTCAGGTTGCGTCGTCAGGCAGTAGTTCGTGAGCCCGCGCTCGCAGTTCTTGCAGAACCCGCACGAGATGTTGAAGGGCAGCACGACCCGGTCGCCCACCTTGATCTTCTCTACTCCCTTGCCGATCTCCACCACCTCTCCCATGTTTTCGTGGCCGAACGTCCGGCCCTTCTCGAAGGAGGTCCGCCCCTCGTACATGTGCAGGTCCGAGCCGCAGATGTTGGTCGTTGTGACCTTGACCAGCACATCGGTGGGCCGTTCGATCTCGGCGTCCGGAACGTCCGTGACCGCGACATCTTTGGGTCCCTGATAGACGACAGCCTTCATGGCGATTCTCCAATCGTTGTGTCGGCGACTCCGACCAGTCCACGCTCGTCGCCGACCACCAAGACGTCATGGGCCCACCAGGCCAAAGTCCCGGGGCATGACTTGGTTCGAGTGCACAACTCCCCGCGGGTGGGTGCGCTGGGCAAGGGGTACGGTGAGCGCGACGCTGCCCCCGAGAGTTCGACGCTGCCCCCGAGAGTTGATGAGGACCGATGAGCTCTCACGGACTCGGACTGGATCCCGGGATACATCCGTGCTGCATGTACCGAGGCGTCGCCGCTCAGCACGACGACCTGTGGGGTCCCTACGGCACAGGGGGATCCCGGGCGGGCCGGCCAGGGATCAAGAGATGACCGTCTGCGAGCCCGCCCCAACCGGAACCGTTGTGCCAACCGGCGAGCTGGATCTGCGGCGTGCCCTCACCGGCCTCGATGGGCTGCTGGTGATGTCCATGGCGATGATGCAACGTCACGACGTGGACGAGGTCATCAACGTCCTGAAGCGTGAGGTCGAGTCGGTGACCGGCTGCCAGTTGGTTCACGTCACCTTCCAGCGGGACCGGGAGTGGATCACCCTGCCCCCCGGGGAGCCAACGAAGCCGGCGGAACCGAGCCCCTCAACCGGTGAACGGGTATTCGTGCAGGACAACGGCGACTCCTGGACGTCGACGACGGCTGTGGCGGTCTTGAACGGCGCCCCGGGCCAACTGGTCCTTCGCAGCTTCGCCCGGCCCGACCCCGAACAACTGTTCGTCATCGCACGGTTGGGCGATCTCCTCGGGACGGCGCTCGCGGACGCGCAGGTGCACGAGCGCCACCGCCGACGCGCCCACGAACTCGATGCAGCCAATAACGAGATGGCGCGCACCGTCGCGGCGCTGCAGCACCGTGAGGGGGTGCTTGAGGAGTTCGCCCGACTATCCACGACCGGGACTGAGCTCGACGTGGCCACCTCACTCAGCCGGCTCACTGGCTCCGCTGTCGTGCTGCGGGACAGATTCGGGCACGAGACGACCCGGATCACGGTCGCCGGCCAGTACCAACCGGTCCTCGAGCGAACCTCGCTCGAGGAGGTCATCGGCGGAGGCCCCGAACTCGGCACGATCGAACTGGAGGTGCCACCGGACAAAGACCGAGACGACGCATCATTCGCTCTGCGGTACGCGGGCGTCGCACTGGGGCTGCTGAGGGCTAAGGCCGCAGCGATGAATGAACTGGAGAACCGACTGAGTCGAGACCTCCTCGACGACCTTCTTGAAGGGCTCCCGGCCGACGTTGCCGTGGACCGGGCATCCGCTCAGGGCCACGACCTTGGCGTTCCGCACGACCTGATCGTGTGCGCATGGTCCTCCGAGCGGGGTCACCGCGGGCACGACCGCGACGTCGATCACCTCCGGATGGCCATGGCTCGTCAGCGACTGCCCTGCTTGGTCGTCCGGAACCGGGGACTGGTCGTCGCCCTCGCCCATCGAGGTGGCGACATGGGCCGCTTGTTCAACGACTTGTCGCGCGCCTACGGCGACACCAACGGTGTGATCGCCAAGGGGGAGCCGGCCAACTCGCCGGAACAGATCCCACGTGCGTATGAGCAAGCCCAACGAGCACTCAGGGCTCGTCAGCAGTCCCACAATCCGTATGGCTTCATCGCCTACGCCGACTTGGGAGTAGACCGGCTGCTCGCCCTCGACGGCAACGCTGAGGAAGTCGAGCGCCTCATCAGGGACTGGCTCGGCGACCTATTGAGCTACGACCGTCGCCACGGCACCGAGCTCGTCCCCACGCTAGCGGCCTACCTTGACCACGGGGGCAAGTACGCCGACACATCAACGACGCTCACCATCCACCGCAACACACTGCGCTACCGAATCAGCCGCATCACCGAGATCTCGGGCCACGACCTCAACGACGTCGAGGCACAACTCAACCTCCACCTGGCGACACGCGCGTGGCGACTGCGCCGTGCCTCCGTCGGCGAGCCCCTGCGAAACGCCGTCCGGTGAGGTAGTCCCAAGCCGTAGTTGCGAGAGTCTGCGCGGCGATGGCACTGGACGATCAGGAGTCGTCGACCGGGCCGATCGCCGGGTGGTGCCAGAGTTCCCAGCTGGTGTGCAGCAAGCAGATCAGGGTTAGCCCGGCGAGCGCCGCCAAAGCAGGCGCCACCACCGCGACCGGGATCAGCGAAGCAGCCCCCACTGCGGCCACCAGGCGACCGGTGGCGAGGTGGTGGTGGTCGCGCCATCGGTAGGCGACGTCGCCGACGTAGAACATCGCGACGCCACCGGCCAGGGCGACGGCCGGCAACAAGGGGAGTGCTTCCCCCGGTGCCGCGACTGCTTCGTGCACCCCGAGAGCGAAGAACACCACCCCGGCCACGAGCGGCAGATGCAGGTAGCTGTAGGAGTCGCGCGCGAGCCTTGACCGCTCCCGATCAGTGGTGCCGCGCAGCCGTCGTTCGGCACCGCCGCGCAGATAACCGAAGTAGGACCACCACAGACCGGCCGCGATCAGCACGGCGAGGAGGACGGCCGTCACAACACTCGGGCGCGGAAGAGCGGCTTCGGCGCCAGCGCCTACCCCGACGATCGCCTCACCCAGCGCGATGATGATGATCAGCCCGTGCCGCTCCACGAAGTAGGCAGGTGTCACGCTCCAGCCGGTGGTCCCGACCAGGACCGGCCCCGACAGATCCATCACCGCGGCCACGATCCACAGCAACTCTCGTTCTGGCGTGTCGAAGAACGCCGCGGCCACCAGCACTGCCGGGCCGGCGACCAGGGTGGGGACTAGTCGCAGCGCGGCCGAACCCACGTCCGCCTCGCCCCGCACGTCAAGAGCCAGCAGCACGACGTGGATCAGTCGGACCGCCAGGAATGCAAGCGCAAAGACCAGCGCCCGCGCGCCGAACGCCTGCGGCAGCGCGACCGCGGCCATCAGCATGGCCGCCATCGCGAGAAAGAGCAGCAGGCGAGGCCCGGGTCCGTCGTGGTCGGAGGTGTTCGTCAGCCAGGCGTAGCAGGCCCACGCCCACCACACAGCAGCGAGCGCCAGAATCCCGCGGCCGAACCCCGCCCAGGAGATGTCCGCGAGCATCAGGACAGTGACCTGCGACATCGCGTAGACGAAGACCAGGTCGAAGAACAACTCCAGCGTTCCGACCGACCGATCTGCTGTGTCTTCGGCTGCTTGCTCATCCGCATTGCCGAGATCATCGTCACGCATGAGGTGCTCCTCACCCACTCGCCGACCTTGATGCTTGCGTACACCAACTCACAGTGGGCTTCGGAGGGCGGGCCCGTTTCGCCGTGGGAGTCTCAAGCACTCTTCGGGGAACGCGATACTTCGTTGTAGAGCAAACCGAGAGCGACCGACAGGGGCAGCACGTGACCACCGATGCGACCGATGGCTTTGTGCGTGTCCGCGGTGCCAATGAGAACAACCTGCGCAACATTGACGTGGACATTCCTCGCAACGTGATGGTGGCGTTCACCGGGATCTCTGGGTCGGGGAAGTCGTCACTGGCCTTCGGAACGCTGTACGCCGAGGCGCAGCGCCGCTACTTCGAGTCGGTCGCGCCCTACGCGCGCCGGCTGCTGCAGCAGGTCGGTGCCCCGCACGTCCAGGAGATCACCGGCCTGCCGCCTGCGGTCGCGCTTCAGCAGCGCCGGGGCGCGGCCACCTCACGCTCGTCGGTCGGCACCATCACCACGCTGTCCAACCTGCTGCGGATCCTCTACTCGCGGGCCGGCGATTACCCGGCTGGTGCCGATCACCTCGCGGCCGAGGCGTTCTCGCCCAACACCAGCGCGGGCGCGTGCCCGCGCTGCCACGGCCTGGGCGTCGTCCACGACGTCACCGAGGAGCTGCTTGTCCCGGACCCGTCACTGAGCATCCGTGAAGGGGCGATCGCCGCCTGGCCGGGCGCGTGGCAAGGCGCCAACCTGCGCAGCATCGTGATGGGGCTCGGCATCGACGTCGACAAGCCGTGGCACAGTCTCAGGAAGCGGGACCGCGACTGGCTGCTGTTCACCGACGAGCAGCCCTCGGTGCTCATCGAGCCGGAACCAGGTCGCGTCGACCACGGCTACTACGGGAAGTTCTGGAGCGCGCGCAGCCACGTCATGCACGTGCTGGCCGACTCCACGAGCGAGCGGATGCGCGAGCGGGCCATGCGGTTCGTGGAGGAAGCGCCCTGCCCGGATTGCCAGGGCAGTGGACTACGGCCCGAGGCCCTCGCGGTGACCTTTCTCGGGCGTTCGATCGCCGAGGTCAACGACCTGCCCTTCACAGCGCTGGTGGCTCTGCTGCGTCCGGTCGCTGAGCGGCCCGCGGGTGCCGACGAGGTCGCGGCGCGGATCTGCACTGACCTGGTCGCGCGCGTCGAGGTGCTCCTCGATCTGGGCCTGGGTTATCTCAGCCTGGGACGGAGCTCGACGACGCTGTCGCCCGGAGAGGCGCAGCGCCTGCGGATCGCCACCCAGCTGCGTTCGGGTCTGTTCGGAGTCGTCTACGTCCTGGACGAGCCCTTCGCCGGCCTGCACCCGGCCGACGCGGAGCCGCTGCTGGATGTCCTGGACCGCCTCAAGGCGTCCGGCAACACACTGTTCGTCGTGGAGCACGACCTCGACGTCGTACGACGAGCAGATTGGGTCGTCGATATCGGCCCGGGTGCGGGCGAGGCCGGAGGTCGAGTGCTTCACAGCGGCCCTGTCGCGGGCCTGGAGGACGTGACTGAGTCGGTCACCAGCGCCTACCTGTTCGGTCGCGCTGAGCGGCCCGTGCACGATGCGCGGGCCCCGCAGGGCTGGCTGCGACTGACCGGCGCACATCGCCACAACCTGCGCGACCTGTCTGTCGATATCCCGCTGTGCGTGCTGACCGCCGTCACCGGGGTGTCCGGGTCCGGCAAGTCGACCCTGGTCACCCAGGTCCTGGCCGAGGACCCGACTGCTCGTGAGTCGTTCGACCGACTGGTATTGGTCGATCAGCGCCCGATCGGCCGGACGCCGCGGTCCAACCTCGCGACGTACACGGGGATGTTCGATGCCGTGCGGAAGTTGTACGCCGCCACGGACGCGGCCCGGGCCCGCGGCTACGGCGCCGGCCGCTTCTCCTTCAACGTCGCCGGGGGCCGCTGCGAGACCTGTCAGGGCGAGGGATTCGTCTCCGTCGAGCTACTGTTTCTGCCTGGCACCTACGCTCCCTGCCCGACGTGCCACGGCGATCGCTACAACCCCGAGACGCTCCAGATCACCTACCGCGGCAAGAGCATCGCGGAGGTCCTCGACCTGTCCGTCGACGACGCCGCCACGTTCCTGGCCGACGTACCGGCCGCCGCACGCAGCCTCCAGACGCTTCGCGAGGTGGGTCTGGGCTATCTGCGACTTGGACAGCCGGCGACCGAGCTCAGCGGCGGGGAGGCACAGCGCATCAAGCTCGCCACCGAGCTCCAGCGCGCTCACCGCGGCCATGCCCTCTACCTGCTCGACGAGCCGACCTCCGGACTCCACCCCGCAGACATCGCTCTGCTGCTGCGCCAGCTGCACCGGCTCGTCGACGCCGGCAACACGGTGGTCCTCGTCGAGCACGACCTCGACGCGATCGCCACCGCGGACTGGGTCATCGATCTCGGTCCGGGCGGAGGAGATGCCGGCGGTCGGGTTGTCGCGACCGGCACGCCGGCCGACATCGCGAGGGCCGAGGGCAGCGCGACCGCGCCCTACCTCTCGCTGCGGCTCGAGCGGACATGAGCTGGGTGCGGGCGGCCGGTGTGCCGTCAGGCTGCCGCGCGGGCGCGGAGGCATCACGCCAAGAAGAATCCGTACATGTCATGAAAGATGAAGGCATGAGTGTGTATCTCGCTTGGACCTCGGAGGACCTGCCTGACCTGGAGGGGCCGTGGCACGAGGCTCGGCTTGTGGCGCCCGGGCCGGTCGCCGTGGACAGCACCGAATCGCTGTCAGCGGTCTATCACGCCATCAAGTGGTCCCTGGAGGGTGAGGCTTCGCTGATCGTGGTCCCCGTGCACCAGACGCCCAAGTCGCGGGGCATGGCTGCTGGCACCACTAGGTGGTTGCATGAGCGGACTGCAAGGCAACCGCCCGGTGCGAACATCCGGGGCCTCACGTCATCAGATTGAGCTGTCCGGGCTCCCAGACCACGAGGGCTGCCAGGTTGGTTCTCCCACCTCAGGGAACGAGGATTCACGTAGGTGGGCGATGGACACGGGAAGATTGAGACCGGGGAGCGGCGCCCGCAACCGGGAAGGCCCCGCGCGGACTCCCCTGCCCCGGGGACGCCGCCCGATCAGCGAACCCCCGTCGGAGAAGGACGCGTGCAGCAGCCCCCTGCGTGAGCAGGCTAGGCCTTCGGGCGTCGGAGCAGGTACTCCTTCATCAGACCGCCCTGCGACGGCGTGACGGCCGGCGGCCCGAGCAGTTCCCAGCCGCCCGCCGACAGGACGTCGAGGGCGTCCATCTGGCGGCGGAGGCTGGCGCTCTCAGGATTCACGGTCTCGTCGTCTCCGGTCGTCAGGAAGTCGATCTTTCCCGGACGGCCCTCGGTGATGCTGACCAGCAGGGTTCCGTGTTCGTAGTGGGTCATGGCCCCGAGGGTGGACCAGCGCACGGCCGTTCACCGCAGTGAACGCCCGTCGACACGCCGCAGCGGGCGTGGGTCGCACCGGGCATCCCGCCGTAGGACCGTCACCGCAAGCGGACCCGCGAACGAGAACGTCGCAGCTCAGCCGGGCGAGCCCTCGACGGTGTGCCGTAAGGGCCGCCCGGTGACCATTCCCGCAAGGGGACCACAACCGGCGCACGACCGGAGTCCCCGCCACAGCGGCCCCTGGGCAAGGCGGTTCCTTCCTCGGTGCGCCGGCGCCCAGACCACCGCCGTCAACCGAGGTAACCCGGAGAGCCAGGCAGACGACGGCTGCGCCTGGGCAGCCACGCCGCAGCCGCCAGCAGCTGGCCCATCGCTCAACCACCTTTGCGAAACCCAACCATTCAACGGTTATCAACGCCTCCGATTAACCCAAACTTCGACACTTCGCGCATCGACTCAAGTCGACCTACTCCGCCGCATTGGAAACTCTCCCACGAAGACGCCAAGAAGACGGCACGCATACTACCTTCAGAGGTAGACCGGGCCCCGCTTCGCGGGGCCCATAGGCGTTTCTAAGGGTGGCGCGTTGGACATTATTGGGTGGCGTTGATAAATGCAGGGCGGGATGAAGGTCTACGCCGGCGCCTCTGCGGCCGCCCGGCACTACGTCGAGGCCGACCGCAGCCGGGCGGATGACTACTACCTGGCGGAGGGAACCGGGGTGGCCCGCCGCTTCACGGCCGGCGACGGTCGGGTGACCGAACTCGCCCCGCTGACCGGCGAGACGTACGAGAGCTGGGTGGCCGGACGCGACCCGGCCACCGGCGAGCCGCGAGGGCAGCTGCGCCAGGACGAGCACGCCGTCCGCTTCGTCGAGGTCATCGTGAACGGGCCGAAGACCTGGTCGATCGCGGCGGCGCTGGACCCGGACATCGCCAGGGCGTACGAGGCGGCGCAGGACCGGGCCGCAGGGCAGATCATCGCCTGGCTGTCCGAGCACGCCACCACCCGGGTCGGTCCGCGCGGTGGGCAGGCGCCGATGCCGGTGGAGGTGCTGGAGGCGGCGACGGTGCGGCACTTCACCTCCCGCGCCGGGGACCCGCACTGGCATCTGCACCTCCAGTTTCTCTCCAGGGTGTTCGCCGCCGGGAAATGGCGCGGCCTGTTCACCGTGGATGTGCGGGACTCCCTCGCCGCGATCAACGGGATCGGGCATGCGGCGGTGGACACCGACCCGGAATTGAATGCCGCGTTCGCCGCGAACGGGTACACCAAGGACGCGACCGGAGAAATACTGGAGCTCTCCGACTATGTCGGCCCGTTCAGCGCCCGGCACGCGCAGATCGCCCGGAATGCGGACCGCTACGAACGGGAATGGACCGCCGCACACCCGGGCGAGCACCCCGGCCCCGCCCTGCGCCGCTCCTGGGACACGCGCGCCTGGGCCGAGGACCGCCCGGACAGGGTCACCCCGCAGCCGGGGATGAACGTGACCGAACGCTGGCGCACGGAGCTGCACCGCCTCGGCTTCCGGCCCCCGAGAGGACCCGTGCCCCTGGCCTCCACCCCGGTTGGCGCGCTGAACAGGGACGAGCTCGTGGGGCGGGCGCTGACCCGGCTCGCGGCCCGCAGGTCGGCCTGGAACGCGGCGGACGTGCGCGGGGAGGTGGAGCGGTTGATCGGCGCCGAAGGCATCGTCACCGAGCCAGCGGTACGCATCGAGCTGGCCGAGGATCTCACCGCCCGCGCCCTGGGCCGCTGCGTGCCACTGCTGGACCGCGACGGCATACCCGAGCACATCCGGGCCTGGACCTCCCGCCCGGTGCTCGCCGTGGAGACCGACCTGACCGCCCGGCTCGCCGTCCGCGCGACGGCCGGCACATCTCACACCGACCTGACACCCCTGCCGACCGACCTGACACCTCCGGTCGCGCTCACGCCGGGTGCTGGGCGGCTGGACGCTGGCCAAGCCGCCGCCGTGACCGCGTTGGTCGGCGACCGGCCGCTGGTCGTGATCGAGGGCGCGGCCGGCGTCGGGAAGACCACCACGCTCGCCGCGACCCACAGTCTGCTCGAGAAGCAAGGGCGGAGGCTGGTGGTCGTCACCCCGACGCTGAAGGCCGCAAAGGTCGCCGCAGCGGAGATCGGCGCGGACGCGGGTTCGGCGGCCCGGCTGGCCCACGAGTACGGCTGGCGCTGGGACGACGACGGCGCCTGGGCCCGGCTCGCGGTCGGCGACACCGACCCAGTCACCGGCCGCGCCTACAGCGGCCCGGCCGGCGCCGCCCGGCTGCGGCCCGGTGACCTTCTCGTCGTGGACGAAGCGGGCATGCTCGACCAGGACACCGCCCGAGCCGTCCTGACGATCGCCGACGAGTGCCGGCTTCGGGTGGCGCTGCTCGGCGACCGGCACCAGCTGGCCGCGGTCGGCCGCGGCGGCG
Source organism: Blastococcus goldschmidtiae (assembly GCF_031845325.1). Classification (NCBI taxonomy): domain Bacteria; kingdom Bacillati; phylum Actinomycetota; class Actinomycetes; order Geodermatophilales; family Geodermatophilaceae; genus Blastococcus; species Blastococcus goldschmidtiae. The sequence goes on along the minus strand of NZ_JAVREI010000008.1, from coordinate 139,068 downwards.
TTCTCCATCTCGCGGTCGGCCAGGTCGGCGTCGACGCCTACCTGACATTGCAGGGGGTGCATCGCTTCACCCGCATCGGCCCGGACGGCCGCACCCTGCCGGATGTCGGCTACGCGGACCTGACCCTTGCGATGCGTGTCGGCGACGACTCCGGCAAGGTGTTCGAGGCCCTGCTGGCCCGTGGGCAGATCCAATTGCACCCTGACCCCGACGCGCTGCGGGAGGCCATCGCCGGCAGCACCGTGGCGTCGTACGCCGACAGCCGCCAGGTGGCGGTGGTGGTCGACACCCGCGACCAGGCCGCCATGCTCAACGCCGCCATCCGCGGCCGGCTGATCGCTGCTGGCCGCGTCCACGACACGTTGGTCGTCACCACCGCCGCGGGGGAGCGGATCGGGGTCGGCGACCGTGTCGCCAGCCGCCGCAACGACCGCGACCTCGATGTCGCCAACCGCGACGTCTGGATCGTCACTGGCGTCGGCCGGGACGGCGGGTTGCGTGTCACCCCCGCCGATGTCACCCCGGCCGGACTTGTTCCTGCATCTGCCACCCCGACCGCCACGCGGCAGCGGTGGCTGCCGGGCGGCTACGTCACCGCCCACCTGGAGCTCGCCTACGCGACCACCGCGCACGGCGCGCAGGGTGACAGCGTCACGGCTGCCCATCTGGTGGTCGGGGAGCACACCGGTGCCGCGTCGGCGTACGTCGGGATGACCCGCGGACGCGAGGCGAACACCGCTCACCTCGTCGCCGCCGACGCGGACGAGGCGAGGGAGCAGTGGGTCGCCGTCTTCGCCCGTGACCGTGCCGACCTCGGCCCCGCCCACGCCGCCGAACAGGCCGCCACCGAGGCCGCCCGCTACTCCGCACCCCGTCCGATGGAGCACGTCGTGGCCGACCTGCACCGGGCGTGGACCGTCGAGCAGAACTGCCTGGACCGGCTGGCCTTCTGCCAGCCGCAGCGCGACCAGCTACGGGAGGTGGTCACGCTCGAAGTTCCCCACGCCGGCGAACTCGCGCAGCTGGAGGCCGCCCGGGAGCGGGCGGCGATCGCCGCCCAGCAGGCCGACCAGCGGGTGCAGGCCAGCGCGGCCGCGGTCGCCACCGAGGCCGACCGGATTCGCGACAGACTGCTGGGCTCCTGGGACGGCGAACGCGGCGCCGCCCGCGCGGCGGCGAAGGTCGTGCTCGACGGGTCCGGCCGCCTCGGGCTGCGCCGGGGGGCGGTCGCCCGCGCCGGCGAGCAGCTCGCCGACTGGGCCGACCGGTGGCGCGCCCACGTTCCCTCCCTGCCCGGCGACGCGAAGGAGCTTGCGCGCGTGGCTGGCTGGTTCGACGACCGGCCCGCCGTGTGGACCGCGCTCGACACCTCCGCTCAACGCGCCGCCGAAGCCGCCCACCCAGAGGGGGACGCCCAAGGCGCGGCCGCGGTCGCCGCCCGGCAGCAGTACGAGCAGGCCCGGTCCGCGCTGGCCGAGGCCCACCGCCAACGCGACCAGCGACTCCGAGGATTGGAACCAGCCGCCTGGACGCCCGAGCCCGGGGGGCGGCTCGCCGAGCTGGACCGAGACATCGCCGCTACCCGGCAGGAGCTCACCGAGGCCCGGGCGCGCATCGCCACCTTCCGGGCCGAACACCTCACCATCCCAGCGGCCGAGCCGGCGCATGCGAAGCCTGCCGAGCGGCTCGCCCAGGAGCACGACGCGTGGCGCGCCCGCCGGAACGCCGAGCGGACTGCCCGCCGAGCAGGCGACGCTCGCACAACCCCGAACCAGTGGCCGCTCCATGTGCCACCGCCACCGCCAAGCCTCGGACCACGTCCGGGAGCCGGACCTCGTATGGGGCGGTGAGCCCCCCGCGCCTCGTGTACCGGCACGCACATTGCCATCGAGCACATACGCAACGGACGTCGGAGGCGACGTCGCCACGGTCACGGAGAGTGCGGATTCGCTCGTCTCGAATCGGCCCGCGACACGCGCGAGCGCGTAGACGTCAGGCAACACTCAGTCCACAGGAATTTCATTCGAGGCCGTTGGTGACCCGCACCAACCAACGGTAAAAGTGCAGGTCAACCGTCGTTTTCAGTCATGTCCAAGATCGCTCAATCACGCAGGGAACGTTCCGCTTCAACGTGTAGCTGGCGGCATTGTGCAGGTCAGTGGCTTGCTGATGCGACCGAGTCCGCACCCGGTCCGCAACTGTCCGCGATATCCCTCGGCGGCGCGCCCTGCCGGTCGGCAAGCCGCTGCCGGAGCGCACGCAGCTCCACATCCCCGGTGCCCCGCCGATTCCTTGGCGGGAGATCCGGTGCCGATGCGCACCGCCGGGGCTGTGGAGAGGACTCAGGGCGCCCTCCCGAGGGAGGACGCCCTGGTCCACGTGGTGCAGCCGAGGCCTGCTCGCCGCTCGTTCACGCCATGTCAGTCGTCATCGTCCTCGACGGAGACGACATCGAAGCCGTCGTCCAGAGCGACCTCGACGAAGGTCCCGTCGTCGAACTTCACCTCGACCTCGTAGCCGCTGTCGCCCTCGTCGGCGACCTCGACCTCGGTGACGGCGCCGCCACCGGCGGCCTCGACGGCGGCGGCCGCGGCGTCGTCACGGGTCGGGCCGGTGACCTGCTCGTCCTGCTCGCCGGCGTCGTCCTCGGGGACCTCGTCATTCGCCACGGCGTTCACCTGCGGCGCGTCGGTGTTGTCGGCCTGAGCGATCTGAGTCCCCCCGACGATCACCGCGCCGAGGGCGGCGGTTCCGAGCAGGGTGGTCTTGAGCTTCGCGTTCATGTGGTCTCCTGTGCAGCTTTGCGCCTACGTCCGGTCGGTGCCGGCGACGTCAGTCCTCGTCGCCCGCCTCGTCGCCGTCGCGCTCGTCACCGAGCACGGTGAAGTCCTCGTCGAGGTGGACGTCGACCTGGCCGCCGCCGTCGAGGGTGACCTCGATCTCGTAGTAACCCTCCTCGTCGCCCACCTCGGTGTCGGTGACCTCGCCCTCGCCCAGGTGGGCCAGGGCGGCCTCGCTGGCGCGGTCCAGTGCTTCGCCGGTGATCGCGACGTCGGGACGGGCGTCCTCGTCATCGCCCCCGGCGGCGACGGCGACACCGGCTCCGCCGGCCAGCACGGCCAGGGCGGCCGCGCCGCCCACGGTCCAACGGGTGCTCTTCTTCATGTCTCCTCCGGAGGTGCATGAACACCCCTGTCGGGGCCATGACCCCAGGGTGGGCGCAGCCTGCTGAGGGGACGCTGAGAGCAGCGGGGAACAACCAGCCCCTCTCAGCCGGCTCTCAGGAGCGGCCTGGCACAACGGACACGGAGTGGAACGGGGCGACGATCGGGAGGTCGGTGTGCGGGTCCTGGTGGTGGAGGACGAGCGCAACCTCGCAGCAGCGGTGGCCCGCGGCCTGCGTGCCGAGGGATTCGCCGTCGATGTCGCCGGAGACGGGCTCACGGGCCTCGACCGAGCGCTCTACGGCGAGTACAGCGCCATCGTCCTGGACATCATGCTGCCGGGCCGCTCGGGATACGACGTGCTGCGCGACCTGCGCGATCGCAAGGTGTGGACGCCGGTCCTGATGCTGACCGCGAAGGACGGCGAGTACGACATCGCCGACGCCCTGGACCTGGGGGCCGACGACTACCTCACCAAGCCCTTCCCCTTCGTCGTGCTGGTGGCCCGGCTGCGCGCTCTCGTCCGACGCGGGTCACCCGAGCGGCCCGCACGGTTGACGGTGGCCGACCTGGTGCTCGATCCGGCCGCCCACCGCGCGTGGCGGGGCGACACCGAGGTGCCGTTGACGGCGCGGGAGTTCGCGTTGCTGGAGCACCTGATGCGGCGGGTGGGTGACGCCGTCTCCAAGTCCGACTTGCTGGCTGAGGTATGGGACGAGAACTTCGCCGGCGACCCGAACATCGTCGAGGTCTACATCGGCTACCTGCGGCGCAAGATCGACGCGCCGTTCGGGCGGCGCAGTATCGAGACCGTGCGTGGCGTCGGGTACCGCATCGACGCAGCCGGCGGATGACCGGCCCCCGACCGCGCGGCCTGACCGGCTGGCTGCGTCGGCGCTCGCTACGGGCCCGGCTGACCGCGGCCGCGGTCGCGGTGATCACCGCGGCGATCACCCTCTCGGCAGTGCTCCTCACCGTCCGGCTGGAGTCGGCCCTCCTCGCCAGCGTGGAGGAGGCGGCGCTCGACAGAGCCGAGGCCGTCGCCGCGGCACTCGGTTCCGGCCGGCCGCTGGAGCCGCTGCTCACCGTCGACGACGACGAGGTCGTGCAGGTGGTCGACGACGAGGGGAAGGTCCTCGCGTCCTCGCCCGGGCCGCCGGCCGACCGGCCGCTGCTCGCACTCCCGGCCGGGACCGGCGTGCAGGTGCGCACCCAGGTCGGTGTGGCGTTGCCGGGTGAGCAGGACGAGCGCTACCGGGTGCTCACACTGCCGGTCGCCACCGCCGACGGCGGGCGGGTCTCCGTGCAGGTCGGCCTGCCGCTGGACGACCCCGAGGAGGCCGTGACCGAACTCGCCTCCGCCCTCGGCATGGGTGTCCCTGCCGTGGTGGCCGTCCTCGCGGTCTTGACCTGGGTGCTGGCCGGGCGCGCGCTGCGCCCGGTAGAGGAGTTGCGCAGGCAGGTCGCCGGCCTCCCCGGCGACGCGCTGGACCGGCGGCTGGCCGTCCCCCCCAGCGGTGACGAGCTCGCCCGCCTGGCGGTGACGTTCAACGACCTGCTGGCCCGGGCCGAGGCCGCCACCCGACGACAGCGGGAGTTCGTCGCCGACGCGGCACACGAGATCCGCAGCCCGCTGGCCTCGCTGCGCACCCAACTGGAGGTCGCGGCCCTGCATGGCGATCGGTGGCAGGAGGAGCTACCGGCGCTCACCGAGGACGCTCAGCGGTTGTCCCGGCTGGTCGACGACCTGCTGCGCCTGGCGCGGCTGGACGCGCGCATCCCCCTGGCCCACCAGGTGGTGGACCTGGACGAGATCGTCCTGGAGACCGCGCACCGCGCCCACGGGAACACCGGACTGCGCCTCGACACGTCGGCGGTGTCTGGCGCCCGGGTCGTCGGTGACCCGGACGCCCTTGCCCGGGTCGTGCAGAACCTGCTGGACAACGCCGTCCGGCACGCCCGGACGACCGTGGTGATCACGCTGACCGCCGGCGACAGCGCGGTGCTCACCGTGGCCGACAACGGCCCGGGAATTCCGCCCGACCAGCGGGACCGGGTGTTCGAACGGTTCACCCGCCGGGACGACGCCCGAAGCCGGGACGCCGGCGGCAGCGGGCTCGGTCTGGCCATCGTCCGCGACGTCGTCACCCGACACGGCGGGACGGTCGGCATCGGGGACGCCGCCCCGGGCGCGCGGTTCGTCGTCCGCCTCCCGCTCGCCAGTAGGTCTCTCCGCCCGTGACCGACGCGTCGGTACCGCCGAGGCGGAGGTCGGCACAGCGCTACTCCGCCAGCCAGGCCGCCCTCCTGCGGGCGGACGCCTGGGCGAGCCAGGCATCCTCCACCAGTTCGGCCAGCTCCTGCCTGGTGATCTCGCCGAGCCGGCCGGCCTGCACCAGCACCGAGTCGTGCCCGTCGAAGTGCGGGGTCGTGAAGAACGGCGTCGTCGGGTCCTGCACCAGGGCCAGCTTGTCGGCCTCGGACTCGACCCAGAAGACGATGACATCGGGCAGCCTCTCCCCGGTCCGGGTGTCCACGGCGTCCGGCCGCGGGGTGCGGAAGAAGACGAAGGACCTCCCACCGACCTGGTACACGGCGTTGCCGCGTCCCCCGCGGACGACGGTTACGTGCGGGAGCGCCAGGGCGAGCTCGTGGACGTCCTCCACCCGTGCCGGCCGATCAGCGGTCACGCCCGGCAGCGTAGGGCTGAGCAGCGGTAGCAAGGCGCCGCCTCGGCGCGCACCGGGCCTCGGTGACGTGTCGGGCGAAGGCCGTCACCGCCGCAGCTCGGCCACCTCGTCGAGCCGGCCCAGCTTGTGCGGGTTCCGGATGGCGTACATGCGGCTGATCCGGCCGTCCTCGACCACGAAGGTGATCGCCGTGTCGAACTCGCCGCCCGCGTCGATCCGGGCGGCGACCGCGCCGTTGAGCAGCGGCGTGGTGATCTCGACACCGGGCGCCAACTCCGCGAACCGGGACAGTGCGTTCGCCACCCGCTCCCGGCCGGCGAACGGGCGCCGGGCGGCGGGCGCCAGGCCTCCGCCATCGGCGATCACGATGACGTCGGGCGCGAGCACGTCCAGCAGTCCCTGGAGATCGCCCGCTGTGACGGCGGTGAGGAACCGGTCGACGACCTCCTGCTGCTCGGTCCGGCTCACCGCCGTCCGTGGGCGACGCGCGGACACGTGCTCGCGCGCCCGGTGCGCGATCTGCCGGACCGCTGCGGGTGACTTGCCCACGGCCTCGGCGATCTCGTCGTACGGCACGTCGAACACCTCGTGCAGCACCAGGACGGCGCGCTCGGTCGGCCCTAACGTCTCCAGCACCGTGAGCATGGCGATCGACACGCTCTCCGCCAGTTCGACGTCGTCGGCGACGTCCGGGCTGGTGAGCAGTGGCTCGGGCAGCCACTCGCCGACGTAGTCCTCGCGGCGTCGGGACACCGTGCGCAGCCGGTTGAGCGCCTGGCGGGTGACGACCCGCACCAGGTAGGCCCGCGGCTCCCGCACGGTTGCCCGGTCCACCTCGGCCCACCGCAGCCAGGTCTCCTGCACCACGTCGTCGGCGTCGGCGGCCGAGCCGAGCATCTCGTAGGCGACGGTGAAGAGCAGGCCACGGTGGGCCGTGAAGGGGTCGTCGAACGGATCGTCGGTCATGCCGAGGCGACGCCGTCCGTCGAGGCGGCCGCCAGCGGCGGCAGGCCGCAGGAGGCCGCGAACTCCTGCGAGCGGATGCCGAGGGCGACGTTGGACCGCCCGGTGAGGTTCATCGCGCCGATCCTGGCAGTCAGCTCCAGCAGCGCGGGCGCCCGCAGCGCGTCGAGCAGGGTCGCCGACATCTCGTCGGTCACGGTCAGCGGGGTCCGGCACATCGCCTCGGCGTACTCCATGACCTGCCGCTCCAGGGAGGTGAAGACGGTGGACTCCCGCCACCGCGGAACCTCCCGCGCCTTGGCCTCGTCGAGCCCGCGGTTGTGCCTCATGAAGTAGTGCAAGTCGAGGCAGAAGCTGCAGCCGACCTCGGCCGCCGCGGCCATGGTGGCCAGCGAGGCCAGATTCGGGTCCAGCCGGTTCCACGACTCGCTCCTGCGGCCGAACTTCATCAGGTCCTTGAGCAGGGCCGGGTAGTGCCACATCACTCCCGCGGCGTCCGGCACCTGGCCCAGCATCTTGCGGCTCATCGTCTTCAGCAGGGTCCCGTAGATGCCGGTGATCTCGGTCGCGGGTACCCGTGTGCTGCTCGCCATGTCCACCTCCACGTCGTGTCGTGCTGTCGACATGGAGACACCGGCCGGTCCGACGGTGTGACAACCGCCCCCAGGAGACGTCCGGGTGACCGCCGGGCTCGTGCTCCAGCGGCCACCCGGGCCTGCCTCGCGACTCCGTCAGGCGGTGACGAGGCTGCGCATGCTCTGGGCAATCACGAGGGCGAGACGGCGGGTCACGCGCAGGCTCTGGTCGGCCAGCGCGTACGTCGTCTCGATGACCTCCTCCGGGCGGACGAGCACGGCCGGCACCAGGCTGCGCACGATCGTCGTCACGCCCTGCACGAGACCCGCGACGGCGTCCTCGCTGCTGTCGGCCGCCGAGGCGAGCTGACGCCGGGCCTGCTCCTGCTCCTGCTCGCGTAGCTCCACGAGCAGGTCACGGCGGACGGCGAGGACGAGCTGGCGGGCCCGCTCGTCGTGCGAGCCGTTCCGGGACTCCTGCAGCACCTGCGCGGCCAGCAGCTCCCGGGCCCGGTCCTCCGCCTCGTCGCGGGTGCGCGCGAGCTCCTCCATCTCGGTGGGACCGCCGGTCGCGGCTCCGGTCGTGGGCTGCGTGCCGGCGTCCGCGGGGCGCTCCGCGCCGTCGGCAGCAGTGTCGGTCGCGGTCCGGTTCTTGGCTGAGGGCGTGGTCATGGCTTCCTCCTGGGACGGTCGACGTTCGGGCACCACGAGGCTCCGGCCGCGACATGACCCGGGGGCGAGCGCCGCGCGCACAGGAGGAGAGGGCACCACCAACAGTCGGGACTACAGCTGGTCCGACAGCCGCACGAACCGGAATCCGGCCGCGGTCAGCCGGGGGACCGCGGCCGCCACCCCGGCCGCGGTGCCGCCGGTGGGCTGGTTCATGTGCCCGATCACGATCGAGCCCGCGGAGGCCGACCGCAGCGCGGCGGTCACCTGCTCCGCACCGAACGTCGCGCCGGCATCGCCGTTGACGTCGAAGTTCACCACCGTCTCGCCGATGTCGCGGGCGATCCGGACCGCGACGTCGTCGTAGTGCGCCGTCCCGGACCGGAAGAAGCGCGGGGGTGCGCCGGTCAGCTCGGTCAGGGTCAGCCGGTTCCCGGAGACCTCGTCGAAGACCTCACCGGGCCCCGCGGTGCCGGGGATCCCGTACGCCGCGGTGCCCCGCACCGACAGCGGCAGGTGGGCCGTGCCGTGGTTGGCCAGCTCGAACAGCGGATCGACGGCCAGGGCCGCGGCGAGGTCGGGATGGGCGAGGATCCACCGCTGGTTCAGGAACAGCGTGGCCGGCGTCCCGGTCGACCGCAGGGTCTCGATGAGCGCGCCGTCGTAGCCGCTGCCGCGGGCGCCGCCGCACGCGTCGAACGTCAGCGCGATGACGCGTTCCTGCGTCGGCAGCCGGGTCACGACGCCGGGGACGTGCAGCCCGAAGGCGGTCGGCGCCACCCCCGCGTACCGGGCCACGACGTCGTCGCGCGTCGGACCTCCCGACCTGCCCGGCGCCGGCTCGGACGGCCCGCTCGGTGGGGCGACGGCTGTGCTCGTACGCGCCGGCTCGCTCGCCACCGGCGCCCGGCCCGACGGCGCGCAGGCCGTCGCGAGGCCCGCGGCAGCCAGCAGCAGGAACGCGCGACGGCCGGGCGCGGGAGCGGACGGAAGCCCGGTCGGCTCGGGAGTGCTCACGGTCGCGCTCGTCTCCGGGGACCGTCGACACGGTGGAGCCCGCGCTCCGACGACCGATCGTCCGGCGGCACGCCCCCGTGTCCCCGCCCGACGAGCACCTCGAGGGTGCGGTGGACCGGAGTATGCCGAAAGAACCGGCCCCGCGGCCGGCCGACGAGCCGGGGGTCGGCTCAGACGCGGCCGCGGAGGATGCGGCGGAAGTAGACCTGCGGGAGCCCGTAGCGGTCGAACAGCCAGGCCGCGCGGCGGGGGACGAACGGGTCGATGAACGGCACCGACGGGCTCGCCTCGCCGTTGCGGTCGACCTCGTTGAGCGCCAGCCTCCGCCGGCTCACGGTGATGGGCATGACGGTGTAGCCGTCGTACCGCTTCAGCGGCTTCCCGTCGCGGGCCGCGGCCAGGTTCTGCGCCAGGACGTCGACCTGCTTGCGCAGCGCGCCCCCCGAGGGACGGGTGTCCGCGTCCGCGGCGTCGCCGATCGCCCAGATCGACTCGGCACGACGGGAGCGCAGCGTGTGCGGATCGATGTCGACCAGTCCCGGCGCCGGATCGGTGGCGAGGCCGGCGTCGGCGATCCACTTCGGCGCGCGGTAGTGGGGCACCGCGTGGGCGAAGGCGACGTCCTCGAGCACCTGCTGACCGGTGGACGAGACGACCGCGAGGGCGTGGGCGTCGGCGTCGACCCGCTCCACGTGGGCCTCGCGCAGCACCTCGATGCCGTAGTCGGCGAAGGCGTGCTCCAGCACCTCGTCGGCCCGCGGCAGCCCGGTCGCGGTCGCGGCCGGCAGGAGGAGCCGGACCTGGAGGGCACCCAGCGTGCCGGACCGCCGCCAGTGGTCGCAGGCCATGAGCAGCGGCTTGAGCGCGGTGGGTCCGCACGACGCGGGTTCCGGAGGCACGGTGAAGACGACCGAGCCGCTGCGCAGCGAGGTCAGCCGCGGCCAGACCGTGGGCGTGCTGCCCGGCACGTAGGACGACGCCGCCCACCCGTCGGCGTAGGCGGCCTGCAGCCCCGGGGTGGCGTCCCAGTCCTCCTCCAGGCCGGGGCAGAGAACCAGCGTCGCGGCGTGCAGCGTGCGTCCCGAGCGGGTCCGGACGATCATCGCCGCCGGGTCGACCGCCACCACGCTGTCGCGGACCCACTCGCAGCCCTCGGGGACGACGTCCGCCATCGGCCGTTCGAGATCGGCCATGGTCGCCTCGCCCGCGGCCACGTAGTTGAGCAGCGGCTTGTAGCGGTGCACGGGCTGGGCGGCGACGACCGCGACCCCCCGGACGCCGTCGCGGAGGAGCCGCGCAGCCAGCGAGATGCCGGCATTGCCGGCCCCGACGATCAGTACTTCGCGACTGTCCACCCGACGAGCCTGCCCACCCGGAGCGGATCGCGCGCGGTGGGACCGGGTGTCAGCCCCGGGTCAGAACTGCCATTCCCATCCGTTCGGACCGTCACCGGGCGCGTAGACCAGGGAGCCGCTGGTGACCGGCACGTCGACCACCATCCACCCCCGGTACTCGTGGTCCGCGCCGATCCGCATGTTGCGGATCTGCAGTGGCGGACCGAAGCAGCCGCGCGCCTCGGGGGTGACCGGGTCGTAGGTGCTGCCGTCGGGCCCGATGACGCGGAAGTCGTAGTCGGCGATGGTCGTGATCACCCGCGGGTCGAACGTCGGCGTCGACTCCGCGCTCAGGCGGAACGCCACGTAGTGGCCGTTCTCGGGCGGCTCCTCGAAGTCCTCTTCGCAGACCGGGTCGACAATCACCTCCTCGACGCTCAGCGTCAGCACCGGCGGCTCGTCCGGGTCGAGCGACGGGCGGATGGGAGCCTCCTCGCCGATCCCCATCAGGACGTTGCCCCGCTCGTTGAGCTCCGCCTCGCGCTCCTCGGTCCCTGGCTCGGCGGGGGCGTCGCTCGCCGACGGCCCCGCGGGCTCCGGACCGGCGGCATCCCCGTCCGCGGCGCCGCTGAAACCGCAGGCGGTCAGCGTGAGCGCCAGTGCGAAGGCGGGAAGAACCGAGCGGCGCATGACCATCCCTGTGCTCGTAGGTGGACCCAGAAGGTATCCCGGCGCGAGGTCGCTCACGGCTGGAGGATGGCCGCGACGACGTCGGGTCCGATGCGCTCGGAGTACTCGGCCGTGAGGTGCAGGCCATCGGCGTACACGGGGGTCCTGCCCACGATGGTCGGGCAGCGACCTCCGCTGCAGAACCACTGCTCCGGGTCGATGGCCCGCACCCCGGTCGCGGCGGCGACCTCCTGCTCGCTCGCCATCTGCGACGCGAAGGTGTCCGCAGGCCCGCGAAGGCAGTCGTCCGGGCCGTTCAGGCTCGTCGGGCAGGTGAGGAGACTGTCGGCACCCGGCGGTGCGCCCAGGATGACCACCTTCGCGCCGGAGGCCTGGACCGTCCGCACCACCTCCTCGAGCCCACCGCGGTAGGTCGCGCCCACGTCCGCGCCGGGCCGCAGGTTCGCCCGCCAGGAGTGACTCAGCACCACCAGGGTCGGCGGGCGGGAGACGATGTGCTCGATCGCCCAGTCCCGGTGCTCGATGCAGTCGGTGAAGGTCTGGCCGCCGTAGAGGGTCGGCGCGGTGATGTTGGGGCAGACGCCGTAGGTCAGGCTCTGCACCGACCACCCCTTCCCGACCAGCTCCTGCCGGAGCCCCGGCAGCCAGGCCGCGGCGAAGGAGTCGCCGAGCACGACGGCGGACTGCTCGGCGTCCGGGTCGCCGTAGAGGCACTTCCCGACGTTGTCCTCGGTGACGTGCAGGCACCCCTGCCCCCATTGCTCGGACAGGTAGCCGGGGAGCTCGTCGAGACCCGGCTCGAGGTCCTCCGGCCACTCGGTGGCGAGGGTCGCGGCCTGGATGTCCTGCTGCAGCGGTGTGAGTGACGGCATGCCCTGAGCGGCGGCGGTCCGGTTGGCCGCCGCGACGGCGTCGGCGGCGGCGGCCCGGGCGTTCCCGCTGTCGCTCCACGGACCGACGGCGACCGCGCCCACCCCGAGCAACGCCGCGGCAGCGGCTGCCAGGCCGACATTCCGGGCCCGTACGAAGACCGGTCGGGCTCGGGCGGCGTCGACCGACCGGTGTGAGGGGAGCAACCAGTTGGTGTGCAGGACCGGTTGCTCGACGCAGTAGAAGGACACGGTCGCCAGCACCAGCGACGTGGCGATGACACCGGCGTGGACGATCACCGAATCGGGGGTGAGGAGCGTCCCCGCGATGATCAGCACCGGCCAGTGCCACAGGTACAGCGAGTAGGAGATGGCGCCGAGGAAGCCTGCCGGCGTGCTGCCCAGCGCGAACTGCGCGCCCGGGCCACCGGGTGCACCGCCCCACGCGAGCAGCAGCGCGGCCCCCAGGACGGGTAGCGCAGCGGCGCCGCCCGGGAAGGCGGTCCCCTCGTCGATGGTGAACGCCGCGGCGAGGACGAACGCCAGACCGCTCCAGGCGAGCACCGCGGCGGGCAGGGACGGGAGGCGCTGGAGCTGCGTCGCCACCACCGCGACGAGCGCACCCACCCCCAGCTCCCAGGCGCGCGTGAAGGTGGAGAAGTAGGCGGTCACGGGTGAGGCGGCGGTCGCGTGCAGCGACCAGGCGAAGGAGGCCGCGGTGACCGCACCCAGCAGGACGCACAGCGCGGCCGCGGGGAAGCGCCGGAAGCCACCGCCGGGACGCGCGCGACGGCCCACCGTGGCGGCGGCGAAGGCGAGCAGGATCAGGGCCGGCCAGACGAGGTAGAACTGCTCCTCCACGGCCAGGGACCAGAAGTGCTGCACGAGCGACGGCGCCGAGGCCGCCTCGAAGTAGTCGGTCCCGTCCCGCGCGAACTTGATGTTGGCGCTGAACAGCGCCGCCCACACGACGTCGTGGACTGTCTCCTGGAACCGGCCGCTGAGGAAGAGGAACCAGGCGGCCGCGGTCGTGGCCGCCAGGGTCAGGAGGGCAGCGGGGAGCAGCCGCCGCGCGCGCCGGGCGTAGAAGGCCCGGAACGAGATCCGGCCCGTCCTCGAGCGCTCGCGCACCAGCAGGCTCGTGATGAGGAAGCCCGAGATGACGAAGAAGACGTCGACGCCGATGAACCCACCCGCGGGCCACCCCAGCACGTGGTCGGCGACGACGAGGCCGACGGCCACCGCACGGAGGCCTTGGATGTCGGGTCGGAAGTGCGGCTCCCGGGCAGGTGCCTCGTCGCCTCCTGCGGTGCCGGCAGCGAAGCGACGTGGGTCGACCGGAGCAGTGGCGCTCGTCATCACGTACCCCCGTCGCTCTCGGTCCTCCCGGGAGCGGATGCCTGCCCGGCCCACCAATATCCCTTGTCATCGGCGCACGTGGCGCTCCGCAGGCCCCGTCAGCCGGTCACGCGTCCTCCGTCGTTCCCCTGAGGCCCCGACCGCGCCGGTGGTCACGCCAGCACCACCCATCCGGCGTGGGCGGGCGTCAGGTTCCGCAGAAGGTCCGGAAGCTGGCGCCGAAGTCGCGGGGTGCCGGTTCGGCGTACCGCTCGTGGTCCGGACGCGCGTCGAACGGCGCGGCGAGGACCTCCAGCAGCTCCTCGACCAGCGTTCCGTCCCCGGCGGTCGCGGCGTCGAGCGCCTCCTCCACCAGGTGGTTGCGCGGGATGTACACCGGGTTCACCCGGTCCATCGCCTCCGCGTCGGGCCCCATGACCCGCCAGCGCGCCAGCCAGCCGTCGATCCCCGCGAGGTCCAGGAACAGCAGCCGCACGGGCTCGGCGTCCCCGCGGGCGGCGTCGGCGAGCCGGCGGAAGAACGATGTCCAGTCGACGTGGTCGGCCTGCAGCAGGGGGAGCAGGTCCTCGACCAGGCTCGTCACGAGGGCCTCGTCGGCGTCAGCGGGCAGTCCCAGCTTGGCCCGCATCCCGTCGGCGAGGGCGGCGTCGTACCGCGGGCGGAACGTCTTCAGCGACTCGACCGCGAGCGCGACGGCCTGCTCCGGATCGTCGGAGAGCAGCGGGAGCAGGGCCTCGGCCAGCCGGGCCAGGTTCCACTCCGCCGCGAGCGGCTGGTTGCCGTAGCGGTACCGGCCGCCCTCGTCGATGGAGCTGTAGACGGTGTCGGGGTCGTAGGCCTCCATGAAGGCGCACGGGCCGTAGTCGATCGTCTCGCCGGAGATCGTCATGTTGTCGGTGTTCATCACGCCGTGGATGAAGCCGACCAGCATCCACCGCGCCACCAGCGTCGCCTGGACGTCGAGCACCGCCTCGAACAGCGCGAGGTAGCGGTTCTCCGCTCCGGCGACATCCCCGTGGTGCCGCTCGATCGCGACGTCGGCCAGGCGACGCAGCAGGTCGACGTCGTCGGTGGCGCGGGCGTACTGGAAGCTGCCGACCCGGAGGTGGCTGCTCGCCACCCGGGCCAGGACGGCGCCAGGCAGGAGGGTCTCGCGGCGGACCCGGCGGCCGGTCGCCACCACGGCGAGGGCGCGGGCGGTGGGGATGCCGAGGGCGTGCATCGCCTCGCTGACGACGTACTCGCGCAGCATCGGGCCCACCGCGGCCAGCCCGTCGCCGCCGCGGGCGAACGGCGTGCGCCCGGAGCCCTTCAGGTGCAGGTCACGCAGCCGGCCTGCGGGATCGACCAGCTCGCCGAGCAGCAGCGCCCGGCCGTCGCCCAGCCGCGGGGTGAAGCCGCCGAACTGGTGGCCGGAGTAGGCCTGGGCGACCGGCCGCGCGCCGTCGGGGACCGCCGTGCCGACCAGCAGGCGCAGGCCCTCGGGCGTGCGCAGCGCGGCGGCGTCGAGCCCGAGCTCGGCGGCCAGCGGCTCGTTCAGCGCGAGCAGCCGCGGATCGGGTGCCTCCTCGGCCTGCCACGGCACGGCCATCTCCGGCAACGCGCGGGCGAAGCGGTCGTCGAGGTCGACTGTCGGTGCCGCAAGCTCAGTCACGTCTCGACGGTACGTCCGCGTGCGGCGGCGTGTCGGCTCCGCGACCACCCGGGCCAGGGGCGCACCCTGACCCCGGGATCAGGGACGGATCCGGGCGTCACCGGATGGTTCGCGGGCCCCGCCGTCGGCAGGCTGTGCCCATGACCGATGCCGCGTCCACCGCCTCGCCCGCCGACCACCGCACCCCGCCGCCCGGCCCTCGACCGGAGGCCCGGCGCAGCGGCACCGAGCGGATGGCAGGCGGGGTCTGCGGTGGCCTCGCCGAGCACATCGGTGTCGACGCCGTCCTCTGGCGCGTGGGGTTCGTGGGCCTGACGCTCGTGGGCGGCAGCGGGGTCCTGCTCTACCTGCTGCTCTGGGTGCTCCTGCCCCCGCCCGCCGATGACGGGCCCGACGAGGCGCTCAGCCCGCTCGAGCGGCTGGCCCGGCGCCTCCACGCCGCCGTCAACGGTTACCGGGCGACGCCGCCGCCCGTGTGATCGGCGATGCGGGCGCACTCCGCGCAACGGGCCGTGGCCGGATCGGCGGACCAGTCCCGGTCCGCGGTGGCGGTGACCAGCAGGCCGCAGACCGAGGACTCCAGGCCGTCGACCGCGGGCTTGGCCACGGCGTGCACCAGGTCGGGACCTGGCGCCTCGGCATCCCACGGGTCGCGACCGCTCCACACCACGGGCGTACCGGTCACGAAGAGGCTCGCTGTCATGTCAGAAGAGTGGCGACCCGAGATGACGGTCGGATGACGGTGCACCGAACATCCGGTGGAGATGGATCCGTTGCCTCCCACTGCCATGCTGACCGCCAGGACCATCCGTTCCCCGCAACCGCAAGGAGATCCGCGTGAGCATGCCCCCGGCCTCGTCGTCGCCGGCGCCGATGGTGGTGCCGAGATTCTTCGTCACCCAGCGGATCACGCCGATGGTGAACCGGTACGAGATCCTCGCCGCCGACCCCGACGGGGCCCCGGGCGCGCTGCTGGCGCTGGCCCAGCAGCGGCGGATGAAGCTCAAGGAGGAGGTGGTCTTCTACTCCGACGAGTCCAGGAGCCAGGCCGTCTTCTCGTTCAAGGCGCGGCAGCGGCTCGACGTGCACGCCCGGCACGACGTGCTCGACGAGTACGGCCGGGTGCTCGGCAGCTTCAGCAAGAGGTTCGCTGCGAGCCTGCTCCGGTCGACCTGGGAGCTGTCGGCCCCGGGGCTCGAGGCGGTCGGGCGGGAGCGCCGGCCGGTCCTCGCCGTCGTGCGCCGGGCCTGGGGGGCGGTCCCGTACGCCGGCAGCCTGCCGGTGCCCTTCGTCTTCCACTTCGACTTCACCGACTCCACCACCGGCGCGCCGGTCCTGGTGAGCGAGCGCCAGAAGGCCGTCCGCGACCGGTACGACGTCACCGTGCCCGACCCGCGGCTGGACTTCCGCGTGGCCGCCGCGATGGCGGTGGCGCTGGACGCGCTGCAGAGCCGCTGACATCACGCCGCCGGAGGCCGCGGGAAGCCTCCGCGCTGCGGCGGGGTTGCGCAGGACAACCGACGTGAAGGGCACCTCTCCATGCGCATCCCGCTGTCCGTCCTCGACCTGGCGCCGATCAACCGCGGCGAGACCGCGTCCAGCAGCATCGCCGCCAGCGTCGCCCTCGCCCAGCGGGCGGAGGAGCACGGCTACGAGCGCGTCTGGTACGCCGAGCACCACAACATGCCCCGGATCGCGTCGTCGGCCACCAGCGTCCTCATCTCGCACGTCGGCGCCCACACCCGCACGATCCGGCTCGGCGCCGGCGGCGTCATGCTGCCCAACCACTCGCCGCTGACCATCGCCGAGCAGTTCGGCACCCTCGACGCGATGTACCCCGGCCGGATCGACCTCGGCCTGGGCCGTGCGCCGGGCAGCGACCAGAACACCATGTACGCCCTGCGCCGCCGTCCGGACTCCGCCGACCGCTTCCCGCAGGACGTGCTGGAGCTGCAGGCCTATCTGGCCGGCGAGACCCGGGTGGCCGGCGTCGACGCGATCCCGGGCAAGGGCTCGCGCGTTCCCCTCTACATCCTCGGCTCCTCCATGTTCGGCGCGACGCTGGCCGCCGCGCTCGGCCTGCCCTTCGCGTTCGCCTCGCACTTCGCGCCCGACATGCTCCGGCCGGCGGTCGAGGTCTACCGCCGGGAGTTCACGCCGTCCGAGCAGCTGGACAGCCCCCATGTCATCGCCGGCATGAACGTCGTCGCCGCCGACACCGAGGACGCGGCCCGCGAGCAGCTCCGGGCCGTCCGGCGCAGCCGCGCCGTCGCGTTCTTCGGCCAGGGCCGGTCGCTGACCGACGAGCAGGCCGACCAGCTGCTGGCGCAGGGGGCCGGGCACCACGTGGACGCGATGCTCACCCACACCGCCGTCGGCGCGCCCGGGCAGCTCGCCGAGTACGTCGAGGACTTCCGGAAGTTCGCCGACGCCGACGAGCTGATCGTCGCCCACCAGTCCTCGACCGTCGAGGGACGGCTGCGCTCGGTCGAGCTGCTGGCACAGGCGATTGAGCCGGTGCGCGCCTGATCCCCGGCGATCGGCCCTCTCACGGGGGATCGGTGTTTGTCCGACCGGCCGGTCCGGGCAGGCCGTCCCGGTGACCTTCTCGATCGTCGCCCGCGACCCCGCGACCGGGGACCTGGGTGTGGCCACCCAGTCCCAGGCCTTCGCCGTCGGCAACAGCGTGCCCTTCGCGTTGCCCGGCCACGGGGTCATCGCCACCCAGTCGATGGCCGAGCCCATGTACGGCTCCGTCGGGCTGGACCTGCTGCGCGGTGGCTTCACCGCGCAGGAGGTGCTCACCGCCCTGAGCAGCGTCGACCCGCAGCCGGAGCGCCGGCAGGTGGCCGTCCTCGGGGTCAACGGTGACCTCGCCGCCTACACCGGCGGGCAGTGCGTCGACGCGGCCGGCCACCTCGTGGGGGACACCTGCGTGGCCCTGGCCAACATGGCCGCGTCCGAGCAGGTGTGGGAGTCGATGGTGGAGCGGTTCGAGAGCTCCGGCGGCCTGCTCTCGGAGCGGCTGCTCAGCGCGCTGCAGGCGGGGGAGGAGGCCGGCGGCGACTTCCGGGGCCGGCGTTCGGCGGCGATCATGGTGATCCGGGCGACCACCACCGGACGCCCCTGGCACGACATGGTGGTCGATCTGCGGGTCGACGACGACGCCGACCCGATCACCGCGCTCGCCGACCTCCTGGTCACCCGCGCCCGCTACCAGGACGTCGTCCGCGCGTTCCAGCTCGCCATCGACGGTGACCCGGTCACCGCCGACCGGGAGCTGGAGCTGCTGCGGCCCATGGATGCCGCCACCGAGCCCGACCAGCTGATGTGGCGGGCGGTGGTCGCCGCACTGGCCGGCCGGGAGGACGCCGCCCGCGAGATGCTCGTCGATCTCGGCACGCGCTCGCCGCAGTTCCTGGAGGCCGCCCGGCGCTTCGGCAAGGCCGGGCTGATGCCGGCCGACGTCATCGAGCGGATCGTGCCGGCGCGGACCTGATCCGGCTCAGGAGCCGGCCGCGGGCGGGTCCGGGTACTCGGCCAGCAGCCGCCGTGGCGCCCGGCAGGCCCACGCCTCGGCCGCGAGCTCGGTCAGGTCCCGCTCGTCCATCCGGTCCAGGCGGCACAGCACCGTCGGGTAACCGTCGAAGTGCGAGGTCGTGAAGTACAGCTCCGGTTCCTCGGCGATCAGCGCGGCCTTCGCACCCTCGTCGGGGACGTAGGCGGCGAGCACGGGTCCGGCCGGGGCCGCGGCGCCCAGCTCGGCGAGGTCCTTCTTCCCGAGCGGCCGCTCCCACATGAACGACCTGTCCCGCACCTTCCACTGCCGCCATCCGCGCGAGTTGCCCTCGCTGGTGGCCGGCAGCGCCAGGCAGATCCGGGCCATGTCGTCCCAGGTCGCCATGCCCGGCACCGTAGGGCAGCCGGCCCCGCCGCGGCAGGGCCCCGGGCGCGGCTCAGGGGCCGGCGCCGGCCCCGTAGGGCTCCCGGCCCGCCGGACCGTCACCCCGTGGGGGGAGAGCGGGTGACCGCATGCTCCAGTTCCCCGGCGCGGTGGCCGATGGAGTGGACGCGGGCGCCCCTGCCCCCGGCGCCGCAGCACGCGAGAGGCCCCCTCCGATCGACTCGGAGGGGGCCTCTCGCGTGCTCGCCGGTCTCAGCTCTTGGGGCGGGCCCCCGCGCGCAGGGCGCCGAGCAGGTCGTGGTTCAGCCGGGAGATGGTCTCCATCGAGATGCCCTTCGGGCAGGCCGCGGAGCACTCGCCGATGTTGGTGCAGCCACCGAAGCCCTCGCGGTCCTGCTGGGCGACCATGTTGACCACGCGGTCGTCGCGCTCGGGCTGGCCCTGGGGGAGCAGCCCGAGGTGGGTGATCTTGGCGGCGGTGAACAGCATCGAGGAGGCGTTCGGGCAGGCGGCCACGCAGGCACCGCACCCGATGCAGGTGGCGGCGTCGAAGGCGTTGTCGGCGTCCTTCTTCGGCACCGGGGCGGCGTGCGCCTCGGGCGCGGTGCCGGTCGGGACGCTGATGTAGCCACCGGCCTGGATGATCCGGTCGAACGCGCGCCGGTCGACGGCGAGGTCCTTGATCACGGGGAAGGCCGTGGCCCGCCAGGGCTCGATGTCGATCTGGTCGCCGTCCTTGAACGAGCGCATGTGCAGCTGGCAGGTGGTGGTCTGCTGCGGACCGTGCGCCTGCCCGTTGATCATGAGACCGCACATGCCGCAGATGCCCTCGCGGCAGTCGTGGTCGAAGGCGACCGGGTCGTCGCCCTGCATGATCAGCTGCTCGTTGAGGACGTCGAGCATCTCGAGGAACGACATGTCGGGGGAGATGTCGGTGACCTTGTAGGTCACCATCTTGCCTTTGACCGTCGGCCCCTGCTGCCGCCAGACGCGCAGCGTCAGGTTCATGCCGCGCTTGCCCGCGCCGGGGTCGCCGACGCTGGAGCGCATGGCGCCTTCGTGTGTGGCTGTCACTTGTAGCTCCGCTGGGCGAGGTGGACGTACTCGTACTGGAGGTCTTCCTTGTGGAGGACCGGGGGCTGGCCCTCCGGCGTCCACTCCCAGGCGGCGACGTAGGCGAAGTTCTCGTCGTCGCGCAGCGCCTCGCCCTCGGGGGTCTGGCTCTCCGCCCGGAAGTGCCCGCCGCAGCTCTCCCGGCGGTGCAGTGCGTCGACGCACATGAGCTCGCCGAGCTCGATGAAGTCGGCGACGCGGCCGGCGTGCTCGAGCGTCTGGTTGAACGAGTGCCAGTCACCGCTGACCTTGACGTTGCTCCAGAACTCCTGGCGGATCTCCCGGATGCGGTCGATGGCCTTACGCAGCCCCTCGTCCGTGCGCTCCATGCCGCACAGGTCCCACATCAGCTGGCCCAGCTCCCGGTGGAAGGACGCCGGGGTGCGGGTGCCGTTGATGCTCAGCAGCTTCTGCGTCTGCTCCTGCACGCCCCGCAGCGCCTCGACGGCGGCCGGGTGGCTGTCGTCGACCTTGTCGAAGGGCCCGTCGGCCAGGTAGCTGCTGATCGTCGACGGCAGCACGAAGTAGCCGTCGGCCAGCCCCTGCATGAGTGCGCTGGCGCCCAGCCGGTTCGCGCCGTGGTCGGAGAAGTTCGCCTCGCCGATCACGAACATGCCGGGGATCGTGGACTGCAGGTCGTAGTCGACCCACAGGCCGCCCATCGTGTAGTGCACGGCGGGGTAGATGCGCATCGGGACCGCGTAGGGGTCCTCGCCCGTGATCTGGGCGTACATGTCGAAGAGGTTGCCGTACTTGGCCTCGACCGCCGGGCGGCCCAGCCGCTCGATCGCCTCGGCGAAGTCCAGGTAGACACCCAGCCCGCCGGGGCCGACGCCGCGGCCCTCGTCGCAGACGTTCTTCGCCTGGCGCGAAGCGATGTCGCGGGGCACCAGGTTGCCGAAGGCCGGGTAGAGGCGCTCGAGGTAGTAGTCGCGCTCGGACTCCGGGATCTCGCGGGGGTCCCGGGTGTCACCCCGCTCCTTGGGCACCCACACTCGGCCGTCGTTGCGCAGCGACTCCGACATGAGGGTCAGCTTCGACTGGTAGTCGCCCTTGACCGGGATGCAGGTCGGGTGGATCTGGGTGTAGCAGGGGTTGGCGAAGTACGCGCCCCGCTTGTGCGCCCGCCAGATCGCCGTGGTGTTCGAGCCCTTGGCGTTGGTCGAGAGGTAGAAGACGTTGCCGTACCCGCCGCTGGCGATGACGACGGCGTCGGCGAAGTGGGTGCTGATCTCGCCGGTGACCAGGTCGCGGGCGACGATGCCGCGGGCGCGGCCGTCGACGACGATCAGGTCGAGCATCTCGGTGCGCGCGTTCTGCTCGACGCTGCCGGCCGCGATCTGCCGCTCGAGGGCCTGGTAGGCGCCGTAGAGCAGCTGCTGGCCCGTCTGGCCGCGGGCGTAGAAGGTGCGCGACACCTGGGTGCCACCGAAGGACCGGTTGTCGAGCAGGCCGCCGTACTCGCGGGCGAAGGGCACGCCCTGGGCGACCGCCTGGTCGATGATGTTGACGCTGACCTCGGCGAGGCGGTGCACGTTGTTCTCGCGGGACCGGAAGTCGCCGCCCTTGACCGTGTCGTAGAACAGCCGGTGCACGCTGTCGCCGTCGTTGCGGTAGTTCTTGGCGGCGTTGATCCCGCCCTGCGCGGCGACGCTGTGCGCGCGGCGCGGGCTGTCCTGGTACCAGAAGGACTTGACGTTGTAGCCGGCCTCGCCGAGCGTCGCGGCGGCCGAACCACCGGCCAGGCCGGTGCCGACGACGATGACCGTCAGCTTGCGGCGGTTGGCCGGGTTGACCAGCCGGCCGCGGAACTTGCGCTCGCTCCAGCGCTCGCCGATCGGCACGTCCATGGGCGCCTTGGTGTCGGCGATCGGGTCGCCTTCGGTGAAGAGTTCGAGAGGCATGCCTAGGGATCCTTAGTCGATCAGACCGAAGAGGACGGAGAAGGGCACGAGCAGGAAGCCGAGGGTGAGGACCGTGGCGATGGCGGTGGCGGCGTAGTTCACGGTCACCTCCCGGCGGCGGTTGCTCTGCCCGAGGGTCTGGGTGGCGCTCCAGATCCCGTGGCGCAGGTGCATGCCCACGAGGATGACGGCGATCGCGTAGAAGGCGGTGGAGACCGGGTTGGAGAAGCTGGCGATCAGCTTGTCGTAGGGCCCGGAGTCGGCCGCGCTGTTCACGGTGCCCCAGGTCAGGTCGAGCAGGTGCCAGATGATGAAGGCGGCGATGATCACGCCACCCCAGCGCATCGTCCGGGAGGCGTAGCTCTGAGCCACGGCCTTCTTGGTCACGTAGCCGGAGGGACGGGCGCGCTTCGCCTGGCGCCACAGCGAGACCGCGGCCCAGATGTGGGCGGCGACGGCGGCCAGCAGGACGATCCGGATGATCCACAGCGCGGTGGCGCCCGGCAGGGCCGGGTTGCCGATGGTGCGCAGCCACTCGGAGTAGTGGTTGAACTCCTCTTCGCCCGAGTAGGCCTTGAGGTTCCCGATCATGTGCGCGATCAGGTAGAGCACCAGGATGATGCCGCTGATCGCCATGACGGCCTTCTTGAAGACCGAGGTGGTCTTCGCCGCCTTGGGGGCCCTGCGCTGCGTCGAGTCCGTCACCGTCACCACGGCACAAAGTTAGTCCTTCGGCGACCGGCCACCACGTCAGGCCCCGGTGACACGCCTCTCGTAAGGGTTCCCTAACCGCGTCGGACAGCGTTCACTGAGAGGTCGGCCCGGCTTTCCGCGCCCGTTCCAGCGCCGTCGGTCGTCCCGACCGACCGCGTCTCCGGGCCGGTTCCTGCCGCCCGCCCGATGGGGAAGAGTGGGCCGCATGCCTGGACCCACCCGCGGCTTCCTGGGCCGCCGCCGCGACCGCGATGCCCGCCTCCCACCCGGTCAGTACGACGCCGGGTCCGACTGGCCGGTCCTCACCGCCGAGCCCACGCCGCGGATCGCGCCGGAGACGTGGTCGATCACCGTGGACGGCGCGGTCGAGTCGCCGACGACGTGGGACTGGGACCAGGCGCACGCGCTGCCCGGGTCGGAGTACCGCGGTGACATCCACTGCGTGACGACCTGGTCGAAGTTCGGGACCTGGTTCGCCGGGGTCGGCGTCGACGTCCTGCTCGAGGCCGCCCGCCCGACGGCCGAGGCGCGCTTCGTCATGGCGACGTCGAAGACCGGCTACACGACGAACCTGCCGCTGGAGCACGTCACGGGCGGCAAGGCGTGGATCGTCTGGGAGTACGACGGGAAGCCGCTGCCGATCGAGCACGGTGGGCCGGTCCGGCTGCTCGTGCCGCACCTGTACTTCTGGAAAAGCGCGAAGTGGATCAGCAAGCTCACCCTGCTCCAGCGCGACCAGCCCGGCTTCTGGGAGCAGAACGGGTACCACGACCTCGGCGACCCCTGGCGCCAGCAGCGGTACCAGGGTGACTGAGGACGCCGGCGTGCTGGGCGCCGGAGTCCCCTCGGCGCCGGCGGGCGGCTGGCGGACGGCGACGGTCGCGGGCGTGCGGCGCCCGATCCAGCGCTCGGTCGAACTGCGGCTGGACGTGCACGACCGGGTGGACCACCTGCCCGGCCAGCACTACGTCGTGCGGCTGACCGCCGAGGACGGCTACACCGCCCAGCGCTCGTACTCGGTGGCGTCGGCCCCCGGCGATCCGCTGGTCGAGCTGTTCGTCGAGCGGCTGGACGACGGCGAGGTGTCGACCTACCTCGCCGACGTCGTCGAGCCCGGCGACGAGCTGGAGGTGCGCGGGCCGATCGGGGGCTGGTTCGTGTGGGACGGCGAGACCCCCGCGCTGCTGGTCGCCGGCGGCTCCGGCGTCGTCCCGTTCGTGTCGATGCTGCGGCACGCCCGCGCGATCGGTCGCGAGGACCTGCTGCGGATCGCCGTCTCCGCGCGCACCCTGGCCCAGCTGCCCTACGCCGACGAGCTGGCCGCGGCCGGTGCGCTGATCGCCCTCAGTCGCGAGCAGCGCGGCATCCGCCCGGCCGGCCGGCTGGCTGCCGAGGAGCTGCTCCCGCTGTGGGAGCCGGAGCAGACCGTCTACGTGTGCGGCTCGGCGTCCTTCGCGGAGGCGGCCACCCAGCTGCTCGTGGCATCGGGCCGGCCGGCGTCGTCGATCCGGGTGGAGCGCTTCGGCCCCAGCGGCGGACCGGCCTGACCTGCGGCATCGTGACGGCATGACGACGACCGCCCCGCACCCGTCCCCGGCCCTCGACCCGGAGCTGGTGTCCCGCCTGTCGGCGTTGGTCACCGCAGCACCGGGGCGCCCACGGCAGGCGTCGCACGCACCGTTCACCGGCGCGCTCATCGGCGAGGTGCCCACCTGCACCGCCGAGGACGTCGCGGAGGCGCAGCGCCGGGCGCGGCCGGCGCAGGTGGCGTGGGCCGCGCGTCCCCTGGCCGAGCGGCGCGCGGTGATGCTCCGGTACCACGACCTCGTCCTCGAGCGGCAGGAGCAGATCCTCGACATCACGCAGGTCGAGACCGGCAAGAACCGGATCGCCGCCTTCGAGGAGCTGGCCGACGTCGCCATGACCGCGCGGTACTACGCGAACACCGCGGCGAAGCACCTCCGCCCGACCCGCAGGCAGGGCGCGCTGCCGGTGCTGACCCGCACCGTCGAGCACCACCACCCCAAGGGCCTGGTCGGCGTCATCAGCCCGTGGAACTACCCGCTGACCCTCGCGGTGTCCGACGCCATCCCCGCGCTGCTGGCGGGCAACGGCATCGTGCTCAAGCCCGACGCCCAGACGCCGTTCACCGCGCTGATCGCCGTCGAGCTGCTCTTCGAGGCCGGCCTGCCTCGCGACCTGCTGCAGGTGGTCACCGGCGCGGGCAAGGTGCTCGGGACGCCGCTGATCGAAGGCGTCGAGTACCTGATGTTCACCGGGTCCACCGCGACCGGCCGGATCGTCGCCGAGCAGTGCGCGCGCCGGCTGATCGGTTTCTCCGCCGAGCTCGGCGGCAAGAACCCGATGATCGTGCTGGCCGACGCCGACCTGGACAAGGCGGTCGAGGGCGCGATCCGGGCCTGCTTCTCCAACTCCGGCCAGCTGTGCATCAGCGTGGAGCGGATGTACGTCGAGGACCCGATCTACGACCGGTTCGTCCCCGCGTTCGCCGAGCGGGTGCAGAGGATGACGCTGGGCGCGGGGCTGGACTGGGACGCCGACATGGGCTCGCTGGTCAGCTCCGACCAGCTCGACGTCGTCACCCGGCACGTCGACGACGCCGTCACCAAGGGCGCGCGCGTGCTCGCCGGCGGCAAGCCGAGGCCGGAACTGGGCCCGCTGTTCTACGAGCCGACGGTGCTCGAGGGCGTGACCGACGAGATGGAGCTGGCCCGGGACGAGACCTTCGGGCCGGTGGTCGCGGTGACGCGGGTCGCCGACGCCGACGAGGCGGTGCGCCGGGCCAACGACACCGACTACGGCCTCAACGCCAGCATCTGGACCAGCCCGCGGCGCGGCGCCGAGCTGGCGACCCGCGTGCAGGCCGGCACCGTCAACGTCAACGAGGGCTACGCCGCCGCCTGGGCCTCGCACGACGCGCCGATGGGTGGCATGAAGGACTCCGGCGTCGGCCGGCGGCACGGTCGCGAGGGGATCCTCAAGTACACCGAGTCGCAGACCGTGGCGGTGCAGCGCGGGATGCCGATCGGCCCCATGCCCGGGCAGCCGCTGGAGAAGTACGCGTCGGTGATGACCACCGGGCTCAAGCTGCTGAAGCGGGTGCCCTTCCTCAAGTAGGGGCGGGGGACGTGCGGCGTCAGCGGTCCCCGTGGCGGAGCGCGGCGAAGTCGCGCCCGTGCGGGAGCCCGGCGACGAGTTCCAGCAGGGCGTCGTGCAGCCGGCCGTTGCTGGCCAGCACCGAGCCGTCGCCGCGCAGGACATCGCGCCCGGAGAGGTCGGTGACCCGGCCGCCGGCCTCGCCGACGAGCAGGGGCAGGACGGCGAGGTCCTCGTAGCCCATCGGGGCGCCGGCGATCACCAGCGCGTCGGCCAGGCCGGTGGCGAGGTCGACGTCGCCCTTGGTCCAGGGCTGCAGGTAGAGCTCGCGGTGCAGGGTGAGCAGCAGCTCCTCCGACCACGCCAGCGGGTTGAGCATCTCGACCAGGGCGCCGCGCAGCCGCGCGTGGTCGTTGACCCGCACCTGGCGCACCGGCCGGCCGGCCAGCGCGTGCCAGCACCCCAGCCCCCGGCCCGCGTAGAGCACCTCGTCGCTCATCGGGTAGCCGGCCACCGCGACGACCGGCCCGTCGGCGTCCTCGACCGACAGCAGCACGTTGAACGTCGGCACCCGCTGGGCGAAGAGGCTGGTGCCGTTGATCGGGTCGAGCACCCAGCGGCGGCCGTCGGTGCCGGTCGAGATCTCCGACTCCTTCCCGAGCACCGCGTCGTCGGGGTACCGGGCGGCGATGCGGGTGCGCAGCAGCCGCTCCACCTCCACCTCGACCGGTGTCGCACCGCCGGCCGCGGTCCGCGGGCTCGCGACGGTGAACCACCGGGCCGCCAGGCCGCCGGCCTCCTCGACCAGCTCCACGGCGTACTCGAGCAGGTCGCGGTCCACGGTCGCTGATCCTGCTGGTCCGGGCCGCTCCCGGCGACCTCAGGTGTGGGGTCGGGTTCGCTCCGGGTAGGCCCGCGCGAGCACGCGCCGCCCGGATCCCGGCCCCGGTGTCCGATCCGAAGGAGAACCGTGGACGACCAGGACCAGAAGCGTGCGGAGCTCGGCGAGACCGACGCCCCCGCCGAGGACGAGATCGCCGAGGCGTTCGACACGATCGTCAGCGAGGGTGCGCAACGTCTGCACCGCAGGTGGCGGGAGGTCCTGGCCACCGGGCTGGCCGGCGGGCTGGAGATCGCGGTGGGCGTGCTGGCCCTGCTCGCGGTCCTGGAGGCCACGGGCAGCGAGCTGCTGGCCGGGCTGGCCTTCAGCATCGGCTTCATCGCGCTGATGCTCGGGCGCAGCGAGCTGTTCACGGAGGGGTTCCTGGTCCCGGTCACCGCGGTATTCGCCGGTCGGGCGAGCATGGCGCAGCTGGCCAAGCTCTGGGCCGGGACGCTGGTGGCGAACCTGGTCGGGGGCTGGCTGGTGATGTGGGTGGTCGTGGTGGCGTTCCCCGAGCTGACCGAGGCCGCCGTGGAGTCGGCGATCCACTTCGTCGAGGCGCCGCTGGACCCGCAGACGGTCTGCCTGGCCTTCCTGGCGGGCAGCGTGATCACCCTGATGACCCGCATGCAGCACGGCGCGGACTCGGAGGCCGGGAAGATCGTCGCCTCGGTCATCGGCGGCTTCCTGCTCGCCGGGCTGATGCTGTTCCACTCGGTCCTGGACTCGCTGCTGATCTTCGGGGCGCTGCACGCGGGCGCCCCGTTCGGCTACGCGGACTGGCTGGCCTGGTTCTGGTACACGGTTCTGCTGAACATGGCCGGTGGGCTGTTCGTCGTCACCCTCATCCGGCTGGTGCGGAGCAAGGAGCTCATCGAGCGGGAACGGGCGCAGGTGCGCCGGGAGCAGTAGGGGCGCGCCTCTTCCGCCGGGGGCTGCCGGCTGGCCATGCTGTCGCCCGTGATCGAGGTCGTGGCGCTGACCAAGGAGTACCGCTCCCGGGTCGCCGTCTCCGACCTCACCGTGACCATCCACCCGGGCCGGGTCACGGGCTTCCTCGGCCCCAACGGCTCGGGCAAGACGACGACGATGCGCTGCATCCTCGGGCTCACCCGCCCCACCTCGGGGACGACGCGGGTGCTCGGCCGGCCGTACCGGGAGCTGGCCCACCCGATGCGGCGGGTGGGCGCGCTGATCGACCCGCGGGCCCGTCATCCCGGGCGCACCGCCTACGCCCACCTGCTGGCCCTGGCCCGGAGCAACGCCCTGCCGGCCCACCGGGTGGACGACGTCGTCGAGCTGGTCGGGCTGGGCAGCGTCGCCCACGAGCGGGTGCGCGGTTTCTCCCTGGGCATGGGGCAGCGGCTCGGCCTCGCGGCCGCGCTGCTCGGCGACCCCGACGTCCTGCTCCTGGACGAGCCGGTCAACGGGCTGGACCCCGAGGGGATCCGCTGGGTGCGCGAGCTGCTGCGCGACCTCGCCGACGAGGGGCGGACCGTGCTGGTCTCCAGCCACCTGATGAGCGAGATGGAGGACACCGCCGACCACCTGGTGGTGCTCGGGCGGGGCCGGCTGCTGGCCGACGTACCGATGCAGGACCTCCTGGGCGCCCACTCCGCCGTCCGGGTGCGCAGCCCGCAGGCGCCGGTGCTCGCCGCGGCCCTGCAGCGCGCCGGTGCCACCATCGAGCTGCAGATCGACGGCTCGCTGCGGGTGGAGGGCCTGGACCCCGACCAGGTGGGCGACGTCGCCTTCCTCTCCGGTGTCCGGGTGCACGAGCTGACCCGGGTGACCGCCTCGCTGGAGGCCGCCTACCTCGGTCTCACCGGCGACGAGGTCGAGTACCGGGCGGCCGTTCCGTGAGCCGGGGCGTCCCGTTCTCGGCGGTGCTGCGCAGCGAGTGGACCAAGCTGTGGTCGGTGCGCTCCACCGGGTGGGCCACGGCGGTGTTCGTGCTCGCCGTCGGTGCCGCCGGGGCGCTGGCCGCCGCCGGGACCGACACCGCGGACCGGCCCGAGACCGCCGTCCAGACGGCGCTGATCGGCTTCGGGGTCGGTCAGCTGGCCCTGCTGGTGGTCGGGGTGCTCGCCGTCACCGCGGAGTTCGCCTCGGGCAGCGCGGTCAGCACCCTCACCGCCGTCCCCCGGCGCACGCGGCTGCTGCTGGCCAAGACGGTCGCCATCGCCGGGTGGTGCCTGCAGCTCGGCGTCGTGCTCGCCGCCGGGTGCTTCCTGGCCGCTCGCACGCTCACCGCGGTCCCCGGTGGTGTCGCGCCCACCGATCCGGCGGTGCTGCGCACCCTCGGCCTGCAGATCGTGGCCACGGCGCTGGTCGGGGTGCTGGGCGTGGCCCTGGGTGCGGTGCTGCGGTCCACGGCCGGCGCGGTCATGGTGGGGACGGCGCTGGTGCTCGTCCTGCCGCCCGTGCTGGCGTTGTCCGGTCCGCGGTGGGCCGAGCGGCTGTCGCAGGCGCTGCCCATGCTGCGGGTGGGCCAGGACGCCTTCTTCTCGGTGCCGACCAGCTGGCCGGTGGGGATGGGCGTCGTGGCGGCCTGGGCCGTCGGGGCCTGGGTCGTGGGCGCCGTGCTGCTGGAGCGGCGGGACGTCTAGCGCGGACGTCTACCGCGCCCCGAAGGCGACCGCCCGGAACGCGTCGAACAGCGGCGGCGGGGTGGGGGAGGACCACATCTGGTTGGTCAGCAGCACCGCCGACACCCCCGTGCGCGGATCGGTCCACCACGAGCTGCCCAGCCCACCGTCCCAGCCGTAGGAGCCGGCCGACCGGCCACCGGGCTCGTCGGTCCGCCGCACGCCCAGCCCCAGCCCCCAGCCGCCGCCCTCGTCGTCCACGGGGCCGACCTGCTCGGTCAGCATCTCCGCCACCGTGGCCTCCCGGAGGACGGGCCGGCCGTCCGGTGCACGCCCACCGCGCCGCAGCATCGCGGCGACGGCCGCGAGGTCGTCGACCGTGGAGACCAGCCCGTCGCCGCCGTCGGGAAAGGCGGGGGGCCGGCTCCACTGCCCGTCGGGCGGGTCGTAGCACTCCCGATGGCCGTGCTCGTCCGGCGGCGTCCAGTGCGGCCCCAGCCGGCTCCGCGCGGAGGGAGGCACGCCGAAGCCCGTGTCCGACAGGCGCAGCGGCTCCAGGACCCGCTCGGCGAGCACCTCCGGCAGCGGCCTGCCCGCCGCCCGGGCCACCAGGACGCCCAGCACCGAGGCCCCCAGGTGGTACAGCCAGCGCTCGCCGGGCTGGTACGCCAGCGGCACCGTGGCCACGCGGCGCAGCCACTCGCCCGGCGGCGGTGCGGCCTGCGGCTGCGGCGGGCCGGCCGGCAGACCGGTGGCCGCCAGCGCGGCCAGCGTCGGTGTCGGCCAAGGGGCGGTGAAGTCCATCCCGAGTCCCAGCCGGAAGGTCAGGACGTCCCGCACGGTGATCGGCCGGCGGGCCGGCACGGTACCGGCCGACGCGTCGGCCGGGTCGGCCAGCACCACCCGGCCGGCCAGCTCGGGCAGGTGCGGGTCCACCGGTCCGTCGAGGTCGAGCAGACCGGCGTCGACGAGGGTCAGGGCCGCGACGGCGACCACCGGCTTGGTGGTGGAGGAGAGCCGGAAGACGGCGTCGGCGCGCACCGCGTCGTCCCCGCCGGGCGTGTGCGTGCCCGCCGCTCCCACGGCGACCTCGTCGCCGCGGTCCACCCGCCAGGCCGCCCCGGGCACCTGCCCGTGGGCCACCGCGGCGGCGACCACCGCCTCGACGTCCGCTGCCAGCCCCATGCGTCTGCTCCCTGCCCCGGTGGATGTGCAGTACCGACCAGCCGGCGGCCGTGGACTCATCGGTGACGGCGGACGTGCCGGCGGTGGGTCAGCCGCGCGCCGCGCTGCCGATCGCGGCGAGGTACCGCTGCGTGCCCAGCCGCTGCAGCGCCAGGCTCAGCGGTCCGGCCAGTCGGGCAGCGGGGGAGGCGAGGCGGAAGAACACCCGGATCTCGTAGACGACGTCGCCACCGGGGAGCAACCGGACGGTGAACCGCTCCTCGCCGCTCTCCGGGTGCCCGGCCAGCGTGCCGTAGGAGAACCCGCGCTCGTCGCCGTCGGTCTGCGACCAGACCACCCGGCAGGGCAGGTCGTAGCCGAGGCGGGGCACGCCCGCGGTGAGGACGACGACGGTGCCGGGCCGCTGCGCCGGACCGTCGGCGCGCACCCGGAACCCGACGCTGCGCTGGGCGCGCCAGTCGAACACGGCGGCGACCGCGCGCTCGAAGTCCGCCCGGCCGGAGCCGACGACCCTGGAGTGGACGGCCGACCGGTAGCCGGTGGGGAACTCCGCCGCACCCGTGCCGCCGACCTCGGCGTAGGTGAGCGGCGCATCGGCCAGCGCCGCCGGATCGGTCGCGCGGAGGAGTCCCACGTCGTGCAGTCTCGCCCCGCTCGGGACCGGGCGCCCGGCTGGCAGGCTGCCGGCATGGAGATGACCCCGATCGGCCGCGTCGCCTCTCCCCGCACCGAGCCGCTGGACGACGACTGGGACACCGTGACGGCGATGATCACGCTCGACGCCGACCGCTTCACCCCCGACGTCCTCGAGGGCCTGTCGGAGTTCTCCCACGTGGAGGTCGTGTACGTCTTCGACCGCGTGGACCCGGCCGGGGTGGAACTGCGGGCCCGGCACCCGCGGAACAACCCCGACTGGCCGCGGGTCGGCATCTTCGCCCAGCGCGCGAAGGGCCGGCCCAACCGGATCGGGGTCAGCGTGTGCCGGCTGCTCGGCGTCGACGGCCTCACGCTCAGCGTGCATGCGCTGGACGCGATCGACGGCA
Source organism: Blastococcus goldschmidtiae (assembly GCF_031845325.1). NCBI lineage: Bacteria > Bacillati > Actinomycetota > Actinomycetes > Geodermatophilales > Geodermatophilaceae > Blastococcus > Blastococcus goldschmidtiae. The sequence goes on along the minus strand of NZ_JAVREI010000008.1, from coordinate 107,633 downwards.
CGCCGGTCCTCGACGTGAAGCCGTACCTGGCCGAGTTCGCACCGCGCGGTGAGGTGCGGCAGCCGGCCTGGTCGCACGAGCTGATGTCGGGCTACTGGCGGTCCGCCGCCCGGTAGGGTCGCCCGCACTGTGCTCGCCGCCGTCACCGCCACCCGCTACGTCACCCCGCTGCGCGAGGGTGGCTCGTTGCCGGGGCTCATGGAGGCCGACGACCTCGGCATCTACGTGGTCAAGTGGCGGGCGGCCGGACAGGGCGTCAACGTGCTCGTCGCCGAGGTGGTCTGCGGCGAGCTGGCCCGGGCGCTGGGACTGCCGGTGCCGGCGCTCGTGACCGTGGACGTCGCGCCGGAACTCGCCGTGGGGGAACCGGACGTCGAGGTGCAGGAGCTGCTGCAGCGCTCCGCCGGCACCAACCTCGGCCTGGACTACCTGCCGGGGGCGCTGGACTTCGAGGCCGGCGCCGACGGTGTCGACGGCGGGCTCGCCGGGCGGGTGCTGTGGTTCGACGCGCTGATCGGCAACGTCGACCGCTCCTGGCGGAACCCGAACATGCTCTTCTGGCACGACCGGCTGCAGCTGATCGACCACGGCGCCGCGCTGACCTTCCACCACCACTGGCCGGGAGCGGCCGCGGCGGTGGCCCGGCCCTACGACGCGTCGGCGCACGCGCTGATCGAGTGCGCGCCCGACGTGCCCGCCGCCGAGGCCGCGCTGGCGCCGCTGGTCACCCACGAGCTGCTCGACGGCGTGCTGGCACAGGTGCCGGACGAGTGGCTCCAGGGAGACCCCCCTGCCGAGCTGCGCGTCCGCTACGTCGAGCAGCTGCTGGCCCGGCTGGCCGCCCGCGACGCCTGGCTGCCGGGGCTGGTCGCGGCCGCCGAGGCCGGGGGAGGGGGCCGGCGCCGGACGCCGCGGGGGGAGAACCGGCCGTCGTGGCTGGGGCCTCCGCCGCCGGAAGGGGTCACCCAGCGATGAGCGCGACGACACCCAGGGAGACGTTCGAGTACGCGGTGCTGCGGGTCGTGCCGCGCGTCGAGCGCGGGGAGTTCCTCAACGCCGGCGTCCTCGTCTACTGCCGCCAGCGCGACTACCTCGGCTCGCGGGTCCACCTCGACCCCGAGCGGCTGCGCGCGCTGGATCCCACGGCCGACGCTTCCGCGATCGGCAGGGCGCTGCAGGCAGCGGCGGACGTGTGCGCCGCCGATCCGGGCGCGGGCGCGGCCGGCCGGGAGGCGCTCGGCTCGCGGTTCCGCTGGCTGACCGCCCCGCGCAGCACCGTCATCCAGCCCGGGCCGGTGCACACCGGGCTCACGGTCGACCCCGACGCCGAGGCCGACCGCCTGTTCGGTCTGCTGGTGCTCCCGGTCGAGAGCTGAGCAGCCCAGGCGGGTCCGCGCGCAGGCGTAGCTGAGCCGCTCATCCCCGGAGCCGCAGGAGCAGCTCTCGGAGGGAGGAGACGGTGATCGTAGGCCGGCAGCCTTCCGGAGGACGCCGACCCGAGCGATTGATCCAGGCCGTGTCGATGCCCAGTGCTCCTGCACCTCCGACGTCGGCCGACGGCGAATCACCGACGTGCAGCACGTCCTCGGGCCGCAGGCCGAGTGCGCTCAACGCACGCGCGAACGGTTCGGGACGCGGCTTATAGGCGCGCGCATCCTCGCTGGTCACCACCGCCTGCACGACCATCCCGTGATGCGCCATCGCCGACTCCAGGTCGTGCCGGTCGATGTTGGAGACGATGCACACCGGGACCCGGACCTCCTCCAGGAACGGCGGGGTGTCCTCGAAGATCGGCGGAAACCGCCAGAAGTTCACCTGCTCACGACACAGCGCGACGGCATCACCGTGCACTCCGAAGAGCCGCATCGTCTCCGCGAGCGTGTCCTGGCTCAGGTCACGTTGCAGGCGGAAGGCGTCACCGTAGGCAGCGACGGTGGCCTCGCGGAACAGCCGCCACCATTCATGCGCCACGGCGCCGGCCTCGACGCCCCCCAGTTCGGCGACCTGCTCGCAGATGGGGCGGAGGATGTCGTCGTCCTCGTGCACCAGCGTGCCGTACACGTCCAGAAGGAGCGCCCGGTACTTGCGGCGCAGGCTACGGCGCCAGGGTCGCTCGAGGGTGCGGCGGAACGAGGAGGCCGACCGGCTGTTCGGGCCTGCTGGTCCTCCCCGTCGGCGGCTGAAATCCTGTCGGTAGGCGGGTGTACACCACCGGGCATGACGATCTACGCGGTGGCGGTGAGCGCAGGGGATCTCGGGCGCGCCCGGGCCTTCTACGAACTCCTCGGCTTTCGGTTCCCGGAGTCGGCCCCCGGAGACCCGCATCTGGAGGCCGAGGACGACTCCGGCGTCCGGTTGATGATCGACGACGCGTCCGTCATGACCGAGCTCTACGGCGAGCCGCCGCGACCGGGCACGGTCGCCGGCTTCGCGATGAGGACGGGGTCGCCGGATGACGTCGACCGGACGGTGGCACGGGTCGTCGCCGCCGGGCACACGGTGGTGAAGCAGCCCTACGATGCGCCCTGGGGTCAGCGCTACGCCACGGTGGCCGATCCGGACGGCTACCGGGTCGACGTGTTCTGCCCGCTGGGCGGCTGAGCGCGGCCCGGGACCGGCGCTCAGCCCGGCAGCAGCGCGTCGATGCGCCGGGCGAGCTGGAGGTCCAGCTCTGTCACCCCGCCCTCGGACTGGCTGACCAGCACCAGGTGGAGGGTGCGCCAGCGCAGGTCGACGTCGGGGTGGTGGTCCAGCTCCTCCGCCACGTCGGCGATCGCGACGATGGCGGCGACGGCGTCCCGGAAGCTCGGCAGCTCGACGGAGCGGCGCAGCCCGCCGGCGTCCCCGGACCACAGCGGCAGGCCGGCGAGCGCGGCGGTGACGGCGTCGGGGGAGAGCCGGGGAGGCCGGGGCATGCCGTCAGCTCAGGTGTGCAGCCCGCACTCGGTCTTGGTCGAGCCCGCCCAGCGGCCGGCGCGGGGGTCCTCGCCCGGTGCCACCGGCCGGGTGCAGGGCGCGCAGCCGATCGAGCCGTAGCCCAGCTCGAACAGCGGGTTGACCGGTACCTGGTGCTCGGTGATGTAGGCGTCGACGTCGGCCTGGGTCCAGGCGGCGATGGGGTTGACCTTCACCATGCCGCGCTTGGCGTCCCAGTCGACCAGGCGCGTGTCGGCACGGGTGGCCGACTCGTCGCGGCGCACGCCCGACCCCCAGGCCGTGTAGCCAGACAGGGTCTTCGCCAGCGGCTCGACCTTGCGCATGGCGCAGCACAGGTCGGGGTCGCGCTCGTAGAGCTTCGGCCCGAAGGACAGCTCCTGCTCCGCCGGGGTCTGCGGCGCGGTGACGTTGACGAGCGTCACGGGCAGCACGCCGGTGATCCAGTCGCGGGTGCCGATCGTCTCGGCGAAGTGGAAGCCGGTGTCCAGGAAGATCACGTGCACCCCGGGGATCGCCCGGCTGGCGAGGTGCGCGAGCAGACCGTCGGCCATGGACGAGGTGATCGCGAACCGGTCGCCGAAGGTCTCACCGGCCCACTGCAGGGCGGCCAGCGCCTGCTCGACCGGGTCGGCGATGGCGCCGAAGCGGGCGTCGGCCTCGGCGGCCAGTTCCGGCGTCGCTGCGATGGCGGTCGTCATCAGTGCTGCACTCCCGTTGCGATCAGGCGGACGGAGAACGCCCGGAGGCAAGCGCTGCAACGCCAGCCGTCGGCCGATTCACCTTCGTACGGGGTGAGGTCCTCGTCCCCGCAGTACGGGCAGTGGAACACCGGCAGCTGCCGGGTCCTTCCCGCGTCCGCCTCCTCGGTCACAGGAGCCAATCCTCCTCGGCGCGCGACACGTAGTGGGCGAAGGACTCGCCGGGCGTGCGGCGGTCGAGGAAGCCGCGCAGCACCCGCTCGCAGTAGTCGGCCGTCTCCGCCTTGGTCACCTTGTGGCCGCGGAACTTGCGCCCGAAGGTCGCCTCCACGCCGAGGTGACCGCCCAGGTGCACCTGGAAGCCCTCGACCATCTCGCCGGTGTCGTCCTTGACCATCGAGCCCTTGAACCCGATGTCGGCGGTCTGGAAGCGGGCGCAGCTGTTGGGGCAGCCGTTGACGTTGATCCCGATCGGGACGTCGAAGTCCGGGAGCCGCTTCTCCAGCTCCGCGTAGAGGTCCTGGGCGTGCTGCTTGGTCTCCACGATCGCGAGCTTGCAGAACTCCAGGCCGGTGCAGGCCATCGTGCCGCGGCGGAAGGCGCTGGGGCGCACCTGCAGGTCGTGCTCGGCGAGGGCGGCGACCAGCGCCTCCACCTTCTCGTCCGGGACGTCGAGGATGACCAGCTTCTGCTGCGTCGTCGTCCGGATGCGGCCCTGGCCGTACTCGTCGGCCAGCTTCGCGATCGTGGTCAGCAGCGACCCGGTGATCCGCCCGGTGCGCAGCGCGAAACCGACGGCGTTGAGACCGTCCTTCTGCCGGCTCACGCCGACGTGGTCGCGCTGGTCGTGCTTGGCCGGCGCGGGAGCGGGGCCGTCGGGCAGGGCGGCGTGCAGGTACTCGTCCTGCAGCACCTGGCGGAACTTCTCCGGCCCCCAGTCGGCCATGAGGAACTTGATGCGGGCCCGGTTGCGCTGCCGGCGGTAGCCGTAGTCGCGGAAGACGCTGGTGCACGCGGCCCAGACCTCGGTCACCTGGTCGGGGCGGACGAAGACGCCGACCCGCTGCGCGAACATCGGGTTGGTGGAGAGGCCGCCGCCGACCCAGAGGTCGTAGCCGGCCTCGCCGGCCTCGTTCACGACGCCGACGAACGAGACGTCGTCGATCTCGGGCTCGGTGCAGTGGTCGACGCAGCCCGACATCGAGGTCTTCCACTTGCGCGGGAGGTTGCTGAACTCCGGGTTGCCGACGTACTTCTCGACGGTCTCCGCGATGACGTCGGTGGCGTCGAGGACCTCGTCCTCGAGGATGCCGGCGAGCGGGCAGCCGAGCATCACGCGCGGCACGTCGCCGCAGGCCTCCATGGTGCTGAGCCCGACCGACTCGAGCCGGCGCCAGATCTCGGGCACGTCCTCGATGCGGATCCAGTGGTACTGCACGTTCTGCCGGTCGGTGACGTCGGCGACGTCCCGGCCGAAGTCGGTGCTGATGCCGCCGATGACCCGCAGCGCGTCGCTGGTCAGCTGCCCGCCGTCGATGCGGGCGCGCATCATGAAGTACTTGTCCTCGAGCTCCTCGGGCTCCAGCACGGCGGTCTTGCCGCCGGGGATGCCCTGGGCGCGCTGGGTGTACAGACCCATCCAGCGCATCCGGCCGCGGAGGTCACCGGGGTCGATGCCGTCGAAGCCGGTCTTGGAGTAGATGTCGATGATCCGCTGGCGCACCTCGAGGCCGTCGGAGTCCTTCTTCATCCGCTCGTTCGGGTTGAGCGGCTCACGGTAGCCCAGAGCCCACTGGCCCTCGCCGCGCTTGGGGCGGTTGCTCGTGCGGGTGGGGGTCGTCACGTCTCGGTACTTCTTCCTGCGCCTTCCCCGGTACGGCAGCAGCCGCGGATCGGGAGGGCGCTGCCGGGTCGATGCGCAGTGGATGCTGCGCGGGAGGGGCCTGGGTCAGCGCGAGGCGTGACAGGCGGCGCTGGAGACGCGCGCGAGATCGATGTGCAGCCGGGCAACGAGGAGCACGCCGCGACCGGTCACAGGTCGATGGTGCCACAGCCGGCCCGGGGCGGTGGCGTGGAGCGGCTCACACCGCGGCGCCGTGGAGCACCCGGAGGACGGCGGTCAGCTGCGGAAGGAGCGCCAGGCCTCGTCGATCGCGACCAGTTCGGCGGCGTGCTCGGGGAGCCGGCCGCTGACGACGTCGGCGACGGTCACGCCCTCCAGGACCCGGCGGTAGGCCTCCCGCGCCGCCACCCACACCGGCGCGAGGGTGGCGGCGGCGCCGGGATAGGTCACGTCCTCGGGGCGCTGACCGTGCACCTCGGCGAGGAATCCCTGCTCGATCCGCATGATCCGGGCGATCGAGATCTCGGAGGCCGGCAGGGCCAGCCGGTACCCGCCGTCCCGGCCCCGCTGGCTGGTGACCAGCCGGGCCCGCTGCAGGTCGGTGAGGATCGCCTGGAGGAAACGGCTCGGGATGCCCTGGGCGGTGGCGATGGCGTCCGCGGTCATGGAGTCCGGCGCGACCGCGGCGAGCTCGACGACTGCTCGGATGGCGTAGTCGACCCGGGCGTTGATGCGCACGGAGGCCATCCTGCCGTGGTCTGGAACAGTGGCCGTGTGTTCCGGCTGCGTTTCACCACCTTGGTGGAGGCGCCGCTGACGGTGGCCTTCGACGTCGCCCGCACCCTGGGACGGCCCTGGCCGGCGCCGCTGACGGAGGTCGAGTCCGAGCGCCCGTACTGCGACGTCCACGTCGCGGGGCCCGGGGCGGGGAGGCGCTGGGTGACCCACGCGCGCCGGTTCACCGCCACCCCCGAGGGCACGCGCGTCGATGAGCGGATCGACGGCGGGACCGGCCTGCCCGGTCCGCTGGGTGCGGTGGCCGACCGGCTGCTGGGCCGACGGCTCGAGCGGGCCATGCGGACCCACCTGGACGCCTATGCGGCGGCCGCCCGGTCACGCGCACACGGCGTCGTCCAGGTGGTCGGCGCCGCACTGGTCGACGGCGACCGGGTGCTGGTGGCCCAGCGCTCGGGTGGCCCGTACGACGGCTGCTGGGAGTTCCCCGGGGGGAAGGTGGATCCCGGCGAGTCCGACCTCGCCGCGCTCGTGCGCGAGTGCACCGAGGAGCTGGGCGTGGTCGTGGAACCCGGGGACTTCCTCGGGGAGGTGCCGCTGGACGGCGTGGTCGCCGGGGGACCGCGCGGGGCCTCGACGATGCGGGTGTGGTCAGGGCGGGTCGTCTCCGGGGAGCCGGTCGCCCACGAGCACGCCGCGCTCCGGTGGGTGGGTGCCGACGAGCTGGACGGCATCGACTGGATCGCCGCCGACCGCCCCCTGCTCCCCGCCGTGCGGGACCTGCTCAGCCGCTCCTGAACACGACGGAGGCCGCACCCCGGTCGGGGTGCGGCCTCCGTGGTGGATGTCGTGGGGCCTACTTGAAGGCGTCCTTGACCTTCTCGCCGGCCTGCTTGAGGTTGCTCTTCGACTGGTCCTTCTTGCCGGACGCCTGGAGGTCCTTGTCGTCCGTCGCGTTGCCGACCGCCTCCTTGGCCTTGCCGCCGAGCTCCTCGATCTTGTTGTTCGTCTTGTCCTCGTTGCTCATCAGCACGCCCTCTCGTCGACGCGTACCGACCCTCCACTACCCGCCGCCATCGGCTGCGACACCTGGCGGGCCGCCGTCAGCGGGATGACGTGGCCCGCAAATGGTCCGGACGGACGGCCCGGGCGCCGGAGCGCATCCGGTCGGTGGAGCCACTCCACGCACAGCTTCCGGCGTCCGTGAGGCACCGGCCGCAGGTCACAAATGGATGACGTCGGTAGCAAGCACCCCGGAGGGTGCCTAGCGTTGCTCCCCGTGCACGTCGGGTTCTCCGCCCGTACACGTGCATGTCCGACACACGATCGCCGGGAAGCCACGCCTCGCGCGCCGGCTCCTGGCCGACCAGTCCGAGACTCCGCAGCCGCGGAATGAGAGAGGCCCTCTACGTGAAGCTCAACAAGCGCCCCGGTGCGCTCGCCCTGGCCCTGGCCGGCGCGATGCTGCTCTCCGCCTGTGGCGGCGGCGACGACAACGGCTCCGGCTCCGGCGGCTCATCGGCCGACGGCGGCGGCGAGTTCAGCATGTACATCGGCGACCCCGAGAACCCGCTCATCCCCGGTAACACGACGGAGACCGAGGGCGGCCAGGTCGTCGACTCGCTGTGGACCGGGCTGGTCAACTACGACAACGAGACGAACGAGGCCACCTTCGACGGTGTCGCCGAGTCGATCGAGTCCGAGGACCAGCAGACCTGGACCGTCACGCTCAACGACGGCTGGACCTTCCACGACGGCACCCCGGTGACGGCCCAGTCGTTCGTCGACGCCTGGAACTACACGGCCTACAGCCCGAACGCCCAGGGCAACTCGTACTTCTTCAGCAACATCGAGGGCTACGAGGACCTGCAGGCCCCCGAGGACGAGAACGGCGAGCCCACCGGTGAGCCGCCCGCGGCCGAGGAGCTGAGCGGCCTCGAGGTCATCGACGACCAGACCTTCGAGGTCACGCTGTCGGCGCCCTACGCCCAGTGGCCCACCACGGTCGGCTACACCGCCTTCTACCCGATGCCCGAGGCGTTCTTCGAGGACCCCGAGGGCTTCGGCGAGCAGCCGATCGGCAACGGCCCGTTCCAGGCGGAGGAGCCCTTCGTCGAGGGTCAGGGCATCACGCTGACCAAGTACGAGGACTACGCCGGCGAGGACGAGGCCCAGGCCGACGCGGTCGAGTACCGGGTCTACACCGAGCAGAACACCGCCTACACCGACCTGCAGGGCGGCTCGCTCGACATCGTCGACCAGCTCCCGCCGGACGCCATCGTGTCCGCGCAGGACGAGTTCGGCGACCGCTACCTCGAGACGGCGCAGGGTGACATCACCTCGCTGGGCTTCCCGACCTACGACGAGCGCTTCGCCGACCCGAACGTCCGCAAGGCGTTCTCCATGGCGATCGACCGGCAGGCGATCTCCGACGCGATCTTCAACGGCACCCGCACCCCGGCGACCTCCTACGTGAGCCCCGTCGTCGAGGGGTACCGGGACGACGCGTGCGAGGTCTGCGAGCTGGACGTCGACGAGGCCAACCGCCTGCTGGACGAGGCCGGCTTCGACCGCAGCCAGCCGGTGGACCTGTGGTTCAACGCCGGTGGTGGCCACGAGGAGTGGATGCAGGCCGTCGGCAACCAGATCCGGGAGAACTTGGATGTGGAGTACCAGCTGCGCGGTGACCTGCAGTTCGCCGAGTACCTCCCGCTCCAGGACGCACAGGGCATGACCGGCCCGTTCCGCGCCGGCTGGATCATGGACTACCCGGTCATGGAGAACTTCCTGGGCCCGCTGTACTCGACGGCAGCCCTGCCGCCGGCCGGGTCGAACACGACCTTCTACAGCAACCCGGAATTCGACGAGGCGCTGGCTGAGGGCAACTCAGCCGGCTCCGTCGACGAGGCCATCGAGGCCTACCAGGCGGCCGAGGACATCCTGATCGAGGACCTGCCGGCTGCGCCGCTGTTCTACCGGCTCAACCAGGGCGCGCACTCCGACCGCGTGAGCAACGTCGTCATCGACGCGTTCGGCCGGGTCGACACGGCAGCCGTCACCGTCAACGACTGACGACTGCCCAGCAACACCCTCGCTGCGGAGGTGCGTCCGGTCCTGCGGGACCGGGCGCACCTGCGCGTCGGGGGGCCTAGCCTTGTCCCGGCCCGTCGGCCGGACACTCACGACTTCCAGGAGGCAGTGCCATGGGCCGGTTCGTCGCCCGGCGGCTCCTGCTCACCATCCCGGTCCTGATCGGGGCCTCGTTCCTCATCTTCGCGATGGTCTACGCGCTCCCGGGCGACCCGATCCGCGCGCTCGCCGGGGACCGCCCGCTCTCGGCAGCCGTGCAGGCGCAGCTGAGGGACGACTACAACCTCGACGACCCGCTGTGGCTGCAGTACGGGAAGTACGTCGGTGGTCTCGTCCAGGGTGACTTCGGCACGGACTTCTCCGGCCGGCCGGTCTGGGACACCATCGAGCAGCGGCTGCCGGTCACCGCCAAGCTCGCGGCGGCGGCGGTCCTCTTCGAGGCGGTCATCGGTCTGCTCGCCGGCATCCTGGCCGGTATCCGCCGCGGGTCCTGGTTCGACAACGTGGTGCTGATCTCGACGACGCTCATCGTCTCGGTCCCGGTCTTCGTCCTGGGCTTCATCGCGCAGTACCTCTTCGGGCTGAAGTGGGGGCTGTTCCCGACGTCGGGCATCAACGACGGCTGGTACAGCTACCTGCTGCCGGGTCTGGTGCTCGCCAGCCTGTCGCTGGCCTACGTCGCCCGCCTGACCCGGACGAGCCTCGCGGACAACCTGCAGGCCGACTACGTGCGGACGGCGCGGGCGAAGGGCCTCAAGCCCTCGGTGATCATCGGCAAGCACACGCTGCGCAACAGCCTCATCCCGGTGGTCACCTACATCGGCGCCGACATCGGCGCGCTGATGGGCGGGGCCATCGTGACCGAGTCGATCTTCAACATCCCGGGTCTGGGGCGGGCGGTGTACGACGCGGTCCTGCGCCAGGAGGGCTCGGTCGTCGTCGGCATCGTGACGCTGTTCGTCTTCTTCTACATCTTCTTCAACCTGGTGGTGGACGTCCTGTACGCCCTGCTGGACCCGAGGATCCGCTATGACTGACCCTCAGACCGAGCGCGTGACCGCAACCCTGGAGGCGGAGGCCGGGGGCGATGCGCCCCTCGCCGAGGCCAGCCTGTGGTCGGACGCGTGGAAGAGCCTCAGGAAGAACCCGTTCTTCCTGATCGGTGCCTTCCTGCTGCTCGTCTTCCTGGTGATGGCCGCGTTCCCGCAGCTGTTCACCAACACCGACCCGCGGGCCTGCCAGCTGTCGCGGTCGGCGGACGGCCCGAGCGCGCAGGCGTGGTTCGGCTACGACGTCCAGGGCTGCGACTACTACGCCAACGTCGTGTACGGCGCCAAGGTGTCGGTGACCATCGGCATCCTGGCGATGCTCGGCACCCTGATCATCGGCGTCGTCGTGGGCGCCCTCGCCGGCTACTACGGCGGCTGGCTCGACAACCTGCTGGCCCGCGTCACCGACATCTTCTACGGCCTGCCGCTGATCCTCGGCGCGTTCATCCTGCTCGCGGTGCTGCCCGACCGCGGGGTGCGGGAAGTGGCGCTGGCACTGATCGTCTTCGGCTGGATGACCGCGATGCGGCTGGTCCGCTCCACCGTCGTCTCGGTCAAGGAGGCCGACTACGTGCAGGCCGCCCGGGCGCTGGGGGCCTCCACCTGGCGGATCATGGTGCGGCACATCCTCCCGAACGCCATCGCGCCGGTGCTCGTCTACTCGACGATCTACATCGGCACGCTGATCGCCGCCGAGGCGACGCTGACGTTCCTCGGCATCGGTCTGCAGCTGCCCGAGATCTCCTGGGGCCTGCAGATCAACTCGGCGCAGAACCGGCTGCGCGAGGCCGCGCACCTGATCTTCTTCCCGAGCGCGTTCCTCTCGCTGACCGTGCTCTCCTTCATCCTCATCGGCGACGCCCTGCGCGACGCCCTCGACCCGAAGCAGCGGTGATTCCCACGTCGTCCGCGATGTCGTCCGCCATGCCGTCCGGCAGGTCGTCCGGAGAGTCCGCCCCCGTGCTCGAGGTGGACGACCTGGCCGTCGAGTTCCGCACCCCCAAGGGGGTCGTCAACGCCGTCAACGGGATCAGCTACACCGTGTCGCCCGGCGAGACCGTGGCGATCCTCGGCGAGTCGGGATCCGGCAAGTCCGTCAGCGTCCAGGCGGTGATGGGGATCCTGGACACCCCACCCGGCCACATCACCAACGGCCGGGTGCTCTTCGAGGGCCGTGACCTGCTCACCTCGACCGCCGAGGAGCAGCGCGCCGTCCGGGGCCCCGGCATCTCGATGATCTTCCAGGACGCCCTGTCGTCGCTGAACCCGGTGTTCACCGTGGGTGCCCAGATCGCCGAGATGTTCCGGGCCCACCGGGGGACCAGCCGCAAGGAGGCCCGCGAGGCCGCGGTCGAGCTGCTGGAGCGGGTGCGCATCCCCGATGCGCGTCGCCGGGCGAACTCCTACCCGCACCAGTTCTCCGGGGGCATGCGCCAGCGCGTCATGATCGCCATGGCGCTGGCCCTGGACCCGAAGCTGCTGATCGCCGACGAGCCCACGACGGCCCTCGACGTGACCGTGCAGGCGCAGATCATGGACCTGCTCAAGGACCTGCAGAACGAGACGGGCATGGGCCTGCTGCTCATCACCCACGACCTCGGCGTCGTCAACGAGGTCGCCGACAAGGTGATCGTCATGTACGCCGGCACCGTCGTGGAGACCGGCACGGTCGCCGAGGTCTTCTCCGACCCCAGCCACCCCTACACCGAGGGACTCATGGCGTCGGTGCCGTCGGTGGAGGACAAGGGCACCCGGCTGCGGCCCATCGTGGGGACGCCGCCGGACCTGTCCCGCATCCCGTCCGGCTGCTCCTTCCACCCGCGCTGTCCCCGCCGCGTCCTCGAGGGGGCGCCTCCGGGCAAGAACTGCGCCGTCGACGTCCCGCTGCTGCTGCCCGTCGGCGCCCCCGGGCGCGCGAGCGCGTGCCACTACCGTGAGGAGGTCCTCCGTGCCCGGAGCAACGGCGCCCCAGCGTGATCCGTTCTCCCCGCCCGACCCGTCCCCGTTGCTCGAGGTCAAGGGCCTGGTCAAGTACTTCCCGCTGACGTCGGGCATCATCGCCCGGCGCGTCGTGGCCCAGGTCCACGCCGTCGACGGGGTCGACCTGACGCTGAACCGTGGCGAGACGCTGGGTCTGGTCGGTGAGTCCGGCTGCGGCAAGTCCACCGTGGCCAAGCTGCTCATGGGCCTGGAGAAGCCGACCGACGGGCAGATCCTGTTCCACGGTCAGGACGTCGCCCGGATGAGCCGGCGGGAGCTCAAGGACTACCGGCGCCGGGTGCAGATCATCTTCCAGGACCCGTACTCGTCGCTGAACCCGCGGATGACCGTCGGTGACATCGTCGCCGAGGGCTGGGCGGTGCACAGCGACATCGTCCCCAGGAAGGACCGTCGGAAAAAGGCCCGCGAGCTCCTGGAGCGGGTCGGGCTCAACCCCGACTACGTGAACCGCTACCCGCACCAGTTCTCCGGGGGTCAGCGGCAGCGCATCGGCATCGCGCGCGCCCTGGCCCTGCAGCCCGAGGTCATCGTGTGCGACGAGCCGGTGTCGGCGCTCGACGTCTCGGTGCAGGCGCAGGTGGTGAACCTGCTGGGCGACCTGCAGGACGAGTTCGGGCTGTCCTACGTGTTCATCGCCCACGACCTGTCGGTGGTCCGCCACATCTCCGACCGGGTGTCGGTCATGTACCTGGGCAGCGTCGTCGAGGAGGGCACCGACGCGCAGGTCTACGGGGCGCCCTCGCACCCCTACACCCAGGCGCTGCTGTCCTCGGTGCCGGTGCACGAGCCGCACCTGCGCGGGCAGAAGGAGCGGATCCTGCTGCAGGGCGACGTGCCCAGCCCGGCCGATCCGCCCTCGGGCTGCCGGTTCCGCACCCGCTGCTGGAAGGCGCAGGACATCTGCGCCACCGAGGCGCCGGCACTGGTCGACCGCGGCCAGGGGCACCCCGCGGCGTGCCACTTCGCCGAGGCGCGGACCGTCGTCCCCGTCGACGCCGGCTGACCACCGCTGGGATCAGGTGACCTGATCCCAGCGCGTCCTCCCTCATGGTGTGCGGTGAGGGAGGACGCCGTCGGGTGAGGGAGGACGCCGTCCGCGCAGGTGCGACGGCCCCTGCGCGTCCAGGGGCCCGACACGTGGCCGCGGTGCGATCCGGCAGGATCACGGTGTGATGGCTGACCGGCGCGTGCTGTTCGTGCACGCCCACCCCGACGACGAGACGATCAACAACGGCGCCACGATGGCGCGCTACGTCGCCGAGGGCGCCACGGTCACCCTGCTCACCTGCACGCTGGGCGAGGAGGGGGAGATCCTCGTCCCCGGGCTCGCCCAGCTGGCGGCCGACCAGGCCGACCAGCTCGGCGGCTACCGGATCGGCGAGCTGCGGGCGGCCATGGCCGCGCTGGGCGTCACCGATTTCCGCTTCCTGGGCGGCGCCGGCCGCTACCGGGACTCCGGGATGATGGGGACGCCGGCCAACGAGCACCCCCGCGCCTTCTGGAACGCCGACCTCGACGAGGCGGCAACGCACGCGGTCGCCGTGATCCGCGAGATCCGGCCGCAGGTGCTGGTGACCTACGACGACTTCGGGGGTTACGGCCACCCGGACCACATCCAGGCCCACCGGGTGGCGATGCGCGCGGCCGACCTGGCCGCGGACCCCGGCTTCCGGGCCGACCTGGGCCCGGCGTGGACGATCGCCAAGGTCTACTGGAACGCCATGCCGCGCTCGGTCCTGCAACAGGGCATCGACGCCATGGCGGCCGCCGGTGACACGACCTTCTTCGAGGGGGCCACGAGCGCCGACGACCTGCCCTTCGGCGTGCCGGACGAGGTCGTGACCACCGAGGTGGACGGCGGGGCGTTCGCCGCCCACAAGGACGCCGCCATGAGGGCGCACCCGACCCAGATCCTCGTGGACGGCCCGTTCTTCGCGCTGTCGAACAACCTCGGGCTGGAGCTGGCCGCCGTCGAGCACTACCGGCTGGTGCGGGGCGAGCGCGGCCCGGGGAGCGGTCCGCACGGCTGGGAGGACGACCTCTTCGCCGGTCCGGACAGGTGATCGCCCGGATCGCCGTCACGACCGGCTGGGCGGTGCTGGCGCTCGCCGCTGCTGCCTGGCTGGCGCTGGTGGAGGTGTTCTGGCTGCCGCTCAAAGCGGGCCCGGTACCGGTTCCCCTGTCGGTGCTCGGGGCCGTGGCCGGCAATCTGCTGCTGGTCCGGCTGGCGCACCGGCTGTCGGGTTCCCGGGCGGTCGCCGTCCTGCCGGCCGTGGTCTGGCTGGTCGTGGCGCTGGCCGCCACGGTGCGCCGTCCCGAGGGCGACCTGGTGCTGATCGGTACCGGCGTGACCGGTGCGGTGGGTCTGGCGTTCCTGGGCTGCGGCGTGGTCGCGGCGGCCTTCGCCGCCGGCCGGGTTCTCGCCACCCCGACGGTCAGGCGGGCGCGGTCCGGTAGTGGTACCGGTGGTGCTCGGTGAACCCCAGCCGCGCGTAGAGCGCCAGCGCCGGCTCGTTGTCGTCGCTGACCTGCAGGAGGCAGGAGTGCGCGCCCCGCTCGCGCCCGGCGGCGGCGAGGGCGGCCATGACCGCGCGGGCCAGCCCGTGGCGTCGGAACTGCTCGGCGACGGTGACGGCGGTGATCACCAGCCAACCGTCCGCGACCGCCCCGCGGGCGACGGCGGCCGGTGGTGCGGGCGCGGGAGCGGGTCGCACCGAGGCGAACATCGGGCACTCGGCGCGGGTCAGCACCGCCCGGGCCGGGGGCGGGAGGGCCGCGCCGCGGTAGCGGTACCCGGCCAGCCAGGCGTCGTCGGGCGCGGGGGAGAGCTCCACCGGGACGTCGGGAGCCGGCCGGTCCGGCAGCGGGGCGGTGAGGACGAGGACGTCCTCGCCGCGCGTCCACCCCGCCGCGGCGAACGCCGCGTCGGCAGCGCCGGCCGGGCCGGGCAACTGGGCCCGGGGCGGCAGGCCGCGGTCGGTGTACCAGCGCGAGACGGAGGCGACGGCGTCCGGGAGCGGCCCGGGGGACTGCCCGACGACCAGGACGGAGTTGGCCCGCCCGCTGAAGCCGCCGCCCGCCCGCAGCAGCCAGTCGCCGTGGCGCTCCTCCTCGAGGCCGCGCCAGGTGCGGGCCGCGACCTCCTCGAGGGTCCGCACGTCGATCACGCGCGTGCTCCTCCCGCCGTTCGCGGCCGTCCCCCCACGGGGTGCGCGCCGAGGAAAGGGCACCCTTCCCGGCCGTCCGGGCGCGAGAGGGTGATACTAATTCAGGAGGTCGACCGTCCAGCGATCGCCGCCCGCACCGTCCCCCGGGAGGAACCACCGTGACCTACGTCATCACCGAGGCCTGCGTCGACGTCCTCGACAAGGCGTGCATCGACGAGTGCCCGGTGGACTGCATCTACGAGGGCGACCGGATGCTCTACATCCACCCCGACGAGTGCGTCGACTGCGGTGCGTGCGAGCCGGTCTGCCCGGTCGAGGCCATCTACTACGAGGACGACGTCCCGGACAAGTGGAAGGACTACTACAACGCCAACGTGGAGTTCTTCTCCGACCTGGGCAGCCCCGGCGGCGCCGCCAAGACCGGCAAGATCCACAAGGACCACCCCCTGGTCGCGGCCCTCCCGCCCCAGGGCGAAGGGCACTGACCGCCCAGCTCCCCGGCGCACCGCGCGTCCTCCCGGACTTCCCGTGGGACGCGCTCGACGCAGCCCGTGAGCGGGCCGCACAGCACCCGGGTGGGGTCGTCGATCTCTCGATCGGCACCCCGGTCGACGCCACCCCGGCGCTGCTCGGGGAGGCGCTCGCGGCCACCGGGAACGCGCCGGGCTACCCCGCCGCGCTGGGCACGGCCGCACTCCGCACCGCGGCGGCCGGCTGGCTGAGCCGCCGGCTGGGCGTGACGGTCGCCGATCCGCTCGCTGCCGACCCGTCGGTGATCCCCACGGTCGGCTCCAAGGAGCTGGTCGCGCTGCTGCCGACCCTGCTCGGGCTCTCCGGTGGCGGGACCGTGCTCATCCCGTCCGTCGCCTACCCCACCTACGAGGTCGGGGCCGTGGTCGCGGGACTGACGATCCGGCGGACCGACGTCCCGCCGCCCGATGCCGACGGCGTCGTCCTGGTCTGGCTGAACTCACCGGGCAATCCGCACGGCCGGGTGATGGACGACGACGAACTGCGCGCCTGGGTCGACTGGGGTCGCGCGCACGGTGTGCCCGTCGCCGCCGACGAGTGCTACGTGACTCTGGGCTGGGACGTCGAGCCGCGCTCGCTGCTGCACCCGGCGATCGCCGGCGACGACCACACCGGACTGCTCGCCGTCCACTCGCTGTCCAAGCAGTCCAGCGCCGCGGGGTACCGGGGCGGCCTGCTGTCCGGGGACCCGGCGCTGGTGCGCCGCGTCTGGGAGGTGCGCCGGCACCTCGGGCTGCTGGTGCCCACCCCGGTGCAGGCCGCGATGACCGCGGCGCTGGCCGACGACGCGCACGTGGACGCCCAGCGCGACCGCTACCGGTCCCGCCGGGACCGGCTGGCCGGGGCGGTGCGCACCGCCGGGCTGCGGATCGACCACTCCGAGGCCGGCCTCTACCTGTGGGTCACCCGGGACGAGGACTGCTGGGCGACGATCGGCTGGCTGGCCGGGCTGGGTGTGGTCGCCGCCCCCGGCAGCTTCTACGGGCCGGCCGGCGCGCGGCACGTCCGCATGGCGCTCACCGCCACCGACGAGCGCATCGACGCCGCGGTGGAGCGGCTGGCCGGCTGATCCCGCTGCCCGCCCGCCGGGCGGCTCAGACGGGCTCGCGGTAGCGGATCACCGTCGTCGGACCGGTCCGCCGGGCGGCGGTGAGGCTGAGCGCGGCGCGCCGGAAGACCTCGTTCGCGGTCAGGCCGGTGCGCAGCGGTGCGATGCCGGCGGCCGCGGTCAGAGCCGGGATGCCGAGCGCGGCGACGGCGGTGGTCAGCCGATGGGCGGCGACCTCGGCGGCGCTCTCGTCACCGGCGAGCACGATGGCGAACTCGGCGGCGCCCGAGGCCCCGAGCCAGTCGTCACCGCGCAGCGAGCGGGCGAGCAGCATGGTGACGGCGGACAGCGTGGTGGCGGGGGTCGGCCAGCCGTCGTCGCGGCGCAGCAGACCCACGATTAGCAGCGTGGTCGGCCACCGTCGGGCGGCCGGGAGCGTCTCGTCGAGCCGGACCAGCAGGTCCTCGCGGGTCGGCAGCAGGGCGGTCACGTCGGCGACCGCGGCGACGTGGGGACCCGCGGCGACGGCCGGACGGGGCGGGGTGGAGGGTGCGATCGTCATGCCAGGGTGTCGGCCCGCCGGCGCGGCGGGTTGAGGCGGTCTCCCTCCGTCGGGGGAGCGGAGCGGTCCACCGCGTTTCGCCGCCGTGGCAGCATCCTGCGCGTGGGCAGCGAACCGATCGCGGAGCAGCGCCTGCGCGACCTGGCCCGGCTGCGCCGGGTGAAGGACCGCATCGACCGGGAGTACGCCCAGCCCCTGGACGTCGAGGCGCTGGCCCGGGGCGCGCACATGTCGGCCGGGCACCTGAGCCGCGCGTTCCGGGCGGCGTACGGGGAGTCGCCCTACGCCTATTTGATGACCCGGCGCATCGAGCGGGCGATGGCACTGCTGCGCCGCGGCGACCTGACCGTGACCGAGGTCTGCTTCGCCGTGGGCTGCTCGTCGCTGGGCACCTTCAGCACCCGCTTCACCGAGCTGGTCGGGATGCCGCCCAGCGTCTACCGCCGCGAGCAGGCGCGGGCGACCGCCGGCATGCCCTCGTGCGTGGCCAAGCAGGTGACCCGACCGGTCAGGCTCCGTGATCGATCAGGATCCGAGAAGCACGGGAGCCCCCGCCGTCCCTAGCGTGACGGCCATGGACATCACCATCCACTCCAGCTTCCTCCCGCAGACCGATCCGGACGCCTCGCTGGCGTTCTACCGCGACGTCCTCGGCTTCGAGGTCCGCCTCGACGTCGGCTACGGCGGCATGCGGTGGATCACCGTCGGCCCGCCCGGGCAGCGGGACACGAACATCGTGCTGCACCCCCCGACCGCCAGCCCCGGCCTCACCGACGACGAGCAGCGCACCATCCTCGAGCTCATGGCCAAGGGCAGCTTCTTCGGCGTCAACCTCGCGACCCGGGATCTCGACGCCACGTTCGCCGCGTTGGAGGGCGGCGGCGCCGAGGTGGTCCAGGAACCGACCGATCAGCCGTACGGTGTACGGGACTGCGCCTTCCGTGACCCCGCGGGCAACATGATCCGCCTCCAGCAGCTCAGTTGAGCGGCGCGGACCGGTCGTAGCTCCGACGTCCCGACCGCCCCCGTACCGAGGGAGACCCGATGACCACCGTTTCGACGACCGAGCCGACCACGACGCACGCCGCCGACAGCCACGACGTCATCCGCGTGCTGGGTGCGCGGGTGAACAACCTCAAGGACGTCAGCGTCGAGTTGCCCAAGCGGCGGCTCACCGTGTTCACCGGCGTCTCGGGCTCGGGGAAGAGCTCGCTGGTCTTCGCGACCATCGCGGCCGAGTCGCAGCGGCTGATCAACGAGACCTACAGCGCCTTCCTCCAGGGTTTCATGCCGTCGCTGGCCCGGCCCGAGGTCGACCTCCTGGAGGGGCTGACGACGGCGATCATCGTCGACCAGGAACGGATGGGGGCCAACCCGCGCTCCACCGTCGGCACCGCGACCGACGCCAACGCCATGCTGCGGATCCTCTTCAGCCGGCTGGGCACGCCGCACATCGGCCCGCCCACCGCCTTCTCGTTCAACGTGCCGACCCGCAAGGCCAGCGGCGTGATGAGCACGGAGAAGTCCGGCGGCCGGGTCGAGAAGGCCGTGGTGCGCGACGCGGTCTACCTCGGGGGCATGTGTTCACGGTGCGAGGGCATGGGTTCGGTCTCGGACTTCGACCTCACGGCGCTGTTCGACGCGGACAAGTCGCTGGCCGAGGGTGCGCTGACGGTGCCCGGCTACAGCATGGACGGCTGGTACGGGCGCATCTTCAGCGGCGCCGGCTTCGACATGGACAAGCCGCTCGGGAAGTTCTCGAAGAAGGAGCTGGACGACCTCCTTTACCGGGAGCCGACCAAGATCAAGGTCGAGGGCATCAACCTCACCTTCGAGGGCGTCATCCCCAAGATCCAGAAGTCGATGCTCTCCAAGGACGTCGACGCGATGCAGCCGCACATCCGCGCGTTCGTGGAGCGCGTCATCACCTTCCAGCCCTGCCCCGAGTGCGAGGGCACGCGGCTCACCGCGGAGGCCCGGTCGTCGCGGATCAGGGGCGAGAACATCGCCGACCTCTGCGCGATGCAGATCAGCGATCTGGCCGACTGGGTCCGCGAGCTCGAGGACTCCTCCTTGGCTCCGCTCCTGACCGGGCTGCAGCACCTGCTGGACTCGTTCACCGAGATCGGGCTGGGCTACCTGTCGCTGGACCGGTCCGCGGGCACCCTGTCCGGCGGCGAGGCGCAGCGGACCAAGATGATCCGGCACCTCGGCTCGTCGCTCACCGACGTCACGTACGTCTTCGACGAGCCCACCATCGGCCTGCACCCGCACGACATCGAGCGCATGAACGGTCTGCTGCTGCAGCTGCGCGACAAGGGCAACACCGTGCTCGTCGTCGAGCACAAGCCCGAGATGATCGCCATCGCCGACCACGTCGTGGACCTCGGCCCCGGCGCGGGCTCCGCCGGCGGCGTCGTCTGCTTCGAGGGCACCGTGGAGGAGCTGCGGACCAGCGACACCAGCACCGGCCGGCACTTCGACTACCGGGCGTCGGTGAAGGACGCGGTGCGATCGCCGTCCGGTGCGCTGGAGGTCCGCGGCGCGTCGATGCACAACCTGCGTGACGTGGACGTCGACATCCCGCTCGGGGTGCTCTGCGTCCTGACCGGTGTGGCCGGCTCCGGCAAGAGCTCGCTCGTTCGCGAAGCTTGCGGAGCGAAGGGGAAGATCAGCACCGGCTCGGTCGCCGGCCGCGACGGCGTCGTGGTGGTCGACCAGGGCGCGATCCGCGGGTCGCGGCGGAGCAACCCGGCGACGTACACCGGGCTGCTGGAACCCATCCGCAAGGCGTTCGCCAAGGCCAACGGGGTGAAGCCGGCGCTGTTCAGCTCCAACTCCGAGGGCGCCTGCCCGACGTGCAACGGCGCCGGCGTCATCTTCACCGACCTGGGCGTCATGGCCACCGTCGAGTCCCCGTGCGAGGAGTGCGAGGGGAGGCGGTTCCAGGCGTCGGTGCT
The DNA here is from genome assembly GCF_031845325.1 of Blastococcus goldschmidtiae. Taxonomy (NCBI): domain Bacteria; kingdom Bacillati; phylum Actinomycetota; class Actinomycetes; order Geodermatophilales; family Geodermatophilaceae; genus Blastococcus; species Blastococcus goldschmidtiae. Next base: position 87,012 of record NZ_JAVREI010000008.1, on the reverse strand, counting down.
GGAGTACACGCTCGGCGGCCGGAACATTGCCGAGGTGCTCGCGATGTCGGTCGCCGAGGCCGAGGAGTTCTTCGGCAGCGGCGAGGTCCGCGTTCCGACCGCGCACACGATCCTCGACCGGCTCGTCGACGTCGGGCTGGGTTACCTGAGCCTGGGGCAGCCGCTGACGACGCTGTCCGGTGGCGAGCGGCAGCGGCTCAAGCTGGCCACCCAGATGGCGGAGAAGGGCAGCGTCTACGTCCTGGACGAGCCGACCACGGGTCTGCACCTGGCCGACGTCGAGAACCTGCTGGGTCTGCTCGACCGGCTCGTCGACTCGGGCCGCTCGGTCATCGTCATCGAGCACCACCAGGCGGTCATGGCGCACGCCGACTGCCTCATCGACCTCGGGCCGGGCGCCGGGCGCGACGGTGGGCGGGTGGTCTTCGAGGGTACGCCGGCCGACCTGGTCGCCGCCCGCTCCACGCTGACCGGCGAGCACCTGGCGGCCTACGTGGGCCGGTGAACGCGTCGGCTCAGGTGCAGGTGAGGGTGTTCGCGGTCAGGGCCTCGGTCAGTTCCTGGGCCATGTCCTCATGCTTGGCATAGGCGAGCGGGAACGCGCTGCGCTGCACCGCGTCCGCGACCCTGGTGAGCTCGCCCGACTCCCAGCCGGGGATCTGCACCAGGCCGTCGTAGAACTTGCCGGCGGCGTAGACGGGATCCTGCACCTGTTCGGGGGTGCCCCAGCCCTGCGAGGGCCGCTGCTGGAACAGCCCCAGGGAGTCGCGGTCGCCGTAGTCGAGGTTGCGCAGGCCGGACTCCTGCTGGGCGGTGGCCAAGGCGATGACGACCGCCCGGTCGGGCAGCCCGCGGTCCCGCGCGACCCGCGCGATCGTGGTCGCGTGGCGCGCCTGCTCGGCGGTCACGGTGACCGAGCCGCCGTCGACGGTGCAGGTCCCCTCAGCGGGGACGTCGCCGGCCGAGCGCGCCCAGGCGATGCCGACCACCACCAGCGTCGTGACGATCACCAGCGGCCACCAGTTGTCCTTCCGGTCGCCGGTCCCGCGGCGCCGCCGCGTGGACGGCCGCCGGGCGGGGCGGCGCCGGGCAGGCGCGGCCATCCGCATCGCGGTGGACGGAGGCGAGGGCATCGCGACCGACCCTAGGCCGCGAAGCTGTGCACTCCCTGGACCACCGGCTGTGATCCGTGCAGCGCGGGAGCGGCCGCGTCAGTTGGCGTGCAGCTCCGCGTTGAGCGCGCCCCACGTCCGGCCCTCGCGGAGGACGACCTCGAGCGCACCGCTGATGCTGTTGCGCCGGAACAGCAGGCCGTCGCGGCCGGACACCTCACGGGCCTTCACCACCGAGCCGTCGGGCAGCGTGACCCGCGAGCCCCCGGTGACGTAGCAGCCGGCCTCGACGATGCAGTCGTTCCCGAGCGAGATGCCGATGCCGGCGTTGGCCCCCAGCAGGCAGCCGGTGCCGATGGAGACGACCTCCGTGCCGCCGCCGGACAGGGTGCCCATGATCGAGGCGCCGCCGCCGATGTCGCTGTCCGCGCCCACCACGACGCCCTGGCTGATCCGGCCCTCGACCATCGAGGCGCCCAGCGTGCCGGCGTTGAAGTTGACGAAGCCCTCGTGCATGACCGTCGTCCCCTCGGCCAGGTGGGCGCCCAGCCGCACCCGGTCGGCGTCGGCGATGCGGACGCCGGTCGGGATGACGTAGTCGACCATCCGGGGGAACTTGTCGACGCCGAACACGGTCACGTGGCCGACGGCGGCGCGCAGCCGGTGGGCGTTGAATCCGGCTGCCTCGACGGGGCCGGCGCTGGTCCAGGCCACGTTGGTGAGCAGCCCGAAGACGCCGGTCATGTTCGCGCTGTTCGGGGTGATCAGCCGGTGCGAGAGCAGGTGCAACCGCAGCCACACGTCGTGGGTGTCCACCGGCGGGGCGGCGAGGTCGGGGATGACGGTGCGGACGGCGATGATCTCCACGCCCCGGGCAGCGTCGCGGCGCACCAGGCCGCCGTAGTCGGGGCCGAGCTCGCCGGAGAGCTCCAGCGCGCCGAGCCGGGTCGTGCCGGCCTTCGCCCCCTGCGGAGCACCCAGCCGGGGTTCGGGGTACCAGGTGTCCAGGACCGTGCCCGCGGGGGTCACGGTCGCGAGGCCGGCGGCGGATGCGGAGACGGGCGCGGCAGTCACGGGTAGGACGCTACCGCTGAAGGACCCCGCCCCTCTCATGCCTCGCACGCTCGGCACGAGCCTCCGGGCGGGGCCGACGGTCGGGCCCGCCCCTTAGGCTCCAGGGCGTGAGTGACCTTCCTGCGCTCGACCTCTCCGCCGACGTCCTCACGCTGACCCGTGCGCTGGTCGACGTCCCCTCCGTCTCCGGCGACGAGCGGCCGCTGGCCGACCTCGTGGAGGCGGCGCTGCGCGCCCTGGGCGGCTTGGAGGTGGAGCGGGTCGGCGACGCCGTCCTGGCCCGCACCAACCTGGGGCGGCCGACCAGGGTCGTGCTGGCCGGTCACCTGGACACCGTGCCGATCGCCGACAACGTGCCGAGCCGGCTGGACGGCGACCGGCTCTACGGCTGCGGCACCAGTGACATGAAGTCCGGTGACGCGGTGATGCTGAGGGTCGCCGGGCGCTTCGGCGTCCCCGGTGCGGCGCCCGCGCACGACCTGACCTTCGTCTTCTACGACAACGAGGAGGTCGAGGCCGTGAAGAACGGCCTCGGCCGGGTCGCCCGGGAGCGCCGCGGCTGGCTGTACGGCGATCTGGCGATCCTGCTGGAGGGGACCGACGGGGAGATCGAGGCCGGGTGCCAGGGCACGCTGCGGGCCCGGCTGGACACCAAGGGCCGCCGGGCGCACAGCGCGCGGAGCTGGCTGGGGGAGAACGCGGTGCACGCGCTGGGCGGCGCACTGGCCACGCTGGCGGCGTACGAGGCCCGCCACGTGGAGATCGACGGCTGCACCTACCGCGAGGGGCTCAACGCCGTGGGCATCTCCGGCGGCGTCGCGGGCAACGTGATCCCCGACGAGGCATCCCTGACGGTCAACTTCCGCTACGCCCCGGACCGGGACGAGGACGCCGCCGAGGCGCACGTCCGAGAGGTCTTCGCCGACGCGATCGCGGCCGGCGTGACGCTCACCGTCGTCGACAACGCCGGCGGGGCGCTGCCCGGGCTCGCCGAGCCGGCCGCGGCCGCCTTCGTCGCGGCCGTGGGCCGCCCGGCGCGGGCGAAGCTCGGGTGGACCGACGTGGCGCGCTTCGCCGCGTTCGGCATCCCCGCGGTCAACTACGGACCGGGCGACCCGACCCTGGCCCACACCCGCGAGGAGCACGTGCTGGTCGAGCGGCTGCAGCCGACCGAGGACGCGCTCGTCGCCTACCTGTCCGGGAGCACCGTATGACCCTTCCGCCCGCCCCGCAGGACACACCCGATCCGCAGGATGCACCGGATCCGCAGGCTGCACCCGGCGCGCAGGGCGCACCCGGCGCGCAGGGCAGGCCGGCGCCGCGCCGGCGGGCCCGGCACCGCGGGCCGGTCATGCTTCGCGGCGGAGAACCCGACCCGGGGACGGTCGGTACGACGACCGACCAGCGGCTCCTCGACAAGCGGGGCCCCAGCGACTGGGTGCACACCGATCCTTGGCGGGTGCTCCGGATCCAGAGCGAGTTCGTCGAGGGCTTCGGGCTGCTGGCCGAGCTGCCGCGCGCGGTGAGCGTCTTCGGCAGCGCACGGACGCCCGCCGACCATCCGCACTACGCGGCGGGCGTCGCGATCGGCGCGGCGCTGGCGCAGGCCGGGTACGCGGTCATCACCGGGGGCGGCCCGGGCGCCATGGAGGCGGCCAACCGGGGGGCGTGCGAGGCCGGCGGGCTCTCGGTCGGGCTGGGCATCGAGCTGCCGTTCGAGCAGGAGCTCAACGAGTGGGTCGACGTCGGCATCTCGTTCCGCTACTTCTTCGTCCGCAAGACGATGTTCGTGAAGTACGCGCAGGCCTTCGTCATCCTGCCCGGCGGGTTCGGGACCCTGGACGAGCTGTTCGAGGCGCTGACGCTGCTGCAGACCCGCAAGGTCACCCGCTTCCCGGTCATCCTGTTCGGCACCGACTACTGGTCGGGGCTGCTCGACTGGATCCACCGGACCATGGCGGCCACCGGCACGATCAGCCCCGCCGACCTGGAGCTGCTGACCGTCACCGACGACGTCGGCGCCGTCGTGGCGGCCATCCAGGCGGCCGACGCCGGCCGGGTCCAGGGCGAGGGCGGCGGCGGCATGCGCGCCCCGGTCGGCCCGTCCGACGCCTGACGTGCCCGACCTCGTCCTCTCCCTCGTCGGCGTCCTGGTGATCGCCGCCCTGCTCTTCCTCGGTGCCTCGCTGCTCCTGGGCCGCGGCGAGAGCCGGCCCCCGGCGGATCCGGGCCGCTCGCCGGTGGAGCTGCCGGTCGCCCGGCCGATGACCGGCGACGACGTGCGGGGCCTGCGGATGACGGTGAGCCTGCGCGGCTACCGGATGACCGAGGTGGACTGGCTGCTCGAGCAGTTCGCGCGGACCCTCGACGACCGCGACGTCGAGATCGCCGCGCTCACCGCGCGGCTGCATCCGGTCTCCCCGGGCGAGCTGAAGAGTGGGCGGACACCACCCCGGGACGACGACGAGGAGAGCCCGCATGCCTGAGCTGGTCGAGCGGATCGACGTCGAGGCGTCGCCCGAGCGGGTCTGGGAGGTGCTCACCGACTGGGTCGGCCAGGGCGAGTGGATGGTGGCCACCGATGTGGAGACGGTCGGCGGACCGGCCCAGGGCGTCGGTGGGCGGCTCGCGGCGCGCACCGGGCTGCCGCTGCCCGGTGGACGCCACCTCGGGCTGCTGGACACCATGGTCATCACGAAGTGGGACCCGCCGAGGCTGGTCGAGGTGCAGCACACCGGCCGGGTCATCCGCGGTCCGGGCATCTTCGAGATCGAGCCCCGCGGCGAGCACGCCACGTTCGTCTGGACCGAGCGCTTCTACCTGCCGTGGGGCTGGTCCGGGGTGGTCCTCACGCCCGGTTGGTACGCCGTCCGGCCGTTCGTGCGCTGGGGCGTGCGCCGCTCGCTGCGCCGGTTCGCGGCAGTCGCGGCCCGGTCCGAGGGGGCCGCTCCCCGGTGAGCCGCCGCGGATGGGCGCTGTTCGTCGCCATGTCGCTCATCTGGGGCGTTCCGTACCTGCTGATCAAGGTCGCCGTCGACGAGGTCTCGCCGGTCGTCGTGGTCTTCGCGCGGTGCGCGATCGGGGCGGCGCTCCTGCTGCCGTGGACGCTCCGTCGCGGCGGGCTGGGGCCCGCGCTGCGCCAGTGGCGTTGGCTGCTGGTCTTCACCGTGCTGGAGATGACGGCGCCGTGGCTGCTGCTCGCCTACGCCGAGCAGTCGCTGTCCAGCTCCCTGACCGGGCTGCTGGTGGCCGCGGTCCCGTTCGTCGCCGCGTTCGCCGGGCGGCTCGCGGGCGAGGAGGAACGGCTCACGCCGGTGCGGATGGTGGGCATGGTCCTCGGCGTCGCCGGCATCGCCGCGCTGCTCGGCCTGGACCCGGAGGGGGCGGCCCTGCTCCCGGTCCTCGCGGTGGCCCTGGTGACCGTGGGCTACGCGACCGCGCCGCTGGTGATCAGCCGCAAGCTGCCCGAGGTGCCCGGGGTGGCGGCCGCCTCGGTGGCACTGGCGGTGACCACCGTGGTGTACGCGCCGTTCGCCCTGCCGCAGCTCGGGGACGCCGTCGACGCATCGGGCGAGGCGCTGCTGTCGCTGACCACCCTCGGGGTGCTGTGCACGGCGGTCGCCCTGGCGCTGTTCTTCGCGCTCATCCGGGAGGTGGGTCCCCAGCGCGCCCTGGTCATCACCTTCGTCAACCCGGCGGTGGCGGTGCTGCTCGGCGTCGGGCTCCTCGGCGAGCCGTTCACGCTCGGGATCGCCCTCGGGTTGCCGCTGGTGCTGGCCGGCTGCGTGCTGGCGACCGGCCGCGGTCCCGCCACGCCGTCGGCCCCCGAGGTGGGGGAGCCGGCCGCCACGGCCCGCTGAACCGTCGGTGCCCGGGGCTACCGTCGCCGGCGTGCAGCGTTGTGCCTGGGCCGAGTCGACCGCGGAGTACGTCGCCTACCACGACGAGGAGTGGGGGACGCCGCTGCACGGCGACGACGCCCTGTTCGAGCGGCTCTGTCTCGAGGCCTTCCAGTCCGGCCTGTCGTGGATCACCATCCTGCGCAAGCGGCCGGCCTTCCGGTCGGCCTTCGCCGGGTTCTCCATCGACGCGGTGGCGCAGTTCGACGCCGACGACGAGGCCCGGCTGATGACCGACGCGGGCATCGTCCGCAACCGCGCCAAGATCGCCGCTGCCGTCCGCAACGCCCGGACGGCGCAGCAGCTGCCGGAGGGCCTCTCGGAGTTGTTGTGGTCCTTCGCGCCGACGGGGCCGCGGAGCCGGCCGGCCACCCTCGCCGACGTGCCCGCGACCAGCCCCGAGTCGGTGGCGATGGCCCGCGAGCTGAAACGCCGCGGGTTCGTCTTCGTGGGCCCCACGACCGCGTACGCCCTCATGCAGGCGACCGGGATGGTCGACGATCACGTCGCCGACTGCTTCCGCGCGTCACCCTGAAGAGCCCTCGTGTTGGACGACGGCGCGCCATACGGGATCATGGGCAGCGGAGTTCCAGCAGCGATGGACGCCACCCCACCTCCCGCCCCGGCGGGGAGCGGTGTGGCCGGCGAAGGAGGCACGCATGGCGGCCATGAAGCCGCGTACGGGTGAAGGTCCCCTCGAGGTGACCAAGGAGGGCCGCGGCCTGGTCATGCGCGTCCCGCTCGAGGGAGGCGGTCGCCTCGTCGTCGAGCTGTCGCCCGACGAGGCGGCGGCGCTGTCGGAGGCACTGAAGGGCGCGACCAGCTGACCACCTCCGCCGATCTGCCCCCGGGCAGGACAGCGCAGGACGACACGGCCCCGGCCACCGGCGATCAGCCGGTGACCGGGGCCGCGCCGTTCCCGCGGATCGAGCTCCTCGCGGCGCTGCCCGTCCTCGGCACCGACGACGTACTCGCGGTACCCGTCGGCGAACGCGCCGCGCTGCCGGGATGGCTGACCGGGCCCGCGCCCGTCGTGAGCCCCGAGCTGCTCACCGGCGCGCTGGCCGACACCGGCAACACCGGCCGTGCCGGCGCGATCACCAACGTGCCCATCGCCGGCCGGCGGCCCCGCAGCGTCGTCGCCGTCGGCGCCGGGGCGGGCACGCTGCCGGAGCTGCGCCGGTACGTGGCCGTCTGCGTGCGCCGCGCCCAGACGCTGGCCCAGCACGGAGCGACCCGGCTGGTGCTCCCGCTCGACGGAGCAGCGGGTCCGGCCGGGCACGCAGAGGTGCGCGCGGCCGTGGAGTCCGCCGTGCTGGCCGGCTACCGGTTCCGCAACTCGTCGTCGCGCCCGCCGCGGCGGCTGGCCACCGTCACTGTCGTCGCGGCCGCCGCTCCCGAGGTCCAGGCGGCGGTTCCCGCCGGGACGGTCACGGCCGGAGCCGTCGCCTGGGCCCGCGACCTGGTGAACACGCCCCCGAACGTCAAGGACCCCGCATGGCTCGCCGAGCAGGCACGTGTCCGGCTGGGGGCGCTGCCGCACGTCACGGTGACCGTGCTCGGTCCCGACGAACTCGCGGTCGGCGGGTTCGGTGGGGTGCTCGCCGTGGGCGGCGGGTCGGCGTCTCCTCCCTGCGTCGTCGTCGCGACGTACCGCCCGCCGTCGGCCGGCCCGGCGCATCCGGTGCTGGTCGGCAAGGGGATCACCTTCGACACCGGTGGTCTGTCGATCAAGACCACCGCCGGCATGCGGCACATGCAGACCGACATGGCCGGGGGAGTCGCCGTGCTCGCCGCCGTCGACGCCGCTGCCCGGCTCGAACTGCCGGTCGCGGTCACCGCGGTGGTCCCGGCGGCGGAGAACGCCGTGTCCGGCTCGGCGTACCGGCCGGCGGACGTCGTCCGGCACGTCGGCGGGCGCACCACCGAGGTGCGCAGCACCGACGCCGAGGGGCGGCTGGTCCTCGCCGACGGACTGGCGTACGCGCGGCTCGAGCTCGGTGCGACGGTGCTGGTCGACGTCGCCACCCTGACCGGCGCGATGAAGCAGGCGCTCGGCGCCCGGACCGGTGGGCTGTACGCCAGCGCCGACGGGCTGGCCGACGCGCTGTCCGCCGCCGGCGCCGCCGTGGGGGAGGCGCTGTGGCGGCTGCCCCTGGCGCAGGAGTACACCGACCTGCTGGACAGCCCGGTCGCTGACGCGAACAACGCCCCCGGCAACCCGGGCGGCACGACGGCCGCGCTCTTCCTGCAGCCCTTCGCCGGCGACCTCCCGTGGGCGCACCTGGACATCGCGGGCCCGGCGCGGTCGGGCTCCGACCACGCCGAGACGGTCAAGGGCGGGACCGGGTTCGGCACCCGCACGCTGCTGCGGTGGCTCGAGGACGGGGCGCCGGGAGAAGCTGACCCCATGGGAAGGGACCGATGAGCGAGGACGAGCGGGGCGTCGTGTTCCCGGCAGGTGCGGACGGCCGGCGGAGCACCGCGGCACTGGGCCGGGTCGTGACCGCCGACGCGCTGCGCCCGGTGGATACCGCCGGGGCGCTGGCTGCCGAGCGGGAGACCAACTGGCGGGCGGGGTACCTCACCCACTTCCGCCGGCTGGTGGAGGCCGGGCTGCCGTCGGCGCCGGCCGCCCGAACCATCGCTGAGGAGGGGCTGGCCTCGCTGCACCGGAACATGCGGGTGGCCGGTCCGGAGGGGGAGACCGGGCTCGACGACCTCGTGGGCGCACCCGCCGGCCGGGCGCTGCACACGGTGGAAGTCCGCGGCAGCGCCGAACCGGAGCGGGAGTTCTCCCTGCCGTTCCGTGGCGGCCGGCTGCGGGGCGACGCACTGCTGCACCGGCTGGACCAGTGGGTGGCCGCGGGGGTGATCGAGCCCTCGTGCGCCGAGGCGGTCCGCACCGTCGCCGCCCACCCGGAGTGGCTGGCGCTGCCCGACACCACCGTGGTCGTGCTCGGCGCCGGCGCCGAGATGGGCCCGCTCACCGCGCTGCTCCGGTGGGGCGCCCGCGTGGCCGGTGTGGACCTGCCCCGCGCGCCGCTGTGGGAGCGGGTGCTGGACACCGTCCGGGGCAGTGCCGGCACCCTGCTGGTGCCGGTCGACGAGCCGGCGACGGACGTCGACCCGGCCCGCGCCGGGGCCGACCTGATCGCCGAGGGGCCCGCAGTCGCCGACTGGGCCGCGACGCTGGCCGGGCGACCCGTGCTGGGCAACTACGTCTACGCCGACGGGGCCACCAACGTGCGGGTGTCGACCGCCGTCGACGTGCTCACCGTGCGGCTGGCGGAGGCCCGGCCGGACCTGGCGCTGGCGTTCCTGGCGACGCCGACCGACGTCTTCGCCGTTCCCGCGGAGGCCGTGGCGCAGTCCGTGCAGGCCTACGCCGCCCGCTCGCGGGGAGCCAAGCTGCTGGGCCGGCCCCTGCGCACGGTGTCGGGAGGGCGGCTGCTGCAGCGGGCGTACGTGCCGGGGACGGATCCGGGGATCGCCGACAGCCTGGTCGCCCAGCAGGGTCCCAACTACGCACTGGCCAAGCGGCTGCAGCGCTGGCGGGCGACGACGGCGCGGGCGGCCGGAAGCACGGTGTCGATGAACGTGGCGCCGCCGACGCGCACCCGGTCGGTGGTGAAGAACCGCGCCCTGGCCGCCGCATACGCCGGCGCCCACCGGTTCGGCGTGGAGATCTTCGAGCCGGCGACGTCGAACGTGCTGATGGCCGCGCTGCTGGTGCACGACCTGCACACCGACGGCGGGCCGGTGCACGAGCACCCGTGGCAGGACGAGGCGTACGAGGCGGCGCACGGCGGCCTCTGGCGTGCGTCCTACCAGCCGCGCAGCGCTCTCGGCCTGGCGGCGCTGCTCGGGTACGGAGCCGCGCGCAGCTGAGTCAGTCGCCCACCGTGCCGTCGATCGCCTCCCGGAGGAGGTCGGCGTGGCCGGCGTGCCGGGCGGTCTCCTCGAGCATGTGCAGCAGGATCCAGCGCAGGTCGGCGTACTGGCCGTTGGACCGGGGCCGCGCCGCGCGCTGGTCGAGGCTGTCGGTGGTCCGGACGACCCCCCGGCTCCGTTCGCAGGCGTCCTCGTAGCGACGGCGCAGCTCGTCCGGCGGTACGTCGGCCGCGGTGCGGAACTCGTGGTCGGGGTCGGCCGCCCGGTCGACGTGGGCCCACAGCGGGTCCGCCGGGTTGCCGGCGAACCGGACCTGGAACCAGAGGTCCTCGACGTAGGCCAGGTGGTTGAGCAGGCCGCCGAGGGTGAGCGAGGACGGGGCCAGCGGCTGTGCCAGCTGGGCGGCGTCCAGGCCGTCGGCCCTCTGCAGGATCGTCGCGCGGTAGTGGTCCAGGAACGCGGTCAGCTGGCCCGACTCCGGACCGCACGACGGCGGGTAGGTGTGCATGTCCGAGCTTCGCACGGGAGCGCGTCAGGCGGGTCCGACCAAGCCCGCGACGATCTCGGCGGAGAGAGTGACCAGGGGCAGCCCGCCGCCGGGGTGCGCCGAGCCGCCGACGAGGAGGAGACCGGGCACCGGGGAGGTGTTGGCCGGGCGGAGGAAGGCCGCCCGCGCGCCGTTGCTCGACGTCCCGTAGATCGACCCGCCCACGCTGCCCGTGTCGCGCTCCAGGTCGGCGGGCGTGCGCACCACCCGCCGGCGCACCCGGTCGCGCACGTCCAGCCCGCGCTCGGCCATCACCTCCAGCACCCGGTCGGCGTACCGCTCCGCCAGCCCGGGCTCGTCCCAGTCGACCCCGCGCCCGGGTTCGTGCCTGGGCGCGTTCACCAGGACGAACAACGACTCGCTGTCGTCGTCGGGTCGCAGCGCCGGGTCGTCGGGGGCGCTGACGTAGACGGTGGGGTCGGCCGGCGGCCGCGGCCGGCCCGCGTGCCGGCCGGTGCCGAAGACGGCATCGAACTCGTCGTCGTAGTCGGCCGGGAACATCACCGTGTGGTGCGCGAGCCCCGGCGTCCGGCCACGCAGTCCGAGCAGCAGCACGAAGCCGGACAGGGACGGCGTGGCCCGCGCCAGCGCGCGGCGGGGCGCGGCGGTCGTCGAGGTAGGCACGAGGTCGGCGTAGAGGCCCGCCGCGTCCACTCCGGACACGACGACGTCGGCAGCGACCACCTCGCCGTCGGCCAGTTCGACCCCGGCCGCCCGGCCTCCGGCCACGACCACCCGGCGCACCGCACAGCCGGTGCGCAGCACGGCCCCGCGCTCGGCCGCCCGCTCGGCCACGGCCAGCGCCAGCCGGTGCAGCCCGCCGCGCACGTACCAGGAGCCGAACGCCTGCTCGGCGTACGCCACCGTGGCGAGCACGGCCGGTGCCCGGCGCGGATCGGAGCCGGAGTACGTGGCGTAGCGGTCCAGCAGCGTCAGCAGGTGCGGATGGCGGAGGTAGGCCGCGCCGAGCCCGCGCAGCGACCGCCACGGCGCGATGGTGGCGACGTCGGAGGGCCGGCGGGCGAGCCGGGCGAGCGTGGCCGGCCCGGCCAGGGGCGTGCGCAGGAAGGGGCCCTCGCTGATCCGCCACATCCGCTCCGCGCGCGCCATCAGGGCGGACCACTGGGCCCCGGCGCCCGCACCGAGCGCGGCGTCCAGTGCGGCCGGCACGGCGGACGGCTCACCGGGGAACGCCAGGCGGGTGCCGTCGGCGAACCGGTAGGCCACCGCCGGGTCCAGCCGCACGAGATCGACCGACTCCTCCAGCGGCCCGCCGGTGGCGGCGAACAGGTCGCGGTAGACCTGCGGCAGGGTGACCAGGCTCGGGCCGGTGTCGAACGCGTGCCCGTCCACGGTGAGCAGGCCGAGCTTGCCGCCCACTCGCCCCGAGCGCTCCAGCACGGTCACCGCGTGGCCCTGCGCGGCCAGCCGGGCGGCTGCCGCGAGGCCGCCGAGCCCGGCGCCCACCACCGCCACCCGCGCCACGTCGGCCACGGTAACCGGACCAGGGGAAGGCGTTCGCCCGGTCGGGGGACGGTGTGTACCGGAGGGCGCGGCGCGGGTAGCGGCTCTGGCGTCCGGTCGAGCAGCGCGCCGGGCGTCCACTGCGCGAGGAGATGCTGTGCGCAGAGCTGTCGCATCGCTGGCCGGGGCCGGCGCCCTGCTGCTGACCGGATGCGCGGCGGCGGCCGAGGACGACGTGCGGGCGGTAGCCACCGCCTTCCAGGACCCCGGCGAGGATCCCCAGGGCCGCTGCGACCTGCTCGCGCCGGCCACCCGCGCCGCGCTGGAGGGTGACGCCGCGGCCCCCTGCCCGGAGGCGATCGCCGACCTACCGCTCCCGGGCGGGGAGGTCACGTCGGTCGTCGTGTGGGGGGACGACGCACAGGTCCGCATCGGCGGGGACGTCGTCTTCCTGAGCGGGGCCGGCGGCCGCTGGCTGGTCACCGCGGCGGCGTGCGAGCCGCGCGGGGAGATGCCCTACGACTGCGAGGTGGAGGGGTCGTGAAGGGCGTCAGGGCGGTCTACCTGGTCTACCTCGCGGTCATCCTGCTCGGGATCGGCTACGCCTTCGTGCTGGCGGCGATGGGCCGATGAGCGGCGTCGACGAACCGACCTACGGCTTCCTGCGGAACAACGCCCTGAGCCTGACCTTCGGCGGCCTGTTCCTGATCACGCTCGGCGGGCAGGCGCTGTCCGGCGTGGCGCAGGTGAACGCCGAGCAGGAGGCGAACGGACTGGGGCGGGTCGGGCTGCTGGACTACGCCACCTCGTCGTCGTTCCTCGTCGACGTGATGGAGAACTGGCAGTCGGAGTACCTGCAGTTCTTCCTCTACGTGTTCGCCACGGTGTGGCTGGTCCAGAAGGGCTCCAGCGAGTCCAAAGAGCCAGGCAAGGAGGGCACCGAGAGCGACCGGGACCAGCAGCTGGGGCGGCACGCGAGTGCGGGGTCCCCCGGGCCGGTGCACGCCGGCGGGTGGCTGACGGCGGTGTTCTCACGGTCCCTGGGGTTGGTCATGGGAGCGCTGTTCCTCCTCACCTGGGCGGCTTCGGCGGTCACCGGCTGGGCGGCATTCAACAGCGAGCGGCTCGGGCAGAGGCAGGACCCGGTGACGCTCGTCGGCTACCTCGGTGAGGCGGATTTCTGGAACCGGAGCTTCCAGAACTGGCAGTCGGAGATGCTGGCGGTCGGCTCCCTGACCATCTTTGCGGTGTACCTGCGCCAACGCGGATCGCCGGAGTCCAAGCCGGTGGGCGTGGCCCACGCCGACACCGGTCAGACCGGCTGAGTCGTACGGACGGCTCCGGGACGGGCGGGATCAGGCGGGAACGGTCAACGCGAGCAGGGCCATGTCGTCGGCCTCGTGGCGGGAGCCCGCCACCTGCGCCTCGACGGCGGCCACCACCGCTGCGGCGGTGCCCTCGGCCTCCGAGCAGCCGGGCCCGGCGAGCAGCCGCCTCAGTGCGTCCTCGCCGAACTGCTCACCGGCGTCGTCGCGCGCCTCGGTGACCCCGTCGGTGTAGAGCAGCAGCGTGCACCCGGCCGGCAGGTCGACGGAGTGGTCGGTGAACACGGTGTCGTCATCCACGCCGAGCGGAGGGGCGGGCTGCCCCAGGGCCACGACCGCGCCGTCGGCAGTGCGCAGCAGCGGCGCCGGGTGCCCGGCGATGCTGAGGCTGACGCGGCGCCCCTGCGGAGCGCTCTCCAGGACCAGGCAGACGGCCGTCACGAACCGGAGCGGACCGGTGTCCTGCTCGCGCAGCAGCGCAGTGTTGACCGCATCGAGCACCGCGGCCGGGGAGCCGGCGGCGGACGCGGCCCGTGCGGTGTGCCGGGTCAGCGCCGTCAGCGAGGCCGCCTCGGCGCCGGTGCCGCAGACGTCGGCGATGAGCACCATCCACCGGCCGTCGGGTAGCGGCATCACGTCGTAGGTGTCGCCACCCGCGAGCGCCGAGCTCCCGCCCGCCCGGTAGCGGGCCGCCAGTTCGATCCCGGGCACGGTGGGCAGGTGGGAGGGCAACAGGCTGCGCTGGAGCGTCTCGGCGAGCTCCCGCACCTCGGACTCCGCGCGCAGCCGGCCGAGGAACTGGCCGATCTGGCGGCCGGCGTGGGTCAGCACGTCGAGGAGCTCGGTCGGCACCGTCCGCTGCTCGCGGGAGAACAGCTCGCACACCGCCAGCAGGGTGTCCCCGCGCATCACGGGGAATGCCACTCCGGTGCGCAGGGCGTCGGCGCGCGCGGCGTCGGGGCGCAGGAAGCGGGGATCGGTCCACAGGTCCTCGACCACCACAGGGGCCCGGTGCTGCCACGCCAGGCCCGGAAGGCCCTGGTTCCGCACGAAGGTCCGCGTGGCCGAGTCGGCGACGAGCGCCGGGATGGAAGCGCCGGGGGCTTCCCAGGTGCGCGAGTGGACCAGGTGACCCCCGCCGCTCTCGGGCTGCCAGAGCGTGGCGGCGTCCCAGTCGAGCTCCGTGCAGAGGGTGGGCAGGAGCTGCTCGAAGGCCACGTCGGAGTCCGCGGCTCCGGCGAGGGCGGCGGTCACCCGCAGCGTCGCGGTGAGGTACCGGCTGACCTGCAACTGTCGCTCGAGCAGGATCGTGGTGCTGGCGTCACGCAGGACGGCGACGACCACCGCGCCGTCGGGATCCGAGCCCGGGGCCGGCTCCAGCCGCGCCAGGGTGAGGTCGATCGCGATCTCGCTGCCACTGGCGTGCAGGGCGGGGACCTGGGTCGTCGCACCGACGAGCTCGCCCTCGCCGGTGAGCCGGAAGCGCCGGAAGCCTTCGCCGTGGAAACCGCGGAAGCGCTCGGGCATGAGCACCGTCAGGGACCGGCCCATCAGGCTGGCCGGGCTGTGCCCGAGGAGCGCGGAGACCGCCTGGTTGACATAGGCGATGCGTCCGTCCCCGTCGGCGACGACGACGGTGTCGGGCAGCGCCTCGACGAGTGCGTGCGCGGGCAGTGCGGAGCTCAGCATCCGTGCCGACTTCCCTCCACAGGCCATCCGTTGCGGAGCCAAGGATCGCACACGCGCTGTCAGGCCGCTGACACGCAGTGTCGACATGTCGCCATGGCGACACTGCCCTCATCGTGAGCCCCGGGGCGTTAGAAAACGTAGCGGATCCGCAGCCAGGGTGCATGGCGCTCGACCAGTCGTTGCAGTCGCTGTACGCCGTCGCGCTTGACGTCGTTGCGGTAGCGGACGTTGTCCTGGCCGCTCTCGCTCCGCTTCGCCTGCTGGAGGTCCGGCCGCCAGAGCAGGTCCTCGGCCTTCGGATGCCAGCCCAGGTTGACCTCGTGCAGGTCGCGGTTGTGGGTGAGCAGGATGACCTCCGCGGCCGCCTGCGCCTTCGAGGTGGGGGAGAGCTCGTCGTCCAGTCGCTGCAACAACGCAGCCCAGGCGGCCTCCCAGCCGTCCCGCAGCACGACCGGCGAGAGGTTCAGGTGTACCTCGTACCCCGCCGCCACGAAGTCGTCCACCGCCGCGATCCGCTCGGCGACCCGGCTGGTCCGGACGTCGAGCAGCTGGGCGTCGTCCTCGGGCATGACCGAGAAGCGGATGCGGGTGCGGCCGGCCGGGTCGAGGTCGAGTAGCTGCCGGTTGACGTACTTGGTCGCGAAGGACGCCTTGGCCGTGGGTAGCTCGCGGAAGGTGGCGACGAGGTCGGCCACGTTGTCGCTGACCAGCGCGTCGACGGAGCAGTCGCTGTTCTCGCCGAGGTCGTAGACCCAGCTGTGCGGGTCGGCCTGGTCGGGCTCGGCCTTGGGTCCCTGCCGGGCCACGTGCCGGCGCAGGTATCCGGTGATCTGCTCGATGTTGGTGAACACCGTGATCGGGTTGGCGTAGCCCTTGCGTCGCGGGACGTAGCAGTAGGCGCACGCCATGGCGCAGCCGTTGGCCGTCGACGGCGCGATCCAGTTCGCCGAGCGGCCGTTGGGGCGGGCGGACAGCGACTTCTTGACGCCGAGCACCAGCGTCTCGGTCTTCACCCGCACCCAGCGCTCGACGTTGCCCTCGTTGCCGTGCAGATCGGGGATCTGCCAGTGCGAGGGCACCTCGACCACCTCGGCGTCCGGGAAGCGCCCGAGCACCTGCCGGCCACGGGGGCTGTCCACGGCGGCGGGCTCGGCGTAGATCCGGCGCACCCGCAGGAGCCGGTTCGGCGGAGCGGGGGTGGGAGGCGGCTCGGGGTCGAAGAGCGTCAGCGGCTCGGCCGGTGCCATGCCAGGTCCAGCGCCCGGCCCGAGGACGGCATTCCGGTGGAGTCGCGTGCCGCGCGCCCGTTTCCCTCCACCGACCACGGGCACCCCGGACAGGAGCGATCCGGCGCCGACGGCGCGGACGGACCCACACGGACGGAGTTCCTCGATGAAGGCAGTGACCTGGCACGGGCAGAAGGACGTACGCGTCGAGGAGGTGCCCGACCCCTTCGTGCAGGAGCCGACGGACGCGGTCATCCGGGTCACCACGACGAACATCTGCGGATCCGACCTGCACCTCTACGAGCCGCTCGCCGCGTTCATGGGCGTCGGCGACATCCTCGGGCACGAGACCATGGGCCAGGTGGTCGAGGTGGGCTCCGCGGTCGGCGACCTGAAGGTGGGCGACCGCATCTCCATCCCGTTCCAGATCTCCTGCGGGCACTGCTGGATGTGCCGGGAGGGCCTGTACACCCAGTGCGAGACGACGCAGATGCGGGACACCGGCATGGGTGCGCAGATCTTCGGATACTCGAAGCTCTACGGCCAGGTGCCCGGCGGCCAGGCGGAGTACCTGCGGGTGCCCCAGGCGCAGTTCACGCACATCCCGCTGCCGGAGGGCCCGCCCGACGACCGGTTCGCCTACCTCTCCGACATCCTGCCCACCGCGTGGCAGGGCGTGGAGTACGCGAACGTCCCCGAGGGCGGGACGCTCGTGGTGCTCGGCCTCGGCCCGGTGGGCGACTTCGCCTGCCGCATCGCCCAGCACAAGGGCTACCGGGTGATCGGGGTGGACATGGTCCCCGAGCGCCTCGAGCGCGCGCGGGCCCGCGGCATCGAGGTCGTCGACCTGCGGGAGCACGAGGACGACCTCGGCGACGCGATCCGGGACATGACCGACGGCCGGGGTCCGGACTCGGTCGTGGAGGCCGTGGGCATGGAGGCGCACGGCTCACCCGGCACGAAGTTCGTGCAGAAGGCCGCCGGCCTGCTGCCCAGGGCCGTGGCCGCACCGATCCAGAAGACCGCCGGGGTCGACCGGCTCAACGCCCTCTACTCGGCCATCGACATCGTGCGCCGCGGCGGCACGATCTCGCTGTCGGGTGTCTACGGGGGTGCGGCCGACCCCATCCCGATGCTCACCCTGTTCGACAAGCAGATCGCGCTGCACATGGGGCAGTGCAACGTGAAGCGCTGGATCCCCGAGATCATGCCGCTGCTCGGGGACGACGACCCGCTCGGCTGCGACACCTTCGCCACCCACCGCGTGCCGCTGTCGCAGGCCCCGGAGATGTACCGCAAGTTCCAGGAGAAGAGCGACGGCGTCATCAAGGTGCTGCTCAAGCCCGAGCAGTGAGCCGGTCGGCTCACCGGCGCGGTGCGACACTGCGCCGGTGAGCGGCACCGTGGATCTCAACGCCGACCTCGGCGAGGGCTTCGGCGTCTGGCGGCTGGGCGACGACGAGGCGCTGCTCGGCGTGGTCACCAGCGCCAACGTCGCCTGCGGCTTCCACGCCGGGGACCCGACGACGATGCGGCGCGTCTGCGCCGGCGCCGCGCGGGCGGGCGTCGCCGTGGGAGCGCAGGTCTCCTACCGCGACCTGGCCGGCTTCGGCCGCCGCTTCATCGACGTCGCGCCCGCCGAGCTCGCCGACGACGTCCTGTACCAGCTGGCCGCGCTCGACGGCATCGCGCGTGCCGAGGGGACCCGGGTCCGCTACGTGAAGCCGCACGGCGCGCTCTACAACGCCACCGGCACGCACACCGAGCAGGCCCGCGCCGTCGTCGACGCCGTCGTCGCCCACGACCCGGCGCTGCCGGTCCTGGGCCTGCCCGGTTCGGCGCTGCTGCGGACGGCGGAGGCGGCCGGGCTGCGGCCGGTGGCAGAGGGCTTCGCCGACCGCGGCTACACGCCGGACGGCGGGCTGGTGCGGCGTCGCGAGCCGGGTGCGCTCGTGCACGAACCGGCCGAGGTGGCGCAGCGCGCGGTCCGGATGGCCGTCGAGGGCACCGTGCTCGCCGTGGACGGCAGCGTGGTGCCGGCCGCCGTGGAGTCGATCTGCGTGCACGGCGACACCCCGGGCGCGGTCGAGCTCGCCCGCGCGGTGCGGACGGCGCTGGCCGGGGCGGGTGTGGCGCTCGGCCCGTTCGCCGGGTGAGCGGTCAGCCCGCGGGCTGGGCCTCGACCGGCTCGGCGGCGTCCCCACCGGGCCGGTAGGTGTAGGCCGCCTCGCGCACCGACTCGTCGCTCTCCAGCCCGGCCCCGAGGGCGCCGCCGACGGTGGCCAGCGAGCTGATCAGCCAGGCCAGCTCCAGGTGGTCGGTCAGGCCCGCGGGATGGCCGAGCGCCTCGGAGAACAGCGGGTCGACGACGAGCAGCAGGGCGCCGAGCAGGGCGAGGACGAACAGGGCGGCGTGGAGCGACAGCACGCCGATGACGACGGTCGCGGCGGTCGCCAGGTTGAACAGCGTGACCTGCTTGCGTGACCGCCTGGACCGGACGCGCTCCCACAGCTCCGCGCCCACGATCAGGGTCACGGCCGTGGCCACCACCGAGCCGACCGCGACGACGGTCAGGCGCACTGCGCCGAAGGCGTCGGCCAGCTGCCAGATGTCCGGGGTGACGAGCGCGAAGACCCCGGCCGCGATGGCGCCGGTCAGCGCGCGGGAGAGCCGGACGGCCAGCCGCCACGGCCGGTTGGCGCGCACCATCCCGACCAGCATCGACAGGTTGCCGGTCAGCACGCGAGCGGTGAAGCGCACGCCTTCGGTCGAGTCCGCGGGGTCGACGGCGAGCTGCCGGAGCCGGCGGCTGATCGCGGCGCGGTCGTCGGCGTCGTCGGGCTCGCCGCCCCCGGCCAGCGCCTGGACCAGCCCGACCGTCGTCTGCAGCGCCCGTCGCCGCCGGGCCACCGCGCCGAGGGCGGGCAGGGAGAGCACCGCGACTCCGTGGACGGGGCTGGCGTGCCCGACGACCGGGCGGCGATCGCTCTCCAGCGGCACGTCGGTGAGGCACACCGCCAGGTCCCAGTCCTCCCGGAGCAACCGGTCACGGGTGGCGCCCACCAGCTCGGCGTCGTCCGCCGGCGGCCGGACCAGCCCGTCCTCGACCGCGAGCACCCGCCAGGCCACCTCCGGGTGCTGCGCGGAGAGCTCCGCGGCGAGGTCGTCGCACAGGGCCGCGGCGAGGTCGGCCGCCGCCCCCGGTGCGGCCACCAGGCCCACGACGACGACGGGCGGGGCGAGCTCCGCCACGGCGGGTTCCTCCTGGTTCTCGGGGTGACCCGCCGCGATCGCGATCCGGCGTCGCGCGGGCGGTCGGCAATCATGATCCGGTGGAACGGACCGGAAGCGGCATGCGGGTGCTGCCGTACGGCGACCGCGCGCTGCTCGTCGAGGTCGACGGCACCGCCGCGGTGGCCGGCGTCCGCCGGGCGCTGGAGCGCGCGCCGCTGACCGGTCAGCGCGAGCTGGTGCCGGCCGCGCGCACCGTGCTGGTCGTCCTGGACCGGCCGCCCACGGAGCTCGACGTCGCGACGCTGCACCGGTTGCCGCGGCACGACGCGGCCCCACCGGACCCCGCCCCGGTGATCACGCTGCCGGTCGCGTTCGACGGTCCGGACCTGGCCGAGGTCGCGGCCCTGGTGGGTCGCTCCGTGCCCGACCTCGTGGCGGTGGTGACCGACGTCGAGTTCACCGTGGCGTTCGGCGGGTTCGCGCCCGGGTTCGGCTACCTCACCGGCCTGCCTCCGGAGCTGCACGTCCCCCGCCGGGCGACACCGCGCACGCGGGTGCCGGCCGGAGCGGTGGCACTGGCCGGTCCGTACGCCGGGATCTACCCCCGCGCCTCGCCGGGCGGCTGGCAGCTGGTGGGCCGGACCGCCGCCGTCCTCTTCGACGTCGACCGCGAGCCGCCGGCGCTGCTGATCCCGGGCGCTCGGGTGCGCTTCCGCGAGGGGAGCTGACGTGCTGACCGTGCTCGCGCCCGGACCGCTGACGACGGTGCAGGACCGCGGCCGCCCGGGGCACGCCGCGATCGGGGTGACCCGGTCGGGCGCCGCCGATGCACCCGCCGCCGAGCTGGCCAACCGGCTCGTCGGCAACCGCCCGGAGGCGGCGCTCCTGGAGGTGACCGCCGGGGGGCTGCGGGTGCGGGCCGGGCGCACGCTGCTGGTGGCGGTGACCGGTGCACCCGTGCCGGTGGAGGTGGACGGTCGGCCGGCGCCCTTCGCCGCACCCACCACGCTGCGCGCCGGTGCCGTGCTCGCACTCGGCCCACCGCGACGGGGGCTGCGCAGCTACCTCGCGGTGCGCGGCGGGGTGGACGTCCCCCCGGTGCTGGGCTCGCGGAGCACGGACACGCTGTCCGGCCTCGGCCCACCGCCGCTGACCGCGGGCACGGTCCTGCCGGTGGGGGACCTGGCGGGCGAGGAACCGTTCGTCGACGTCGCACCGGTCGGGCCGCCGCCGGACCGGCCGGTGCTCCGGCTGCTGCCCGGGCCGCGACGGGACTGGTTGGACGACGCGGCGTGGGCCGCGCTCACCACGCAGGAGTGGGTCGTGGGCCCCGACAGCGACCGGGTGGGCCTCCGGCTGACGGGACCGCGGCTGGGCCGGGCACGGGACGGCGAGCTGCCCAGCGAGGGGCTGGTGTCCGGTGCGGTGCAGGTGCCGCCCGACGGGGCGCCGGTGCTCTTCCTGGCCGACCACCCGGTGACCGGCGGCTACCCGGTGCTCGCCGTCGTCGTCACCGCGGACCTGCCGCTGGCCGCCCAGCTCCGTCCCGGCGACGTCCTCCGGTTCCGGGCGGCCGGCGCAGCGCCCAGTCGAGGGCTCGGCTCGAGCTGAGTACGGCACATGAGGCTGACAGATCGGGCGGACCCCGCGGACGTGACCGCCCGAGATACAGCCAGAGGTCTGGCTCGGGAGCGTGCGAAGCGCGCCCTGAGCGGCCCACAATGGGACACGCGGTCGGGAAGGCCAAGATTGCGGTGGTCCACCTCGGTCAAGGCGACCCGGACGGCCTCCACGGTCAGTCGACTGGCTCTCCGAGCTCCGACAGGTCGGTGGCGTCGATCACCGTCGGGTCGCCTTCTGGGTTCGTAAAGGACACGGTGACCCGTCCGGCGTCCTCGGGAACTGCAACGGCGGCGTAGCGGGGACCACCCGGATCGTCGTCCAACGGAACGGTGGACACCCGCTGCTCGGCTTGCCCCTCGGCCTGAACGGTCACCGACCGCACCGTCGGGTGGACGGCGATCATGCCACCCCAGGGGCCCGATTCCTCGGAGTCCGTCGGCTCCCCGCCCAGCCGCATCCACGAGACGGCCGCCCTGGACGGATCGGCGAGCCACGGCTCCTCGTCCATGGTCTGACACCCCTGGGCGTCGCCAACCGGTTCCCCGTAGGCCATACCGCCCGAGTTCCACTCCCCACCAACCCGATTGCGGGCATCCGAGAGCAACTCGATGCCAGGCATCCGCTCACCGCAGACGTCCTCGTGGAGGGGCGCGACGAGCCAGTAGCGGATGCCGTCGATTTCACCGCTCTGGACCACACCAGGAGGAGGCAGTTCCTGCACGTACTCGCTGCCGAGCCGGCCGTACATGAAGGCGGCGAGGGGGACCGCGACGAAGCTGGCACCGGCGGCGAGGACGACGCGTCGTCGCCTGCGGTGCGAGACGACCGGGACTGCGCTCGGCGCGAAGCCCGGCGCATCGGCGGGCTCCGCAACTGTCTCGGCGACGGCGTGCAGCGTCCGCTTCAACCGACGCTCCAGGTCCGGATCGACAGTGAGTTCGTCGCGAGTCATGACAGCTCCGTCCGGAGGGTCGTTAGTGCCCGGCGCAGGTCGGACCGCACCGTGGCCGCCGGGCGGCCGAGAAGCCGCCCGATGTCGGCCAAGGATTGGTCCTCGTAGAAGTGGAGGACGACCACCGTCCGCTGCCGGACCGGCAGACGGATCAGCACCGCCCAGGTCTCGTCGACATCGGGGATGGCGGTGACCGGCTCAGGGATAGGCGTAAGGCGACGGGCCTTCGCCCGGTGCCGGTGGAAATCGTTGCTCGTATTGACCACGGCGCGCCGGAGATAGGCCCTGGGCTCGTCGATGTCGTCCCACCGGCCATACGCGGCGGTGAACACCGCCTGGACGATGTCCTCAGCCTGTTCGCGACTGCCCGTCAACAGCAGAGCCAGGCGGAGCAGCGGCACGCGGTGTGCGGCGTAGGCGTCCTCGAAGCCGAGGCGCTCGTCGGCCGGTGCGGTCATCACACCCCTCTGTCGATGTAGGGGCACGAAGCGTTGCACTTCCGGCGTGCTTCTCTCCGAGTGTCCGTAAAGCCGCCCTCGCGGCGCGCCGGCCGTGTCCCTGAGCGGCCCACTAAGGGACATCCGCGGGGGTGACATTCTGTTCGCATCTGGGCATTGGCGACGATCTTCCAGGGACGATGGCCGAGTGAGCTTCTATGGACTTGAGCCGGTCGCTGATGTGTCCGTCGGCGACTGGATCGCAGCTCGAATCAGCGACTTCGGGAGTCGGGTGTGCGACGTCGTTCCGACAGGGTTCGACGCCTACGCCCGCGTTTTACACCCCGCCCAGGATGAGCAAGGTCATCCGGTGACCTGGACAGAGGCGTGCCAGCGGACTGGTCAGACGCCGCACGCCACCATGCTCTGGAGCTCCATCGCACCAACCATCAACGAGATGCGGACGACGGGCCGCTGGCCGTTCCGGCAGACGGCGCGGTCGTCCACCGCGACGTGGCACGGCCGCGAGCCCGCAGAAGGCAACGTCCCGACGTCGACTCTGGTCGCGCTGCTGGATGCGCTGGACCGCTTCACCCCTGCCGGGTCGGACTGCTACCACGCGGTCTGGGAGGGATGGTCGTGGCTGAACGCGGGCCCGATGCGCCTGCAGCGCAGGACCCTCCTTGGTGGGCTTGCGGCACCAGCAGTCGCGCCTTCCGGGGCCCTGCCGCAGGACTTGCTGGCCGGTCCGCTGTTCCGCCTTCCCGGCCGCGACTACCTCCTCTTTCGAGGCCCCCTGCGGGCAGCGCTCAGCATCGGCGTGCAGGAGCCCGACGGGCACGAGGAGCGGCAGTCACCCAACCTGCTGTGGCCTGCCGATCGCACCTGGTGCCTGGGCAGCGAGATCGACTGCGACTCCACAGTGATCGGCGGGTCCAACCAGCTCATCGAAGCCCTGCTCCAGGCTCCGGGCCTGGAAGCCTGGCCCGTCGCGGCAACCGACGACCTGACACCGAACCGCGGATGGTGACGGCTGTCCCTTAAGCCGCCTTCTGGGCGAGACTGCGACGGACAGGCAGCCCGATGCCGTCTCACTCATCAGCCGTGTTCAGCTCCGGCCAGAGCGGAGCTTCCCGCATGGGCACCACGGCGAGGCCGTCCGGGCCGGAGAGGACCTGTGCGCGGGCGCCGTAGTGCGCCGACAGCGCCGCCGGGGTCAGCACCTCGGCGGGGGTGCCCTCTGCGACCACCCGGCCGGCGGCGAGCAGGGTGAGCCTGTCGGCGTACTGGCCGGCCAGGGTGAGGTCGTGCAGCGTGCTCACGACCGTGAGCCCGTCCTGGCGCCGCAGCCGGTCGAGCAGGTCGAGCACCTGCTGGGCGTGGCCGAGGTCCAATGCCGCCGTCGGCTCGTCGAGGAGCAGCACCCGCGGCCGCTGGGCCAGGGCCCGGGCCAGGACGGCGCGCTGCTGCTCGCCGCCGGACAGGGTGACCACGAGCCGGTCGGCCAGCGGCTCGAGGTCCAGCCGCTGCAGGACGTCGGCGACGACGTCCCGGTCGACCCGGCGTGGCGCGGCCAGCAGCGGCCGGTGCGGGGTGCGGCCCAGGGTGACGTACTCGCGGGTGCTGATGCCCTCGGGCAGCACCGGCAGCTGCGGGGCGTACGCCAGCACCCGGGCGAGCTCGCGCCGGGCCATGCCGGTGGTCGGGACGCCGTCGATGCGCACCTGGCCCTCGTGCCGCTGCAGCCCGAGCACCGAGCGCAGCAGCGTCGACTTGCCCGAGCCGTTGGGGCCGATGACGGCCAGCCATCCGCCGGGCTCGACGGTGAAGCGCACGGAGTCCAGCACCCGGGTGCGGCCGTAGGCGGCGCTCAGGCCGACGACCTCGACCCGGGCGCCGGGAGGGGGGAGGGAGCCGCTCATCGCCGTCGCGCCCCGGCCCACAGGAGGGCGGCGAAGAAGGGGGCGCCGACGAACGCGGTGACCACGCCGATGGGCAGCTCGGCCGGCGCCAGGAGCACCCGCGCGATCAGGTCGGCGAGCACGAGGAACGCCCCGCCCACCAGCAGGGACAGCGGCAGGACGCGGGTGTAGGAGCCACCGGCCAGCCGGCGCACGATGTGCGGGACGACCAGCCCGACGAAGCCGATGAGGCCGCTGACGGCGACGGCGGAGGCGGTGGCGAGGGAGGCGGCCAGGATGACCAGGAGCCGCAGCCGGCCGGGGTGCACGCCCAGCGAGCTGGCCTCGTCGTCGCCGACGGACAGCACGTCCAGCGCGCGGCCGCAGCAGAGCAGGACCGCGCAGGAGACGCCCAGGTAGGGGAGGACCAGCGCGACGTCGGACCACGAGGAGCTGCCGAGCTGCCCGATCATCCAGCCGTAGATCTCGCGCAGGTCGTCGGTGTTCTGCTGCTGCACCAGGGTCTGCGCCGCGGACAGGAACGCGGCGACCGCGATGCCGGCCAGCAGCAGCGTGGGGCTGTGCGAGCCGCCCGCGACGGTGCCGAGGGCCAGGGCGCAGCCGACGCCGAACAGCGCCCCGGCGAACGCGGCGAGCGGGACGATGCCCACCGGCCCGAGCGACTGCACGGGGGAGTAGGCGATGGTCAGCGTCGCGCCCAGCCCGGCGCCGGCCGCCGCGCCGAGGAGGTAGGGGTCGGCGAGCGGGTTGCGGAAGACGCCCTGGTACCCGGCCCCGGCGATGGCCAGCGCCGCCCCGACGAGGACGGCCAGCACCACCCGCGGCAGCCGCAACTGGAGCAGCACCGCGGCCTGGGTGCCCTCCAGCCCGCCGGGCACGTCGACGCCCAGCGGGGCGAGCGCGCGGTCGAGCAGGGTCGCGACGACGCCGCCGGGGGGCAGCGGCACCGCGCCCACCCAGGTGGCGGCGAGCACGGCGGCCACCAGCGCCAGTGCGGCCACCCCGGACACCAGGGCGACCGACCGCCGGGGACGCACCGCGCCCGGCCCGGCCGGGGTGCGGCCGGACCGGGTGCGGGACGTGACGGCGCTCATGGGGGCGGCGGGTCTCAGCCCTGCAGGGCCTCGGCGACGGTCTCGGCGAAGTCCGCGACCCGCGGACCCCAGCGGGACGCGACGTCGTCGTCGGCCTCGATGATGCGCCCCTCGACCACGGCCGGGACCGTGCCGAAGGCGGGCCGCTGGGCGATCGTCTGGGCGCTCTCGCCGCAGCACTTGGTGTCGGCCAGCACGATGACGTCCGGCGCCTGCTCGACGAGGTACTCGGCGGAGAGCTGCGGGTAGCCGCCGCTGGGCTCGGGGGCGCCGTCGGCGACGTTCTCCAGCCCGAGCATCGAGTAGATGCTGCCGATGAAGGTGGAGCTGTCCGCGGAGTAGAGGGTCGGGTCGAGCTCGTGGTAGACCCGCTGGCCCTCCACGTCGGCGGGGACCGAGGCGACGGCGGCCTCGATGCGGTCCTGCACGTCGGCCACGGCGTCGGCGGCCTCCTCGACGTGGCCGGTCACCTCGCCGAGCAGCTCCATCTGCGCGTAGGTGTCGTCCAGGTCCTCGGCCGCCTCGAGCAGCAGCACCGGCACGTCGAGGGTCTCGAGGGCGTCCACGATGCCGTTGGTGTCGTTGCTGAGCACCACCAGGTCCGGCGAGTAGCCGGCGATCGCCTCGGCGTTCGGCGTGAACGACGACAGGTCCGTGGTCGGCGCCTGTTCCGGGAAGTTGGAGTTGTCGTCCACGGCCTCGACCTGGTCGCCGGCGCCGATGGCGAACAGCATCTCGGTGGCGGTCGGCGACATGGAGACGATGGCCTCGGGCCGCTCGTCGAGCGTCACCTCGCCGTTGGCGGCGGTCACCGTCACCGGGAAGTCCGCTGCCTCGGACGAGGACGGTGCCGCGCTGTCGTCGTCGCCGTCGGACGACGAGTCGCCGCAGGCGGTGAGGGCGAGCAGGAGGGCGGTGAGCAGGGCCAGCAGCGCGGCGGGGGAGGGCCGCCGCCGGCGGTCGCGCGACGTCGACCGCGCCGCGCGGGGAAGGGAACCGGACAAGAGAAGTGCCTCCAGCGGAGGCGGCGAGCGTCGGCCCCGAGCTGACCCGACGCCCGATGCGCGACCCCTGCCGCGAGGGTCGGTTGCATGGCGCAGAGCAGGCGATCTGGCTCGGGCCACCCAGTGGCCTCTCACAGTTGCGGGACAGCGCCGGATCTCCACCGGACTTCGCTGCTGCTGCGTCACCGGCGCACGGGCCGGCGCGGAAACGGTACCAGCGCGGCCGCTACGGGCGCGCCGAGAGAACGGCCGAGTAGACGTCGGCGGTCTGCCGGGCGATCGCCGGCCAGCCGAACTCGGCGAGCACCCGCTCCCGGCCGGCCGCGCCCATCCGCGCGGCCCGCTCCGGATCGCCGAGCAGCTCGGTCATCCGCGCTGCCAGACCGCTCGCGAACGCGTCGGCGTCGTCCGGGTCGTAGGGCACCAGCAGCCCGGTCCGCCCGTCGTCGACCACCTCCGGGATGCCGCCCACGGCACTGGCGACGACGGCGGTGCCGCAGGCCGCCGCCTCCAGGTTCACGATGCCCAGCGGCTCGTACACCGACGGGACGACGAACACGGTGGCGCGGCTGATGAGGGGGACGAGCTGCTCGCGCGGGACCATCGCCTCGATCCACACCACGCCCTCGCGGCGGGCCTGCAGCGCGGCGACGGCGTCGGCCACCTGCTGGCGCTCGGCCCGGGTGTCGGCGGCGCCGGCGCAGAGCACCAGCCCGACGTCTGCGGGCAGCTGCTCGGCCGCGGCCAGCAGGTGCGGCAGACCCTTCTGCCGGGTGATCCGGCCGACGAACAGCGCATAGGGGCGGTCCGGGTCGACGCCGAGGGCCCGGACGGTGTCCGGCGCGTCGACGGGGCGGTAGGCCTCGGCGTCGACGCCGTTGCCGACGACGTGGACCCGTGCGGGGTCCAGGTCGGGGTAGGCGTCGAGCACGTCGGTGCGCATGCCACGGCTCACGGCGATCACCGCGTCGGCGGCGAGGTAGGCGGTGCGCTCGACCCACGACGACAGCCGGTAGCCGCCGCCGAGCTGCTCGGCCTTCCACGGGCGCCGCGGCTCCAGCGAGTGCGCCGTGACCACGTGCGGGGCGCCGTGCACGAGGGAGGCCAGCATCCCCGCGCCGTTGGCGTACCAGGTGTGGCTGTGCACCAGGTCGGCGTCGCCCAGGGCTGCGGCGATCTGGACGTCCACGCCCAGCGCCTGCAGCGCGCCGTTGGCCGCGCGCAGCCCGTCGGGCACCGCGTACCCGGTGGCGTCGTCCCGGTCCGCGCCGAAGCAGTGCACGTCGACTGCCACCACCCCGCCGGACCCGGCCGGCAGCGCGCGCAACGCGGCGACCAGGTGCTCGACGTGGACGCCGGCACCGCCGTAGACGTCCGGCGGCCACTCACGGGTCACGATGCCGATGCGCACGCGGCTCACCCTAGGAGGACGCCCTGCCTCTCACCGCTCGCAGGCTCGCCGCGGGGTCCTGCACGGGCGCCGTCCCCTCGCCGCACCGGGCCGGCACTGGCCCCGAAGGCAGAAGGACCACCCTTCCCCCCACGCCTCGCACGCTCGCCGTGGGCCCCTGAAGGGTGGCCTGGGAGCCTTCGATGGCGTGTCCGCGGCGGCCAGCGGTTACGTTGCGAGCATGCGTGGCGGTCCTCGGGTTCTCGGCATCGTGCTGGCGGGCGGTGAGGGAAAGCGGCTGTCTCCGCTCACCCAGGACCGCGCCAAGCCGGCGGTGCCCTTCGGCGGCAACTACCGCCTCATCGACTTCGTGCTCTCCAACCTGGTCAACGGGGACATCCGGCAGATCGCCGTCCTGACCCAGTACAAGAGCCACAGCCTCGACCGGCACATCACCACGACGTGGCGGATGTCGCAGCTGCTCGGCGGCTACGTCGCACCCATGCCGGCGCAGCAGCGGCTCGGGCCCAGGTGGTACACCGGCAGCGCCGACGCCATCTACCAGAGCCTCAACCTGATCTACGACGAGCGCCCGGACATCGTCGTCGTCTTCGGAGCCGACCACGTCTACCGCATGGACCCGCGGCAGATGATCGACCAGCACCTGCAGACCGGTGCCGGCGTCACCATCGCGGGGCTGCGCGTCCCCCGTCGCGAGGCCACCGAGTTCGGCGTGATCGACGCCGCGGCCGACGGCAAGGTCCAGGGGTTCCTGGAGAAACCGGCCGACCCGCCCGGCCTGCCGGACTCGCCGGAGGAGAGCTTCGCCTCCATGGGCAACTACGTCTTCACCACCGACGCGCTGCTCGAGGCGCTGCGCACCGACGCCGCCGACGAGGACTCCGTGCACGACATGGGCGGCTCGATCATGCCGATGCTCGCCGCGAGGGGGGAGGCGTGGGTCTACGACTTCTCCACCAACGTCGTGCCCGGCGCCACCGAGCGCGACCACGGCTACTGGCGCGACGTCGGGACCATCGACTCCTACTACGACTCGCACATGGACCTGGTCTCGGTCACGCCCGTCTTCAACCTCTACAACGACCGCTGGCCGATCTACACGCTGCCGCCGCAGCTGCCGCCGGCGAAGTTCGTCCTGGGCGGCCGGGCCGAGGAGTCGATGGTCAGCGCCGGCGCCATCATCGGCGGCGGCGCGGTGCACGGCTCCGTCATCTCGCCCGGGGTGCGGGTCGAGCGCGGTGCGCGCGTGGAGGGCAGCGTCGTCATGGACGGCGTCTCTATCGGCGAGGGCGCGGTCGTGCGCCGGGCGATCCTGGACAAGAACGTCGTCGTGCCACCCGGTGCGCGCATCGGCGTGGACCCCGACCTCGACCGCGAGCGCTACCACGTCAGTGCCGGCGGCGTGACCGTGCTGGGCAAGGGTGCCCGGGCCGCCCTCTGAGCCGCTGGTCGTCACGCTGCTGCTGGACGACGCGGCGCAGCAGCGGTTCGACCGGCTGCGGGCACAGCACTTCCCGGCCGAGCGCAACCACCTGGCCGCGCACGTGACGCTGTTCCACGCGGTGCCGGGGGAGCACCTGGACGCCGTCCGCGCCGATCTCGCCGCGGCCGCCGAGCGCCCCGCCTTCGACGTCGACGTCACCGGGGTGCGGTTCCTCGGCCGCGGGGTCGCGTACTCGCTGCGGTCGGCCGAGGTGGCCGCGGTCCGGGGCGGGCTGGCCGCGGCGTGGCAGCCGTGGCTCACCCCGCAGGACCGGCAGCGGCACGCGCCGCACGTGACCGTGCAGAACAAGGTGCAGCCCGCCGTCGCCCGCGCGCTGCACGAGCGGCTGCTCGCGGGGTTCGTGCCGTGGACGGTGCACGCCCGCGGCCTCGGCCTGTGGCGCTACCTGGGCGGCCCGTGGGAGCCGGTGGCGGAGGCGCCGTTCCGCTGACCGGTCGCGCCGTCGCGCCGGTGGCTCAGCGCCGGGTGGCGACGAGCAGGCCCTCGCCGATGGGGAGGACGGCGGACGTCAGGTCCTCGTTCTCCCGCACGGCGCGGGTGATCTCCCGCCAGGCGACCGTCTGCGGGTCGCGCGCGGTGCGGTCCGCGATCCGCCCACCGGCCAGCAGGCCGTGGCAGGCCAGCGTGCCGCCGACGCGTACCAGGTCCAGCAGCCCGCCCAGCTGGTCGGCGTAGTCCCGCGGAGGGCCGGTGCACACGACCATGTCGTAGGCGCCGGGGGAGAAGCGGGGCAGCACCTCGGCGGGCGTCCCGAAGATCAGCCGGGTCCGGCCCGAGGGCACCCCGGCACCGGCGAACGCGGCGCGGGCCGCGCGCAGCTGCTCGGGATCGCCGTCCAGCGCGGTCAGCACCCCGTCCCGACGCATCCCGCGCAGCAGCCACAGACCGGAGAGCCCGCCACCGCTGCCGATGGAGACGACCGACCGCGCGCCCACGCTCGCGGCGAGGACGGCGAGGGTGGCGCCCACCGCGGGCTCGACGGGTGGGGGCCCCGGCAGCCGTGCGGCGCGCTCCCGCGCGGCGGCCATCCCGTCGGACTCGGCGGCGAAGCGATCGGCGTAGGCGGCGCCCTCCGGGCCGCTCCCCGGCGGCGGTGGGTGGGCGCTCATCACCGGCCGAGGGTAGTGGTCACCGGCTCCGGAACGCCGTGCGGACGCCCGGGACGTGACCGAGCTGTGAGTTGACTGGGAAGGGGGTGCTGCGGGAACACCGCCCGCGCGACCACCCGTTGGACGGTATGTGCGCCTCCAGCGACCCCTGTCCGAGCGACCCTCCGACGCCGATCCGGTCGTGCCGGCGCGCGTCGGCGATACTGGTGCCGTGTCCGAGCCCGTGCGACCCGAGGCCGAGGGCTGGGTGGCGCCCACCTGGGAGCAGGTCGTGCGCGAGCACTCGGCCCGTGTGTACCGGCTGGCCTACCGGCTCTCGGGCAACCCTCAGGACGCCGAGGACCTCACCCAGGAGACGTTCGTCCGGGTCTTCCGCTCCCTCGCCGACTTCTCACCCGGCACCTTCGAGGGCTGGCTGCACCGCATCACGACCAACCTGTTCCTCGACATGGTCCGACGTCGGCAGCGGATCCGCTTCGACGCCCTCCCCGAGGACACCGAGCGACTGCCCGGCCGCGCGCCCAGCCCCGAGC
The DNA here is from genome assembly GCF_031845325.1 of Blastococcus goldschmidtiae. Classification (NCBI taxonomy): domain Bacteria; kingdom Bacillati; phylum Actinomycetota; class Actinomycetes; order Geodermatophilales; family Geodermatophilaceae; genus Blastococcus; species Blastococcus goldschmidtiae. The sequence continues at coordinate 55,959 of NZ_JAVREI010000008.1, read as the reverse complement.
AGGTCTACGCCGACACGCACCTGGACCCGCAGATCCAGGCGGCCCTCGACGCGCTCTCCCCGGAGTTCCGCGTCGCCGTCGTCCTCTGCGACATCGAGGGGCTGACGTACGAGGAGATCGCGGCCACGCTCGGCATCAAGCTCGGCACCGTGCGCAGCCGCATCCACCGCGGCCGGGTGCAGCTGCGACAGGCCCTGGCGCACCTGGCCCCGGGCCGGGTGCCCGCCGAGGACGACGCGTACCTGGGAGGGGGCAGCGCGTGAGCATCCCGGAGAGCCACCTGGCCCAGGAGGCGATCGCGGCGCTCGTCGACGGCGAGCTGACCGCCGGTCCCGCCGCACGGGCCGCCCGCCACCTGACCGGCTGCCTGCAGTGCCGCATGGCGGTGCAGGCCCAACGGGAGGCGAAGGACGCCCTGCACGGCTCCCAGGAGGTGGCGGTGCCCGGCGACCTCATGTCGCGGCTGTGCGCCATCCCCTTCACCGCGGACGTGCCGGGCGCCGGCGGCGGCCCGCTCTCGCTGGGGTCGGATCCCTCCCGCCTCACCGTGCAGGACGGCGCGAGCACCTGGGAGGTCGACCTCTCGCCGCAGGACCGCCCGCACCGCCCCCACCACGCCCGCTGGCTGCGCCGCGGGCTGGTCGGCACGCTCGCCGGCCTCGGCGCGGGCGTCACCGCCCTCGCGCTGAACCTTCCCGCCGACGTCCCGCCGGCCCCCGGAACCGTGGCCGACTCCACCGTGCGCGAGCACACCGAGGTGGTCCCGCCGGTCGTGCGCACCCTGGACGTCGGGACGACGTCTCCGCTCGATCCGCTGGGCGGCACCCCCTGAGCAGCCCCGACGACCGCGGCACCCCGGCCCCGGAGGGCGACCCGGCGTTCGCCCGGCCGTCCGGGCAGGACGGGCCCTTCGGCGAGGTGCCCGACCGCCTCGAGCCGCGACGGGTAGTCGCCCCGGAGCCCCCCGCCGGCCAGCAGGCCGCCTTCGGCCGTCCGGCCAGCGTGCCCGGGAGCTTCTCCGGCGACCGCCCCCGGCCGCCCGCCCGTCCCGTCCCGCCGCCCCCACCGGAGGCGGTGCTCCGCGCGTTCGGGCCCCCCGCTCCGGGGCACCGTGGCCTGCAGGAGCCGCCGTCCGGCCGCCCCGGGCGCCGGCGCACCGCCACGGGCCCGTGGTGGAAGGCCGACGCGCGCAGCGACCCCTGGCGCGATCCGTACGCACCCGCCGGGCTCGGTGCTCCGGCGGTCTACCCGGAGGTGCCCGCGGAGCAGACCGGCCCGGTCGTCGTCGACGACAAGGGACGGAAGCGGCTGCGGCTCCGGGACGTCTCCGTCCGGCTCTCGGCCCTGGCCCTGCTCGCCGTCCTGCTCGTCGGGGCCGTCGGCGGTGGCGTGGGCTGGTTCCTTACCCGCAGCACCCCCGAGTCCCCCCTGCTCTCGCCCGGCACGACGCTGTCGCAGGTCGATCCGGGCATCACCCGCGAGCCCGGCTCGATCTCGGCCATCGCCGAGGAGGTCATCCCCGCGGTGGTATCGATCGAGGTACGCGTCGGGGAGGCCGGCGCGACCGGCTCCGGCGTGGTGATCGACGGCGACGAGGGCTACATCGTCACCAACAACCACGTCGTCTCCGGGGCCGACGACGTCGAGGGCGCCGAGATCCGGGCGGTGTTCTCCGACGGCAGCGGCTCGGCCGCCCGCATCGTCGGCCGCGACCCCGCCAGCGACCTCGCCGTCATCAAGGTGGAGAAGCCCGGCCTGGTCACGGCCTCGCTGGGCACGTCGGACAGCGTCGTCGTCGGCGACCCCGTGGTGGCCGTCGGCTCGCCGCTGGGCCTGGCCGGCACGGTCACCAGCGGCATCGTCAGCGCCCTGGACCGGCCGGTGCGCCTGGCCGGCGAGGGCAGCGACACCAACGCCGTCATCAGCGCGGTGCAGACCGACGCCCCGATCAACCCGGGGAACTCCGGTGGCGCGCTCGTCGACGCCAGTGGCGCGCTGGTCGGCATCAACACCGCCATCGCCTCGCTCGGGGGCGCGGGCACGACCGGCGGGTCGATCGGGCTGGGCTTCGCCATCCCGATCGACACCGTGCGCGACGTGGCCGAGCAGCTCATCTCCACCGGCAGCGCCGTGCACTCCTCGCTGGGGGTGAACGCCCGCTCGGTGACCGACGGCACGCGTGACGGCGCCCTGGTGCTGAACGTCGAGCCGGGCAGCGCCGCCGACGAGGCCGGCATCCGGGAGCGGGACGTGATCATCGCGGTCGACGGCGAACGGGTCGGCAGCTCCGAGGAGCTCGTCGTGGCCGTCGACCGCCACGCCCCGGGCGAGGAGGTCACCGTCGAGATCGTGCGCGGTGGCAGCTCGCGGGAGCTGCGGGCGACGCTCGACGCCGCGTGAGGGCTGCCGCCTAGGCTGGAACGGGCTCGCACAGCGGGCCGGAGGAACGGAGAGCGGCGGTGTTCGACTCGATCGGCTGGGGCGAAATCATCGTCCTGGGGCTCGCCGCGCTGTTCATCTTCGGGCCCGAGCGGCTGCCGCACCTGGCCAAGGACGCGGCAACCGGGCTGAAGAAGGTGCGGGCGGCCCTCACCGGCGTCCGCACCCAGGTCAACGAGAGCCTCGGCGACGACCTGCCCGAGCTGCGCGACCTCGACCTGCGCAAGTACCACCCGAGGACGTTCATCCGCAGCCAGCTCTTCGAGGACGACGAGCCGGTCCCCGGGCGCAGCGGGAGCACGGCCGCCTCGGCGGCCGCACCGGTGGCCGCCCGCCCGCGGGACCGCGCGGTGCCGCCCCCGTTCGACCCCGACGCGACGTGATCTGTCGTCCTCCGGACGACACCGTGACCACGTGCCGTCCCGGCGGGAGCGGAGCGACTCCGCCCTTCCTCGCGGGAGCCTCCGGCCCCCACTCGTCACGACCCGGCTGACGCCCGATCCTGTTCGGCGGCCTGCTTGAGTCGCTGCAGGGTGGCGACGATGCCCTCGCGGTTGCGCTCGGGGAACTTGGCCCAGCGGACGACGGCGTCGGTGACGCCGTCCGCACGCGAGGCGTCGAAGGTCTCGGTGACCATCGTGCCGCCGTCGGCGGTGGGCGCCAGCTCGTAGCGCCAGCGGTTGGCCGTGAAGTGCCGCCAGGCGATCCGCCGCCCGGGCTCGAACTCGACCACCCGGTTGCGGATCACGTAGGGGACGCCGAAGAGCTTCATCCGGACGGTGAACGTCTGGCCGGTTCCGGTGAGCCGCTCGGGCGCGCTGATCACCGAGCCGACCGAGCCCGACCCGTCGATCCGCGAGTGCTGGCGGGGGTCGGCGAGGATCGCGAAGACGGTCTCCGGCGGGGCGTCGATGGTGATGCTCTCGGAGATCAGCTCGTCGGTCACGCGGATGAAGGTAGGGCAGGGGCAGCACTGTCGTGCCGAGTGGAGCCCGGAGGGTTCCGCGCAGGCACGACGTAGCCGCTCAGCGGCGCAGGGGACGGCACGTGGTCGCGGTGTCGTCCGGAGGACGACGGTGTTACCGCTTGACGGGGGTGAGCCCCAGCGACATGCCGGAGAGGCCGCGCTGACGGCTGGCCAGCCCGTCGGCGATCTTGATGAGCGCCTGGGCGGCCGGGGAGTCGGGGTCGGCCAGCACGATCGGTGCACCGGCGTCGCCGGCCTCGCGCAGCCGGGTGTCCAGCGGGATCTGGCCGAGCACCGGCACCCGGGCGCCGAGGGTCTTGGTCAGCGCGTCGGAGACCGCCTCGCCACCGCCGGAGCCGAAGATCTCCATGCGCGAGCCATCGGGCAGGTCCAGCCAGGACATGTTCTCGATGACGCCGACGACCTGCTGATGGGTCTGCGTCGCAATGGCGCCGGCCCGCTCGGCCACCTCGGCGGCGGCGAGCTGCGGCGTGGTGACGATGAGGATCTCGGCGTTCGGCAGCAGCTGCGCGATCGAGATCGCCACGTCACCGGTGCCCGGGGGCAGGTCCAGCAGGAGGACGTCGAGGTCGCCCCACCACACGTCGGCCAGGAACTGCTGCAGCGCGCGGTGCAGCATCGGCCCGCGCCACACGACCGGGGTGTTGCCCGGGGTGAACATGCCGATCGAGATGAGCTTCACCCCCAGGGCCTGCGGCGGCATGATCATGCTGTCGACCTGGGTCGGCTTCTCCTCGGTGCCCAGCATCCGCGGCACCGAGTGGCCGTAGATGTCGGCGTCCACGACGCCGACGGCCAGGCCGCGCTTGGCCAGCGCCGCGGCGAGGTTCACCGTGACCGAGGACTTGCCGACGCCGCCCTTGCCCGAGGCCACCGCGTAGACGCGGGTCAGCGAGCCGGGCTGAGCGAAGGGGATGACCGGTTCGGGGGTGTCGCTGCCGCGGACGGTCTTGCGCAGCTCGGCGCGCTGCTCGTCGCTCATCACGTCCAGCACCACGGACACGCCGGTGACGCCGGCGACGGCGCCGACTGCCTGGGTCACCCGGTTGGTGATCGTCTCGCGCATCGGGCAGCCGGCGACGGTCAGGTAGACCTCGACGCGCACGGAGCCGTCCGCGGCGATCTGGACGTCCTTGACCATGCCCAGCTCGGTGAGCGGGCGGTTGATCTCGGGATCCTGGACGGTGGCCAGAGCGGCGGTGATGGCGTCGAGCGCCGGCGTGCCGGTCAGGGTGTCGGACATCGGTGCGTCTGTCTCCTTCGACGGGGGACCCGTCCGGCCTCCGGGCCTCGGCGCTTCGTGCGCACACGGGTCGTCAGCCACTGTACGGCGGCCCGTCCTGCCGTCCGCCCGCGCGTGGGGGTGATCTGCTGCTCAGGTCGGTGCCATGCTCGGGCCCGTGACCATCCCGGACGAGGCGCCCGCCCCCACCGAACCCGCCGCCGAGCGGATCGAGGCGACCCGCCTCGTCCCGGCCTCCCCGGCGGAGGTCTTCGCCGTGCTGTGCGATCCGCAGGGGCACGTCGACATCGACGCCTCGGGGATGCTCATGGACGCCGAGGGAGAGCCCGTCTCCGCCGTCGGCGACCGGTTCCTCGTGCACATGGACCGGGAGGCGCTCGGCGACCTGCCGATGGGGAGGTACGACGTCGAGGTCGTGATCACCGCCTTCGAGCCCGACCGCGAGATCGCCTGGACCATCGAGGGCACCATCCGCCCGCCGCTGCGGCACGTCTACGGCTACCGGCTGGAGCCGGTCGACGGCGGCACCCGCGTCACCTCGTACTGCGACTGGTCGGACCTGCGCGAGGACTACCGGCCCTTCCTCATCTTCCCGATCGTCCCGGAGAGCGCGCTCAAGGGGACGCTGGGCATCCTCGACCGCACGGTGCGCCGGCGGCGGTCGCGCGGCGGGAACGGCTCCGTCGGCGGGGGCGCATAACCTCTGCGGACGTGTCCTCGCCCGGCCGGTCCAGCACGCTCCGCGACGCCGTCGGGCTGGGGGCTGCCGTCGGCTTCTACGGGATCGCGTTCGGCGCGGCCGCCGACGCCGCCGGGCTCGACGTCTGGCAGGCCATGACCCTGTCGGCGCTCATGTTCTCCGGGGCGTCGCAGTTCGCGCTGGTCGGCGTCCTCGGTGCCGGCGGGAGCGCGCCGGCCGCCATCGGCAGCGCTCTGCTGCTGGGCACCCGCAACACCGTCTACGGCGTGCGGCTGGCACCGCTCCTGGCTCCCCGGAGCGCGCTCGGCCGGGCGGGTGCGGCGCACTGGGTCATCGACGAGACGACGGCGATGGCCGTGGCCGCCCCCGACCGCGAGCTCGGCCGGCTGGCGTTCTGGGCCACCGGCGCGACGATCTACCTCGGCTGGAACGCGATGACGCTGGTCGGCGCGCTCGGTGCCTCCGGCCTCGGCGGCCCTGCCGCGGCGGCGCTGAACGCGGTCGTCCCGGCCGCCTTCCTCGCCCTGCTGTGGCCGCGGCTGACGGCGCGGGGTTCGGCCGAGCCCGCGGCACAGCGACGGGTCGCTCTCGGGGGAGCGGTGGTGGCGCTGGCGCTGACGCCGTTCGTGCCGGTGGGGGTGCAGGTCATCGCCGCGGTCGTCGCCGTCGCCCTGGCCGGCCGGCCGCGCACCGCGGAGCGAGCGGCATGAGCGGCAACACGCTGTGGGTGGCGGTCGTCGTCGCCTCGGTCGGCTGCTACCTGCTCAAGCTGGCCGGGCTCTCGGTGCCGGCTGCCTGGGTGGAGCAGCCGTGGGTGGCCCGCGTCGTCGACTTCGTGCCCGCCGCGCTGCTGGCCGCGCTCGTCGCCGTCCAGGCCGTGACCACCGACGACCGCATCGTGGTCGACGGCCGGCTGGCGGGCCTGGCCGTGGCCGCGCTCGCCCTGGCGCTGCGGGCGCCGTTCATCGTGGTGATCGCTCTGGCCGGGGCGACCGGCGCCGGCGTGCACGTGCTGGCCGGCTGATCGCATGGAGGGGTTCTGGCTGGGCACCGTGCTGGCGGCGGTCGCCTGGGTGCCGACGGCGGCATGGTTGCTCGTGCGGCGGTGGGACCACCTGGACCGCTGGTTCCTCGTCGCCCTCGGCTGGGGCGTCGTCGTCGTCGCGGGCGCGGTCGTGGCGGCGCGTGCGGCCGTGGACGGTGCCGGGTCGGGGAGCGCAGCGGCGGCCGGCGCACCGACCTGGTTGCTCGGCCAGACGCTCGGCTTCTGGGTCGGCGTGACGCTGGTCGGCACGCGGCGCCGGACCCCGCGCTGAGCCGGTCGCCGTGGACGAGCGGGCCGCCCCTGACGTTCAGCCAGCCGCGGCCGCGTCGCCGCCCGTCGGGAAGCGGCGGCGGGAGGCGTCCTCGTGGGCCAGCCGGCGGAGGGTCAGCAGGACCGGCTCGAGCAGCACGGTGTTGACCACCACGAAGCGCACGGCCTCGGCGAGGGAGCCGGTCGGGACGTCGGCCACGTCCTGCTCGCCGAGCCGGCCGGCGGCCTCCGCGTAGCGGTCCAGCAGCTCGTCGGACGGAGGGGCCCCGGCCGCGCGCAGCGCCTCGAGCGCCGCGGCCAGCGCGTGCAGTGCGGGGGAGTCGTCGTCCACCCGCCACCCGTGGCGGCGCAGGAGTTCGCGAGCCTGGCCGAGGTCGTGGGGGACGTCGGGGCCCACCGCGGGCAGTGTGCAGTGGGCCGTGCCCAGGACCTGGTGCATCGACGTCGCGGGGGCGTCCACGGCCTCCAGGACGGTGCGGGCCGTGGCGACCGAGAGGCCACCGGGGCCGAGCAGGGCACGGATGAGACCCAGCCGCTCGACGTGCTGTTCGCCGTAGCGGGCGCGCGTGGCCCCGGTCAGCTCGCCCGGGGGGAGCAGGCCCTCCCGCAGGTAGAACTTCACGGTCGCCACCGGGACGCCGGACCGGCGGGCCAGTTTCGAGATCTGCACGGATCCCCCTCGACATTGGATAGTGCCACTGCCTAGTGTTGGGTACTCACACTATCCAACCAGGAGGACGGCATGGCGCGGATCGTCAGGGGTCGCTGGACCCACACGCACGAGGGAGACCTGACGGTCTTCCTGATCGGCATGCGCATCAACCGGTGGTGGCGACCGGATGCCTGGCTGCCGGCCCTCGCCGCCATGGGTCCGATGCTGGCCGAGCTCTCGCGGGACCCGGAGTCCGGCTTCCTGGGCTACCGCATGGCGCTGGGCCCGCGCGGCCCGCTGCTCGTCCAGTACTGGCGCCGGACCGAGGACGTGTACCGCTACGCGACCGACTCCGGCGCCCGGCACCGCCCGGCCTGGACCGCGTTCAACCGGCGCACCCGGAGGGTCCCCGGCGCGGTCGGCGTCTGGCACGAGACCTACGAGGTCGCGCGGGCGGAGACCATCTACGTCGACCTGCCGGTGAGCGGGCTGGTCGCGGCGTCCGGCGCGCGTCCGGTCACGGGCCGGCTGGACCGGGCCGTGGACCGACTGGCCGGCTGAGCCCTCGCGGAGCCGTTAGGGTCCGGGCGTGACGACGCCCCGTTCGTGGTGGATCCGCCCGTAGGCGGACCGTCGTCGCACGACCAGACCGCTGCTCCGGGAGCCCGGTCTGGACCAGAAGTCCTCCCGCCGGTCCGGGGCCGACCCGAGGACGACCGACATGACCGATCAGCAGGACTCCCTGACCGATCTCCGCCGGGCCATCGACGGCATCGACGACGAGATCGTCGCGCGGCTCGCCGTCCGGCAGGGCCTGGTGGAACGGGCCGGCCGTCTCAAGCGCGACGCGACGGCCGTCCGGGCGCCCGACCGCGTCGCGGCGGTCATCCGACGCGTGCGTGCGACGGCGGAGCGGGCAGGCGCGGACCCCGCACTCGTCGAACGCGTCTACCGCACGATGATCACCGCCTTCATCGGGCTGGAGCTGACCGCGACCGGGCTGCGCGACCGCCCGGTGCTGGCCCCGGCCAGGCCGGAGAACGCCGGTGAGCTGCTGACCCTGCAGCGGGCCGCCTACGCGACGGAGGCGCGCATCTACGGCGATCCCGGGCTGCCGGCGATGGTGCAGACCCTGGACCAGCTCGCCGCCGAACTGGCCACGGGGCCGGGCTTCACCGCGACCGTCGGCACACGGATCGTCGGGGCGGTCCGCGGCCGGATCGAGGGCGACGTCCTGCACGTCGGCCGGCTGACCGTGGCGCCGGACCGGCAGGGGCAGGGGATCGGCACCGCGCTCCTGGCCGAGGTGGAGGCGGCCGCTCCACCCGGGACGACGAAGGCGACGCTGTTCACGGGCCACCTGAGCGTCGCGAACCTGCGGCTGTACGAGCGGCAGGGTTATCGCGAGGAGCGGCGTGCACGCCTGACGCCGCAGGTGGAGTTGGTGCACCTCACCAAGTCGCTTCCGCCCGGCTGACCGCGCGTCGTCCCCGACCGGCCGCCCGGCGCGGGCACGATCGACGCAGATGACCGGGACCCCCACGAGTCGTGGCACGCGGCCGGAGCTGCCCGCCGTCGGAAGCTTCCTGCTGCTCGGCGTCCTCGCCGGGGTCGCGGCGAAGGTGGCCGACGAGTCGGGGTGGCGCTGGGCGGCCGATCTCGGCTCGTACCCCGCGGCCTGGGTACTGGCCGTCGCGCTGATCGCCCGGAGCGCGCCGTCGGTGGCGACCGCGGCGATCCGGTCGGCGGTCTTCTTCGCCGCGATGACCGTCGCCTACTACACCTGGGCGGCGGCGGTCCTCGGCTTCGGCTGGAACAGCCTTCTCCCGGTGTGGCTCGTCCTGTCCGGAACCGCGGTGGCGGTCTTCGCCGCAGCCGTGCGGTGGGCGGACCGGAGGACCGGCCTCGGGCCCGGTGCGGTGATCGCCGGGGCGGCCGGGCTGCCGATCGCAGGTGGGGAGTTCGCTGACCTCTGGCACGCAGCGGTCGGCACCCCGGCGGGGTCGGGCCGGCTGGACCCGGTGCAGGCCGCCGTCGATGCCGTCGTGGCCGTGGTGCTGGTCGTCGTCCTCCCGTGCTCGTCGCGCACCAGGTTGTGGGCGGTGGCCTTCCTCGTCCCGGCGACCGTGGTGGCCGGGACTCTGCTCCACGTGCTGCGCACCGTCACCGGCTGAGGATCGAGCCGACTCCTGGCCCACCGACGACAAGGCGGCTCAGCCGACCGGGTCGCGCTTCTTCTTCGCCTTCTTCTCGCGCCGCTCGCCGTCGTCGCCGGAGTCCTCGGTCAGGCGGTTCAGCTCGCTCCGGATGAAGTCGCGGGTGGCCAGCTCGCCGACCGCGACGCGCAGCGAGGCGAGCTCGCGGGCCAGGTACTCCGTGTCGGCGCGGGTCGAGGCCGCGCGGGCCCGGTCCTCCTCGGCCTGGACGCGGTCGCGGTCGGCCTGCCGGTTCTGCGCCAGCAGGATCAGCGGCGCGGCGTAGGCCGCCTGCGTGGAGAACGCCAGGTTGAGCAGGATGAACGGGTAGGGGTCCCATCGGAGGTTGACCGCGACCACGTTCAGCGTGATCCAGACGATCACGATGATCGTCTGGACGGCCAGGAACCGGCCGGTCCCGAGGAACCGGGCGATCCCCTCGGCGAAGGCGCCGACCGAGTCGGGGTTGAGCCGCAGGAAGCCGGTGAACCGCCGGGGTCCGCCGCTGGGGACGTCGAGGCGTGGCTTCTCAGCCACGACGGGCCCGCTCGCGCCAGTCGTCGGGCAGCAGGTGGTCCAGGACGTCGTCGACGCTGACCGCGCCCACGAGCCGGCCCTGGGCGTCGACCACGGGGGCGGCCACCAGGTTGTAGGTGGCGAAGTAGTGGGTGACCTCGGCCAGCGGCGCCTCGGGCCGCAGCGGCTCCAGGTCGTCGAGGATGCCGCTCACCAGGCTGGACGGCGGTTCCCGCAGCAGCCGCTGGATGTGCGCCAGGCCGAGGTAGCGGCCGGTCGGGGTGGCCGACGGGGGGCGGCAGACGTAGACCTGGCTGGCGAGCGACGGCGTGAGCTCGGGCTCGCGCACCCGGGCCAGCGCCTCGGCGATCGTGGCGTCGGGGGAGAGGATCACCGGCTCGCTGGTCATCATCCCGCCGGCGGTGTCCTCGGAGTACTTCAGCAGCTGGCGGACCGACTCCGCCTCGTCGGGCTCCATGAGCTCGAGCAGCCGGTTCCGGTCGACGTTGGACAGCTCCGAGAGCAGGTCGGCGGCGTCGTCGGGGTCCATCTCCTCGAGCACGTCGGCGGCGCGGCGCTCCTGGAGGGTGCCCAGGATGGTCACCTGATCGGCCTCGGGCAGCTCGCCCAGGACGTCGGCCAGGCGCTCGTCGTCCATGGCCTCGGCGACCTCGTGCCGGCGCTTGATGGGCAGCTCCTGCAGCGCGTGGGCCATGTCGGCGGCGTTGAGCTCCCGGTAGGTGGCGATCAGCGTCTCCGCGCCCTGCCCGGTCTGCGGCAGCGCCAGCCCGGCGACCTCGTCCCAGGCCAGGGTGTGCAGCTGTCCGCGGCGGCCCAGCCGACCGGGCTCCTGGACGGCCAGCTTGGCCAGCTCCCACTCGCCGGTGCGGGTCTGCTCGATGCCGGCGTCGACGACGTGTGCCGGCTTGCCGCCGTCCAGGATGTGCACCGAGCGGTCGAACAGCTCGCCCAGCACGAGGGTCTCGCCGGTGCGCTGCTCGAAGCGCTTGAGGTTGATCGTGCCGGAGGCCAGCATCACCGCGCCCGGGTCGATCGCGGTGACCCGGCCCATCGGCACGAAGATCCGGCGGCGCGCGACGACCTCGACGACCAGGCCGAGCACGCGTGGGCAGGCGGTGCCCACGCGCAGGGCGACGACGACGTCCCGCACCTTGCCGACGCGGTCGCCGTTGGGGTCGAACACCGTCAGCCCGGCGAGCCGGGAGACGTAGGCCCTGCTCACCGTGGTCACGGGCCCTCCTCGCTGGTGTTCGTCGTCCCCCGTGCCCGGGGCCGGCCTGTTCTGCGCGCCCTCGCACGCCCGGTCGCCGAGCGAAGGCTACCGTCGGCGCCGTGAACGGCCCGGAGCTGCTGGATTACGAGATCGTCGACGTGTTCGCGCCGCGGGCCTTCGCGGGGAATCCGCTGGCGGTGGTCTACGACGCCGACGCGCTCACCACCGCGCAGTGCCAGGCGCTGGCGAACGAGTTCCACCTCTCCGAGACCTCGTTCCTGTGCGCCCCGACCGAGCCCGGCGCGGACTACAGAGTGCGGATCTTCACCCCCTACGCCGAGCTGCCCTTCGCCGGACACCCGAGCGTCGGGGCCGCGCACACGCTGGTGCGGGCCGGGCGGCTGCCCGCGGGCACGGTGCGGCAGGAGTGCGGCGCGGGGGTCCTGGACGTGGTCGTCGACGAGGACGGCGCGACCCTCTCCGGTGGGACGCCGACCCTGGCGGACGGCCCCGCCGCCGAGGAGCTGGCCTCCGCCCTGGGCCTGGATGCGGCCGACGTCTCGGGCGTGCCCGTGGAGGTCGCCGGCTGCGGGCTGCCCTTCGGCTACCTCTCGGTGTGCCTGGATGCGGTCGACCGCGCCGTCCCCGACCCTGCCGCGCTGCGCCGGTTCGCCGTGGGCGAGGGCGTCTCGGTGCTGTCGTGGGACGCCGCGTCGGCCACCGCCTACGCGCGCGTCTTCGCCGCCGACCTGGCCTGGGGCGAGGACCCGGCGACCGGCTCTGCGGCCCTGGGCGCCGGCGTCTGGCTGGTGGAGACCGGGCTCCTGGCGGCGGAGGGGACGTCGTCGTACACCGTCCGGCAGGGCGAGCACATGGGCCGCCCGTCGGTCCTGGAGTGCACCGTCACCGCCCAGGCCGGCCGGGCCGCGGGCGCCACGGTCCGCGGCTCGGTCGTGCCGGTCGCCTCCGGCCGGGTCCGGGTGCCCGGCTGAGCATGTCGCAGAGCGTCGCGCCCACCTCGTCGTGGGCGATGCAGCGTCCGGGGAGCCGCGACGTCGCGCTGATGGGGGTGGCCGTCCTCGGCGTCTCGATGTCGGGGCCGCTCACCGCGCTGGTGGTGGCGCCGGTGCTGGCGGTCGCCTTCTGGCGCAACGCCGCCGGCGCCGCCGTCCTGCTGCCGGTGCTGCTCACCCGCGAGCGCGCGAGCCTGCACGGCCTGACCCTCCGGGACCTGCGCAGCTCGGTCGTCGCCGGGCTGTTCCTGGCCGCGCACTTCGCCGCCTGGCTGCCCAGCCTGACCATGACCACCGTCGCCGCCTCGACCGCGCTGGTCACCACGACCCCCATCTGGACGGCGCTGGCCGCCCGGTTCGCCGGGGTGCGCCTGCCGGCCACGGTGTGGTGGGGGCTGGCGCTCTCGGTCGGGGGCGCCGCCCTGATCGCCGGTGTGGACGTGACGGTGAGCGTCGAGGCGCTCATCGGTGACGGGCTGGCGGTGCTGGGCGCGATCTTCGCCGGCGGCTACGTGCTGGCCGGCGCGCGCGCCCGGGAGCGGTTGTCGACCTCGGCCTACGCCGTCGTCGCGTACTCCGTCTGCGCGGCGGCCATCGCCGTGGGCGCGCTGGTCGCCGGGGTGCCGCTGGGCGGGCTGAGCACCCGCGACTGGCTGCTCATCGGTGGGATCACCGTCTGCGCCCAGTTGCTCGGGCACACACTGCTCAACCTGGTGCTCTCGACGGTCGGCCCGACGATGGTCAGCCTGGTGATCCTGCTGGAGGTGCCGGGCGCGACGCTCGTCGCGCTGGTGCTCCTGCAGCAGGCCCCGCCGCTGCTCGCGCTGCCCGGGATGGTCGCCGTGGTCGCGGGGGTCGCCCTCGTGGTGCGCGGCAGCCGGCCGACGACGCTGGTCGAACCGGCGACCTAGCCGAGGACGTCGTCCCGCCGACCCTCCAGTTGATCATCGTCATGTGGCAGCGCCCGCCGGCGTGTCGACCGACCAGATGACGATGATCAACAGCGGGTGAGCGGGGGGAAACGCCGTCGTTACGCTCCCCGCAACCGAATCGTCGACTCGCAATCTGCGGAGGCACTGTGGCCGAGCTCCGATCACGTCGTTCCAACCTGGCCGTTCCCGGCAGCAACCCCCGGTTCCTCGAGAAGGCCAAGGGCCTGCCCGCCGACCAGGTCTTCCTCGACCTCGAGGACGCGTGCGCGCCGCTGGCCAAGCCCGGCGCCCGCAAGAACATCGTCGCGGCGCTGAACGAGGGCGGCTGGGGCGACAAGATCCGCACCGTCCGCGTCAACGACTGGACGACGGAGTGGACCTTCCAGGACGTGCTCGAGGTCGTCGGCGGTGCCGGCGCCAACCTCGACGCGATCATGCTGCCGAAGGTGCAGGACGCCGCGCAGGTCAAGGCGCTGGACATGCTGCTCACCCAGATCGAGAAGGCCAACGGCTACGAGGTCGGGAAGATCGGCATCGAGGCGCAGATCGAGACCGCCCAGGGCCTGATCAACGTCAACGACATCGCGTTCGCCAGCGACCGCATCGAGACGATCATCTTCGGCCCCGCGGACTTCATGGCCTCGATCAACATGAAGTCGCTGGTCGTGGGCGCCCTGCACCCCGACTACCCGGGTGACCCGTTCCACTACATCCTCATGCAGATCCTCATGGCCGCCCGCGCCCGTGGCGTCCAGGCGATCGACGGCCCCTTCCTCCAGGTGCGCGACGTGCCCGCCTTCGAGGAGGTCGCCAAGCGCTCGGCGATGCTCGGCTTCGACGGCAAGTGGGTGCTGCACCCCGGCCAGATCGACGCCGCCAACGAGATCTACGCGCCGTCGCAGGAGGACTACGACCACGCCGAGCTGATCCTCGACGCCTACGACTGGGCGACGTCGGAGGCCGGTGGCAAGAAGGGCTCGGCGATGCTCGGCGACGAGATGATCGACGAGGCCAGCCGCAAGATGGCGCTGGTCATCGCCGGCAAGGGCCGCGCCGCCGGGCTGTCCCGGACGTCGTCCTTCACGCCGCCCGAGTAGAAGGACCCCCTTCACCCCACCACTCGCAAGCTCGCGGCGGGTCCCTGAAGGGGGCCCGCCGCGAGCGACGTTCAGGGGGCGAAGCCCTCGTCGGCCAGTGCGATCACGGCGATCAGCCAGACGACGATCAGCATGACGAAGAAGGCGGTCACGATGCCGCCGACGATGATCCCGGCGAGCGCGAGACCGTCGCCGTCCTCCTGGGTCCGGCGGATCTGCCGCCGCGCCATGATGCCGGTGACCAGCCCGGCCGGCGCGAAGATGAACGCCAGCACCAGCGAGAGGATCGCCAGGGAGTTGGTCGGCCGGCCGTAGGGATGGCCGTAGGCCGGCTGGCCGTACTGCGGCTGCCCGTACTGACCTGCCCCGTAGGGCGGCTGGCCGTACTGGCCCTGGCCGTACTGGCTCCGGCCGTACTGGTCCTGCCCGTACGGCGGCTGCCCGTACTGGCCCTGCCCGTACCGCGTCTCGTCGTACTGGGGCGGGCCGAAGCCGGGCTGGCCGTATCCGGGCTGCCCCGGCGGCTGCTCGCCGGGATAACGGCCACCGTCGTGCGGGGACGCCGTGCCGTCGTCGGGAGTGCTCATCGGGTCTCCTCCTGCTCCTCGGCGGGCGGTCGTGATACTCCACCACGCCCACCGGTTCCCCGGCCGTGACGGCGCGCTGGCCACCACGCGGCGGGCGCCCGGCGGGGGTGGCTCATACTTCCCGTCAACTACGGACACCGGAGTCCCCGGAGGAGACCGATGACCCGCTTGGCCCAGACCGCGGACCTGACCGACATCCAGCGCGAGATCCTGTCGACGGTTCGGAGCTTCGTCGACCGCGAGATCATCCCGCACGCGCAGGAGCTCGAGCACGGCGACATCTACCCGCAGGAGATCGTCGACGGGCTCAAGGAGCTCGGGATCTTCGGCCTGATGATCCCCGAGGAGTACGGCGGCCTGGGTGAGTCGCTGCTGACCTACGCCCTGGTGGTGGAGGAGATCGCCCGCGGCTGGATGAGCGTCTCCGGCGTCATCAACACCCACTTCATCGTGGCCTACCTGCTGCGCCAGCACGGCACGCAGGAGCAGAAGGACCACTACCTCCCGCGCATGGCCACCGGCGAGGTGCGCGGCGCCTTCTCCATGTCCGAGCCGGGCCTGGGCTCCGACGTCGCCGCCATCCGCACCAAGGCGACGAAGAACGCCGACGGCGACTACACGATCAACGGCCAGAAGATGTGGCTGACCAACGGCGGCAGCTCCACCCTGGTCGCCGCGCTGGTGCGCACCGACGAGGGCGCCGAGCGGGCGCACGAGAACCTGACGACCTTCCTGGTCGAGAAGCCGGCCGGCTTCGGCGAGGTCAAGCCTGGCCTCACCATCCCCGGCAAGATCGACAAGATGGGCTACAAGGGCGTCGACACCACCGAGCTGGTGTTCGACGGCTACCAGGCCAAGGCCTCCGACATCCTCGGCGGCGAGCCCGGCAAGGGGTTCGCGCACATGATGGACGGCGTCGAGGTCGGCCGGGTCAACGTGGCCGCCCGTGCCTGCGGCATCTCGATCCGCGCCTTCGAGCGCGCGATCGCCTACGCCCAGCAGCGGGAGACCTTCGGCAAGCCGATCGCCCAGCACCAGGCGATCGCCTTCCAGCTCGCCGAGATGGCGATCAAGGTCGAGGCCGCCCACCTGATGATGGTCAACGCCGCCCGGCTCAAGGACGCCGGCAAGCGCAGCGACGTCGAGTCGGGCATGGCGAAGACCCTGGCCAGCGAGTACTGCGCCGAGGTGACCACGCAGTCCTTCCGCATCCACGGCGGCTACGGGTACTCCAAGGAGTACGAGATCGAGCGGCTCATGCGCGAGGCGCCGTTCCTGCTCATCGGCGAGGGCACCAGCGAGATCCAGAAGACGATCATCAGCCGCGGTCTGCTCCGGGAGTACAAGATCAGGGGCTGATAGCCGCCCGCACACCGGAGGCCCGGAACCGGCCCGGTTCCGGGCCTCCGGCGCTAGTCGATCCGGCCCGCGGCCTCATGCGCCGCGGAGGTCACAGCCCGTCGCGGTCGAGGCGTAGTCGAGGAGGTGGGACTCCGCCTGCTCCCGGGCGATCGAGATGCCCGCGACGACGTGGTGGCCGTAGGCGTCCTCCAGCGCGACCAGGTTGCTGGCCACCGATACCGCCGGGCTCTGCAGCGCGAACACACCCGCGGCGCTGCCCGCCTCGAGCACCGACTCGTAGAGGTTCACCTGGCGCTCGTAGAGCAGTGCCCGCTGGGCCGTGACCGCCGGGTTGCGGACGACCTGCGGGTGGAACTCGTAGAGCAGGATGCAGGTCTCGTCGTCGGCTCCGGTCGGCAGGCCGGACCGGACGAGTGCTGTCAGGCGCTCGCGTGGGTCGGCCATGTGCTCGACCATCTCGCGCCGCTGGGTGCTGAAGCGGTCGATGGCATCGCGGTAGACCGCGCGGAACAGGTCTTCCAAGTCGGGGAAGTAGTAGCTGACCAGCCCCGGGGAGAGCCCTGCCTCCGCCGCGATGTGCCGGATGCGCACCGGGGCGAGCCCCTGGTCGACGATCCGGCGCCGCGTGGCTGCGATGAGGTCGTCGCGCCGGGCCTGCTGATCCTTCTTCCGTGCCACGACCCGATGTTGCTCGCGCAAGCAAAAAAACGCAACACCCCTCGACGAGGAGATCCCCAGTCTCAACTGGGAGGCCGCTGCCTATTGACAGGGCGACCCGCTAGTTCTTTGCTCCCTTGTTCAAGGGACCAAGTAGGTAGCTCCCGCCGCCGGCGGTGGGCGAGCAGGTCGACGAGAGGGGCTTCTCATGGCAACCGGACCAAGGACCGCCCGCGGGACGGTGACGGCGGCGGGACTGGCCACCGCGGTGCTGCTGGCCGGCTGCTCGGAGGCGTCCTCCGGCGGTGAGGACGGCGGCGGGCAGCAGCGCGACGCCGAGCTGGTGCTCACGACACCGGCCGCCGCCGGCGAGATCGACCGCATCAGCTGGGCCCTCGGCTCGGAGCCGCTGTCGTTGGACTGGGTGTACAGCTACGACTACCCGCCCAACACCGTCGTCTCGAACGTCTGCGAGAGCCTGTTGCGCATCGACGAGTCGTTCACCCCCGGCCCCGGGCTGGCCGAGAGCTTCGACAACCCCGACCCCACCACGTGGGTCTACGCGATCCGGCCCGACGTGACCTTCCACGACGGCTCGACGATGACCGCGGAGGACGTTGCGTTCAGCCTCAACCGCCACCTCGACGAGGAGGTCGGTTCCTACTGGTCGGGCTTCTACAGCAACGTCGAATCCGTGGCGGTGACCGGCCCGCTCGAGGTGACCGTGAAGCTCACCCAGCCCGACGTCCTGTTCAACCAGATGATGGCCGTGGCCGGCGGGGTCGTCGGCAAGCAGTCCTTCATCGAGGCGGCCGGCGAGGACCACGGCACGCCGGACGGCGGGCTGATGTGCACCGGGCCCTTCGCACTCCAGGAGTGGTCGAAGGGCGAGTCGATCACCCTCGCCCGGCACGACGGGTACTGGGACGGCGCGAACGCCGCGCAGGCGGAGACGATCGAGTTCTCCTTCCTCTCCGACGCCGCCGCGCTGGCCAACGCCCTGGTGACCGGAGCTGTCGACGGCACCTACGGCGTGCCCGAGTCGGCGCTGCGAAAGGTGCTGGAGAGCGGCGCCGGGAACGTCTACTACGGGCGGCAGACCTCGACCCGCAACCTGATCGTGGCCGACCTCGAGGGCCCGCTGGGCGACGTCCGCATCCGCCAGGCGCTCTCGCTCGCGCTGGACCGCGAGGGCTTCGCGGACGCGGCCATCCCCGGCCCGAGCGAACCGTCGCGCGCGGTCGCTTCGAAGCTGACCTGGGGCGAGGGCGCTGCGGGGGAGACCTTCGCCGCGGCATGGGAGGAGCTCCCGGCTCCGGAGCAGGACATCGAGCGGGCCAAGGAACTGGTCGCCGAGGCCGGCGCGCCCGACCGACCGATCGTGATCGCGCAGAGCCCCGCACCGGTGCAGCAGGTGCTCGCCAACGAGGTGCAGGCCGCCGGGAAGCGGATCGGCCTGGAGGTGGAGATCGAGCCGATCGCCGCGGAGGCCTACAGCGCGCTGTTCGGCGATGCCGAGGCTCGCGAGGGCATCGACCTGTTCCACACCACCTGGTATGCCGACGTGGCCGACCCGCTGCAGATCTACGTGAACTGGCAGACCGACAACTTCGCCAACTACGGCGGCTGGAGCGACGCCGACTACGACGCACTGGTCGACGAGGCCCTGCAGGAGGGGGACGCCGAAGCCCGAGCGGAGATGGTGGTGCGACTGCAGGAGAACGTCACCGAGAACGTGCTGTGGATCCCGGTCGACCACTCGGCCAACAGCGTCTTCCTGAGCGACCGGATCAGCGGCGCCCCGGCGACCAACGCCTACCTGTACTACCCCTGGGCGGCCCAGCTCGGCGCCCGCGGCTAGGGGCCGGTCATGTCCCGGTTCGTCCTCCGCAGGCTCTACGGCCTGGGCGTCACCCTGCTGCTGACGTCGTTCCTGGTGTTCGGCGCCATGCACGTCGCACCGGGGGACCCGACGTCCTTCCTCCTCTCGGGCCGCACGCCCTCGCCGGAGGCTGTGGCCGCGGTGCGGGCGCAGTACCACCTCGACGACCCGGTGCTGGTGCAGTACGGCCGGTGGATCGGGGACGCGCTCACCGGCGACTTCGGCCGGTCGGTGCAGTTCCGCCAGGAGGTCGGGGGGTTGCTGGGTGCGCGGCTGCCGACCACCGTGGCCCTGGTGGCCTACGCCTCGGTGATCATGGTCGTGGGCGGGTTGCTCCTGGGCTTCCTGTCCGCCCTGCGGCCGGGAAAGGTCGACCGCGCCGTCCTGTTCGGGACGACGGCGGCGGTGGCGACGCCGAGCTTCGTCGCCGCGATCGGGCTGATCTCGCTGTTCGCCGTCGGCCTGGGCTGGTTCCCGACCTTCGGGGCAGGGGAGGGGCTGGTCGGGACCGTCCACTCCCTTACCCTGCCGGCGATCGCACTCGGGCTCTCCCTCGTCGGCCTGCTCGCCCGCGTCACCCGGGCGTCGATGGTGGAGGAGCTGCGGCGCGACCACGTCGACATGGCGCGGCTGCGGGGACTGCCCGAGGGTGAGGTGGTGCGGCGGCACGTCGCCCGCAACGCGCTGGTCCCGGTGGTGACGATCACCGGGACGATCGTCTCCGGCCTGCTGGTGGCCACCGCGATCGTCGAGACGGCGTTCGGGCTGCCGGGGATCGGGTCGATGCTCGTGCAGTCGGTGGTCACCCGCGACTTCCCGGTCGTCCAGGCGATCTGCCTGCTCGTGGTGCTGGCCTTCGTGCTGGCGAACCTGGTCGTCGACCTGCTGCTGCCGGTGCTGGACCCGCGCACCCGGGCGTACGCGTCGTGACCGCCGTCGCCCCGGGCCTGGCCGGTGGCCCCGCGACCCGGTCGTCGGTCGGCCGGCGTCGAGGGCTGCGGTGGGCGAAGGCGTCGGGACCCGGCTTCGCCGTCGCGGTCGGCGTGCTCGTCCTGCTGGCCGCGACGGCGGTGTTCGCGCCGCTGGTGGCGCCGTCGGACCCGTACGCCGTCGTGCTGTCGGACTCGCTGGCACCACCGGGCCCGGAGCACCTGCTCGGTGCCGACGACTCGGGCCGGGACGTGCTCTCCCGGCTGCTCTACGGCGCCCGCACCTCGCTGGTGGGCCCCCTCGCCGTGGTCGCGCTGTCCACGCTGTTCGGCGTGGCGATCGGCCTGCTGGCGGGCTGGCGCGGCGGCTGGGTCGATGCGGTGCTGTCCCGCGCGCAGGAGGTGGTCTTCGCCTTCCCCGGCCTGCTGGTCGCCGTCCTCGTCGTGGCGGTGATGGGGCCCGGAGGCGTCGCGCCGGTGCTGGCCATGGCGATCGCGTACGTCCCGTACGTCGGGCGGCTGGTGCGCAGCCTCGTGCTGCAGGAGAAGCAGCGCACCTACGTCGCGGCCTACCGGGTGGCCGGGTTCAGCGGCTTCTCCGTGGCCGTCCGGCACGTGCTGCCCAACATCGCGGGGATCGTGCTCGCGCAGGGTGTCGTCAACTTCGGCTACGCCCTGATGGACCTGGCGGCGCTGTCCTACCTCGGCCTGGGCGTCCAGCCACCGACGGCGGACTGGGGGGCCATGGTGTCCGACGGGCAGACCGCGATTCTCGAGGGTGCACTCGTCCAGGCCCTGGCGCCCGCGGCGGTGATCGTGGTCACGGTCGTGGCCTTCACGGTGGTCGGCGAAGGCGTGGCCGACCGGCTCGCCCGACGGGAGAACGTGCGATGAACGTGCTGGAGATCGACGGCCTCACCGTCGCGCTGCCCGCGGGCCGCGCGGCGCGCCCGCTGCTGTCCGACGTGTCCCTGCACGTCGCTCAGGGCGAGGTCGTCGGCCTCGTGGGGGAGTCCGGCTCGGGCAAGTCGCTCACCTGCCGCGCGGCGCTGGGAGCGCTCCCGCCGCGGGCATCGGCCGAGGGCAGCGTGCGCACCGTCGGGGACGACGTGTTCGCGCTGTCGGCCCGCGCGCTGCGCCGGCTGCGCAGCGAGAAGGTCGGCCTGGTGCCGCAGGACCCGCGTGCGGCGGTCAACCCCCTCTACCGGGTGGGCGACTACCTGGTCGAGGCGGTGCGTGCCGCCGGTGTGCCCCAGGCCGAGGCACGTGCGCGGGCGGTCACGCTGCTCGGGGACGTCGGGATTCGCGAACCGGAACGCGCGCTGAGGTGCTGGCCGCACGAGTTCTCCGGCGGCATGCTCCAGCGGGTCGCCATCGCGGGGGCGCTCGCCGGCAGACCTGCGCTCCTGTTGGCCGACGAGCCGACGACGGCCCTCGACGTCACGATCCAGGCCGAGGTCCTGTCGATCCTGCTCGACATCACCGCACAGCGCTCGGCCGGTCTGCTCCTCGTCACCCACGACCTGGAGCTGGCCGCCGCCGTCTGCGACCGGGTGTACGTGATGTACGCGGGCCGCATCATCGAAGCGCAGCCGGCGGCCTCGCTGTTCGCCTCCCCTCGGCATCCCTATACGGCGGGCCTGCTGCACGCGACGCCGTCGCTGGCCGGACCCGTCGGCCGGCTCGAGGCAGTGCCCGGCCGGCCGCTGGGCCTGGACGAGGCGGTTCCCGGCTGCTCCTTCTCGGCCCGGTGTCCCCATGTCCGCCCGACGTGCACCGAGGTGGTACCTGACCTCGTGTCGCAGCCGGGCGCCGGCGGCATTGCCGTCGCGTGCCTGCGCGCCGACGAGCTGCGCGACGAACTACGCCGTTCCGGGCCTGGTCGCGCCGACCCGGACCACCCCGTGCTCGAGGAGCAGCCGGCATGACCGCCTCCGGGCCTGACTGGGCGCTCGAGGTGCGGGGGCTCACCAAGACCTACGGGGAGGTCCGGGCCGTCGACGAGGTCAGCTTCGCCGTCCCTCGGGGCGGCGCCCTGGGTCTGGTCGGGGAGTCGGGCTCGGGGAAGACGACGACGGCCAGGATGGTGGTCGGCCTCGAACGCCCGGATTCGGGCTCGGTCCGCGTCGGCGGGACGGCGTGCGACAGGCCGCCGCGGGGCCGACGCGGCCGGCTGGCCCGGGCACGTGCCGTCCAGATCGTGTTCCAGGACCCGTACCTGTCGCTCGACCCGCGGGTACGCGTCACGGACAGCCTCGAGGAGGTCCTGCGCCTGCACGGCACGGGCGGCGCACGCGCGCGCCGCGATCGGGTCGGCGAGCTGCTCGACCAGGTGGGTCTGGGCACGCGGGAGCGGCAGGCCCTGCCCCGCGAGCTGTCCGGTGGGCAGCGCCAGCGGGTCGCCATCGCCCGAGCACTGGCTCCCGACCCCGACGTCCTGGTGCTCGACGAGGCGGTCTCGGCGCTCGACGTCTCGATCCAGGCCCAGATCCTGAACCTGTTGTCCGACATCCGAGCGGCTCGGGAGATCGCGTACCTGTTCGTCAGCCACGACCTCGCGGTCGTCCGGCACGTGTGCGAGGACGTCGTCGTCCTCCACCGGGGCGCTGTCGTGGAGCGCGGCGCCGCAACGGAGGTGCTCGCGAGGCCGACACATCCCTACACCCGGTTACTGCTGTCCTCCGTGCCCCGTCAGGGGTGGGACCCGGCGGCGATCGGACGCGCTCGACGGGCGCTGGACACCACGACCCCGGCCGCCGCGGCGGACCCGATCCCGACCCAAGGAGCACTGCAGTGAGAGCGCGCGATCTCGGCATCCGGATCGGCACGGGCAGCCCCGGGCCGCACAACGCCATCACCGACGTCGCCGGGGTGCGGGTGGGCATGTGCACCGTCGTCCGGGGGGACGGAGCGCTGCGGCCCGGCCATGGGCCGGTGCGCACCGGGGTCACCATGATCCTGCCCGTGGCCGACGGGATCTGGAACGCGCCGGTGTTCGCCGGCTCCCACCGCCTGAACGGGAACGGCGAGGTCACCGGGATGGAATGGGTGCGCGAGTGCGGGCTGCTCGGCTCGCCCATCGCGCTCACCAACAGCCACAGCGTCGGCGTGGTCCGGGACGCCGTCGCCCGGCTGCAGGCGCGGGAGCGACCGGGAGGGGAGCTGTTCTGGGCGATCCCGGTCGTCGCCGAGACGTGGGACGGCGTCCTGAACGACGTCAACGGCTTCCACGTGACGGCCGAGGACGCGATGGCCGCCTACGCCTCGGCCGGGGACGGTCCCGTCGACGAGGGCAACGTCGGTGGGGGCACGGGCATGACTTGCCACGGTTTCAAGGGAGGGACGGGCACCGCCTCGCGCCGGCTCGCCGAGGACGCAGGGGGATGGACCGTCGGTGTGCTGGTCCAGGCCAACCACGGCCGGCGCAGTCGCCTGACGGTCAACGGGGCGCCGGTCGGCCGCGACATCCCTGCCGACGTCGTGCCGCTGCCGATTCCTCCCGAGCTCCGTCGCGGCGCCGGCGCCGGCACCGGTGCCGGCGCCATGGCCGAGGGCGGCGGCTCGGTGATCGTCGTCGTGGCCACCGACGCGCCGCTGCTCCCGCACCAGTGCGACCGCCTGGCGCAGCGGGCTGTCCTCGGGATCGCGCGCACGGGCGGCACCGGCGAGCACTTCAGCGGCGACTTCGCGATCGCCTTCGCGACCGGCAACCGCCTCCGGGCGAGTGACTACGGTGCCACCGTTCCGAGGATCCAACCGGTCACGATGCTGTCCGACGGGCACATCGATCCGCTGTTCGACGCCGCCGTCGAGGCGACCGAGGAGGCGATCCTGAACGCGCTCGTCGCAGCTCGGACGATGACCGGCCGCGACGGGGTGGTGGCCCACGCGCTGCCGCACGACCACCTGCTGGAGGCGCTGGACGGCTGCGGGTTGCGCACGGTCGGCTGACCCGCGCTCACCCGGGCCGGCGAGCGGGCGGTGCGGCGACGTCGGCCTCCTGGTGGAGGGCGAGCAGGGCGAGGTGCAGCGAGAGCCGTGTCCGCGGCTGATCGAGGTCCCGGCCCAGCAGGATGCGGAGTCGGGCCAGTCGGGCGTAGGCGGCCGGACGGCTGAGCCGGAGGGCGCCGGCGAAGTGCGTCACCACGCCGCCGGTGTCCAGGTAGGCCAGCAGCGTCTCGAGCATCGTCCCGCGGGCCGGCTCCGCCAGGGCCAGCAGCGACCCCAGCTCGGCGTCGACGAACGACAGCAGCCGGCCGTCGTCCCGCAGCTGCCACAGCAGGCCGCGGGCACCGAGATCGGCGCTGCGCCAGACCCGGCGGGGTCGGCCGGCATCCATGGACGAGGCGACGTCCACGACGAACGCGGCCTCGTCCAATGCCGAGGAGAGGTCGGAGAACGCGGTGACCGGGCCCGCGGCTCCGATCACCGTCCCCTCGCCGGGCGGCAGGAGCGCCGCGACCCGATCGACCGTCGCCGGCTCGCCGTCCCGGGACCGGCAGGAGAGCACGAGGCCGACCCGTCCCGCGGCCAGGCGTCCCACCACGGCCGGCACACCTGCTGTCCGCGCCGCGACGACCGCGTCCTCCACCGTGTCGCGCTCGCGATCGTGCTCGGCGTCGACGACCACGGCCGTCAGCACGCCACCGGCCGGGAGTCCCAGCGCCCGAGCGCGGGCCCGCAGTGCCTGCTCGTCCAGCGTGGTGCTGCGCAGCAGGTCCTGCAGCAACTCGCCCTGCGCCTCCAGCTCCGGGCCCACCGGGTCGTCACCGAGCAGTCGACCGACGGTGAGGGCGTCGGCGGCGTGCTTCAGAACCATCGCCAGCGTCTCCGCCGCGTCGTCGTCCACGACCCGGCGTGGCACCACCAACCGACCCCAGCGCCTGGCACGCGGCCCGACCGGGGTCGTCGTCCACCCCTCGGGTCCGCCCGTCGACGGATGGGGGGTCACGGGCACCTGGCGTGAGCGCGCCGCCCAGTCCTCGAGCAGCGTTGCCGCGGGCACGCCCGCGGGGGCGAAGGACAGCGCCCGGTGGCCGAGGCCCTCGAGCACGACCGGATGGCCGGTGAGGGACGCCGCCTCCGCGAGCACTCGGGCGACCCCTCCTCCCTCGACGGCCAGGGACCGGAAGGCGTCGTGGACGCCCTGGGTGAACCGCATGCGCGTGAACTGGCTGTCGAGGATCTGCCCGTGGACCACCTCGGTGATCTCCACGAACCGGACGCTGCGCGTCAGTTCCACGAGCGGGAAGTCCAGCGCTCGGGCGGCCTGCACGAACCTGTCCGGCAGCGACCCGATGTGCTGGCCCAGTTCGACGGCCAACCCGACCGCGCCGGCTTCGCGGAAGGCCGAGACGTATCCGGGCAGGTCGGTCGCGGGGTCGGCCAGCGCCACCCCGGTGGACAGGACGAGCTCGCCGCCCTTCAGCGTGCCGGCAGGGTCGCGCTGCTCGCTCACATGCACCCACCGCACCGGGACGCCCAGGCGCGCGGAGCCGGCACGGACCCGCGGCAGCGCCGCCCGCATCACGGGCAGGTCCAGCACCTCGTCCAGGGTCGGGTACACCGGGTTCCTCGATAGTTGTCAGAGTGTCAGGTGACGTCGCAAGAACGGTACAGACCGTCACCTGACGTCGGAAGGGTTCGTCGCCACGCTGAGGCCATGACGACGACGGGCGCCGACGCCGTGCGGGCCGCACAGGATCTCCCGGTGCACACCCTCCACCACTGGGTGGGCGGTGCCGATCACGTGGGCGCCGGCGACCGGTTCTCCGCCGTCACCGACCCGGCGAAGGGCGTTCCGACCGCACGACTGGCGCTGGCATCCGCGGACGACGTCGACGCAGCCGTCGCCGCAGCCAAGGCGGCTTTCCCGGCCTGGCGCGACACCTCCCTGGCCCGGCGCAGCCACATCTTGTTCCGCTTCCGCGAGCTGCTCAACGCCGGCGCCGATGAGCTGGCCCAGCTGATCACCGCCGAGCACGGCAAGGTCCTGGCCGACGCGCGCGGCGAGGTCGCCCGGGGTCAGGAGGTCGTGGAGTTCGCCTGCGGCATCCCGCACCTGCTCAGGGGCGGGTTCACCGAGAACGCGTCGACCGGCGTCGACGTCTACTCGGTGCGCCAGCCGCTCGGCCCGGTCGCGATCATCAGCCCGTTCAACTTCCCGGCCATGGTGCCCATGTGGTTCTTCCCCATCGCCATCGCCGCCGGCAACACCGTGGTGCTCAAGCCGAGTGAGAAGGTGCCTTCCGCGGCGCTGTGGATCGCCCGGCTGTGGGCCGAGGCCGGCCTGCCCGCGGGTGTCTTCAACGTCCTCAACGGGGACAAGGTGGCCGTCGACGGCCTGCTCACCCATCCGGACGTCAAGGCTGTGTCGTTCGTCGGCTCGACCCCGATCGCCCGCTACGTCTACGAGACCGGCACCGGGCAGGGCAAGCGCGTGCAGGCCCTCGGCGGCGCCAAGAACCACATGGTCGTGCTGCCCGACGCCGACCTCGACCTGGCCGCCGATCAGGCCGTCAACGCCGGCTACGGCTCGGCGGGCGAGCGCTGCATGGCCATCTCCGTGGTCGTGGCCGTCGGCGACATCGCCGATGACCTGGTCGACCGGATCGCCAAGCGCACGCTCGGGCTGCGCACCGGCGACGGCCGCCGCGGCTGCGACATGGGACCTCTGGTCACCGCCGCTGCACGGGACCGAGTGGTCGGCTACATCGACGCCGGTGAGGCCGCGGGCGCAACCGTGGTCGTCGACGGCCGGGGGAGCGACGTCGACGCCGACGGGGAGGGCTTCTTCGTCGGGCCCACCCTGTTCGACCACGTCGGCACCGACATGTCTATCTACACCGACGAGATCTTCGGTCCGGTGTTGTCGGTGGTCCGCGTGGCGAGCTACGCCGAGGCCGTCGACCTCGTCAACGGCAGCCCGTACGGCAACGGGACGGCGATCTTCACCAACGACGGCGGTGCCGCGCGCCGGTTCCAGAACGAGATCGAGGTCGGCATGGTCGGGATCAACGTGCCGGTGCCGGTTCCGATGGCCTACTACTCGTTCGGCGGCTGGAAGAACTCGCTGTTCGGCGACACCCACGCCCACGGTGCCGAGGGCGTCCACTTCTTCACCCGCGGCAAGGTCGTGACCTCCCGGTGGCTCGACCCCAGCCACGGCGGCATCAACCTGGGCTTCCCCGAGAACAGCTGACCGACCCAACCCCCCACCGTCAGGAGACGCACGTGAACATCGGAGTGCCCCGGGAGATCAAGCCACAGGAGCGCCGGGTCGCCCTGACGCCGGACGCCGTCGGCGACCTGACGGCGTCGGGACACGACGTCTTCGTCGAAGCCGGCGCCGGAGCCGGTTCGGCCTTTCCCGACGCCGAGTACGCCACGGCCGGCGCGAAGATCCTGGACTCGGCCGACGAGGTCTGGGGCCAGTCGGAGCTGGTCTGCAAGGTCAAGGAGCCGGTCGTCCCGGAGTTCGACCGGATGCAGCGAGGCCAGGCACTCTTCACCTACCTGCACCTGGCCGCGTCCCGGCCGTGCACCGACGGGCTGCTCGCTCGTGGGGTGACCGCCATCGCCTACGAGACCGTGCGCGGCGCCACCGGCGGGCTGCCGCTGCTCGCACCGATGAGCGAGGTCGCCGGCCGGCTGGCCTCGCAGGTCGGCGCCGAGGCTCTCCGGACGGGCGCGGACAGCCGGGGCATGCTCTTGGGTGGCGTGCCCGGCACGCCACCGGCCAAGGTCGTCATCATCGGCGCCGGCGTCTCCGGCGTCGCCGCTCTGCAGATCGCCCTGGGCCTGCGGGCCGACGTCACGATCCTCGACCGCGACCTGGACAAGCTGCGCCAGATCGACCTCCGGTTCGGCAACCAAGTCACGACCCTCGCCTCGACCGCCACCACGCTGGAGCGCGAGGTGCTGGCCGCGGACCTGGTGATCGGCGCCGTCCTGGTCGCCGGCGCCCGAGCGCCGAAGCTGGTGACGAACTCCCTCGTCGCCCGGATGAAGCGGGGCAGCGTGCTCGTCGACATCGCCATCGACCAGGGCGGGTGCTTCGAGGACTCCCGCCCGACCACGCACGAGCAGCCGACCTTCCGGGTGCACGACTCCGTCTTCTACTGCGTGGCCAACATGCCCGGCTCGGTGCCCAACACGGCCACGAACGCCCTGACGAACGCGACCCTGCCCTACGTGCGCCAGCTGGCGGACAAGGGCTGGCGCGCGGCGCTCCGGGCGGACGACGGTCTGGCCGAGGGCCTGGCCACCTGGGACGGACAGCTGGTCAGCGCACCCGTCGGCGCGGCCCACGGCATCGCGACCGTCCCGCTCGCGACGGCCCTGGCGTGAGGTGCCGAGCGTGACCGACGATCTCGAGACTTGGACAGGAGCCACGCCATGACCACCTCGATCGAGCAGCCACCGGCAGGGGTCGCCGACGACACGGCAGCCCGCGCGGCGGACCACCTCTGGATGCACTTCGCCCGCCAGGGACGTCATCCGGAGACGCCCGTGCCGGTCATCACCCGCGGGGAGGGTGCCTACCTCTGGGACAACCAGGGCCGGAAAATTCTCGACGGCCTGTCCGGGCTCTTCGTCGTCCAGGTCGGGCACGGTCGACGGGAGCTGGCCGAGGTGGCCGCCAAGCAGGCCGCCGAGCTGGCGTACTTCCCGGTCTGGGGTTACACGACCCCGGTGCAGGCGGAGCTGGCCGAGCGGCTCGCGCACCTCGCGCCCGGCGACCTCAACCGGGTCTTCTTCACCACCGGCGGCGGTGAGGCGGTCGAGTCCGCGTGGAAGGCCGCGAAGCAGTACTTCAAGCTCATCGGCAAGCCGCAGAAACACAAGGTGATCAGCCGGGCGGTCGCCTATCACGGCACCACGCACGGTGCGCTGGCCATCACCGGGCTGCCGGCGATGAAGAAGGACTTCGAGCCGCTGGCCCCCGGTGGGTTCCGGGTGCCCAACACCAACCTCTACCGGCATCCGGAGTTCGCCGAGGATCCCAAGGCGTTCGGCCGCTGGGCCGCCGACCGGATCGAGGAGGCGATCCTCTTCGAGGGCGCCGACACCGTCGCCGCGGTGTTCCTGGAGCCGGTGCAGAACTCCGGTGGGTGCTTTCCGCCGCCGCCGGGCTACTTCGAACGCGTCCGCGAGATCTGCGACAAGCACGACGTGCTGCTGGTCTCCGACGAGGTCATCTGCGCGTTCGGCCGGCACGGTGCGACCTTTGCCTGCGAGAAGTTCGGCTACCTCCCGGACCTGATCACCTGCGCCAAGGGCATGAGCTCCGGCTACGGTCCCATCGGCGCGATGATCGCCTCGGAGAAGGTCATCGCGCCGTTCCTCCGCCCCGGCGTGGCGTTCCCGCACGGCTACACCTTCGGCGGCCACCCCGTCGCTGCGGCGGTGTCGCTGGCCAACCTCGACATCATGGCGAACGAGGGGCTCAACCAGCGGGTGCTGGACAACGAGGCCGCCCTCGGGGCCACCCTCGGCAAGCTGCTGGACCTGCCGATCGTCGGCGACGTCCGAGGGGATGGCTACTTCTGGGCCGTCGAGCTGGTCAAGGACAAGGCCACCCGACAGCCGTTCGACCTCGACGCGCGCGAGCGACTCGTCCGCGGCTTCCTGCCCGGAGCCCTCTTCGCCAACGGCCTGTACTGCCGGCCCGACGACCGCGGCGACGTGGTCGTGCAGGTGGCGCCGCCGCTGATCTGCGGGCAGCCGGAGTTCGACGAGATGGAGCAGGTCCTGCGGGCCACGCTTCTTGAGGCCCAGGAGCTGGTCTGACACCACGTCGACGGCACCGCAGGCATCTCTGGTGTCACGTGGTGGCGTCGAGTATGCAGACCCCATGCGCGCAGCCGGAGTGACCGAGTTCGGTGGGCCCGAGGTTCTCCACATCGTCGACGTCGAGCCCGAGCCGCTGGGGCCCGGCCAGGTGCGCCTCCGGGTGCAGGCGGCGACCGTGAACCCCACCGACACCTACGCCCGGTCGGGCGTCTACGCCGGGCGCGACCCGGTCAAGACCCCGCCGTGGGTCCCGGGCATGGACGTCGCCGGTGTCGTCGCCGAGGTGGGCGAGGGCGTCGACCACGTCGCCGTCGGCGACCTCGCGATGGGCGTCGTCGTCCCCTTCGGGCCGTACGGCGGCTACCGCGAGGACAAGGTGCTGCCCGGCGACTCCGTCGTCCGCGCACCCGAGGGTGTCGACGCCGTGGCCGCCGCGACGCTGCCGATGAACGGACTCACCGCCCGGCTGTCGCTGGACCTCATGGGGCTCACGGCCGGCCAGGTGCTCGCGGTGACCGGGGCGGCCGGCTCGTACGGCGGCTACGTGGTGCAGCTGGCCAAGGCCGACGGCCTCACCGTGATCGCCGACGCCTCCGAGGCCGACGAGCAGCTGGTGCGCGACCTGGGCGCCGACGTCGTCGTCCGCCGGGGGGACGACGTCGCCGACCGCATCCGCGAGCACTACCCCGAGGGTGTCGACGGACTGGCCGACGGCTCGGTGCAGGACGAGCTCGTGCTGCCCGCGGTGAAGGACGGCGGCGCGGTGGCGACCGTGCGCGGGTACCGAGGCGACGGGCAGCGCGACCTGCGCGTGTTCCCGACCCTGGTGCGCAAGGTGGCCGAGGACCGCGCGGCGCTCGACCGGCTGCGCCAGCAGGTGGAGGACGGCGCGGTGACCCTCCGGGTGGCCCGGGCGTTCCCCGCCGAGCAGGCCGCCGAGGCCCACCGGATGCTGGAGGCCGGCGGCGTCCGCGGACGGCTCGTCCTGACCTTCTGACCGAGTGGCCGGGCGGTGCTCCCCGGTCGCGGCGCCGGGGCAGGGGAGGATGACCGCCGTGATCCCCGATCCCTCCGCCCAGCGGCCGCCGGGCGGGCGCGCCCCGTTCGGTCTGCGGCAGCGGGCCATGATGCTGCTGCCGGTCGTGCTGCCGCTGATGATCTACGCGCTCATCCGCATCGGGGACTCCTCGCGCACCGGGCTCGTGGTCTGCGGCGCACTGCTCGCGGCGCTCGCCGTGGGAAGCCTGGTGCTGGCACGCCGGCGCGGCGCGGAGGTGCCGGAGGGCTGAGCCGCCCCGGTGTGGCCGCCAGCTGTGAGCCATGCCATGGTCGGAGCCGTGAACGGCGCACAGGCACTGATCCGAACCCTGGTCGACGCGGGCGTGGACGTCTGCTTCTCGAACCCCGGTACCTCCGAGATGCACTTCGTCGCGGCGCTGGACGACGTGCCGGAGATGCGGGGCGTGCTCACCCTCTTCGAGGGCGTGGCCACCGGCGCAGCCGACGGCTACGCGCGCATGGCCGGGCAGCCGGCGGCGACGCTGCTGCACCTGGGCCCCGGTCTCGGCAACGGGCTGGCCAACCTGCACAACGCGCGCCGGGGCCGGGCACCCCTGGTCAACGTGGTCGGAGACCATGCCCGCTCGCACAAGCGGCTGGACGCCCCGCTGGAGTCCGACATCGACGCCATCGCCGGCACTGTCTCCGGATGGGTCCGCCGCTCGCTGTCGCCGGCCGACGTCGCGGGTGACGCCGCGGAAGCGGTCGCGGCGGCCAAGAAGGCCGGCGTCGCGACGCTGATCCTCCCGGCCGACGTGTCGTGGGAGGACGGCGCCGAGCCCGCCGTGCCGCTGAACGTCCGGCCCCGGCCGCACGCCGCGCCGTCGCTGATCGAGGGCATCGCCGAGGTCCTGACCGGCGAGGAGACTGTGCTCTTCCTGGGCGGCGACGTGATGGCGTCCCCCGAGGGCCAGCTGGCCGCGGCACGGGTCGCCGCCGGCACCGGCGTGCGGCTGGTGACGGAGACCTTCACCGCGCGTACCGCGCGGGGAGCCGGGCTCCCAGAGCTGACCCGCCTGCCGTACCCGCCGGAGATGGCCATCGCGGCGCTCAAGGGCACCAGGCACCTCGTCCTGGCCGGCGCCACGGCACCGGTGCACTTCTTCGGCTACCCGGGCCTGCCCGGCCACCCGGTGCCCGACGACTGCACGGTGCACGTGCTCAGCGTCCCCGGGGAGAACGGCGTCGCCGCGCTGGAGGCACTGGCCGAGCTGGCCGCTCCCGGCGCCGAGCCGCAGGTGATGGAGCGGGAGACCCCCGAGCTGCCCACCGGGCCGCTGAACCCTCGGACGATGGCGGCCGTGGTCGGTGCGCTGCTGCCGGAGAACGCGATCGTCGTCGACGAGGCGCTGACCTCGGGTGCGGGCCTCACCGAGATGACCTCGGCCGGTCCGCGGCACGACTGGCTGTCGCTGACCGGCGGGGCCATCGGCGACGGGCTGCCGATGGCGCTGGGCGCGGCCGTGGCCTGCCCCGACCGGCCGGTGCTCGGCATCCAGGCCGACGGCAGCGCGATGTACACGATCTCGGCGCTGTGGAGCTACGCCCGCGAGCAGGCGAACATCACCACGATCATCTGCGACAACGGCTCGTACGCGATCCTCGAGCACGAGCTGACCCGGGTGGGCGCGGCGAGCGACGGCGAGCGGGCGCGGAAGCTGCTCGACCTGACCGGGCCGGCCCTGGACTTCGTCTCGATCGCGCAGGGTATGGGTGTTCCGGCGTCCCGGGCGTCGACCGCGGAGGAGCTGGCCGAGCAGGTGCGCTCGGCACTCGCGGAGCCCGGCCCGCACGTCGTCGTCGCCACCCTGCGGTAGTCCGGCGAGCCGTTCGCCGTCGCGGTCCGGGGAGGGAGCTGACCGGCATGACCGATCCGAATGACCTGGCGGCGCGTTCCGCGCGCGAGGTGCTCGAGGACCACCTCCGGCTGGCCGCGGATCCGGACGGGTTCGAGGCGGACATCGCACGCAACGTCGCCGAGGACGTCGTCGTGCTCACCGGGCGCGGGGTGTTCCACGGCATCGGCGGGGTGCGCGAGCTCGCCCGCCAGCTGACGGACGAGATCCCGGGCGGCGGGTGGACCTACGTCACCCAGCTCGTCGAGGGCCGGATGGGCTTCCTGGAGTGGATCGTGGACGAGGGCCCGTTCCGGGTGCGCGACGGGGCCGACTCGTACCTGATCGAGGGCGGCCTGATCCGGGTGCAGACGATCCACTACACGGTCGAGGACGACCACGGGAACGTGCTGATCCGGGCGGACGGCACCCGGCCCTCCTGACGCCGGAGGAGACGGCGCACCGAGGTGCGCCGCCCGTCCACCGGCTCAGTGCTTCTTGCTGCCGTGCGTCAGGTTGTCCATCTGGGACGACGTGTCGGCGGCGTTGCGCTTGTCCTGCCGCTTCTCCTTGATGGACTTCCCGGCGGGCTTCTTCGCTGTCGACTGCTTCGGGGACTTGTCACCCATGGCGTGTGCTCCGCTCGTCGGGAGCCTGGACGGCTCCGTGGGGCGACGCTACGCGCCGGAGGGCGCGGCGTGGCTGCCCCGTGGCACGCGGCGCCCGGCAGACTGCGGTCGTGGAGAACCTCGCGCACTCGTCGTCCGTCGTCGTCCGTGCCACGCCCGAGGCGGTGTACGACCTCGTGTCCGACGTGACCCGCACCGGCGAGTGGAGCGTGCAGTGCCGGGCCTGCTCCTGGGAGGACGACGGAGGGCCCCGGGTGGGTGCGTGGTTCACCGGCCGCAACGAAGCGGCCGGCCGCACGTGGGAGACCCGCAACCAGGTGACGGTCGCCGACCGCGGCGGGGAGTTCGCCTGGGAGGTCGGCAAGGGCTACGTCCGCTGGTCGTTCAGCATGGAGCGGGTCGACGGCGGCACGCGGCTGACGGAGTCGTGGGCGTTCCTGCCCGCGGGGATCGCCTTCTTCCACGAGGCGTACGGCGAGGCCGCGGAGCGACAGATCGCCACCCGGACCCGTGCCGCGCACGAGGGAATCCCGATCACGCTCGAGACCATCAAGCAGATCGCCGAGGGCGCCGGCTGACGTCGGGCGGTCCGAGGCGGCCGGCCGTTCACCCGGGCGGGTGGAGATGCGCCCCGTCGTCCACAGGTTGCCCTCGCAGGCCCGCCTCGGACTGATCGGTTCTCCTACAGTCCGCCCGTGGCGAGCGCTCTGGACGTGGTGGACGGGGAGGTCCGTGAGCTGATCCGTCGTCGCGGTCTGGACCCGTTCACCGATCCGGGGCCGGTGCGGCTGCTGGTGCGCGACGTCGTCGCCGACTACTCCGAGCGCTCGCTGACCTCGGCGCTGCCGCCGATCGGTGATGCCGAGTCCGTGGTCCGCGACGTGCTGGACCGGGTGGCCGGATTCGGGCCGTTGCAGCGCTACCTGGACGACCCGGAGATCGAGGAGATCTGGGTCAACGAGCCCGGCCGGGTGTTCATCGCCCGCCGGGGCCGGTCGGAGCTGACGACGACGATCCTCGCGCCGGGAGAGCTGGCCGACCTGGTCGAGCGGATGCTGCGCACCTCGGGTCGACGGATCGACATGTCGACACCATTCGTGGACGCGACGATGCCGGACGGCTCTCGGCTGCACGTGGTCATCCCGGACATCACCCGCCGGCACATGGCAGTCAACATCCGCAAGTTCGTGCTCCAGGCGCACTCGCTGGACGAGCTGATCGCGCTGGGCACCATCACCGTGCAGGCGGCCCGGTTCCTGGAGGCCGCGATCGCTGCGGGGCTCAACGTGCTGGTCTCCGGTGGCACCGAAGCGGTAGCAAACCACGTCGATCGCGCGCCGCTCACACGCCTATTGGCCTGCCAGGCGGCAGCTGCGAGACTCGCAGGGTCCTTTGACGCCCACGTAGAAGGAGCTCGCAGATGACGACGCCAGACATTCCGCCGCCCACTAACCCGTATCCCGAGGGCCTAGAGCCTCTCGCAGAAGAACCTGCGGATGGAACAGAGATTGAATTGATAGAAGTTGAGCGGGTTGTCCTCGAAGGGCAACGTGGCGTGGCCCCGTTCGTAGCAGCCGTCGCCGCCGGGGTAGTGGCGACTGTTGTCTACAACGGGGGCTCGTGGGTTATCAAGGAAGCATGGCAAGCGGGGACTCGGGAACCGGTTCCAACCCCTCGCCCTCCCGTGCTCTACGACAGGGGGAGTGGGATGACCTACTCGCGCCAACCGAATGGCACGTACGCACCCGCTGGGACCGCATCTCAAATTTGATCCCGGCAACTCGGCAGCATTGATGCAGGGTGTTCAGTACCGCGCGGGAGGTATATCGCAGCAAACAATCTCGACATGATGGTCGGAAGGCAGGCCGGGAAGACGACGCTCGACAACTGTACGAAGTGACATGGGTTCAGTCCGCCAAAGCCGCTGTTGAACACGTGTGTACCGCGCCGACTGTCAGCGAAATACTTTAGGCTTGAGCAGTGACGAGCACCTCGACCTGAATAGGGCCCCTACGGTGATCCCGTGGGAGCCCCTGCCGACGCGTTCACTGCGCGATGGAGACGCCTCGACGGCGCGACACCGAAGTGACCGCTATGGCGGAGGCCGAAGCAACCAGCGATCCTGGATAGGAGCTAACGATGCTGACGGGACTAGCGAGGTGATCACTACGGTGATCGACAGGATGAGGCGCGAGCGTTCCGATCCTCGGCGTAACGAGCCCTCGTCTTTATTGTTTATCTCGGGAATCGCAACCTTTGGCTTGGTCTCGATAGTCACTTCTGTCGCGACACTTGCGCTGCATGGTCAAGAGCCGACGACCCTATACGCAGAACGGATCATTGTCCCCGTCGGACTAGTTGTCGTCGCATTGGCAGTAGTGGCTCTATGCCTTTCGTTTGCCCTCTATGTCGAACGAAAGTCTTACATTGGCCGTAGCGTGGCACTGGGCGATAATCTGCGACAGAGAGTGCAACTTCGGCTCCTCTTCGATGATCACTCTTTTCAGGATCAGGTGGAAGAGGTGATGCACGCCCGTCGGGTACTGCTTGCAATTGGTGCCACGAGGGCAGTCCACCAAATAGACGCTGCGATGTGGGCCGTCATCGATGTGGTAAACCCGCCAGATCTCGAGGAAGACGCTCGACGGCGTGGCGCTTAAACGAACCGAGAAGGTCGCACTTAGTATCGCCGGCCTTGGATTCTTCGGGGCGATTGGTGCTGCCGCTATCGCGGTAACGGGGATCCCTGATCCGATTGAGCCTGGACCCCCGGATGGTTGCGTGGCTCTATATGAGAGCTACGTCGAGGGCATTGAGAGCAGCCCTGTTGCACGCGAGGCGTTACTTCCCGGCGAGGACGGCAGGTCTATCCTGTCGACCGATCCGTACGCTGACTACTGCGGATTCACGGCTATCACCTTCGAGGACTGAAATCGCTAAGGCGACCTGTGCATTAAGGCTAGCTTCGTGCTGCGGGTGCCGTCGCCCCACGTCGTCCCGATGCAGACCCGCCAGCCCAACCCGGAGGGCGCCGGGGAGATCCCGCTGCGCCGGCTGGTCAAGGAGGCGCAGCGCATACGGCCCTCGCGGATCATCGTCGGCGGCGTGCGCCAGGAGGAGTGCCTGGACCCGACGCAATACGCCTGAACGACCACGGGCATGGACGTCGCGCTAGGGACCGGTAGCCCGGGTTCCGTGCGGGGCGGCTTGCTGCTGGGGCTCGCTGGAAAGGACCGCTTCCGGTAGAACAACGACCATGACGAGCACGGCGGTCTGGTGGTTGGCGCTGGCCGCAGGCACGCTGCTCCTGGTGTCTTCCGGCGTACGAACCCGAACGCGAGCCGCCGGTGGTCGGCGAATTCCTCGCCTCGGTTTCTCCATCCCTCCTTCGCCGCCGTGGTGGACGATGGGCGACCTGCTGATGGGCTCCGCCCTGGTGACTCTGGCAGCTGGGAGGTTGGACGAGGACGACAGCTACTTCGGCTACCTGCCCTATCTCGTCGGCGCGTTCGCTATCGCCACGCTCCTGCAGTCGGCCGTGGTCTGGCGGCACAACCGGCGACTGGAACCGGAGTCCTCTCAAGGTGGGCTGTCGGGGGCAGCGCCCGGCGTCCCTGACTGAAAGGACCCGTCGTCGGCGAGGTGCGCCAGGAAGAGTGCCTGGACTACGCAGTCGCACCGATCAAATAAAGGCTATCGCGGTGCGTTCGCGGTTCTTCTCCCGCTCAGCGCGGCATCAAGGCTCGGCGCCGTGGCCTCTCAGGAGCCTGCTCACACGAGTACGGTCAGCAGATAGCTCAGGACTGCGCCGCCGACAATGCTCACTGCACACAGGGCAATTGCGAGCTTGTTGCTTAGTCGTGCGGCGCCGTCGGCTACATTCTTGACGGTGTTCGTCACAGCATCCAGCTGGTCTTTGTTGAGGGAGATGAGACTGTCTACTCGGGCCAGTTGAGCGGTCTTATCCTCTAGGGAGCTGGTTGTGTCATGGAGTGCGGCCTTCAATCCAGCAAGGTGGTGACTTACATCCTCCAGGATGCGGATACTTCCGTCGGTGTCGATTCTTTGCGACTCCCTCCATCGCCGATACCTTAGGCGCACCCATATGACAGATGCAGCGGTCACTACTATGGCGGCGAGGCCCAGCGCGTAGAAAGCGTAGGTGAGTTGCACGAAGATATCGGAAAGACCGACTAGTACAAGCGCCGACTCGCGATAGCCCTGATCGGCCGCGCTCTCGGCCCTATCGGTCAGGCGTCCGGCGAGAAATCCTGCGAGCCCCGTGAGGGCCGCCAGAAAAGACGTAGCGACTGTCGATATGACAGCGAGCAAGATCGGTGGGTACCGCAGTAGGCGCACGAGATGAACCTAGCGTCCGGGGACGGTTCCGTCGGATCAGAAAGGCACAGGCTCCGGTAGCGAGTAGTCGGAGACGACTTCCGCGTCCATGGCGGTGACCTCGGGGGAGCGGCCAGGCCCGGAGATACCGCGTAGGTGACGTGCGACGACCTTCCGTACGACCGGCGAGTTCGGGTCGTGGCCGAGTTCTTGCAGGCTGCGGGTCAGTGCCAGATCTAGGCCCTCGATCATCTGCTCGGTGAGGACAGTTCGCCGATCGTCCACCTTGGCTCGGACCATCGCGTCTGCCAGCTTCGCCAGGTGCCCGCGCTCGGCGGCGTAGACCGCCAGCAGGTTGGCGTCTTGCGGTCGCGCGGCGAGCTGGGTGCCGAGCCAGTCGACGTGCCCCTGGGCGCGGTGGAGCTCCTCGGTCAGCGCGTCGACCGCCGAGATGCTGCGCGGCCTCCCGTAGTAGCGAGCGTTCTGCTCGATGATCGACTGCGCGACCACCTCCTGCGCCTTGCGCCGCACCTGGGGAGTCGACCCGCCATGGATACGGCAGCGGGTTGCGCCCTTCATGCGAGGCTGACGGCACAGCCCGCCGTCACGGCGCGTCGCACCGCATAGCGGCATGTGGTCCATCGGCGCGGTGCCGACCGGCCGTACCTGGACGACGCCGCCGTGGCGGATGCAGACGTCCTGGTCCGGCACGGCGATGAACCGGCAGCCGGCCTCGGTGCACTTCGGGTCGCGGGTGCCCATCGGCTACGCGGCGGCCCGTGCGACGCCGGACGGCGTGACGGCCTGCGAGATGCGGAACGCCTCACCACCCCGGAAGGCGACGGCCTCGAACGTCTCCATGAACGTCGAGAAGTCGTTGGCCGCGTTCAACTGGCTGTCGCGCACCAGGCCCAGGTCGAGCGTGCCGCCGTCGAGGAACTGGAACGCTCCGGCGGGGAACATGTAGGAGACGATCTCGCCGGGCCAGTCGTTGACGGCGCCGGGCGCCTGCGGGTCGAAGTGCTGGCCGGCCTCGCCGTCCATCGCCCACGTCACCGACAGGTTCCGCGTGGCGAAGTACGTCATCAGCTCCGCGTCGGTGACGCCGAGCGTGGCGTCGCCGGGCTCTTGCAGCGCCAGGTCCGAGCGCAGGATGCCGCGTGACCAGTCCGGGAGGATCAACTGGAGCACGGCGTTGGCGGGCATCCGCAGTCGGTTCCGCATCGCGGTCGCGGTCCGGTCCAGCAGCGGCAGGAGCACTCGGGTGGCGCCAAGGTCGCTGGCCGGGCCGGTGACCGCGGTGGAGAGGCTGCCGATCTGGGTCAGCAGCTGCTGCTCCGCGATCTTGGCGTGGAAGGCCGTCGCCAGGTCCATGACCCGCTGCACGAACTCGGGGTAGGCCCGCTGCATGAGGTTGCCGAAGACCAGGATCGACGTGATGGCCTGGAGGTCCACGAGGGTCTCGCCGCCGGGCTGGACGCGGAGCATGGGCTTGCGCACCGCGGGGTCGGTGAGGGCGTCGATGTCGTTCTGCATCGTCCAGATCCCGACGCTGCCGGTGAGGTCACCCAGGCGCGGTGGCCGGACGAATCGCACGCCACCGCGCTGGACCGTGAACGTCGGCAGCGACGTCTTGACGGGCCGCACCGCGGACTCGAAGCCGATCAACGTGTAGTCGGTGTCTGTGAACGGCCCTCGACCGCCAGCGGCGGTCAGGGCTACCTGGCTGACGGCGTGCTCGTCGGCGGCGGCTGCGAACGCCGCCGTCACGACCTCGGCGCTGTCGGTGGTGCGCAGCACGCGGCTGGACGGTCGATCGACCTTGACGGTCGCCACAAGCACCTTGTCGCCGTGAGTGCCGCGCGTGCCCTGGTAGGTGCGCAGCTGCGTCAGGAACTCGTCGCTGAAGTCGTGGGTGCCGCCCAGCTCGGTACCGCTGGCAGTCAGCGCGCGTGTGGCGGCTCCGCCGGTGGAGCGCCGGGGGATGGGCAGCCGGTCATCGGGAACGCGCGCCGCCGTGCGCAGCGGCTCGGTGCGGAAGCTGGCGAGCACGCGCGTCGCTTCGTGCGCGGCCTTGACGTTCGACTCCCGGCGGCGCACCTCCTGCTTGACGGTCGTCGCGGCGGCGGCCAGTGATTCCAGCTTCTCGGTGCTCTCGACGCCGTGCACGCGCGTCGGGTCCACGTTGAAGGTGTCCGCCGCGTCGAGGATCAGCCCGCGCAGTTCTTCTAGCTCGTCGTCGGCCAGCTCGGTGATGCGGCCGAGCAGGTCCTTGATTCT
Organism: Blastococcus goldschmidtiae; assembly: GCF_031845325.1. Classification (NCBI taxonomy): domain Bacteria; kingdom Bacillati; phylum Actinomycetota; class Actinomycetes; order Geodermatophilales; family Geodermatophilaceae; genus Blastococcus; species Blastococcus goldschmidtiae. The sequence goes on along the minus strand of NZ_JAVREI010000008.1, from coordinate 16,282 downwards.
GTCCATGGGTGGCGCTCCGATGCGTGATCACGAAGGGTGATCGACTTCGGCATTCGGGAGGGCCGCCACAGCGCCAGGTGCGCCGCCGGAGTCACCGCTGCTGCCCTCGCTCGTAGGCGCCAGGCCGTCGCTCTGTGTCAATCGTAACGAGCGGGGCAGGGGCCACCGCCGCGAGTGACGGACACCGGGTGGCAGACTTCGAGAGGTGGATCGGCAGGAGGAAGCGCTGAGACTGGCTGAGGCGCTGCTCTCCGACATCGAGTTGTCGGAGACGTCTACTCCGAAGCGGGTCATGAAAGCCATGCGGCTGGCTCGGCTCATGCGCGATACCGCGGCCCAGGAGTGGCTTGGTTTCGAGGTAAATGGACTGCCGAATCCTGGCACTGAAAAGAGCCAGGAGTGGATGACGCGGACCGGTCGCTGGGTGGACGACGAGAAGAAGCGCGGCTATTGGGTGCCCTCGGCAAGTGTCGAGGCAACGATGAATGCGAGCCAGGGCGCACTCCAAGCATTTAGCAGCAGCGTGAGTCTCTCCGGCGACATGATCGCCACGGCGATGCGCGAGCGGGCGGGATCAATCAACGGATACACCAAGAACGTGCGTGAGATGGCGCAGATTCTGGCGGCAGTCGATGCCCAGCTCTATGAGTATGCGGGCGATGTGTACGCCGAACTGCAGTTCAGTGAGGTTCAGGCATCCCTCTTCGAGCAATCCCGAGTGGCCGTAGACGCGACACTGGCGTCGTTGGCCGGCGATGCGCTCAAGAAGGTTGAGAGCGTCAGTGAGCGTTTGCACTCGGACGAGCCCGAGGCCATCAGCCAAGCTATGAGCACATGCCGAAGGTTGATTGACTCTGTGGCGGACCATGTGTTTCCTGCCCGCGACGAGCCTTATGACCTCAACGGCCAGGAGCTGAGTGTAAAAAAGAATGCCGTCCTGAACCGCATCAACGCTTTCCTGCACACAAGTGGTGTGCGAGGCGGACGCGCCGACCGGCTCCGCAGGTCACTATCTGACATCTACGGCAGGGTCTCGACGGGCGTGCACTCGGACGTAGACAGTCACGAGGCCCGCTACTTGTTCCTGGCGACATACGTCTTGCTAGGTGAGGTGCTGACGCTTACGGCGTCGAGCGACTGAGGGTCTAAGCCCTCCGCATCGACCTGAACAGCCGCTGCGCCTCGTCCAAGCTGATGATGTCCATCATCTGAAGCACGGAGAGGTGCTGAGGGTCGTTGTCGTCCCACCAGCCGTCGGCGCCGAGCATCTTCTCGTCCCAGGTCATGCGGTGGCGGGTGACCGTGACGTCGCGCAGCAGTGCCTCGGCCTGCTCGATGGTGATTTCGTTGCGCTGGATCGCTCGGGCGACGGCTCTGCACGTGGTCATGTGCGGTCCTCCGGGAGCTCAATCGAGATGGATAAATCTGAGGGCCGGGCATCTTGCCTGGTCAGGCGGCTGAAAAGTAGACTCGGCACCTCAATGGCCGTGGATTGACTGCGGTCGACAGTCGAAGCGAGGCACCGACCATGCCGAAGGGCCACCACTGCAGGGTCTGCGACACGTGGACCGTTCACCCCATCTCGGCGAATCGGCTCAGGTGCTCCAAGTGCCAGACCGTCTACCCGAAGGACGTCTTCGGGCTCTGACGGAGGAGATCGCTTCCCCCAGCGCGGTCGACGCGCGCTCGTCGGGGCCAGTCGGTGATCTGGCGCAGGTGTGCGCTTCACGCTTTGCTCAAGATCGGCAGCGCTCCGGATGAGATGGCCTGGACGCCATGCGACTCGGCCCACTGACGAGTTGCGCGCAGTAGGCGTCGTCGTGGGCCTGGACGGGCGCTCGCCGTCCTGATGGCGCCGGTCAGGCGACGCCAGCTCGCCGGCCGACCTTCGCCAGCCCGGCCGTCGTCCACGTGTCGGCCTTCCGGGGTCGGTAGACCGGACCGCCGGCGTTGAGCCGGTCCGCGACTTCGCGCCAGGAGTGGCCGTCGCCGCGCAGGTCGCGCATGGCGTCGAGCACGCGCTGCTCGCGGGCCACTTCGCCGTCCTTGCACCAGCCGAACGGGTAGCGCCCGACGGCCTTCCCGCCCTGGGCTGCCTTTGCCCGACGTCCGTCGCGCAGGCGCTTGATGATCAGGCGCCTGTCCAACTCTGCGAAGACGCCCGCCATCTGGCGCATGGCCGTCCTCATGGGGTCGTCGGGATCGTCACGCTGAACCTCACCCTGGTCCATCGCGACGACGTGCCCGCCGTCGCGCCAGATCGCCGCCAAGATCGCCTCCTGAACCGTGAGGCTGCGCGCCAGCCTGTCGAGGCGGGCGACGACGATCACGTCCGCGTCGCTGGGGATCGCTGCCAGGGCGCACGCCAGGCCGGCCCGATCCGCCGCGTCCGTGGCGCCGGAGACGCCCTCGTCGCGGCATACGAGCACGACGTCGTGCCCGTTGGCCTCGGCCCACTCGAGGACCTGCGCGTGCTGAACGTCCAGACCGAACCCACGTTCGGCCTGGACGTTCGTGCTCACGCGCTCGTAGGCGACCAGCCTCACGTCTTCGCGACGCGGAAGGTCACCCGGCAGCTGGTCGCGTCAGGATCGAAGCGCCGCACCTGGACCTTGCAGCCGACGGCGCGCGCGGCCCGGTGGAGCTGGCTCGCCACGGTGCCGTACTCGGACGGACCCTTGCGCCCCTCGTACGGCTGGGTGCTGAACCGGCCGGGCAGCTCGCGGCGCTTCCCGTCCTTCTGTGCCTGCTCGACCAAGTTGAGGGTCATCGCCTTCTTCCTCTTCCTGTCGGGTGCTTGCTCTTGCAAGCGCCTACAGGCCGAACGTAACGAGATGGTGACGTTCCGTGCAACCGATCCCTTGGAATGGGTAACGTCGCGGCTAGAGGGCCTGTAGCGGCCTGACCTGCGAGAACGCGTCGTCGCTACGCCGTCACGGCTGCGCCGCCGTACGCGGGCGTTCGCCGTTCGCGCGGCTCAACTGTCGCGCAGCGTGAGGACGGCTGGGCGCCCTCGGATCAGAGGCCAGCGGCGGGGCGCTCAGGGGTGATGGCCTCCGGCCAAGTCGACACGCCGCCAGGTTGTGACGAATCGCTTAGTTGTCTTCACGCGCGGGTACCCTGGCGAACGCCTGTACGAGCGCTCCCGAACGAGCACTCATGCAGCGTCCCGGTTTCTTCCCCAAGCCGGGTCGGCAGTCCTCGAGTTCCACCACGAGGCGGTTCGTTCCCAACCACGGGCCGTTTCAGGTGGAGCATCCCTGGACCGAGGCCTGCCGTCGTACTGCCCCCACGAGGTCTCCGAACCTCGACGGGTTGGGAGTCGAGGCGAACAGGTGGAGTACCGCGGTGGTTGTCAAGAAGCGCATTGTCACTGGATACACTCGGCTGCCCTATCGGCAGGTCACTGAGGCCGACGTTCATTCCTTGGCCACTCAGATCGGCGACGAGTCGGCGTCGCAGCACTTCAGTCTGGAATGGCGAAGCGGTCACACCGCACGCCCTGGAAGGTCGTTCGCTGACCTGGATGAGATCGAGGAGTTCGACGACCTCGCAGAGATTCGTCTCACTGCTCGGTATGGCACAGATGACAACCTGTCCATGTCTTTCAGGCGTGGGGCAGCGTCTTTGATCTGGGAGGGGTACACGGGGCAGGACAGGGCGACACGCATCGAGCGATGGTGGAGAAACGCTCCCGGCACCGGCAGGGTGGGGGATTACACCTCCGGACTGCTTCGCTTCTTGCTCGTTCTGCTGCCGGTCTATTCGCTCGTGGCCGTGGCGGTGGTGCCACTACCAACACCATGGAAGGTGGCGCTCACAGCGCTTTTTCTCGTAATGGCTCTAACGAACCTCGTATTGGGCGGGCGGTACTTCGTTGCCTCAAGAGCCAAGCGCCAACCGTTCGTGAAAAGCGACTCAGTCACGACCCCGTGGTGGCGTCAATCTGCAGTCACAGCCCCGATTGCGATCTCGGCTTTGGTAGCTCTAGGCGCAGTTCTACTGGAAAAGGCCCTCGGGTGAGTAGCCGGACTCACCGCTTGGGCCGCTTGACCTTAAACGGCAGGTCCGACCTGGTCGGCGGAGGCGCGGGCACAGGTAGGTGTTCGGCGCCGTCTGCAACGAGCCCGTGTACCGGAACTTGCTTGAGACCGACCTGCTTTCGTCCGACAAAGTCTTGTGCTAGTCCAGCGGCTCAAAGTCGTCAAGCAGTAGCTCCCGTCCCACACAATTGATAAACGGCGCATACCTGCGGACTTCATTCTCGCATGTAATGTTCCAGGCCGATGCTACTTGTTCGACTTGGCCGTTTCGATAGGTTATGGTGTAGCGCACTTCGTACCAATTCTTGCGCTCTGCCACTTTTACTGACTCTAAAGCTGACGTCTCGACGGACTCCCAAAAGGGGACGTACTCGCTTTCCGATCCTTGAGCAAGGCTGCGAAAGTTCTCCGTCGTGAGCGTGTCAAGCGATAGGTCTGGAGCGGAAGGTGCCAAGGCCAAGTACAGCCGAGCGAAGTTGGCGACGGCTGCCCGACTGTACGTCTCCTCCTTCTCGGCTATCGTGAGGATGCCCGTGAATATTGCGACTACCGAAGCTAACGCCCCAATGACCGCCAAGACGGTTTTGAACCTGCGGCCCGTCTTCGTGCCGGTATGCCTAGGCGGGTAGTCCTCGGACTCCTCCTGATCCACCCAACGCTGCGTCATGTGCCCCCCTAGTACCGGTCAGCGGAACGGAATCATGGCTTCTTCGTGTGGGAGTCGGCGTCCGGCCTATTGCTCCCCCTCGCGACAGGGGAGTGCCGTAACGATGCGCGAGCCCTCGATGCCTCACGGTCATTGCCGTGAAGTGGGGATCTCGGGTCGACCTTCCTGCTCCCGGTCGTTTCCTTGGTGCTGCCGGTCACCGTCCTCTTCGCCCTGTTCCCGGGGTTGATCAGCATCGTCTCGCTGGCGCAGTGATGCCGGTGGACACGGAGAAAGGACGCGCCATGCGCTCGTTCGCATATCTGACGGCGGCCCTCGCGGCCCTGACCGCGCGGCTCGAGGCCGATGATCCCGAGCGGGGCGACGTCCCGGGCTGGGTGATGATCACGGTGATGACGGCGGCGCTGGTGCTGGCCATCCTCATCCCGTTCCGGGCGGCGATCGTGGACGCGGTGAGCAACGCGCTCACCTCTGTCACGAGCGGTGGCTGATCGGCGCGTTCCTGACGGCGACGGCGAGCGGGGGAGCGCCGTCGTCGACTTCGTGCTGGTCTCGCTGCTGGTCGTGGCGCTGCTGCTGGCGGTGCTGCAGGTGGCGGTCTACGCGCACGTGCGCAACGTGGTGACGGCGAGCGCGCAGGAGGGTGCCCGGTTCGCGGCCAACGCCGACGTCGACTCGGCGCTGGGTGCGGCGCGGACGGTGAAGGTGGTCGCGCGGGCGACCACCCAGCGGACGGCCGAGGGGTTGGTGTGCACGTCGGGGGAGGAGACCGACCCGAGCGGGATGACGCTGGTTGTCGTCCGCTGTTCGGGGTCGGTGCCCTCACTGCTGTCGGCGCTGGGCAACCTGCTGCCGCTGGAGGTCACCGGGCGCGCGGTGAAGGAGGGCGCGTGAGGTGGTTGCGCGCCCGGCTGGGGCAGGTCGAGGGTGAGCGCGGGTCGGCGCTGGTGGAGTTCGTGTTCATCGCGCTGGTGGTGTTCGTGCCGCTGGTCTACATCGTGGCGGGGTTCTCGGCGGTGCAGCGCGGGGTGTTTGCGGCGACGGCGGCGGCGCGCGAGGCGGGCCGGGCGATGGTGACCGCGCCCGATCCGGCGACCGGTCAGGAGCAGGCAGTGCGGGCCGCGCAGCTGGCGGTGGAGGACCAGTCGGTGGACGCGACCGACGTGCGGGTGGCGTACGCGCCGTCGGGCGCGGACTGCGCCGCGGCCGGCTCGTACACGCCGACGCTGGTGCCGGGGGAGGAGTTCTCGGTGTGCGTGACGGTGACGGTGCGCATCCCGCTGCTTCCGGAGTTCGTCGACGCCAACACCGCGACCGGCCAGTTCGTCGTCGAGCGCGACCGCTACGTGGACGGTTGACCGGCGACGTCGGTGCCTCGACGGGTCCGGGGATCTGAACGCGCCGGCCGGTCGCGCTCGTCTGGACGCGGGGCCTCGGCCGCGACAGACTCCGCTGACCAGCGCCGGACGACGACGTCAGCGAGGTCGGCATGCCGAACCCCTTCGACCGCAGCGGCATCGAGGCGGGCCCGGACGGCATCCGCCGCTACCGGGATCTGCCGCGCAACCTGCCGGAGATCCTGCGGTCGGCGGTCGAGAAGCGGCCGGACGCCGATGCGCTGGTCGAGCTCGGCGGCGAGCGGGTGACCTACCGGCAGCTGTGGGACCGCGCCGCCCGGGTCGCCGGTGGCCTGCGCGCGGCCGGGGTGCAACCGGGTGACCGGGTCGCCAACCGGCTACCCAACGGCAACGACTGGGTCTACGCGTTCTGGGGCACGCTGCTCGCCGGCGGCGTCGTCGTCCCGGTGAACACCCGCTTCGCCGAACCCGAGGTCCGGTACGTCGTCGAGGACTCCGGTGCCGTCTTCGTCTGCGAGCCGGGCGTCCCGCTCCCGGACGGCGACCCGCTGGCGACCACCGACCAGCAGCACACAGACCTGGCCGGGATCTTCTACACGTCCGGGACGACGGGCTTCCCCAAGGGTGCGATGACCACCCACGAGAACTACCTGTCCAACATCGAGACCTGCCTGCGCTGCCTGGACCTGGGCCGCGAGCCGCGCACCACGCTCATCTCCGTCCCGCTGTTCCACGTCACCGGCTGCAACTCCCAGCTGCTCGTGGTCACCGCGGTCGCCGGGACGTCGGTGATCATGCCCGGGTTCGAGGTGCAGGAGTTCCTGCGGGCGATCCAGGACGAGCGCGTCGACGTCCTCACCACCGTGCCGGCCATCTACTGGCTGGCGCTCCAGCAGCCGAACTTCGCCGACATAGACACCTCCTCGGTCATGTCGCTCAGCTACGGCGGCGCGCCGATCGCCCCCGACCTGGTGCACCGCCTCCAGCAGGCGTTCCCGACGGCGCGGGTGGGCAACGGGTTCGGGCTGACCGAGACCTCGTCGGTGTCCACGTACCTGCCGCACGAGGACGCCGCCGAGCACGCCGACTCCGTCGGTTACCCGGCCCCGGTAGTGGACGTCGAGGTCGAGGATCCCGACCCGGAGAGCGGGGTGGGGGAGCTGCTGATCCGCGGCCCGCACGTCGTGGCCGGCTACTGGGCCAAGCCCGAGCAGACGGCGGAGACCTTCGTCGACGGCTGGCTGCACAGCGGCGACCTGGCCCGCATCGACGACGACGGACGGGTCTACATCGTCGACCGCAAGAAGGACATGATCAACCGCGGCGGCGAGAACGTGTACTGCGTCGAGGTGGAGAACGCCCTGGCCGCGCATCCGGACGTGGGCGAGGTCGCCGTCATCGGCGTCGCGGACTCGATGATGGGCGAGAAGGTCGGCGCGGTCGTGGTCCCGCTGCCCGGCCGGACGCTGGACGCCGCAGGCCTGGTCGCGTTCGCCCGGGAGCGGCTCGCGGACTTCAAGGTCCCCCAGTACGTCGACGTCCGGTCCGAGCCGCTGCCCCGCAATCCCGGCGGCAAGGTGCTCAAGCCGACGCTGCGCGAAGGAACCGACTGGCAGCCGGTGCGCTGAGCACCGCCCACCCACCCGAAGGGACAGCCATGCCCACCGTCGAGACCGTCCGTGGCCCGATCGACACCGCCGACCTGGGGCCGACCCTCATGCACGAGCACGTGTTCGTGCTCTCCACCGAGCACGTGCAGAACTACGGCGACGGCGACTGGTGGGACGAGGACGAGCGGGTGGCGGACGCCGTCGAGAAGCTGAACGAGCTGAAGGCGCTCGGCATCGACACGATCCTCGACCCCACGGTGTGGGGGCTGGGCCGCTACATCCCGCGGGTGCAGCGGGTCGCCGAGCAGACCGATCTCAACATCATCGTGGCCACCGGTCTCTACACCTACGACGAGCTGCCGCACCAGTACGAGTACCGCGGTCCGGGCCTGCTCCTCGACCTGCCGAGCGACCCGATGGTCGACGACTTCACCTCCGACCTCACCGACGGCATCGCGAGCACCGGGGTCAAGGCGGCGTTCCTCAAGTGCGTGGTGGAGGCCAAGGGCCTGACCCCCGGGGTGGAGCGCAACCTGCGCGCCTGCGCGGCCACCCACCGCGCGACCGGGGCGCCCATCACGGTGCACACCTCCGTCGGCAACCAGGCGGGCAAGTTGGCCGTGCAGGTGTTCCGCGACGAGGGCGTCGACCTCACCAAGGTGGTCATCGGGCACGCCGGCGACAGCAACGACCTCGACTACCTGAGCGAGCTGGCCGAGGCCGGCTGTCTGCTCGGCATGGACCGCTTCGGGCTCGACATCTACAACCCGACGACGTCGCGGGTGGACACGATCGTCGCGCTCGCCGAGCGGGGTTACGCCGACCGGATGGTGCTGGCGCACGACGCGAGCTGCTACATCGACTACTTCCCCGGTGTGGAGGCCCAGGCCGCCAAGGAGCAGATCGCGCCGAACTGGAATTTCACCCACATCAGTCGCGACGTGCTGCCCATGCTGCGGGACCGGGGTGTCACCGAGGACCAGATCCGGCAGATGCTGGTGGAGGCGCCGCGGCGCTACTTCGAGTAGCGGACGGTTCGTGCGCAGAGGCGGTCGGATGTGGACCTTCCGGTGGCGCTCCACCGCCTCTAGCGTCGGGCCGTGATCACCGAGAAGGTCGACCTCGACGGCCGCCCGTTCACCCTCGACCGGCCCGATGCTCCGCCGCAGGACGGCGTCGTGTTCGTGCTGAACCTCCACGGCGCCGGCTCGCTGGGGCCCTGGCAGCGCGAGTACTTCCCCGTGCACGACCACGTCGACGAGTTCGGGCTGGTGGTCGCCACCCCGACCGCGCAGACCAAGGTCCCCTTCCGCAGGTGGGTCTCCGAGGCCGACGACGCGTACCTGCAGGCCGTCGTCGCGGACGTGCTCGCCCGGTACCCCGGGCAGGTCCGGTCGTTCTGGCTCGCCGGCCACTCGCAGGGCGGGATGACGTCGAACCGGCTGCTGCGTAGCGACTGGTGGGCCGACCGGGTCGACGGCTGGCTGAGCCTCTCCGGCGGGCGGTTGGGACAGGCGCCGCTGGTCGAGGGGTTCGGTCCGCCGCTGCAGCCGGGTCAGCAGCCACTTCCGCCGGAGGTGCGGGCCCGGATGTTCTCCGTTGCGGAAGGCCTGCCGTCGGCGGAATTCTCCTTCATCTACACCGCGGGGGAGCACGAAATCGTCTCGCTCCCCGACACCTCGCCGTGGGCCGAGCGGTTCGGCAGTGGGAACCGCGTCCGGCTGGACGACGTCGTCGACGACCAGCCCGGGCGGATCCACGACACGCGGCCCGGCGGACCGACCCGGGCGTGGGGCGGGCCGCCCGGGCCGGGCACAGCGGAGGTGTACGTCTACCCGGGGCTGCAGGGCGACCGGGTGGTGGCCGACGTGCTGCGCAAGGACAAGGGGCACACCGAGGGCCTCGAGCCCGAGGTGGTCCGGACGCTGGTCACGTTGATGGTCGGCGCGCCCGGGGGGAAGCTCCGGCCCAACGGCTGACCAGTCGCTGTTCCGGCATGCCGCTGACGCGGGTGGCGCAGGGCCTCGCGGTTCGTCGCACACTGAGGGTGTGCCGTCTCTCTCCGTCGTCCTCCCGGGGGCGGCGGCCACCTCGTGACGGCGACCCAACTCCAGCCGACCGGCACCCGCGGTGACGCCGAGCCCCCACCGCCCGAGGGCGGCTGGCTCAAGCGGCTCGTCGGCTACTGCCTGCGGCACCGCCGTGACCTGATCGGCGCGTTCGCCGCCGCGCTGGTCGCCTCGGTGGTGGCCGGCCTCGCGCCGCTGCTGGTCCGGGAAGTGGTCGACCGGGTGGTCGCCGGTGTCGAGGCCGGCCGCGCCGTCGACATCACCCCGTTCGTGCTCGCACTGGTCGGTGCCGGGGCGCTGCGGTTCGCCGCCGGCTTCGTCCGCCGGTACCTGGCCGGACGGCTGTCCCTCGACGTCCAGATGGACCTGCGCAACGACGTCCACGCCGCCCTCGCCCGGCTCGACGGGCCCGGCCAGGACCGGATGCAGACCGGCCAGACGGTCAGCCGGGCGATCAGCGACGTGACGCTCGTGCAGGGGCTGTTGGCCTTCCTGCCCAACCTGACCGGCAACGCCCTGCTCTTCGTCGTCTCGCTGTGCGTGATGGCGTACCTGTCCCCGCTGCTCACCCTCGTCGCGCTCGCGGTCGGCCCGGCGTTGTGGTGGGTGGCCCTGCGCTCGCGGCGCGATCTCTTCCCGGCGAACTGGGCGGCTCAGCAGCAGGCCGGCGTGGTCGTCGGCGACGTCGAGGCGGCCGTCACCGGCGTCCGCGTGGTCAAGGGCTTCGGCCAGGAGGACCGGGAGCTCGACCGGATCGACTCCGGCGCCCGCCGGCTCTACGGCACCCGCATGCGGGTGGTCCGGTACACCTCGCGCTACAACCCGCTGCTGCAGGCGATACCGGCGCTCGGACAGGTCGGAGTGCTCGCATTGGGTGGCTGGCTGGCGTTGCGCGGCTCGATCACCCTGGGCACGTTCCTCGCCTTCGCCACCTACCTGGCCGCGCTGGTATCCCCGGTCCGTCAGCTGGCCGCCCTGCTCACCATCGGGCAGCAGGCCCGGGCGGGGGTCGAGCGGGTCCTCGAGATCATCGACGCCCGGCCCGAGCTCGTGTCCGGCACCGGCGCGGTGCCCGACGGACCGCTGGCCGTCGAGCTGGACGACGTCACCTTCGGCCACGACGACGACCGGCCGGTGCTGTCGGAGGTGTCGCTGCGGATCGAGCCGGGGGAGACCCTCGCGCTGATCGGCACCGCCGGGTCGGGCAAGTCCAGCGTGGTGAACCTGCTGCCCCGGTTCTACGACGTGTCCGAAGGCGCGGTGCGGATCGGCGGGGTCGACGTCCGCGACCTGGACACCCGAGGGCTGCGGTCCGCACTGGGCGTCGTCTTCGAGGACAGCTTCCTGTTCTCCGACTCGGTGCGGGCCAACATCGCCTTCGGCCGCCCGGACGCCACGGACGACGAGGTGCGCGCCGCCGCCCGCGCCGCGCAGGCCGACGGGTTCATCAGCGAGCTCCCGCACGGCTACGACACCGTGGTCGGGGAGCAGGGGCTGACCCTGTCCGGCGGCCAGCGGCAGCGGGTCGCGCTGGCCCGCGCGCTGCTGGTCGATCCCCGCGTTCTGGTCTTGGACGATGCCACGTCGGCCGTCGACGCGGCGGTGGAGGCGCGGATCCACGAGGCGCTGCGCGGAGCGATGCAGGGGCGCACGACGCTGCTGGTCGCGCACCGGCGCTCGACCCTGGCGCTGGCCGACCGGATCGCCGTTCTGGACGCCGGCCGGGTGGTCGACGTCGGCACCGCCGCCGAGCTCGAGGCGCGCTCGCCGCTGTACCGGCTGCTGCTCTCCGGTGCCGAGGGAGATGCCCCGCCGCCGGCCGACGAGCTGCCGTCCGGGAGCACGACACCGGAGGCGTGGCCCGCGCCGGAGGCGGCAGCCGAGGACGACGGTCCCTCGCGGGCCGCCGCCGGCTCCATCGGTGCCCCAGGCGGGGGCGGGGGAGGTGGCGCGGGGATGGCCGCCGCGGCCGCCCCGACCCCGGTGCTGCGGCAGCTGGTCGAGCGGCTGCCCCCGGCGAACGAGCTCCCCGACGTGCCGCCGGACCGGGCCCGGGCCGCCGACCCCGACTTCTCGCTGTGGCGGCTGATCCGGCCCTTCCGCTGGCCGCTGGCCGCCGGCCTGCTGCTGGTGATCGGGGACACCGCCGCCCAGCTGGCGATCCCGGCCCTCGTGCGGAAGGGCATCGACGACGGCGTGACCGAAGGCTCGCTGGGCCTGCTGCTGACCGTGGCGGGGATCGCGCTGGCCGTCGTGGCCGTCGGCTTCGCGCTGTCCCGCGGCTCGGCCTGGCTGGCCGGGCGCACCGGCGAGCGGCTGCTCTACACGCTGCGGGTGAAGACCTTCGCCCAGCTCCAGCGGCTGGGTCTGGACTACTACGAGCGCGAGCTCGGCGGCCGGATCATGACGCGGATGACCACCGACGTCGACGCGCTGTCGGCGTTCCTGCAGACGGGGCTGACCACCGCGGTGGTCAGCGTGCTCACCCTGATCGGGGTGCTGGTCGCGCTGTTCGTCTTCGACGCGGAGCTGGCGCTGGTGCTGGTGGCCGTGCTGCCGGTGCTGGTCATCGCCACCGTCTGGTTCCGCTCGCGGTCGGTGCCGGCCTACACGGAGGCGCGCGAGCGGGTCAGCGCGGTCAACGCCCGCCTGCAGGAGGACGTCGCCGGGGTGCGGGTGACCCAGGCGTTCGACCGCACCGAGCACTCCACCGCCGTCTTCGAGGGGTACGCCCGCAGCTACCGCGACGTCCGGCTGCGGGCCCAGCGCTACATCGCCACGTACTTCCCGTTCGTCGAGTTCCTGTCCGAGGTGGCCGCCGCCGCGGTGCTGGCGGTGGGCGCCGCGCGGCTCACCTCCGGCGACATCACCACCGGCGTGCTGATCGCCTTCGTGCTGTACGTGGACACGTTCTTCGCGCCCGTCCAGCAGCTCTCGCAGGTGTTCGACAGCTACCAGCAGGCCTCCGTCGGGCTGCGCCGGGTGCGGGACCTGCTGCGCACCCCGACGTCGACCCCGGCCGCCGTCGCCCCAGCACCCGTGGGCCCGCTGCGGGGCGAGGTCCGGCTGGCCGACGTCACCTTCGCCTACAACGGCGCGTCCGCTCCGGCGTTGCGCGACGTCACCCTGACCGTGGCGCCGGGGGAGACCCTCGCGCTGGTCGGGGAGACCGGGGCCGGGAAGTCGACCGTGGTGAAGCTGGTCGCGCGGTTCTACGACCCGACGTCCGGGGCGCTGTGCGTGGACGGCGCGGACCTGCGCTCGCTGGACCTGCTGCAGTACCGGGCGCGGCTGGGCGTCGTGCCGCAGGAGGCGTTCCTCTTCGCGGGCACGGTGCGCGACGCGATCGCCTACGGCCGGCCCGATGCCACCGACGCCGAGGTGGAGGCCGCCGCCCGAGCCGTCGGCGCGCACGACATGGTGGCAGGCCTGCCCAAGGGCTACCGGACGCGGGTGGGGGAGCGCGGTCGGTCGCTGTCGGCCGGTCAGCGGCAGCTGCTCGCCCTGGCCCGCGCGGAGCTGGTCGACCCGGACGTGCTGCTGTTCGACGAGGCGACCGCGTCGCTGGACCTGGCCACCGAGGCCGCCGTGACCCGAGCGGCAGACGCCGTGGCCCGGCGACGGACGACGCTGGTCGTGGCGCACCGGCTGACGACGGCGGCGCGCGCCGATCGGGTCGCGGTGCTCGCCCACGGGCGGCTGGTCGAGATCGGGCCGCACGCCGAGCTGCTGGCCGCGGGGGGCGCGTACGCCGCGCTGTGGGCGGCGTTCACCGCGGACGAGGACGCCGACCCGTTGATGGACTGAGGACGCTCAGTCGCGCCTGGATGCATGCACCAGTTAGGCGGACCTGCGGCTCGTCGTCCACAGGAAGGCCTTGCGTCCCGGCCTCGGACTGGCCCGCTCCTTAGCCGTCCCGGTCGTGGAGAGCGCGCTGGAACTCGTGGAGGAAAAGGTCCGTCGGTGATGGCTGACTTCGGCGCCTCCGCCGATCGACGACGTCGGGGTCGTCGTCCTTGCGGCGCGGGACCAGTTGGGCCGCTTTGCCCACTAGCGCCATCTCGACGTTAGAAGGGTCGAATCGGTCGACCGGATGCTGCGCGCGCTGCCGCCCTCCGTGCACGGATAGATCGTCAAGGCGTCAAGCTACTCAGATCCGCAGACCGCTTAATCGTTGTCGAGTGGGATGTCGCTCGTATGAAGGCGTCCGGAGCCCAGGCATGGTCACCACACGCCCCCAGCGATTCGCCATCGTTGTCAACGACCTACCTAGACAGCTGTTTCGGGGCGGGCGCCCGTCCGACGGCCAAGCCGTATGTCGTAAGACTCGCACCCGCAGTGCACGCCACGGCCGATGTGCACGCCAGTTCCATCCGGCCTATGGGTATGTTGCTGCCGGCACGGCTCCCGATGAAGAGACGTTTAGATGCATGCGGAGGCATGAGTGAGCGAGTACGTTCCGGACCTAGTAGAGTCCCGCGCTTTCGTCGATAACAAAATGCCGATGATTCGTGAACTTGAGCGGCGTTGGCAAAGCCAATCCCCGGTTGAGCAATCTGGACTTATCCTCGCCCTGAGCGACCCGCGAGCCTATTACGTCACGCAAGCGCTTGAAGAGTTCGACCGCGAGCTTCGTCGTACGACGGCTACAGCGAAGATCGGCTCGCTTCCCGTGGAGCAGGCGCTGGCTGAATCTATTGCAGCGAAGCGGCGCGATGGTGGTGGCTACTACGAGTACGTCTCTAGTGGTGAAAGAGGCTCTCTGGCGCGACCAACGGAGTTGCGGGGCTCGCTTCATGGCGTAAGACCCGACATGCCCAACGAGAGCAGTCTCCAGCTGGTTGCCTCGGAACCAGGTTCATCGTTGCTCTTGCTCGAAGCCGTAGGCGCCCTGGTCGCTGTACTTGCTTCGGAACCTATGACTGCCATCGCCAACGCTGCTGCTTGGTCGGGTTCTGTTCGAAGGCTGCGAGTCTGGTTCAGTCGCTCAGGTGACGCACTAGAGGGTGTTTCAGCGCGCCAAGCACTCGCCGTGCTTAGCGAGTTCGGAGCCGACCCGGGTCGGATCATGGGGCCTGAAGATGTGTCGGTGGATCTCGATGGCACGGGCCCTTCAATCCAGTTGCCTGATGGCACGATTCTGCGTGCATCGCGCCGGATCAGCTACTTCCGGAAGAAGGCCGACGGCTCCACGGATTGGTTCGAATTGGAATAGAGATTCCGCTAACAGTGAGCCGGCAATTCCGTTTGGTGCTGGAAGCTTGTGATGCGCTCCGTATCTCGGGTTTCGCTACGATGTGAGTGCACAACCTTCTGTGGTGCGGCTCGTTGAGCCCCCGACGGCGCGCGACGGAGCGCGTCCGGATCTCGAGGAGTGCCCGTGCGCGGAGTCCGGTCCTGGCTGGTGGCGGCAGCCGCAGCCGTCCTGGTGGTGGGCACGGCCGGAACGGCGGCGGCCACGCCTGCGCCGAAGCCGTCGGCCACCGGCGAGTTCGCGCCGCTGGACCGTCCCGGCCCGGCGCTCAGCGTCCCGAGGGCGCAGCTCGACGCCGCACTGACGTGCAACGGTCCGCTGAAGCACCTGCGGCAGGACCCCGTCCTGCTGGTGCCCGGGACCACCGTGACGCCGGAGCCCAACTTCTCCTGGAACTACCAGCGGGCCTTCACCGCCATGGGCATCCGCTGGTGCGCGATCACGCTCCCGTTCGACGCCACCGGTGACATCCAGGTCGCCGGCGAGTACGTCGTCCACGCGCTGCGCACCATGAGCCGGCAGTCCCACCGCGAGGTCGACGTCGTCGGCTGGAGTCAGGGCGGCATGGTGCCCCGCTGGGCGCTGCGGTTCTGGCCCGACACCCGGAAGGTCGTCGACGACCTCGTCGGGCTGAGCCCCTCCAACCACGGCACCGTGCTCTCCGACATCACCTGCGGGGACTGCAACCCCGCCTTCCACCAGCAGGCCTCGCAGTCGCAGTTCCTGCGCGCGCTCAACAGCGGTGCCGAGACCTTCGCCGGCATCGACTACACCGTGGCCTACACCCGCCTCGACGAGGTCGTCGTGCCGAACGTCGGGCCGATGCCCAGCTCTGCCCTGCGCACGGGACAGGGGCGCATCGCCAACATCGCGCTGCAGGACGTCTGTCCGACGAACGTCGCCGACCACTTCGCCATCGGCAGCTTCGATGCCATCGGATTCGCGATCGTCGCCGACGCCCTCGGCCACCCCGGTCCCGCGGCGCGTGCCCGGATCCCGCTCACCACCTGCGCGCAGCCGTTCCAGCCGGGGGTCGACCCGGCGACCTTCGCCGCCGACTTCGCCGGACTGCTCGCCTACGCCGGCAACTCCGAGGGCAACGCCCCCGACGTCGCCGAGGAGCCCCCGCTGCGGCCCTACGTCTTCGCGCGCCGCTAGATGTGATGACCAGGCACGTTGGTCGAGGACCTGCGAGGACACGATCTGAGTTGTAGATGGGCGAAGGCCTCCCGGTGTGGAGTGGAGCTGTCGAGGAACCGCTCCGCCACCAGAGGAGGCCTT